>CAKRRH010000016.1 GCA_934394855.1 uncultured Eubacteriales bacterium
CATAAAGGGGCGCTGCCCCTTAAACCCCGTCGCCTTTTGAAAAAGTCGGGCGAAAACTTCATTTATTATATGGCTTTTTATTTAGCCGTATTTTAGCAATTATATTGCTATTCCGATTAGGTCAACGATTAGTCCCGAAAAGGCGCCTATCAGATATAACACTGCCAAGATTGCAACATTTTGCTTCATTGGGCGGTTGACTCTGAACAATATGAGCACTCCGACGCCGCAGCTTGTAAGCAGACCGGAAAGCACCGAGCCAAATGAGATCGCGCCTGAGATATATAGCTCGGTGATTGCGACGGACGCTGCACAATTCGGTATCAAACCGACGAGGCTTGCGATAAACGGCGCAAATAATGTATCCTTTAACATGATTTTGGAGAAATTGTCTTCGCCGAGATAATGGATTGCGATGCCGAGCACGAGGTTGACGATCAAGATGAACAGCGCAATTTTGAGCGTATGCTTGATTGCCGAACGGAAAATTCCGTGTTCGCAATGGCAATGCTCCATTTCACAAAAATCCTTGATGTTTTCGTCGTCCTCACGGTGCCGCAGATGCATTATAAGGTCGATCACAAAGCCGACGATAATTCCGATTATGACTTTTATCAGGACGATTATCAGACCTTTGCCGATGGTGTCGGGGCGTGAGAGCATTATCAGCAGCATTTCGTCGGAGGTTGACAAATAGACCGCAATCAGCGTGCCGAGCGTGATAATTCGTGTGGCATAGAGGTTAGAAGCCATTGCCGAAAAGCCGCATTGCGGAAATGCGCCGAGTGCGCTTCCGATCACAGGGCCGAGTCTGCCTGCTTTTTTGATAATTCGGTGAGTTTTTGCGGAATATTTATGCTCAATGTATTCGAGCAATAAAAACGCCGCAAACAAAAACGGAATTACCTTGAGTGTGTCAAGCAAGCCGTCGATTATTACATCAAGCATTTATGATTCCTCCTTTTTGCATTTATCGCAAATGCCGTAAAGCGTGGTTTTGGTCATGTCTACCGTGAAATTATGGTGCTTTTCAAAATGACGCAAAAATTCGTCCACCTCGGTGCATTGCGTATGAAACAGCTTGCCGCATTTTTCACAGACAAGGTGATAATGCCGTGAGCATGAATCGGATTTTAGCTGAAAACAGCACGGACTTTTTTCGCCGACGGTATATTTAAGAAGCTTACCCTCGTCGCAAAGTGCGTCAAGATGACGATAGACGGTCGTTCTTCCGACATTTTTGCCGCCCTTTTGGAGCAACAAATATATATCGTCTGCGCTCATGTGATAATCGCTGTTTTGTTTTAAGCACTCGATTATTATATCTCGTTGTTTTGTATTATATTTTCTTTCTGCCATAATTTATGCCTTCTAAATATGAATTTGAAATTCAATTTCATATTTTAGCACAACAAAAAACATCTGTCAAGCATAAATTGATAGTAAATGACAGATGTTTTGATTTAATAATGTTATTTTGTTGTTTTTGGTTCGATTTTCTTTTCTTCGGGAATGATCTCACGCAGCTTTTTCTTTGATTCAACGCTGTCATACAGCATACGAATCTTGATTTGAAGCATGAACTTGCGTTTGCATTTATCGCAGGACATCATCAGCAAAAATCCCGAATATTTCTGAATTGCTTTGCCGAGCGGACGAAGCGGCTTTCTGCAATAGGGGCAATTTGCCGAGAACAAACGGCGGTCAACATTTTTGTCGTTGATGTCGGTGATATAATGCGGCTTGTAGGTCATTCGTTTATAATAATCTTTGCCCGATGTGTCGTTTACATAGCCCATGAGCGCCTTTTCGCTGTATGTTTTGCGAAACAGCTCAGCGCATACTCTTGAATCATCTTCTGCACGGTGCATACTGAAATTATCTGTATTTATCCCGAAATTTTCCGCCGCATTTTTGAGCGACACCTGGTTGTGGTCATGCCGTTCAATCATTCTTGTGACAAATTTCTGCATATCGAAATATTGCTTGATAAATCCGATTCTGTCCTTATTGAAATGAGCATGATAGTTTTCGAGCAGCACAAAAAGGTCGGTGTTTGACCATGACGAAAAAATACACTCAACATCATCCGAAAAGCACCATTTTTTGAAATCGTCAAGCGCATCTGCAAAATGGGGCGCACCTTTTAGCTGAATGTCGGTGATGTTGGTCAGCTTTTTTACATGAGAGTTGAGCTTTTGGGTGATGGCAGGGTAGATGAAGGTTGAAAACGAGTCGATCTCGGTTAACGAATCATCAAGCTTGACAGCGCCGATTTCGATGATTTCATTAAGGTTACTGTTATCAAGCCTGTTTTTTCCGCTGTTAAATTCAAGGTCGAATAAAATATATTTCAAACACAACACCTGCAATTATTACAATTATATAATAAGAGTATATCTTATTTTCAACCGATTTGCAACGAGTTTTGTAAATTATGAAAAAAATTTACGCTAATTGCAAAAAAATACTTGCATTTAAAAGGTTTTTGTGCTAATATAATTTATGTTGCTTAATGGGACATTTGGTTCCATGTTTAAAAATTGCAAATTATCTTAACGGAAAGGATTGATATAAATGAAGCAGGGTATTCATCCCGATTACGATGTTTGCGTTGTAAAATGCGCATGTGGTAATGAATTTGAAACAAAATCTACCAAAAAGGAACTGCGTGTTGACATTTGCTCAAAGTGCCATCCGTTCTTTACAGGCAAGCAGAAGCTGGTTGATACAGGCGGACGAGTTGACCGTTTCAACAAGCGTTTCAATGCTGCGAAATAATTTTTATTTCAATTCAAAACTTACCGCAATCGCCAGTTTTTGACGGTTGCGGTTTTAGCGTTATATGAATATATTTTTTTGGCTTTGTCAGGTGTGAAAATATGGCGGAAATTAATGAATATATTACGGTTGAAAAGCAAGGATGCGATGAATTTGTCGAAAAAAAGTCAAGATTTATCGGCTACTGTGCGCCTGTTAAAACGGCGGACGAGGCAATGGAGTTTGTGAAGTCCGTCAAGAAAAAGCATAATGATGCGCGGCATAATTGCTTTGCTTATTCGCTTTGTGACGGCTCGGTGAGATATTCCGATGACGGTGAGCCTCAGGGAACTGCCGGTCAGCCGATTTTGGAGGTGCTGACAAGGTCGGGAGTGACCGACTGCGTTGTGGTTGTGACACGATATTTCGGAGGCATTTTGCTCGGCACGGGCGGACTCAGCCGTGCATATACAAACGGTGCGAAAATCGGCATTAACGCCGCAAATCCGATTGCGATGACAAAGGTGAAATGTTGTGAGCTGACGGTGGATTATTCGCTTTACGGCTCGCTTGGCGTCATTAACTCAAAGCACGGCGTTATCGTTGAAAACAGCGATTTTACCGACAGCGTAACGCTTAACATTATGATTTCACCCGAAAAATTTGATGATTTTAGTGCCGATATTCGGGAATTGTCAGCCGGAAAGGTTGAAATTATCGAAAAAGGTGAGAGATTTATCAAAAAAACTTGTCAAATATAAAGGGAAAACCTCTTTTTTGTCGAATATATTATATATAGAGAGATTAAATTTAGGGGCAGGTGTTTTGGATAATGATGTCGGGTAACGGTTCAATCAGAGAACGAAGCGAACAAATCGAAATTGAAACATTGGGCAAAAATGCGGCGCTTGCACGGTTCAGCAAGGGCAGAGAGCGTTTTGAAGAAAAATGTCCGATAAGAACGGATTTTCAGCGTGACCGTGACAGAATTATTCATTGCACATCGTTTCGGCGGCTGAAACATAAAACGCAGGTTTTCATTTCACCCGAAGGCGATCACTATCGTACCCGACTTACCCACACGCTCGAAGTGTCGCAAATCGCACGCTCGATTGCAAGGGCACTAAGACTTAATGAAGACCTCACAGAAGCGATTGCACTCGGTCATGATCTCGGTCACACGCCGTTCGGTCATGAGGGCGAGCGAGCGCTTGACGAAATGCTTGAAGGTGGATTTAAGCATTATGAGCAAAGCCTTCGTGTTGTGGACAAGCTTGAAAAACAGGGTCGTGGGCTTAATCTTACCTATGAAGTCAGAAACGGAATTTTGTGTCATACAAACCGCAACGCCGACACATTAGAGGGCAGAATCGTAAAATTCGCCGACAGGATCGCATATATGAATCATGACATTGACGATTCGATCAAAGCCGGAATCATGACGGAAGAGGATTTGCCGATCGAGATTCGCAAGGGGCTTGGCGACAGCAAATCAAAGCGAATCAATTCGCTTGTAATGGCGATCGTAAACGCAGGCTCTGACGATATTAAAATGCTAGAGCCGTGCTATTCGCTCTATGAAGAGCTGCATAAATTCATGTTCCGCTCGGTCTACACTAATCCGATTGCAAAAGGTGAGGAGCACAAGGCAAATACACTCATCAAAACGCTGTTTGAACATTTTGAGAAAAATCCCGACAAGCTCCCCGGTATTTATAAAGATATATATGAAAAAGAGGGAGCGGCGAGAGCGGCGGCTGATTATGTTGCAGGAATGAGCGATCATTTTGCGGTTATGACATTTGAAGATATTTATGTTCCAAAGTCCTGGATGGTACTTTGATAGGACGCATATTTGATTATAACAGGCAATAATTTATGAAAGGCAGGTGAGCGGTATCAGACTCAGTGATGATTTTTTGTCGGAGCTTAGGTTTCGCAACCCGATCGACGAAGTGATTTCGGGATATGTCGATCTTAAAACATCGGGCAATACATATAAGGGATTATGCCCTTTTCATAACGAAAAAACGCCGTCTTTTACCGTTTATCCCGCAACCTCATCATACTATTGCTTTGGCTGTCAAAACGGCGGTGATGTGATTACATTTATCAGGCAGATCGAAAATCTCGATTATATGGAGGCTGTGAAGCTGCTTGCGGACAGAGCGGGGCTTTCGATGCCCGAAGAGGGATATGACGATTCGGGTGAGCGGCTCAGAAAGCGGATTTATGCAATCAACCGTGAAACTGCGAGATTCTATCATGCCTGTCTTAAAGACCCGAAAATCGGCGCAAAAGGATACCGCTATTTTAAAGAACGAGGACTTACCGACGCAACAATGACTCATTTCGGTTTGGGTTATGCACCCGACACCGGATTTGCGCTTTGCAATCATCTTAAAAAGTTAGGCTTTACCGACAATGAGCTGATAATCGCAAATGTTGCGGGGCGATCCAAAAAAGGTCATGTATATGACAGGTTCAGGGGCAAGATGATGTATCCGCTGATTGATTTGCGTGGAAATGTAATCGCATTCGGCGGCAGAAAGTTTCCCGGAGAAGAGGGCGGCAAATATATTAACACCTCCGACACTCCCGTATATAAAAAGAGCCGCAACCTCTATGCGCTCAATTTTGCAAAAAACGCAAAATCCGATTCGCTCATTTTGTGTGAGGGATACATGGATGTCATTGCGCTTCATCAAGCGGGCATAACCAATGCCGTGGCGGCTTTGGGCACTGCGTTTACAGAGGAAATGGCGTCGTTGCTTTCACGATATGCCAAAGAGATAATTGTTACGATGGACTCCGACGCCGCAGGTCAAAACGGCGCAAGGCGTGCGATAAACATACTCAACAAAACGGGACTTAGGGTTCGTGTTTTGCTGATCGAGGGCGGAAAAGACCCCGATGAATTTATCAAGGCATATGGCGCAGAGCGGTTTAAGATGAAGCTTGAGGGCGCTTCAAACGACATTGAGTTCAGGCTCATCTCGGCTAAGAATAAATATGACACAGACACAGACGACGGCAAACTGCAATATATTGACGAGGCGATAAACATTTTGGCTGATGTTTCAAACGACATTGCGGTGAATTTATATGCCGGAAATTTGTCAAGAGATTATGGTGTTGACAAGCGTGTGATTTTATCACGAATCGCATCAAAGAAAAAAATCAAGCGTCGTGCGGATAATAAACAATTTGCCAAAAATGCGATAAAACCGCAGATTAAAATGAATGAAGTAAATCCTGAGGCTCGACAGCACATCAGGGCGTCGATTGCCGAGGAGCGCATTTTGTCGATTATGATGAGAGATTTTTCGCTTGCGAAAAAGGCAATCTCAATTTTATCGGAAGATGATCTTGTGACAAATTTCAACAAAAAGCTGTTTTTATCGGTAAAATCAATGACCGAGGACGGCAAGGAATTTGAAATTACTTCATTGAGCGGCGACTTTTCACCCGATGAAATGGGGAAAATATCGTCGATATATAATTCTGAGTTTTCAGGCGGCGAAGAGGTGCTTTTGGGGTGTGTTGACACGCTGAAGGACGAAAAATCAAAGCTTGACAATGTTGATACCAAAAACATGAGCGACGAGCAGTTCGGCGAGTTGTTCAGCAAAATCGGAAAGGATAAAAAGTAAAGGAATATTTGCTTTGAAAGGAACTGATAAAATGGCAGAGAAAAAAGGAAAAAACGCATTGCTTAGCGATGATGAAATCAGAAACGAGCTTCATGAATATGACGAAAACGAATCGTCGCTTGTGCATAATGAGATCGACGATTATGCGGAGGTGCCCGAACAGCTTGAGGATGAGCTGAAAGAGGTGCCGCTGCTTGATGTTGACGATTTTGAGTCGGAGCCAGATGAAAATGAGCTTGCCGAGATTGAAGCAGACGCAATCGACCCCGACGACATAAATGTTGACGACATCTCGATCAACGATCCTGTTAAGATGTATCTTAAAGAGATCGGCCGTGTGCCGCTGCTTTCGAGCGATGAGGAAATTCAGCTTGCAGAGCGCATTTTGCAGGGCGACCAAAAGGCAAAAGAACGCTTAACTGAAGCTAACCTTCGTCTTGTAGTCAGCATTGCAAAGCGATATGTCGGAAGAGGAATGCATTTCCTTGACTTGATTCAGGAAGGTAATGTCGGTCTTATCAAAGCGGTAGAAAAATTTGACCATACAAAGGGATTTAAGTTTTCGACCTATGCGACATGGTGGATAAGACAGGCAATCACCCGTGCGATTGCCGACCAGGCAAGAACGATCCGAATCCCGGTTCATATGGTAGAAACAATTAACAAACTCAAAAAGGTTCAGAGCCAGTTGCTTCATGAAAACGGCAAAGAAGCAACTGAGGAGCAGATTGCCGAAGTAATGAATCTGCCCGTATCAAGAGTTCGTGAAATCATGAGAGTGGCTCAGGAGCCTGTTTCAATGGAAACGCCTATCGGTCCTGAGGAAGATTCAAGACTCATGGATTTCATTCGTGATGATGACGCATTAGCGCCCGATGACGCCGCAATGAAAACGATCATCAACGAAGATATTGACGCTGTGCTTAAAACGCTCACCAAAAGGGAAGAGGATGTAATTCGTCTGAGATTCGGTTTGCTCGACGGAAGATGTCATACGCTTGAAGAGGTCGGACTTGAGTTCAATGTTACCCGTGAGCGAATCCGTCAGATCGAAGCAAAAGCACTCAGAAAGCTTCGTCATCCGGTAAGAAGCAACAAGTTTAAGGACAGATTATAATATGCGTATCAGTTTGGAAGCGGACTATGCTATCCGCATTGTTCAGTGTCTTGCAAATGACGGCGCAAGACTTGGGGCAAAAGAAATCTCTTCAAGAACGAGAGTCACCGAAAGATTTGCGCTGAAAATTCTGCACAAGCTTGTTGTGGCTGAAATCGTCAAATCATTTAAAGGCATCGGCGGCGGATATGAGCTTTGCCGTGATGCGTCGGACATCACGCTGAAACAAGTGATTGAGGTGATCGAGGGTCCGATCGTCATCAGCCGTTGCCAGCAGTCGGATTTTGATTGCTGTGACGATTGCCTTTGCTATTTTCATCATATTTTTGACGATGCGGCAAAGGATTTGGCTGACAGGTTCGACAAGGTGACTTTTGCGCCGAAAAAATGCAACATGGGACGCAAAATAGTAAAATAAGCAAAATTAAAAGGACGGTTTTACCGTCCTTTTTTTGTATTTGTAGAAAATGATTTATTTATCTTTTTCACAGAAAATTCCGTCTTTAACGGAAAGTGTGCGAATTACTCTGACGATATATTCGCCGTCATCGTTATATACATTATTTCCGGCTGCAACAAGCTTTTGACCCTTGTTGCCGATTGCCTTTTGCACTTCCTCCGACTGTTCCGACGGACGCTTTGACTGAATTTTCATTGTGTAGTTTCCGTCAGAAATCATTGACCCGTCGTCTTTTGTAAACGCTTCGGTGATAACATATGTTTGAGCGCCCTGTGCGGTGACTTGAGTTTCTATTTCCTTAGAAAATCCGATTGATTCGTTGAATATCAGAACAGACAGCTTAACGCCGTTTGAAAGATTGGTTTTCATCTTCAAAACACCTTTCGTATCTTCCGATTTAACCAAATCAAAATATATTCCCGGGCGGCGAGTCGTCGAAACCGTGTTGTTATTTTTACCGCCGCATGAGGATAATGCAAACAGCATTGACAGGCACATAATGATTGCCGAAAATCTGAAAAGAATCTTTTTCATTGAATTATCTCCTTAAAAATCGATAAATCAATCTTATCACATATAATTATTTTTGTCAATATGGGGTTAGACTTCAACTTCGCCTGTGAAGCTGAGCTCGGCAGGACCCGTCATCAGAACACGCTCGTCGGTATAATTTATTTTAAGCGAGCCGCCTGTGAGATTAATTGTAATGTCTTCGCCCTTTTTGCAATGACCGCAAAGGACAGCCGCAACAGCTGTTGCGCAAGCGCCCGTGCCGCAGGCAAGCGTTTCGCCGCTTCCGCGCTCCCATACACGCATTTTGATCGTATGATCATCAATTATCTGTGCAAATTCGGTGTTGACACGATCGGGGAATATTGCAGCATTTTCAAATTTCGGTCCGATTTTTTCAAGGTCGATGAGATCGGGGTCGCCGCCGAATATTACGCAATGAGGATTGCCCATCGACACGCAGGTGATGTTATATTCATTGTTGTTTACCATTACGCTGCGGTTCACGATTTCGTCGCCGTCAAGTGCAACGGGAATGAGCTCGGGCATTAAGATAGCCTGACCCATGTTGACGGTAGCATATTTCAGCTTGCCGTTTTCAACATCGCATTTGATCGTTTTGATTCCGCTGAGCGTTTCGATCGAGATGTCGGTTTTATCGACGATTTTGTTATCATAGAGATATTTTGCAACGCATCTGATTGCGTTTCCGCACATTTTGCCCTCTGAACCGTCGTTGTTGAACATTCTCATTTTTGCGTCCGCAACATCAGAATGACAAATCATGATGATTCCGTCGCCGCCGATTGAGAAGTGGCGGTCGGACAGCTTGATTGAAAGACCGTTCGGGTCGTCAAGCTCATGTTCCAAGCAATTAAAATATATATAATCGTTGCCGCATCCGTGCATTTTTGCAAATTGAAGTTTCATTTGATCTCTGCCTTTCTTATTTTTGGAAATATATTATACATTAGTTTATCTGCTAATTCAAGTTAAATTTATTTAATATTTTCGCAAAAAGGGGAGGTTTTTGGCGGCAACCCGAAGATTGCCGCCAAAGGTTTAGGAAAAATATGAAAAAAGTAATAAGAAGAAAGCAATTTTTAACTAATGAGCCACAATTTCGGCTTTAGTTATTTGTATACATTTTCTTATACGGATTTTTTGCGTTCGGACGAAGCACATAGAATTTCTCATCAAGCACATCGTCCATGTCAAGTGAAAATGTTTTGCAATATTCTTTTAAATATGGCTTTAATTCGTCAATATCTTCATCTGTTGCGTCTTCACAAAGCACCTGAGCCGGCAAGCTTTTCGGCATTTTGCAAGCACGAAGAAAAATTTTGCCGCCGTGCATTCCCGTTCCGGTGAAATGACCTGTGCAATATTCTTTTTTGGACAGATTAAGCACCGCAATCAAGCCGCCTGCCTGATATTCGCCCAAAAACGAGCCCGCGTCCTCGCCGATAATTACGATCGGCTTTTTATCTTTATATTGCTTCATGTGGATTCCGCTGCGATATCCTGCGCTGCCTCTGACGAACAGCTTTCCGCCTCTCATTGCATATCCTGCGGCGTCGCCGACATTGCCCGAAATGATGATTTTGCCTTCGTTCATTGTGTCGCCGACAGCGTCCTGTGCGTTTCCGTTTACCTTGATCGTCGCACCGTTCAAATATGCGCCGAGCGCATTTCCGGGTGTGCCGTTGATTGTTACTGTTTTATCCGACTGACCTGCGGCAATGAATCTTTGTCCGCAGCAGTTATCTATTGTTACATTATTTTTTGCCTCACGAACCTGTTCGTTCAGCTTTTGAAAATGCATTCCCTGTGCATTGATGTTCACTATAAATCATTCCTTCCTAAATCGTGAAAACAGTCGTTATCTGTTTATCGGTGCACTCGCAAGCTTTGTTGCTCTGTCTTTGCTTGAAAAAGCCATCAGCGTCGGGCGCTCGAAAACCATGTCGAAATCGAGCGTGGAAAGCTCGGTTTCGTTGCGAATGAGCGAGGTATATATTCCTGCTCTGTCTACATCGCCGATCAATATATAGCCGACAAGGCGACCGTCTTTAATATACATCTTTTTATATGAATCATCGGTCTTTTTGATTTTTTCTTCACCCTGATAAGCGCCTGCGGTGATGATGTGATAGCCGAAAAATCCGATTGCATTCATCGGCATTGCCTTGTCAAACACAGCCTTTTTGCCTGCCATGTTTTCACCTGCAGTAAAGCCTTGCATATATGCGTTCGGGAGCAGTGCGATAATGTGGTCGGTGTCGCTTGTGATGTCATGGCTTACCGTGCAGTCGCCTGCTGCATATATATCCTTGAGCGATGTTTTCATGCGGTCGTTAATGATAACGCCGCGGTTAACTTTTGCGCCTGCTTGTTCAATCAACTGAGTATTCGGACGAACGCCGACAGCGGTAACCAAAATATCAAATTTGATCGTTTTGCCGCTTTTAAGAATTGCGGTATCCTTTTTATATTCCTCAACGCAGTCGGAAAGAATGAATTTTACGCCTTTTTCTTCGAGATATGACTGCATCATTTTTGCACCGTCATCATCAAGAATCGACGACAGAATTTTTGGTGCTAAATCAACGACCGTTACGGATTTTACTCTGTCAAGCACACCCTCCATGCATTTAAGACCGATAAGACCTGCACCGATTATCAATACATCTTTGTCTTTGCCAAGTACTTTTTCAAGCGAAAGTGCCGAATCAAGCGTCATGAATGTGAAGCTGTTTTTGACAGTTTCAATGCCCTTTGCGGGAGGGCAAAACGGCGACGAGCCTGTTGAATACATCAGTTTATCATATTCAACCTTTGTGCCGTCGTCAAGTGTGACGACCTTCTCTTTCGGGTCGATTTTTACCGCTTTTGTGCCCAGCAACGGAGTAACGTTGTTATCCTTGTAGAACGAATCGGGGCGATATTTCATACGCTCTAAATCGGTTTTGCCGTAAAGCAGATATGAAATCAGCGGTCGGGAATAGGTGTGATGTTTTTCGTCCGAGATGATGATTATCTCGCTTGCGGAATCAATCTTTCTGATACCCTCAACACAGCCGACAGCCGCCGCTGAGTTGCCGATTATAACATATTTTGCACTATATTTTTTCTCTGACATACGCTCACTCCCTTTCTTCAAAAACAATTGCATTATTCGGGCAGCCTGCAACGCATCTCGGCGTACCCTCATGAGTTTTCACGCACAATTCGCATTTTGTAAGCGCTCCGTCATCTGTCGGAACGATTGCGCCATAGGGACAGGCAAGAACGCAGGTGAAACAATGAACACATTTGTCTTTATCAATATGCACAACGCCGTCTGAATCTTTACTGAGTGCACCCGAAATGCATGATTTTACACAAAGCGGATCTTCGCAATGACGGCAGTTTACCGCAAAATGAATATCCTTGCCGTCCTCTACTCTGATATTCGGGTTAATTTGTTTATCTTTCAGCGCTTTTGCCATGTCGGTCATGCCGGTTTGCGCAAAGGCACAGTTATATTCACAAAGGTGACAACCAAGACACCATTTTTCATTTACATATACACGCTTCATAAATCAAACCCCCATTGCTTATTCTCCGGCGTGCTGAATGCCGAGTATTTCGAGTTCTTTTTCCGACAGTCCGATTCCGCGAAGCATCAGTCGGTTGCCTTTAAGGCTTTCGATTGAGTTGATACCCATTCCGCCCATCATCTCTTTGATCTCGTGACCCCATGCGTTAATGAGGTTGACAAGACGCTGATAGCCGATGTCGGGGTTGAGTCGTTTTACAAGCTCGGGGCGCTGTGTTGCAATGCCCCAGTTGCATTTGCCGCTGTGACAGCTTCTGCAAAGGTGACAGCCGAGTGCGAGCAATGCGGCTGTGCCGATGTAGCAAGCGTCTGCGCCGAGTGCGATTGCTTTGAATACATCTGCAGATGAACGGATTGAACCTGCGACGACGATTGATACATTGTCACGGATTCCTTCGTCACGAAGCCGTTTATCAACTGATGCGAGCGCCAATTCGATCGGGATTCCGACATTATCACGGATTCGGGTAGGCGCAGCGCCCGTTCCGCCTCTGTAACCGTCGATCGCAATTATGTCAGCGCCGCTTCTTGCAATGCCCGATGCGATTGCCGATACATTATGAACAGCAGCGATTTTAACGATTACGGGTTTTGTGTAGTTGGTAGCTTCTTTTAATGAAAATACAAGCTGGCGAAGATCCTCGATTGAATAAATGTCATGATGAGGAGCAGGGGAGATTGCGTCCGAGCCTTCGGGAATCATTCGGGTTCTTGATACATCGCCGACAATTTTAGTGCCGGGCAAATGTCCGCCGATACCCGGTTTTGCGCCCTGACCCATTTTGATTTCGATTGCCGCCGCCGCGTCAAGATAGCCTGTATGAACGCCAAATCGACCTGACGCTACCTGAACGATGGTGTTAGGACCATATGCATAGAAGTCCTCATGAAGTCCGCCTTCACCCGTATTATAATATATTCCGAGTTCTTTTGCCGCTCTTGCAAGCGATTCATGAGCATTGTAGCTGATTGAGCCATAGCTCATTGCCGAGAACATGATCGGGAGTGACAGTTCAAGCTTAGGAGTATGCTTTGCAATGATTTTGCCGTTTTTATCACGCTTGATTTCCTTATCCTTAGGGCCAAGGAACACTCTTGTTTCCATCGGCTCACGAAGCGGGTCGATGGACGGGTTGGTAACCTGTGACGCATTAAGCAAAATTTTGTCGAAATATATCGGATAGGGTTCGGGATTGCCCATTGACGAGAGCAAAACGCCGCCTGTTTCCGCCTGACGGTATACTTCCTTGATCGTTTTCTCCGACCAGTTGGCATTCGGTCTGAATGTATGGTCTGTTTTAACGATTTTGAGCGCTCTCGTCGGACATAGCGAAACGCATCTGTGGCAATTTACACATTTTGATTCGTCCGAGATCATTTTCTTGAGGTCACCGTCATAATGATGAACCTCGTTTGCACATTGCCGCTCGCAAACTCTGCAGCCGATGCAGCGATCGGCATTTCTGATTACTTCAAATTCGGGATATAAAAAGTTGATTCCACTCATTGTATTACTTTCTTCCTTTCAGCAAACCTTAGTCAAGTGTTACGATTACCGGTTCTCCGCCCTTTGGCGACCAAATCTTGTCAAGCTCAGGCTCTATGATTCTGATTGCACTTTCTTCACTTGCGATATATACCATGTCGTCCTTTTCACCGACGACCATTGAACGAAGCTTCAATCTGTCGTTAAGCGCCATGAGTCCGCCGTCAAATCCTACCAAAATTGAGAACGGGCCTGTGATCAACTGTGATGAGAAGTTATCTCTCAAATACTGCGCAACATCACGCTTTGCTTTCGGCATTTGTTCGATCGTCTGCCAGAAAGGAGCCGCAACCACCTGTGCGATTTCTTCATATGAAAGACCTTTTCTGCGGTTAAGATAATCGATTATATATGTAATTACCTCGGTGTCGGTCTGCAAGGTACATTTGTATCCGTACATTTCGATTGCTCTGCGGTTAGCGTCATAGGACGATATTTCACCGTTATGTACTACCGAATAGTCAAGCAACGCAAACGGATGAGCGCCGCCCCACCAACCGGGAGTGTTTGTCGGGTATCTTCCGTGGGCTGTGAAGCAATAGCCCTCATAATCCTCAAGCCGATAGAATCTTCCGACATCTTCGGGGTAGCCGACAGCTTTGAATACACCCATGTTTTTGCCCGATGAAAAGACATATGCGCCTTTGATTTGGGTGTTGACCTTGAAAACACAGCGAACGATGAATTCTTTTTCATCAAGCTGGCTTTCGGCAAGCTTTGTGTGTAAAGGTGTGACAAAATATCTCCAAATCAGCGGTTCGTCGGTGATTTCGGGAATCTTTCTTGTCGGAATTTTTGAAAGATTGATGATGTCAAAATGCTTTTCCAAAAATGCCTCGCATTCGTGCTTTGCGGCTGTGTCATCATAGAACACATGAAAAGCGTAGTAATCTTTGTATTCGGGGTAAATGCCATATGCGGCAAAGCCGCCTCCGAGTCCGTTTGAACGGTCATGCATTATCTCGATCGATTTGATAATATCCTCACCGTTCATTCTTTTGCCCGATTTTGAGAATATGCCCGAAATTGCACATCCCGACGGGATTCTGACCTGACCTTCTTTTAACATGATACCAATCCTTTCTTTCATCTTTATACTTTTTTCGTAAATATAATCAATTTTGAAACAAAAAAAGGATGCTCACTAATACAATCAAAAATCAGGCGCAAAAGTTTTGCGTCAGATTAGATAATATTAGTGAACATCCTTGTTCGTTGTAAGTGTTTTTATTATACGCCGTTCGTATTTATTTGTCAAGCACAGAGCATGATTTTATGATATTTTTAGCGTATTGTGCAAATCAAATATAAAAAATAATCATAATTTGTCTATTTTGCACTATTTAATACAGCTTGCATATCAGTCGGCAACGGTGCATTAAAGCAGATACGCTCGCTTGTCACAGGGTGAATCAGCGATATTCTTGATGAATGGAGCGCTGTTCGGTTGATGAGATCCGACTCTGTGCCATAGAGAAAATCACCCAAAAGCGGATGACCGATCGATGACATATGCACCCTGATTTGGTGTGTTCGACCGGTTTTAAGGATGAGATTTACAAGCGACAGGTCGCCGATATGCCGAATGGTTTTATAGCTTGTATATGCATAATCTCCGTCGTTCGCCACGGTTCGTTTTATCACCGAATTCTGCTCTCGGCGAATCGGCTTTTCGACATAGCCTTGATTTTCCGTGTGCCCCAAACATATCGCAACATACTCTCTTGCAAATTCATCGGTGTGAAGCTCGTGCTTTAATATTTCTTGTGCATAGGCGTGCTTTGCGATTACACAAAGTCCCGATGTATCTTTATCAAGCCTGTTCACAGCACGAAATATCATCGTTTTGCCCTGTGTTTTATAATGTGACACGACAGCGTTGGCAAGCGAATCCTCATAATGATAGAGCGACGGGTGAGTCGGCATTTTCGGCGGTTTGTTTACAACCAAAAGGTCGTCGTCTTCATATATAATGTCAATCGGAGTGTTCGTTGCGACAATATTATCGCTTGATTCGTCGTCAAATCCGACCATGATTGAAAGACGGTCGCCCTCGTTCATTTTGCGGTTTACAAAAACACGCTCGCCGTTCAAAATTATGCCGTCATCACGCATCTTCATCTGCTTTATAAGCGACCCCGAAACATGAATCTCATGCCGCAGAAAATCATTTACCGTTTTGCCGGCGTCTGATTTTGTGATGTGAAATTCTAAAACCCGTTTCATTTGATACCCTTGACTGTTTGAATATAATTAGGCAAAACGCTCTCAAAATTAACACCATAGGTGATCGGCTCGTCCATTTTGTTTGTTTCGATTATGCAAAGACGGACATAATCGACAGCGACTTTGACCGCATTTTCGAGGGTGAATCCGTTCATGATCGCACCGAGCAGGGAAGAGGCAAAAACATCGCCCGTTCCGTGGTAAAATCCTTTTTGCTTTTCGGAAAAAATGTAGTTTACAATGTCGGTGTCGGAATTATATGTCGCAGCACCAAGCGACTGTTCATCAAAATATACCCCTGTCAGCACAACCCTGCCACAGCCCAAATCCGCTACCTTTCTGATAAGCTCGTCAATGAACGGCTTTGTGTATGGTCCGGGAGAATAGGGCATATCGGTCATCAGACACGCTTCCGTGATGTTCGGTGTCAAAATGTCGGCGCTTTTTGCAAGCTCCGCCATTTTCTTCGGAAAATCTGGTGCGAATGTCTTATATAGTCTGCCGTTATCCGCCATTGCAGGATCGACCATGATAATCGTGTCGTCTGATTTTAAAATATCGAATATTTTACCGACAATCTCGACCTGTTCGGTTGAACCCAAAAATCCCGAATATATTGCGTCAAAATGAAACCTGTTGCTTTTCCATTGCTCGGCAATCGGAAGCATATCGCTTGTTAAATCACGATAGGTGAAATTTTTGAATCCGCCTGTATGAGTTGACAGCACTGCAGTCGGAATGACTGCGGTTTCGACGCCGACAGCCGAGATTATCGGAATTGCCACGGTCAGTGAGCATTTGCCGATTCCCGAAATGTCGTGAATTGCCGCAATTCTTTTTTGATTAGCCATTTTGTGTAACATTCCTTTTATTCGAGTATGAGGGTGAACGGGCCGTCGTTTAAAAGCGATACCTTCATGTCTGCGCCGAATGAGCCGAGCTTGACATCTTTAATGTATTCACGAAGCTTTTCGGCAAAGTATAAATACATCTCGTTGGCATAATCGGGTTTGCCGGCGCTTGTGAAGCTCGGTCGGTTGCCTTTTCTGCAATCGGCATAGAGCGTGAACTGCGACACGACAATCGCAGAGCCGCCGACATCATTGATGTCACGATTGATTTTGCCGTTTTCATCTTCAAATATTCTCAGCCGTCCGATTTTTGAGGCAAGTCGGTCGGCGTCCTCTTTGCTATCATTGTCCGATACGCCGATCAAAATGAGATAACCTTGATCGATTGATGAAATAATTTCTCCCTCGACCTCGACACTTGCGTTTTTTACTCTTTGTAGAACAATTTTCATTATGTGCTGTTTTCCTTTATGCTTTCGTTCATTTTGCGTAAGAGAGAATGCCAAAACGACATTCTCTCTTATCAGTTTACATTTTGATTGAAACCTTTTTAACCTTGCAAATCGGGTCAAATTTCAATGAGAATCTATGAGTGTTGTGCGGTGCCAAATATTCCATATGCTTAAATGTAAGCTTTTCGCCGCCTTTGATCGTGAAGTTTGCCGCCGCTTCGTCATTGAGCGTCAAATTAACGCTTGACTGTGCAAGCTCATCGCCCTCAGACTCAACAAAGAAGTCAAAGAAAATAGAACCCTCAAGCGGGATGTCGAATGAATATTCCTTGCCCGACTCAATGTTTTCAAATGAAATAAATTCTTCTGTATTTGAATCGTCCGTTGCGTTGATTTTCGGAATGAAACAGCCGTTTAGAACGAATCTGTCAAATACGGGCGCATTCATGATGTAAGTCAAGATGTTTTTAGCGCATCTTTGCAGTTCGCCTCGTGTGATGAAGCCCTCGTTCAAGCCCTCTTGCTGATTGTCCTCAAATTCTTCCGAGCTTATGCAGACCATGAACAAATCATTTTGCGCTCTTACCATCTGTTTCAGGTTGCCCTCAATCGACTGCTCACCCTCAAGGTTTGCTCTTGCCCACCAGTCGGACATTACGATTCCGTCAAAGCCCCATTCACGGCGAAGAACGGTTGTAACAAGGTCATAGTTGCCCATTGTCCAGAAACCGTTGAGCGAACCGTATGTTGTCATTACGGCAGTTTTGCCGCCCTCATGAATTGCGATTTCAAACGGTTTTAAATATATTTCTCTAAGCGCTCGTTCCGACACGACCGAATCCATCTCGTTTCTGCCGGCTTCCTGGTTGTTTGCGCAAAAATGCTTGATTGTTGCGGTGCAGCCCGAACGGTTGATTCCCGAAACGATTGCTGCCGCCATTTTACCCGTGATGAACGGATCTTCCGAGAAATATTCAAAGTTTCTGCCGTTGAGCGGATGGCGGTGAATGTTGATTCCGGGACCGAGCAGTGAGTCGATGTGATATGCAAAAAGCTCCATTCCTTCAAATGTATAAAGCTCTTTTACAAGCTCATCGTCCCATGAACAGCAAAGGCAAACGCCGTTCGGCATTGCAGTAGCCTTTGCGCCGCTGTCCATTCTGATACCCGACGGGCCGTCTGTTGTGCAGGCAACCGGGATTCCGAAATCGATCAGGCTGTCGGTGACGCCGCCAAATGCGCTTCCTGTTCCGGGAGTAACCTTCGGCGAATTCATGCCCTCGCCTCTGACAAGGCACATGAGGTCTTTGTCCGACAGCTGTGCAATGAACTGGGTCATTGTCGCTTTGCCGTCCTTAACGTCGATCAGCTTGATGCCTCGGTCACCTGTATATTCAATGTCGATCGGTCTGCGCTCATTGATTCGTGCGTCAAGGTCAACCGTGCGCTTCGGAACAGGTTCATATTCCATTTTACAGCCGTTTGATGAAATGATCGGGTGCATACGCTCAAAATCCTTTACAGGAGCGAGCGCCTCTTCAAGCTGTTTTACGATTTTGAGCTCCGATTGATTATATGTATAGCTGCATTTAGCCGATCGCACGCTGTTGCCGACAAATATGTTATATTCGCCGCTTTCAAGGACAAATGCGCTCTTGTGTCCCGTAACTCCCGAATCGTCATATGACGCCATTTTTGCAATGTCGAATGAAAGTGTGATGTTTTCGCTCTCATTTGGAGTAAGCAATTTTGTCTTTTTATATGCAATCAGCTGTTTTAACGGCTTGCCGAGTTTTCCCTGAGGTGCGCCGAAATATACTTCAACAACCTCTTTGCCGTCATAATCACCGACATTTTTAACGGTAACATCAACCTTGATTTGGTCGTTGTGTTCATAAACACGGTTTACCGAAATGTCAAACTTCGTATATGAAAGACCGAATCCGAATTCATATTGCACACGGTCTTTTGCAACCGTTTCAAAATAGCGGTAGCCGACATATATATCTTCGACATATTTAGCTTCCTTAGGGTCGCCGAAATTGCCGTGTGCCGGGTAATCTTCGATTGAATATGCAACGGTGTCCGAAAGCTTTCCCGACGGAGTGACTTTGCCTGTCAAAAGGTCAGCCGCCGCATTTCCGCCTTCCATTCCGCCTTGCCACAGATACATAACCGCATCAATGTTACAGTCGTTTACAAAGTTCATGTCGATAATGTTGCCGACATTGAGTAAAACGATAACCTGCTTGAAATTTGCTCTGACGGTTTTGATCATGTCAAGCTCGGTCTTTGTCAAAAGATAGCTACCCTCAACCTCGCTGTTATCATGGCTCTCTCCCGCACTTCTGCCGATTACGACGATTGCCTTGTCGGAAAATTCAGCCGCCGCCTTTGCAACGCTCTCATCAAGCGGCATTTCCTTTTGACACCACGGCTCACCGCCCCAGCCGACTCCGACATCAAACGGATTTTCTTTGATCCAGTCCTCATAAACCTTAGCAAGCGCTTCGTTTACTTCAACATCGGGGTCATTTCGCAGGCTGTCGAGAATGTTCGTGACATATTCGACATTGACCATGCCGCCCGAGCCTGTTCCGCTTTTATAATATGTAGTCTGAATTCTGCCGAAAATCGATATTTTTTCGCCTTTTTTAAGTGGCAAAGCATTTCCGTCGTTTTTAATGAGAACGGCGCCGTCGGCAGCCGCTTTTCGGCTTAGCTTTGCAAGCTCTTTGACAGGCTCTGCTTTTAAATCAAAAAGTCTGACGCCTGCAACAGTTTTGTTTTGGTCGATAGTCATTAGATTGAACCTCCGAAAATTACATGGGTGATAATTTATATTTTGATATAGTATAACATATTACCAACGGATATTGCAACAGAGATATTCATTAAATTTTGTTTTATATCTAAAAATAATAATGATTGCGACAAGTTTTTGTTGCGAAAGGTTCTTTTTAGTGATAATATATATAACCGAAAGAAAGTGAGAGTTGTGAAAAGATTTATTGCGATTGCGCTTTGCTGTATATTATCGCTTGTTTTTTGTTCGTGCAGGGTGGCTTATGTCGGCAGTGAAACAAGGCTGACAACAACGGCGGCAAGCACCGCAAAACCCGAAACAAAATATGAACCGCAGGAGTTCACGTCGAATTTATGCACGACAGAGGATTGGCTCAGATACGACACCACCGATAATAATGCAAAAATCACACTCGGCTTGCCGAGCGACTGGTCGGCGGTGAAAGATGACATATATGAAAACGGCAGAGTTCGGGCAAAAATTTTGCCGATCGTTCATTTGCAGGGTGAGCAGACCGTGCTTGAAACATATCTTACGGGATATACCGGTAAAAAGCCAAATGAAGTATGCCGCAGGACGGTGTTTTTGGAAAACTACACGGCAAGACTTGTCGAAACCAAAGAGAATGACGAAAATTTCGGCAAATATTGCTATACATATTATATACCGATTGATGAATATGTTGTGAGGGTTGCGTTTTATTCGGATAATAAAGCCGAGGATGAGGAAACAACCGAAATGTATGAGCATATTTGCAACAGCGTGTATATAAATGAGGTCATGATTCCACAGACCGAAACCGAACCGCCGACAGAATAATATTAAAAAATGCACCTTGAATTTAACCGATTTCAGGTGCTTTTTTGTTTAATAAAAAATTCACAAATTAACCCCTTGACATTATAGCAGAATGTATATATAATGTTAGAAGTCTAACAATTCTGTATTCTAACAGTTCGGCTGTGAAACAATTTGCAAAAGGAGGTATGATTTGAGTGAAAAGCGTTACAAAATGTAATGAACCGATCGAATGCGTCGCAAAGTCGATTCCCGAACCGAAAGAACGGCGAATCAGCTTTGAGATCCGCAATTTATCTCACGGGATAAAGCGATATTTTGCGAGTAAAAGCGCAAAACAGCAGGCGGAGCGAATGACGGGCGTTCACGGATTTATCATCGGCTATTTGTACGATAATTCGGATCACGACATATATCAGCGTGAGATTGAGGAAAAATTCAACATTCGCCGTTCGTCGGTCAGCTCGGTTTTGGGGCTGATGGAGAAAAATGACCTGATTAAAAGAGAAGCGGTGGAGCATGACGCAAGGCTCAAAAAGCTTGTTTTGACCGACAAGGCAAAAAAGCTTCATGAAAGAGTTCATGAGGAGATCGAGGAGCTTGAAGATACGCTGACAAAGGGCATTTCGCAAAGCGAGCTTGATTCATTCATGAACACACTTGATAAACTAAAAACTAATCTTGAAGAAAGGGAAGGTAAGTGCTAAATGGCTAAAAAGGAAAAGCAGAAAATGCATATAATAAGCACTCTTTCAAAAAGTATCAGGGAATATAAATTGCCCTCGATTTTGTCGCCGCTTTCCATTTCGCTTGAGGTGTTAATGGAGGTGCTTATTCCGACATTCATGGCAAGCCTGATCGATAAAGGCATAAATCAGGGCAATATGTCTGAAGTGCTTAAAATCGGCGGAATTCTTGTAATCTTTTGCCTGTTTTCGCTTACGGGCGGAACGCTTTCAGCAAAATTCGGCGCTGATGCTTCCTGCGGATTTGCAAAAAACCTGCGCCATGATATGTACTACAAGGTGCAGGACTATTCATTCTCAAACATTGATAAATTTTCAACCGCAAGTCTTGTCACAAGAATGACGACCGATGTTACCAATGTTCAAAACGCATATCAAATGATGATCAGAATTGCGGTAAGAGCGCCGCTCATGCTCATATTCTCACTCATCATGTCGTTCAGAATCAACGCAAAGCTTTCGCTTTTGTTCCTGATTGTAATGCCGGTGCTTGCAGTCGGACTCATTCTCATAATGAACCATGCGCACCCGATTTTCAAAAAGGTATTCAAGCTCTATGATAAGCTTAACAATGTTGTTCAGGAAAACCTCCGCGGAATCCGTGTTGTAAAATCATATGTAAGAGAAGATCACGAGGTTGAAAAGTTCAACAAAGTATCGGAAAAGATTTACGAGGGCTTTTCAAAGGCAGAAAAAACTTTGGCGGTAAACGGACCGCTCATGCAGTTTTGTATGTATACCGCAACCTTGCTTCTTTCGTGGTTTGGTGCAAAGATGATCGTAAGCTCGGGCGGAAGCGAGCTCACCGTCGGTATGCTCCAAAGCCTTATTACATATACTGCGCAGATTTTGATGAGCTTCATGATGCTGTCAATGATATTTGTAATGATTACAATGTCGAGAGCGTCGGCAGAGCGTATTTGTGAGGTTTTGCAGGAGCAAAGCGACATCACTGACCCCGAAAATCCTGTTTATGAGGTTAAGGACGGCAGCATTACTTTTGAAAATGTTGATTTCAGCTATTCAAAACGAGGCGACAAGAAATGCCTTGATAACATCAATCTGAAAATCGAATCGGGTCAGACGATCGGAATCATCGGCGGTACAGGCTCGTCAAAATCTAGCCTTGTTCAGCTGATTCCGAGATTATATGATGTAACGGCGGGTAAAATCACAGTCGGCGGCGTTGATGTTCGTGATTATGACATCCATGCTCTGCGTAATGCGGTTGCAATGGTGCTTCAGAAAAACGAGCTGTTTTCGGGAACGATCAAGTCTAACCTTAAATGGGGCGATGAAAACGCAACCGACGAACAAATCGAACACGCTTCAAAGCTTGCCCAGGCAGATCCGTTCATTCAGGAATTTGAAGATAAATATGATACAACGATCGAGCAGGGCGGAACGAATGTTTCGGGCGGACAAAAACAGCGTATCTGCATTGCAAGAGCGCTTTTGAAGCACCCGAAAATATTGATTCTCGACGACTCGACAAGTGCGGTTGACACAAAGACCGATTCGCTGATTCAGTCGGCGTTCCGCGAAGAAATTCCGGATACTACGAAAATCATTATTGCACAGCGAATTTCATCGGTTGAAAAGGCAGATAAAATCATTGTTCTTGACGACGGAAAGATCAACGGATTCGGCTCGCATGACGAACTTATTAAAACCAATGAAATTTACAGAGAGGTCTATGAGTCACAGACCAAAAAATCAGATAAAAAGGGCGGTGAAGAATAATGGCTGAACCAAAAGCAAGAGTTATGAGAGGGCCGGGAAGAGGACCGGGACCGGTCGGTGGACCGAAGCCAAAACTCAAAAAAGGCACATTTGGCAGAATGATGAGCTATTTCAAGGCATATTGGCTGCAAATGATAATAGTCGTTGTCTGCATTATTCTGACCGCAGTCGCAAGCACCGCAAGCTCATTGTTCATGCAGCGGCTGATCGATGATTACATCACACCGCTTCTCACCGCAAACAGCAACGATTTTTCGGGATTGTTTGCTGCGATCATGCAAATGGCGGTCATATATGTCGTCGGAATCGTCAGCTCGTTTGCATACAGCTACATCATGGTAATTGTAGCCCAGGGCATTCTTAAAAAAGTTCGTGACGATATGTTTGCGGGAATGCAGACGCTGCCGATCAAATATTTCGACACTCACACCCACGGCGATATAATGAGCCATTATACAAACGATACAGATACATTGCGTCAGATGATTTCACAGTCTGTTCCGCAGATAATCTCATCTGTTTTCACAATCGTGTTTGTATTTGTAAGTATGTTGAAAATCAGCTGGATTTTGACGCTGTTTGTAGTGCTTTGTATTCTCGTGATGATGTTTGTTACAAAGAAAATCGGCACACAGAGCGGAAAATTCTTTGCAAAACAGCAAAAATCGATCGGCGATGTAAACGGATATATCGAAGAGATGATCAACGGTCAAAAGGTTGTAAAGGTATTTTGCCATGAGCAAAAGGCTAAAGAGATTTTTGATAAGAAGAATACAGAGCTTTGCGAAAACGCAACAAAGGCTAACATATTTGCAAACTGCATGGGTCCTGTAATGGGAAACCTCGGCAACATTCAATATGTTCTTGTCGCAATCGTCGGCGGTGCTTTGGCTGTCGCAAACATACCCTATCTTTCGATTTCACTCGGCGGCGTTGCGTCATTCCTTTTGCTTTCAAAGAGCTTTACAATGCCGATAAATCAGGTAGCACAGCAGTTCAACTCAATTATTATGGCGCTTGCGGGTGCCGAGCGTATTTTCGACCTCATGGACGAGAGCGCCGAACATGACGACGGATATGTAACGCTTGTAAATGCGGAGCATAAAAACGGCGAGCTTGTTGAAGCAGACCACAGAACAGGCGTTTGGGCATGGAAACATCCTCACAAGGATGGCACATTGACCTATACCGAATTAAAAGGCGAGGTCGTGCTTGATGATGTTGACTTCGGTTATAACGAAGATAAACAGGTGTTGTTTGATGTTTCGGTATATGCAAAGCCGGGTCAAAAGGTTGCGTTTGTCGGCTCAACGGGCGCAGGAAAAACAACGATCACCAACCTCATCAACAGATTTTATGACATTGCAGACGGCAAGATCAGATATGACGGCATTAACATCAATAAAATCAAGAAATCGGATCTTCGTCGTTCACTCGGCGTGGTTTTGCAGGATGTCAATCTGTTCACGGGTACGGTAATGGATAACATTCGATATGGCAAGCTCGACGCAACAGACGAAGAGTGCATTGCGGCGGCAAAGCTTGCAAATGCTCACGGATTCATCGAAATGCTACCGGAAGGATATAATACAATATTATCGGGTGACGGTTCGGGACTTTCTCAAGGTCAGCGTCAGCTTATCTCAATCGCAAGAGCGGCTGTTGCCGATCCGCCGGTAATGATTCTCGACGAGGCGACATCTTCAATCGATACAAGAACCGAATCAATCGTTCAAAAGGGTATGGACAGACTCATGCAGGGCAGAACGGTATTTGTAATTGCCCACCGACTCTCAACCGTGCAAAATTCCGATGTCATAATGGTGCTTGAACACGGACATATCATTGAACGAGGCAACCACGAGCAGTTGATTGCCGAACACGGTAAATATTATCAGCTTTATACAGGCGCATTTGAGCTTGAATAATGCTTGATTTTGAATAATGCATAATTAACAAAAACCGACATGAATATCATGTCGGTTTTTTTGTGTATTGATATTTTTTAGATGTTGAATAATATCTATTTACTTTTTTGTACCAATGTGGTATGATGAAGAAAAGCAAAAGAGGGAATTTGAATATGAAAAAAATGTGGACAGCTTTTAACATTTTTGAAAAGCTGCTTGTGTCGTTTGGCTTTGCAATGCAACTGATATACATACTCCTTGTTGCTGTGTTTAAGTGCATCTCAACCCAACTTTTTCTCAAAATGTTTAACGAGATATATACATACATATCTCTGCATTCGTTTTTGTTAGTTGCGGTAATTGTAGTATATTCATTAGCCAAAAAAGCACGGTGCAGGGAAGCGGGCGTTGCCGAACCCGACCCGTCCGATTTGTTTGATATGTCGGTTTTTGACTTTCTTCTGCCTGTGATAATATTTGCCGTTATGATTATTACGATGATAGTCGCATTTTATGACGGTGAGCCGATTGATCATGACGCAATGTTTGAGGGAGTTTACAAAAGCGCGTTTTTTATCGGCATGAATCAAGTTGCATCAGTAATCGGTTATTGTTTTTTCAAAGGAATGGCGAAAAGATATGAACGGTAAATTATTCAGGAATATAATTTTAAGTTTGGCGGCAATATTTTTTCTTACAATTGATGTTGTTCTGATAATCAATCAGCCGAGCCTTGAGCCGAATGGGCTGATAATATGGATCATTTTTCAGCCGATGTTTATTATTGCAGTTTTATTCATCGGTAAAAATAACATTGATTTATGTTACAAAATTACCTTTGACAGTGATTCGGTAATATTTGAATATGCGGACAAGAGCGTGAGGAAAGCGATTGCTGAATGCACGGAAATCACGGTTCTTTCAAACAGATACCGATTTGTGTTCAGCGACGGAAGCAAATATGTTTATTCGACCAAATTATCTCCGTTTAAAATGAATGAAGATGTTGATTTTACTCGGTTTTTCAACGCAAAGGTGAACTGAAAACCTGAAAATGGGGCGATATTATGAAGCTGCATTATAATTTGTTTATAAAATATTTATGTTTGGTGCTGGCAATTATATCATTGGTTTTGTCGATAGTATCATACTTTGTCAATATCAGCAACAAGATAGGATATTCACTTGTCGGACTGATTGTAATTTTACCCGGTATATTCATAACTATAAATGATGGAATTTTTAAATATTATGAGCTAAACAATAATCTGAGCAATTTGCAAAAGATGATTATGGTTATTTCAACAATCATATGCGCTGTTTATTTGATAGATTATTTCAAAAGAACCGAAATGACATACGGTTTCATCTTTTTTAGCGGATTCTTTTTTCGTCAGATGTCTTTTTATTCTCTGACGACATTTTGCGATAATCTAAAAGATAAAATCGAAAATATGGGTGTGAATGATGAAAAATTGTAAATTATATTTTGATATTCCTGAAAATGTGACTCTGAATGTGAAATCGGGTGATGAAATAAAGACGGTGACCGATGAGAACAAGACAATATGTTTAGAGTGTAAAAACAACAATATCATTGAAATATCGCAGACAGATCCCGGTTTCAAGCCGTTTTTCAGAATTTTGCTTTTTGTTGTGACTCATATATTTCAGGGGCTTTTTAACATCGTTTTTATGAATGTAAACGGAAAATGGTATGAAAAAGTGTGTCCATATTTAATCAATGTCAAATTCAAAATTGATGATTTGCAAAATTGCCGCTTGAATTTTAAATATCAAACCGGTGGCGATTGTTTTAGTCGCCCGACAATAATATGCGACAACGCAAAAGCTGTTTCATGTGAATATTTTCGGAATATTGATTCGTTTTATCACGAATATTTTAAATTTTGCAACCGCTTTTTGTCGGTAGCTTTTACTGCGATTTCTCTGTTTATGATTTTTGCATTTCTTGCTCTAAAAGGGGATAATGCTCAAAAATCGGTTTTCTTTTTCGCTATGACCGCCTTATCTTTGGGCGTTTTTGCAATTTCGCTGACAGTAATTATTTTTGAATATTGCCGAATGAAACGAATGATAAAATCATGTAATTGAAAACAAGATGTAATGTAATCCCAAATAACCTATTATTGTGAATATTACACAAATAAATAATGCGAAAATAGTAGATTCTGCGTATTTACTTTATTGTGTCGTTGTGTTATTATAAAAACAGGGAATAATTGATATATAATTCAATAAAGGAGGTCGTTTGCAAAGCTGGATTTTAACTAAATCATCAAGATGTACTTAAAATTGAATAAAAAATGTGAATTATCTGCTTGATGAATGATTAAGGATTATATGAAATAATTCCCCCAAGATTAAATCTTGGGGGATTGTTATTATGAAGCTGATTTCAAAAAGCTGTGGAATCAATGATGATTTGAAATAAAATAACCATAACAAAACATTTCGCAATAAAAAAATAACCTCGACTGCACATTATGTGTGATCGAGGTTATTTGATGGGGTGGATACTCGGATTCGAACCGAGGGTCTCCAGTGCCACAAACTGGCGCTTTAACCAACTAAGCTATACCCACCATGTTGATTTGCAACAATAAAAATTATAATGGAAACAAGCTGTTTTGTCAAGTATAAAATTCATTTTTTGCGAATTTTTTTATGATTTTGAAATTTCCGAATCACTTTCCCGTATATTTATATTTTTTTACCGTATTAGAATAATAGCGCATGACTGTTTGACGATAGCGTTCGAGCGCATCGTTTGCGGATGTTCCGTTTGCAATCGACATAGCTATTGAATTTGTTCCGATTGAAGCATAATATTCATATGCGGCGGTGAATGACGCAGCATTTGCGTTCAGCGCCTTTGAATATTTCATGTTAAACAAATATTCGCAAGCCGATTTGCCGATCGATTTGTCGATATATGCGTAAAACAGGTCAAATGAATTTACTGACAGCTCACGGTAAAGCTCATTTTGCAAAAACAATATTTTATCCGAATCGGATTCGCAGTTTTGCGGAATAAAGGCAAAATATTCGGGGGAGAATACATTTTTATAGCTGTGTGACGAAATCTGGTTCGGAAACTGGACGACGATAAAATCGTCCTTGTTGTCCAAATTTTTGCGTGCATTTATAAATTTGGAAAATGCGGCGGAATCGGCAAAATAAAACGCAGATTTTTCGCTCAAAAAATCATTGATTTCGAGGTCGTCCGATTTTGTGGAACTTACGCAATATTTATCAATGTTAAACCATGAATCAAGCACCCCGACGGCGCTTGTTACAAATACGTTATTAAGCTGAATCGTCGGGGCGTTGCCCGTGACAAGCGACACCGCCGGTTGACCCTTTGCAGTGCAGATCGACTCAAACAGCCCTTCGGGGGAGGAGACAATCATTTGGCAGTCGGTCTTGTCAGCCGTTTGTTTCATGTAATATTCCAAAGCGTCGATGTCCCAATCGCCGTTTTTGGCAATCGGGAGAATATCCTCCATGCCGTTTCTTATAAGCATTGCCTTGTTGATGATAATGCAGTTCGGGGTTTCGTGTGTGCCGATTTGCGACACCCAGCCATATTGATTGTAGTTGATGTTCAGCGCACCGGTCATCGTTTTATCATAAAAAGCGCCGCCAAAATCAACACCGCTTGACTTTGCGGCATTATTAAGCGAACAAAGATAATCGTTGTCGATCATATAGAGCAGTTTGTCGGTTTTTGCATAATAAACGCCGTTTGATGTTTTGTGATTTGATAGCTCATGAATCAGCTCATCACCGTCATATTCACCGCTTTTCAGTGTGATTTTACAGTCAAATTCCGAGTTTATTTTGTCTATCGCTTTATCATATATATTTTGCTCTTCGTCACTTAAAGAAAAGGGGAGATTGAGCGTCATCTCAAACCCGTTCAGCGTGCGGATGAGCGCTTTTTGCGAGTCGGTATCATTTCTTTTTAAATAGCGAGTGCTGTAATTTTCGGTATGATTATCATTGTTTTCTGAGTCGTTTGTAAATGCACATGAGGCAAGGCTCAATAAAAAAACGCATGACACGGCAATCGCAGTTAATTTGACGAATATTATCAAATGTTTTCTCAAAGCGCCCGACTCCTTTGCAAATATGATAGAATTATTATAATTTATTTTTCAATCGCTGTCAAATATCTTGTATTGACGGGCGATTTTTGATATAATAATAAAAGCTATATCTATTGAAAGGCAGTAGGAATTTTTATGAAGCTGTTAGCGCTTGACGCAAACTCAATAATCAACCGTGCGTTTTACGGAGTAAGGGCGCTGTCTGCACCCGACGGCACGCCGACAAACGCAATTTACGGATTTATGAATATATTGCTCAAACTCATCGACGAAAATTCGCCCGATGTGATTGCGGCGGCTTTTGACCTGAAAGCACCGACATTTAGGCACAAGATGTATGCGGAATATAAAGCAGGGCGAAAGCCGATGCCCGACGAGCTTCGGGTTCAAGTGCCGCTGATGAAGCAGGTGCTTAGTGATTTCGGCTGCATTGTGCTTGAAAAAGAGGGGTTCGAAGCGGACGATATTTTGGGAACGCTCAGCCGAATTTGCGATGAAAAGGGCGATGAATGTATCATTGCGACAGGCGACCGTGATTCATTGCAGTTAGTGTCGGACAGGGTTCATGTTCTACTTGCCGCAACAAAAATGGGCAGACCCGAAATCACCGAATATTCCCCCGATGTCATTCTTGAAAAATATGGCGTAACACCACCCGAAATGATCGAAATCAAGGCGCTCATGGGCGACAGCTCGGACAATATTCCCGGTGTTGCGGGCGTTGGCGAAAAGACTGCGGGATCGCTCATTTCAAAATATCATTCAATCGACTATATTTATGATAATATTACACAGATCGACGAGCGTGACACGCTGAAAAACAAGCTGATTGCGGGAAAAGAATCGGCGTTCATGAGCCGTGAGCTTGGCACGATCTGCAAAACTGCGCCGATCGAGCTGCCCGAACATTCGGAATATATGTCAAACCGTGACAGTGCGGCGCTGAAGTCAATGCTGCTGCGGCTTAACATGACAAAATTGCTCGACAGGCTCGACCTTGCAAATGTCACGGCAAGTGACGAAAACATTTCGATTGCGACCCCGAAAAACAGGGAAGTTGCTTTCAAAAAAGCAGACAGGTTAGCTGATGATTCGGTGATATATTTTGACGCTGACAACAACCTTTTGTTTTCACTTTGTGAGGGCGAATATTATATATTCGATTATTCAAGCAAGCTTTTAAAAAGTGCTAAAAACCTGATAATTCACGATTCAAAGTCATTTTATCATAACGCAAATCTTGATTTTGAACCCGATTTTATGTTTGACACAATGCTTGCGGCATATTTGTTAAGCCCCGACCAGAGTGATTATTCGCTCTCTCGCTATGCATTAAGCTATGACATAAACCGCTGTGAGTGTGAACATGAGGACGCTGTTTTTGCGCTTGATGTGACTAATAAAATGTATTGCGAGATGAAAGACGAGATTTCGCAAAATGGGCAAAACGAACTCCTTTCAAATATCGAAATTCCGCTTAGCTACACGCTCTATCGCATGGAAACGGCAGGTTTTGCGGTGGATAAAGAGGGAATTGAGCAATTCGGTCAAATGCTCTCCGCTCAAATTGACGAATTGCAAAGCAAGATTTATGAGATAATCGGCTATGAATTTAATCTGAATTCGCCAAAACAGCTCGGTGTTGCTCTTTTTGAAAAATTGGGATTGCCTTCGTCAAAGAAAACCAAAACAGGCTATTCGACCTCTGCAGAGGTGCTTGAAAATCTTCGCTATCAGTCCGACGCTGTGGAATATCTTTTGCAATATCGCTCAATGGCGAAGCTCAAATCAACCTATTGCGACGGAATGATCAAGGTGATCGGTGACGACGGACGAATCCATTCTACATTAAAGCAAACCGAAACGAGAACAGGCAGAATCAGCTCGGCAGAGCCTAATTTGCAAAATATTCCCGTCAGAACCGAGCTTGGCAGACAGATGAGAAAATTTTTTGTGGCTCCAATAGGCAAAACGCTTGTTGACGCAGACTATTCGCAGATCGAGCTGCGTGTTTTGGCAAGCGTGTCAAATGACGAAACAATGATAAATGCATTCAAAACAGGCAAAGACATTCATGCTGTGACCGCTTCTCAGGTGTTCAACGTTCCGCTTGAAAACATGACCCCCGAAATCCGTTCAAAGGCAAAAGCGGTCAATTTCGGCATCGTTTACGGAATCGGCGCATTTTCTCTTTCAAAGGACATTCATGTGTCTGTTGCGGAAGCAAAGGAATATATTGAAAACTATCTTGCAACATATCACGGCGTTCGTGATTATTTGGACAACACGGTGAACAAGGCAAGAATAGACGGATATGTTACAACCGTATTTGGCAGACGGCGCTATCTGCCGGACCTTAAATCGTCCAACTTCAATCTGCGCTCATTTTCCGAAAGAGTTGCTAAAAATATGCCGATTCAGGGAACAGCGGCGGATATTATCAAGATTGCGATGATAAGCGTTGACAGACGGCTTGAAAAGGAAAAGCTTGACGCACGGCTGATCATGCAGGTGCATGACGAATTGATTGTCGAGTGCGACGAAAGCATTAAAGTACAGGTCAGCGATATATTAAAAGAGGAAATGGAAAATGCGGTCAATTTTGCCGTTAAGCTGGCAGCCGATGTCCACAGCGGCAAAACATGGTTTGAGGCAAAATAAGAGGTGGCGTGATGAAAATTATATTTATATGCACCGGCAACACCTGCCGAAGTCCGATGGCAGAGGGAATTGCGAAGAAAATTGCAGATGAAAAGGGCTATGACCTTGAGATTTCGAGTGCAGGTCTTTTTGTCAACGACATTGACGGCACAGCGCAAAATGCGATTGACGCACTGTCTGAAATCAACATAGATATATCGGCTCATGTTCCGACACAGGCTACGCTTGATATTTTAAACAGCGTCGATATAATTGTTCCGATGACCGAAAGTCATGAGGCGGCGCTTTGCTCGCTTGGCATTGACAAGGCTAAAATCATACGGCTTGACGATGAAATATGCGACCCCTATATGCAGTCGCTTGATGTTTACAGAAAATGCCGTGATTTGCTTTTTGATAATATTGAAAAATTGTTGGTGAAATTGCAAAATGGTAAAAATTCTTGACGAATCGGCGGTTGACGATATTTTAGCGGTCGAGAGCGCCTGTTTTTCGACTCCCTGGGATAAAAGCGTGCTTGTCGGCACGATAAATCAAAAAAGCTACCACTTTTTCGGTGCATATTGCGATGAAAAGCTGGTCGGATATTGTTCTGCGACCGTTGTGGCGGACGAATGTTATGTAAACCGAATTGCGGTGATGAATGATTTTCGTCACCGTGGCTTTGCGGACGAGCTTATGAAGTCGGCAATCATGATGTGCCGTGAAAACAAATGCTCGTTCATCTCTCTTGAAGTGCGAAAAAGCAACAATGCCGCAATTTCTCTGTATATAAAGCACGGCTTTGAAACAGTCGGGGAACGAAAAAAGTTCTATGATAACCCGACCGAAAACGCATTGATAATGACGCTTAAATTTTAAGGTAAGCCAAATGCCGTTTTATGATGTTTGAAAGGAAAGATAGTAAATGAAAATTTTGGCGATTGAATCGTCCTGCGACGATACTGCGGTTGCAGTCACCGAAGGCAGAGAGGTGCTTTCAAGCTGCATTGCGTCGCAAGTGCCTGAACACGTGCTCTATGGCGGAGTTGTCCCCGAAATCGCATCTCGCAGGCACATTGAGGCAATCGGCTCGCTCTATAAACAAGCGCTCGAAAAGGCGGAGCTTACAATCGACGATATTGATGCTGTTGCTGTGACCTATGCGCCGGGACTCATCGGCTCGTTGCTTGTCGGAGTCGGATTTGCAAAGGGACTTTGCTTTTCTAAAGATTTGCCGCTTGTGCCCGTTCATCATCTTCGTTCGCACATTGCGGCAAATTACATTACTCACAAGGATCTGAAGCCACCCTTTTTGGCGCTTGTAATTTCGGGCGGTCACTCTCATCTTATCAATGTAAAATCATATACCGAATATGAGGTTATCGGACGGACAAGAGATGACGCGGCGGGTGAATGTTTTGACAAAACCGCCCGTGCAATGGGATTGCCGTATCCGGGTGGAATTCATCTTGATAAGATAGCCGAAAACGGCGATAATACGAAATATAAACTGCCGAAGCCTCATGTTGAGGGGTGTGAGCTTGATTTCAGTTTTTCGGGTCTTAAAACTGCCGTCATTAACCTGATACATAATTCACAGCAAAAGGGCGAAGATCTTGATTTTAACTCGCTAGCGGCTTGCGTTCGCACGACCGTGACCGATATATTGCTTGACCGTGTTGAAAAGGCGTTTAAAACGGTGGATTATGATAAGCTTGTGATTGCAGGAGGCGTCTCGGCAAACAGCGAAATTCGCCGACGAATGACCGAACTTTGCAAGTCAATGGGCAAAGCGCTGTATTTGCCCGATCTGTCGCTTTGCGGTGATAATGCGGCAATGGTCGGAGCACAAGGGTATTACGAATATATGTCGGGTGTGCGCGGCGGACTTGACCTTAACGCATATGCGACAATGGATATTGCAACATTGAAATAACAGGATTTAAATTTTGAGAAGTGAAAATTATGGAAGCGGAAAAATATTATAAACAAAAATTTGAGTCGTTGGACGAGAGCGTAAAGGGTTTGCCGATCATCAAAAAAGCGGCGATATGCAGTCTGGCTTGATGTGAAATTTTTGTGCGCAACCGAGGTTCTCAAAGACGGTGAAACCCCGAGCGATTATATTACTTGCTCATTTAACTTCAGGGGCGAAAAATTTTTCAAAACGGTCACAATGGAAAATGAGAATGTGGATGAAATTGATTATGATTTAGTCGAGCAATATGTCGATATTGCGGCAAAAACGGCTGAATGTGCAAAGCTGACTAAGGCTGAATGCAAAATGTGCGGTGATGGAATCGGCGATGCACTAAAATCATTGTTTAATTGATAAACCATAATAAATCCCCGATACTGCGACAGTATCGGGGATTTTGCTATTCTTTCGAAATCGGGATACAGCCTATTATGAAATCGGATATATCTTCGATCGGGTCGGCGCATTCATTTTTCAGCCAACAGGTGATCACCGCCAAAATTCCGTGCATATAAAACGAAAGCATATATTCCTCTTTGCTTTTCGGAACATTCAGCCGCCGCATTATCGGGTAGAAAATATGTTTTGACATTTTCTCAATTTTTTCGTTTGATTCCATGAAGTTGTCATTTAAAAGAAAAGTCAAAACAGCTTTTGGTTGTCCTTGACATATTGCAGATAGGGGATAAGATATTTCGGTGTGACAAGAATCAGCTCATTTTTCTCGCAGGTTTCAAGCCTTGAAATGAAATCGTCGGTTTCGACTTCATAATAGCTCAAAAACTGCGAAATTACATAATCAAGCGACTCGCTGAGCAAATCTCTTGTGTTGTCATAATGAAGATAAAATGTCGAACGGTTGACGCCTGCCGCTTTGCAAATTTCCTTGATTGTGATATATTCAAAGTCCTTTTCGCAAAGAAGTGATATGAACGCTTTGTCCATCTTCTCAGCGGTATTAAAATATTTACTCTCCGACTTGTTCACAAACCCTATCTCCTTTTTTAGAATGAACCAACATCATGATCGCGGTTGCAATCACGATTGCATAAACACATCCGCCCGTAATTGTGTTCATCAGCCGCCTGAAGTTTTCGTCATTATTTGAGAAGCTTGCTATCATTGCGGTTTGAAGCGTAAGAACAGACATGACCGCCGAAACAAAATTGATAATTTTCGAGGCGGAAATAATCGGGCTTTTCGATTTTCGTTGTTTTACCATATTGTAAACCGAAACCCCGAATGTGTAAAATGTATATATTGCCGAAACATAAATAATGTATCCGGGATATGAAAAGCCTGAATTTGTTCTCACCGTTAAATATATCATTCCGCCCATTGAAACATTGAGCAAAAACAAAAAGACGGCGGTTTTTCTGTAACAGTTCAGTTCATAGTCATAGTCCTTTGACTTTTTGCGAATCTTGATTGCCAAATATGCTTTCATAAACGCTAAGATAAAATAATAAACGGCAACGGTTATGAACCAAATTGACGAATATATAATGCCCGTAATTGCACGAAAAACGGCATAGAGCAAGTTTACCGTCATTCCTCCGATTATCCCGAAGCTGTCTTTAAAGGCTTGATCGGAATAATAGCGTTCGATTATTTTGATTATGAAGCCCATTTCATCATTTATCGCTGATCTCTTTTGCAAGCTCAATGATTTCATAGGCATATTTCTGCTTGCCCTTAGCTATCATTTTTTTGTAAATCGGGTAGTTTATCGCAATCAGAATCATGCCGACAACGCCGATTATGATGCCGAGGACAAACGATGTCGTTGTGTTTGAGCCGATCTGACCCATTGCAAGGCACATTCCGACGCCGAGTATCAGCGCCGCAATAATACCTAACGAATAGGTAAATATTGTTGCGGGCAGCTTGGCTTTTTTGTCAAGCTTTTTGAGTGCAACCACCTTTGATGTGTCTTTGGGTGCATATTCATTTGCGATTTGCTGTGCGAATATTTTGTCTGTGTTCATAAAAAAACAGCCTCCTTAAACTTTGTAAGTTTATTATAAGGCTGTTTTTTGTTTAACCGAACATCATAAATCAACAAATGTGTTGATTTGAAAATAAATATTATATTTTTTGAACTCCGGCGAAGTTTGCCATGATTTTTTTCGTTCCGACATCGTCAAAGGCGATTTCAAGCATGAAATCGTTGCCCATTTTTGTAGCGTTAAGCACCATTCCTTCACCGAATACTTTATGTTTAACTCGGTCGCCCGATTTATATGACACGCTCGGTGCTTTGCTTTGCTGTGAAATTCGTCTGCCGCCTGTCATCGCCTTGAATTTAGCCGCCTCATTGCTCTTTGTGCCGCTGTAAGACGATGACGAATAGGACGACGAATACGAACCCGAATATGACGAACCGTATGAGCCGGTTCGCTCGGCATATCGCCCGAATGAGCCGCTCTGTTTTGACATTGAATCCTCGTCGGTTTCAATATTTTCAGACGGCAGTTCGTTGACAAATCGAGATGGCTTGTTGTGCGTTGTCATGCCATATAACATTCGGCTTTTTGTATTCGTGATGCGCAGCTCCTTTTTTGCACGGGTGATTGCGACATATGCAAGTCGACGTTCTTCTTCAATGTCGCTTTCTGTCACCGCTCTCATTCCGGGAAAGATGCCTTCCTCCATTCCGATAAGGAATACGTTTGGAAATTCGAGTCCTTTTGCCGAGTGAATCGTCATGAGCACGACCTTGTCCGCGTTTTCGTCATAATCGTCAACATCGGTTATAAGTGCAACCTCTTCGAGATATTCCGACAAGCTCGGCTCGTCCGTTTCTTCCTCATATTGCTGAAGCATTGACGAAAGCTCATGAACATTTTCGATTCGCTCTGTGTTGTCCTCACTGTCGTTTTCAAGCGCCGTGATATATCCGGATTTTGCGATTACTTCATCAAAAAGCTCGCTCGGCGACATATCTTCGTTCATCTCAATGAGCGTTGAGATTGTGTTTGCAAATGTTTTCAGCTTGTTTGCAGCACGGCTGAGCTTCTCAAATTCATCTGCATGAGAGATTACATAATAGAGCGATTCACCGAGCTGATTTGCAATCGCTTCGGCATTGTTTATTGTTGTGTCGCCTATTCCTCTTTTCGGCACATTGATGATTCGCTTGAGCCTCAGATTATCCGACGGATTGTTGATTACGCAAAGATAACTCATCATATCTTTGATTTCTTTTCGGTCATAGAACCTCATTCCGCCGATAATTTTATATGGAATTGCCATTCTTGCAAAGGTTTTCTCGATTGTACCTGTCAGCGAGTTTAGCCTGTAAAGCACGGCATTGTCCGAATATGCCGCACCGTTTAATACATTTTTTAAGATTGTGTCTGCAACATATTTTGCTTCGTTTCCTTCGTTATATGCCGTGTGGACCTTGACCTTTTCGCCGTCGCCGTTATCAGTCCAAAGCTGTTTGCCTTTGCGCTGGCTGTTGTTTGAAATAACCTCGTTTGCGGCATTCAGAATGTTGGTGGTTGAACGATAATTTTGCTCCAAACGAATCGTTTTTGCGTCTTTATATTGCTTTTCAAAGGTTAAAATATTTTCAACCGTTGCGCCTCTGAAACGATATATCGACTGGTCATCGTCACCCACAACACAGATGTTTTTATATTTATCCGCAAGCATTTTCACAAGAACATACTGCGCATGGTTTGTGTCCTGATATTCGTCTACCATTATGTATCTGAATTTGTCACGGTAATAATCCAAAATGTCGGGCTGTTGCTCGAACAGCTTGACGGTATTGACGATCAAATCGTCAAAGTCCATTGCGTCATTGTTCTGCAATGTTTGTTCATACATCTCGTAAACCGCCGCAATCAGCTTTTTGCGATAGTCCTGACCGCATGAGAGCTTATATGTATCATAATCAATCAAAGCGTCCTTTGCATTGCTGATTTCGCTCATAATCTCACGGACAGGGAGATTTTTTTCATCAATATTAAGTCGCTTTAAGCAATCTTTAATCGTTCGTTTGGTGTCGTCGCTGTCATAGATCGTGAAATGAGAGGTGAAGCCGAGCCTGTCACCGTAACGGCGCATGATTTTTGCACAGGTTGAGTGAAATGTACTCGCCCATATATCTTCGCCGCCGTTTTCAATCATGTTGCAAAGACGCTCTTTAAGCTCGCCTGCGGCTTTGTTTGTAAATGTGATTGCGAGAATCTGCCACGGCTGAATTTTCGGTGTGCGCCATTGCTCAATATACGGCGCTTCATCGCTCTCGCCGTTTAAAAATGCTTCAATCTCCGAACGCTCATCGTCCGAAATCTCCGCCGTATCCTCAATGTTATATGCGTTGCCGTATTTTATCATATATGCAATTCTGTTGACCAAAACGGTTGTTTTGCCCGAACCTGCGCCCGCAAGCACCAAAAGCGGACCGGACACCGTGGTCATTGCCTTAAACTGCATATCGTTCATTCGTGAAAATTCTTTTTTAATAAGCTTTCGTTTCAGGGTTAAGTTGTCGTTTTGCAAGATTATATTTTGCCTTTCTTTTGTAGTTGATTTATACATGAAATCCGTTGATTGTGACTTCGGCTATTTTGCTATCAAGATTATCTGTGACCGAAATTTCATAATAGCAGGCGGTTCTGCCGTCTTTTTTGCATTTGGCTTCGGCGAAAATGACATCGCCCTTGGTTTTGCCCAAAAATGTTATGTTTGAACAAAGCGACACCGTCGGTGTGCCTTGCCAGTTCGAGGCAATCGCAAATGCAAAATCGGCAAGGGTAAAGGACACTCCGCCCATCAGGCTGCCCATTGCGTTTTTATGCATATCGCAAAGCGCAAGATGACATTTCGCATATTTATCGCCGATTTCATCAATTTCACAGCCGCAATCGGTCGCAAATCTGTCGTTTTTAAATTTTTCTCTGACTTGCTCAATGGAATCCATATATTATAACCTCATTTTTTGTTATTTTCCGAGTTATTATCTGCGATTTTATTTCAAAAATCCGTGACTTATCAGCCAATTTTTGCAAAGTACGGTCCACTGTGCGACATGAGGCAGTTCAGGAGCCAGTCCTAAACCGTGATGACCGTGTGGGAAAATGTGCAGTTCGCAGTCAAGACCGAGCTCATGATAACGCTCGGCAAGACAGAGCGAATTTCTTGAATCGACCAAATTATCGTCAAGGGTCGTCCAGATAAATGCAGGAGGCATGTTGCTGCCTGCCGCTTTTTCGATTGAAAGACGCTCGATTAAATCTTTGTCGCCTTTTGTGAGATTATCACGGCTGCCTTCGTGAGTATATTGGCCCAGCGTAATCACGGGATAGCAAAGCACTAAGCCTGCGATTTTCGGAGAAATTAAGTCAATTTTGTCAACGCCCTCTGCTTCGTCGATTTTGTCTGTGTTGTCAAAAAGCGCAGTCATTGCGGCAAGATGACCTCCGGCAGACGAGCCGACGACAACGATTTTGTCGGGATTGATTTTATATTCGTCGGCATGAGCCTTGATGAATCTGACGGCTCTTCTTGCGTCAAGCGCCTGACAGGGATATGAATAGGGTGCAAGGCGATAGTTTAATACGGCGCAGTTAAGACCTAATGAGTTAAAATATTCGGCATAGCCTTTACCCTCATGGTCAGCCAAAATCGCATATCCGCCGCCCGGATAAATGAGCATGAGCGTATCGTTGTCAGTGTCGGTGAGATATAGCTCAAGGCTCGGTTCATTTTGTTCGCAACCATCAATTAAATATGGCGTTTTATCATAAATTGTCATGATTCTTTTCTCCAATGTTTAATAATTCATGTAGACATTTACGCAAAAATGTGGTATATAATATTATACATTCTAACATGGTTTAAGTAAAGTATATTTTGGATTTTTTAAAGGAGATTTTTTGATGAATAAATTATACATTCAGCTGTATTCGGTGAAAAAAGCACTTCAAAATGATTTTAAGGGAACACTCAAAGCTCTGTCAGACATGGGCTATGACGGAGTGGAGTTTTGCGGAAATTACGGCGAAATGACAGGTCAGGAGCTCTCCGAATATCTTGATTATCTCGGACTGACGGCGGTTTCGGCTCATGTTCCTGTTGATGACATTTTAGATGATGAAAAATTTAAAATGCACGCAGATATATTATCAAAATGCGGTTGTATGTATATGGCGCACGGTTGGATCGACCCCGAAAAGACGGATCTGGACGAGTTTGCCGAAAAGCTTGAGGCGGCAACTGAAAAATGTGCAATGAACGGGTTTGTCTATTGCTATCATACTCACGGAAAAGAGTTTGAGATAAAAGATAGCGACGGAGTTTCATATTTTGATAATCTCATGGAGAAAGCCGATTTGTGTATGCCCGAATTTGATGTATTTTGGATGAAACACGCAGGCGTTGACATTGAGCAGTATCTTCGCAGATATGCCGGAAAGATAAATTTGCTTCATGTTAAGCAGATGAAGGACGATGAATCAAAGGAAATCACATCGCTTGATAACGGCATAATCGATTTTGCGCCGATCGTGAAAACAGCAAAGAAATTCGGCACGGAGTGTTTTATCTATGAGCAGGATTACCCGACAACCGACGAGCTTTCCGATGCCAAATCAAGCATTGAATATTTTAGGACGCTCAAGTAATTTGTTAGAGAAAACTTTATACGAGGGGAACTTTTTATAAAAAGGTCCCCTCGTGCTCCCTTCAAAAATTTTCTTTAAAAAATAAAACAGAGGTACAGCGTTAGGATGGCTTGTACTTCTGTTTTTTATATGGCTATTATATTGTGGTGCGCCGGGGACGACGCACCCTACGGTTTTATGAATAGTTAGAAGTTGGTAGTATTGTTATACACTAAATAATTAAAAAAACTTCATAAATAAAGTTTTTGATAGGGAGTGTGAGGGGAAACTTTTTACAAAAAGTGTCCCCTCACATAATTCTAATCTAATTAAATAAATATGTGCTCATGCCGCACGGGCACACCATTTCTCATGCAAGAAATGGCGGAAAGTGCATTTAAGGG
>CAKRRH010000017.1 GCA_934394855.1 uncultured Eubacteriales bacterium
GATTATTTGCTTGCTTCTTCAACAGCAACTGCACAAGCAACGGTAGCACCAACCATCGGGTTGTTGCCCATGCCGATAAGACCCATCATTTCAACATGAGCCGGAACAGATGATGAACCTGCAAACTGAGCGTCAGAGTGCATACGACCCATTGTATCTGTCATGCCGTAAGATGAAGGACCTGCTGCCATGTTGTCCGGGTGAAGTGTACGGCCTGTGCCGCCGCCCGATGCAACCGAGAAATACTGTTTGCCGTTCTCAATGCACCATTTTTTATATGTGCCTGCAACCGGGTGCTGGAAACGAGTCGGGTTAGTTGAGTTACCTGTGATAGATACGCCAACCTTCTCAAGACGCATGATAGCAACGCCTTCCGGAACGTTATCAGCGCCATAGCACTTAACGTCTGCACGAGGACCTTTTGAATAGGGAACTTCCTTTACAACCTTAACTTCTTCGGTGTAAGGATCAAACTCGGTTTCAACATATGTGAAGCCGTTGATTCTTGAAATAATGAACGCTGCGTCTTTGCCGAGACCGTTAAGAATTACTCTAAGCGGGTGCTGACGAACTTTGTTTGCGTTAAGAGCAATTTTGATTGCGCCTTCAGCAGCTGCAAATGATTCATGACCTGCAAGGAAGCAGAAGCAATCTGTTTCTTCCGAAAGAAGCATTTTGCCGAGGTTTCCGTGTCCGAGACCAACCTTGCGGTTTTCTGCAACAGAACCCGGAATGCAGAATGACTGAAGACCGATGCCGATTGCAGCAGCAGCGTCAGCAGCCTTTGTGCAGCCCTTTTTGATTGCGATTGCGCAACCGACGGTATATGCCCAAACAGCGTTTTCAAAGCAGATAGGCTGTGTGCTGCGAACGATCTTGTCACAGTCAATGCCCTTTGCCAAAGTGATTTCTTTACATTCCTCGATGGAGGAGATACCATATTCTTTAAGAACTTCGTTGATTTTGTCAACGCGTCTTTCATAACCTTCAAATAATGCCATTGGTTTTTACCTCCTTATTCCTCACGCGGGTCGATATATTTGACAGCTTCGTCAAAACGACCGTATGTGCCCATTGATTTCTTATATGCTTCGTTCGGTTCCATGCCTTCTTTGATGAAGTCGGTCATTTTTCCGAGCGATACAAACTCATAGCCGATTACCTGATCGTCAGCGTCAAGCGCCATGCGTGTGCAATAGCCTTCGGTCATTTCGAGGTAACGAACGCCCTTAGCTTTTGTGCCGTACATTGTGCCGACCATTGAACGATGTCCTTTACCGAGGTCTTCCATGCCTGCACCGATTACAAGACCGTCATCTGAGAAAGCAGACTGTGTACGACCGTAAACAATCTGCAAGAACAATTCTCTCATTGCAGTGTTGATTGCGTCGCAAACAAGGTCGGTGTTGAGCGCTTCAAGGATTGTTTTGCCCGGCAAGATCTCAGCTGCCATTGCTGCCGAGTGGGTCATGCCCGAACATCCTACGGTTTCAACCAGGGCTTCTTCGATTACGCCGCCTTTAACATTAAGCGAGAGCTTGCAAGCGCCCTGCTGAGGTGCGCACCAGCCTACACCGTGGGTGTAACCCGAAATGTCACAGATTTCCTTTGCGCCGATCCACTTTCCCTCTTCGGGGATAGGAGCAGGACCGTGCTTCGGTCCTTTAGCGACCATGCACATGTTTTCTACTTCTTGCGAATAGTTCATTATTTATCTTCCTTTCAAACAATAAAAGTTTAAGCCATAAATCGACAAATACTATTATAATGTGATTTTGGACTAATTTCAAGTAAAATCGAAAAGTTTGTAAAAATATTAACTTAATAACAAGAAAAATACAAATTTTCGTTCATTTTTACAGTGTAAATATCCAAACGACCAGCACAATCAGACCTAGGGCGATTCGATACCAGCCGAATATTTTGAAATCATGCTTTTTGATGAAGTTCATCAGGAATTTGATTGCGATGATCGAAACGATGAACGCGGTCAAAATTCCGACGATCAGCGCGCCGATTTCGGAACCTGTAAACACATCGCCCGTTGTCGCCATTTCTTTGCCGAGCTTTAAGCATTTTACAAGACTTGCACCGAACATTACCGGAATTGAGAGGAAGAACGAATATTCAGCGGCAAGACCTCTTGTGCAGCCGAGCAGCATTGCGCCGATGATCGTGATGCCTGAGCGTGATGTGCCGGGGATCAGCGCCAATACCTGAAAACAGCCGATTAAAAGGGCAAGCTTCATGTCAACCTTGTTGAAGCTTTTGATTCGGGTTTGAATTTTGCCTTTTTTGATCATGTTTTCGACCGCAATGAACGCAACGCCATAGATGATAAGCGTCAGTGCAACTGTCAATTCGTTGTAAAATACGGAATCGATCCATTTATCAAGCGGAAGACCGATCAGAGCCGCCGGCAAACAGCCGATGAGCACGAGAACCCACAAACGCCATGTATAGCGCTTGACCTCGGGCGATTTTGTTTTTGAAAAAGGATTTAGCTTATTCCAATAGAGAATTACAACCGCCATTATTGCGCCGAGCTGAATGACCACGCGGAACATTTCGGTAAAGGCGTTGTCACCAACAGGGAAGAATCTTTCATAGAGAATCAGGTGACCTGTTGAGCTTATCGGGAGCCATTCGGTAATGCCCTCGATGATGCCGTAGAAAAATGAACTGATGACCTGCAAAAAACCATTCATATGTATATATTCCTTTCGGTTTTAAAATCTTTACAAAAATCGAAATCGGTTATTCATGCAACTGCCAATCGATTGGAGTCATGCCGTTTTTTTGCAAAAATTCGTTGGTTTTGGAAAAATGACGACAGCCGAAAAATCCGTTATATGCCGAAAGCGGACTTGGATGTGCCGCTTCTAAAATCAGATGATTCGGATTTGTGATGAGCGCCTTTTTCGAGCGTGCATTATTTCCCCAAAGCAAAAATACGATTGGGCTTTCACGCTCGTTTAACAGTGTAATTATTGTGTCGGTCAGCGTTTCCCAGCCGTGTCCTCGGTGAGAGCCCGCACAACCTTCACGAACTGTCAGCACTGTGTTTAACATCAGCACTCCGCTTTTTGCCCAGTCATATAACTCGCCGAAATGAGGCGGTTGGGTGATGTTCAAGTCGTCATGCTGCTCTTTATATATGTTTTTCAGCGACGGAGGCGGTTCAACGCCTCGCTTTACCGAAAAGCACAGCCCATGAGCCTGCCCCGGTCCGTGATAGGGGTCTTGACCCAAAATAACCGCCTTTGTGTCATTGTAATCGGTGTTTTTCAGCGCATTGAATATGTCGTGCATATCGGGATAGACATGATGATGAGAATATTCGCTCTTTAAAAACTCACGGAGCTTGAGGTAATAATCCTTTTTAAACTCATCTTCGAGCAGTTTATCCCAACTGTTTCCGATGTTTACCATCTGCTTACCTCGTTTTCAAGATGAAATCGGTATTGCCGAGCTTTGCAAGGTCTTTTGCCTTTGGTGAGAGCGGCAATATTTCAAGATTGAAGGTGAATTTTTTGTCGTTTACGCGATATTCGTCGGGGAGAACAGGACCGCAGGCATTCGAGCCGACGCCGCTTTGCTTATAATCAACGCAGATATGAGTAGCGGTTGATTTCGGCAGTTCAAATTTATGCTTTGCCGCCTGCAATTCTTCCTGCGAATAGGGAAGAACGGACAGACCGATTCCGTCTTTTGAACGGAACATCAGACCGACACCGTCTTCGCCGTAAACACAGCCCCATTTTGTGTCATAATGGTTGCCGCATTCCTGAGGAACGATATATTCATAGGGAATTTCGTTTTCAACCTTATTTTTAAATCTGCCCTTGTAGCAAGCGTTGTGTTTGTCAACATAGCTCTCAAACGGACCGAAACCGAAATATTCAACGGTGTTGAGCGACTTGTCGACCGAGGTCCTCAAACCGAATCTCGGCAAATATTCCACATCCTCGTCAACCGTGACATCGGCTTCAAGAGTGATGATTCCGAGAGTGTTGATCGTCCAGAGGGTATTAACGGTGATCGGGCAGATTCGAGAAACAGCGCCGATTCTTGTGATCGTTGCAATTTCAACGCCGGAATCCGTCTTTTTGCAAGCGACTCTGCGAACGGAATTGACCATGCGCTCATAGTGCAGGTTTTCCCATTTCTCATTTTGGAAGCAGTCGTTGCGAATCAATGCTCTCCAGATGTTGAAATCAATCGGAGAATTGAGCAATTTCTTATTTGCAATCGTCAACTGTTCAAAGCAGCCGTGAGGCTTGTTGAAAAGATATGTAAAGCCGTTGCCGATAATTTTCAAATATTTCTCCGACTCCGAAACCGAGAACAGCGTGTTGTCATATTCAACGACTCTTCTCGAATCGTCAACAGGCAGCTTGAACTGTGCGAACGCAACCTCATGACCGTCGTCTGCCCAAGCGGTTTCGCCGATTTGGGTAAAGATCAGGCGAATGTAGCAATCGCCGTGTTCGGGGAGGGTATATTCAATGTGTATTTGTTCGGTGCGCTGCGGAGGAATCGGAAGCGCTCCGACTTCACCCGATTCGACAACCTTGCCGTCGAGCGTGATTTCATATTTGCAGTCATAGCGTGAGAGGTAGATGAAATCGTGCATATTTTTAACCGAGAATATGCCGTTTTCAAGATCGACCGCCTCAACCTTAACAGGCTGAATCACCGCTTTATAATCATTGAGCGCAACTGTCGGGCGTCTGTCGGGCGTCACAAGTCCGTCAAGGCAGAAATCATTGTCGTTTACAACCTCGCCGAAATCTCCGCCATAGCCGTATTTGATGTTGCCGAATTCGTCTTTACCAACCGGGAATGCGTGGTCGCACCATTCCCAAACGAATCCGCCCGCAAACTGCGGATAGGTGTTGATGATGTCCCAATATTCCTTGAAGTCGCCGGGTGAATTGCCCAAAACATGAGAATATTCGCAAAGAACGAGCGGTCTTGTCTGTTCTTCGTCGTTTAAATATTTTATGCACCAAGCGGGCGGAGCATACATTCTGCTGACGGTGTCAAGCCCCTCGGCACTTGATAATTCGCCTGTAATGCAGCTTTCGTAATGGGTCAGTCTGTCCGGGTCACGGAGCTTTGTCCATTTGACCGCCTTTTCAACATTGCAGCCATAGCCCGATTCGTTGCCCATTGACCACATCATTACGCACGGGCGGTTTTTATCACGTTCGACAAGCCGTTTAACACGGTCGAGAATTACTTCCTCATAGGTCGGGTCGTTTGTGAAATATGAGAACTGCGAGCAGTCATAGCCGCCTTTGCGCTGAACCGTTCCGTGGGTTTCGATGTCGGCTTCGTCGATTACATAAAAACCGTATTTATCGCACATTTCCAAAAATCTCGGGTCGTTTGGATAGTGAGAGGTGCGCACGGCGTTGATGTTGTAGGCTTTCATCAGCATGAGGTCTTTGATCATCATGTCCTCTGTCACCGCATAGCCGACGGTCGGGTCGGAATCATGGCGGTTGACGCCTTTAAATTTGATTGCTCTGCCGTTGAGCTTAATTATGCCGTCATCTACGCAAAGAGTCTTGATTCCGACCTTTTCGCAGATATATTCACCGCAGCTTTCAATCAAGATCGAATAGAGGAACGGTGTTTCGGCTGACCAAAGAGCAGGGGAGGCTACGGTAAATTCACCGTGTCCGAGCCCGTCGGTTTCGGTTCTGTCGACGGTGTTTCCTTCGGGGTCGATAAGAGTAAGCTTGATTCCGTCAACAGTCGGCGCGTCAATGTCAATTTTGAGCGTGCCTGTTCTAAAATCGTCAGCTACTTCGCTTGTGATGAAATAATCACGAATGTGTCCTTTAGGACGGGAAAGCAGGTAAACATCTCTGAAAATGCCCGAAAGACGGAATTTATCCTGGTCTTCAAAATATGAACCGTCGCACCACTTCAAAACAATTACCGTAATCTTGTTTTCGCCGATATGAACATAGTCGGTGACATCAATTTCGCTTGTTGAGTGGGAAACCTGGGAATATGCGACAAATTCTTCGTTTATGTAAAGATAAAAACAGCTGTCAACGCCCTCAAAATTGAGATATTGACGATAGGTTTCAAACTTTTCGTCGATTGAAAATGTGCGTGTATAAACGCCTGTCGGGTTGTCGGCAGGAACAAAGGGCGGGTCAAACGGGAACGGATAGTTCACATTTGTATATTGATGTGAGTCGTAGCCGTTTGTCTGCCAGCATGACGGAACATGAAGTTTGGTATCTGTTTTGAGATATTGCTTTGAAAGAATATCGTCGGGAATGTCATAGATCGAATCAAAATATTCAAAGAACCAATCTCCCGACAAGAGATTGAACCTTTGCGAACGCTCACGGTTTCCGCTGACGGCTGACGCCATTGAATGATAGGGAATGTAGTAAGAACGCTCGGGAAGACAGTTCAGATGAAGTGTCGAAAGATCCTGATAGTAGTTTTGAAGCTCCATTTTCATTTATCCTTTACATGTATTTTTTCACAAGTTATAGACATAATTCAGCGTGCCTATTTCCTTGCCGTTTTCATAATATACTCGTGTGACTCGTTTGCCGATTATGCACATTGTTTCATAATTGACCGTTTTGCACATCGATGAAAAATCTTCGATAGTTAAAGTTCCGTTTTCATCATGCCCGAAAAGCAAAACCTCGTCGCCGGATTTTACATTGTCAATGTTTGTTACATCAACGATCATCTGATCCATGCAAACACGACCGACAATCGGCGCCGCTTTGCCTTTTATCATCACAAAGCCCCTGTTTGAGAGCATTCTCGGATAGCCGTCCGCATAACCGACGGGGACCGTTGCGGCAATGATCGGTTTTTCCGCCGTGAATGTTCTGCCGTAGCTGATGCTTTCACCGGGATTGACCGTTTTTATCATCGAAATGACCGATTTCAGCGTCATTGCGGGTTTGAGCCCATATTTATCACGGAAAAACGGCGAAGGCTCATTTCCGTAAAGTATGATTCCCGGACGAACCATGTCAAGCTGCATTTCGGTGTTGTGAAGCGTTGCCGCCGAGTTGCAGCAATGGCGAAGTCTGAAATCGATTCCGTGAGATTTCAGTTTATCGATTATGTCGCAGAACATTTTGAACTGATGAGCGGTATATTCGCCTGTTTCGTCGCCGTCTGTGTCGGATGCGGCAAAATGGGTGAAAATGCCTTCAAAATCAAGTCCCGGCAGCTTTGATGAACAAATTTCGTCAACTGCGCTGTTATCGTTTTCATCATGGTGGACAAATCCGATTCGACCCATTCCGCTGTCGATTTTAACATGAACCTTAACGGTGACGCTTTGCTCGGTTGCAATTTGGCTAAGCTCCGTTGCATATTCCTTGCAAAGAAGCGCTTGTGATATGTTGTTTTCGGCTAATGTTTTTGCCATGAACGGCGGTGTGTAGCCCAAAATCAAAATCGGCTTATTGATTTTGAGTTCCCTAAGCTGGAGTGCTTCTTCAATATTTGAAACCGCAAACCAATCGCTTCCGAGCTTATCAAGAAGCGGCGCGACAAATTTTGCACCGTGGCCATATGCGTCCGCTTTTACGACCGACATCACCTTGACGCCGTCCGACAGCCTGCTTTTGATCTCGAAAAAGTTGTGGCGAATGTTGTCAAGCGACACTTCCGCCCAAGTCCTTTTCAAATATGATTCCATATGTAAATTCTCTCGATTCGTAATAATTTTATACACTGTATAATTATAATATGAATCGGCTGATAAGTCAAACCTTTTGTGGCTTGATTTGTAAATTAAAAAAATATCATTTTGCCGATGTATTTTGTATATTTTATACTAAATATCGTTGAAATATGTTTTGCAATGTGTTATATTGTTTAAAAAAGAGAAAAGGATCGTTAAGATGAAACGAATAATATCGATTATGCTTGCCGCATTTATGCTAATGTCGCTTGTGTGCGTCGGGGCAAGCGCCGAATCTCTCATCACGAAAATTGAATTTTCGCATTCGGGTGACTCAAACGGCGACGGCATCATCAACATGAAGGATGTACTTGTCCTCAGACAGCAGATGGCAGGGCACAAGGTTGCATATTACAGCGGCACGGATGTTAATGCGGACGGTCGAATCAACACAAAAGATCTTTTGCTGCTCCGAAAATATATTGCGGGCTGGGCGGTCGGCGAACAAATGACGGACAAGACCGATAATCTCAACTTTGTTCTCGGCTGGCAAAAGGGCGTCAACATGGGCAATGCGCTTGAGGGCGAGACCGAATATTCCGACAACAACCCGATAAAGGATGAATATTTTGAGAAGATCGCAGACGCAGGCTTTGACTTTGTGCGTGTCCCGATTCGCTGGTCGTCGCACATGAATAACAGTGCAATAATCGATAATTCGTTTTTTAAGCGTGTGGATCATGTTGTTAACCAGGCGCTTGAATGCGGTCTTGGCGTGATCATCAATGTCCATCATTTTAACGCTGTTTGCAGCGATCCGAATAATAATATCGGAAAATTGTATCGAATTTGGGAGCAGTTGTCCGAGCATTATGCCGATATGCCGCAGAATGTGGCGTTCGAGCCGCTCAATGAGCCAAACGGCGAGCTTACTTCAAACATTGATACATGGAATGCCGTGCAAAATAAATGCATTGACATAATTCGCAAGAACAATCCGACAAGAAAGATAATCGTCACGGGCGTTTGGGGCGGTCACACGGCGCTTACCCCTCTCACTTTGCCAAAAAACGACCGAAATCTGATTGCGACGGTTCATTATTATGCTCCGTTTGAGTTCACTCATCAGGGAGCGTCGTGGGCAAACGACATGGATAAATATCTCGGTACAAAATGGAACGGAACCGAGTCCGAAGTTCGCATAATCGATAATCATTTTAAGCAGATCAAGGCGTGGAGTGAGGCGATGAGCATTCCTGTGCTTGTCGGCGAGTTCGGAGCATATGAAAAAGCGGACATGGAAAGCCGAGTAAGGTGGACAGAATGCGTCAGAAAGACCTGTGAAAAATATGGCTTTGCATGGAGCTATTGGGAATTTAACGCAGGATTCGGAATATATGACCGCTCAAAGGGCGAGTTCAGGCAAGGACTTCTCAAAGCGCTGATTCCTGACATTCCGAACACAGAGCTCGGCGTGGCAAATTCAAATATTAAAACCGAGGTTAAGATTAGCGATACTCTGATTGGGCCTGTGACTTATGTTAAAACGATAAATTATGATATTCCGTCGTGGTGCGCATATTATGAGGATGATAACGGTAAAACGGTCACCTTCACAGCAGATAATCCAAAGGAATGGGCGAGGGTCAATTTGCCGCTTGATTTGACAGATTCGGGCGGAAAATTCAACAAAAATAAACTGACGCTCAAGCTTCGCAGCATCGATAACAGCATTGAGCATTTGCTGATAAACATTGAGGACGGCGGGGCAAATAAGGAAACGCAGGCTGCGCAGCTTTTCACCGAAAATTTTAAATCATCAGCTGACAAAAACGGCGTTGTGACGGTGGAATATTCGCTCGATAACGCATATAATTTGTTGAAGGATTATATCGGCAACGGCATTCGGCTTAAATTGTTCATAGAATCCGACCCGAGAATGGCGGAGATTTATGACGGCGTCGGTGAGCTTGAGCTAATCAGTCTCAGCCTTGAATAAACAAATCCGTGATAAAATCATATTAAAAAACCGCTTAGAGTTCATTTCAAATGAGCTTTAAGCGGTTTTGCTTATGAATATTTAATTGTTACAGACACTGTTTGATCGAGTCGCGAACCTTTTGCAATCCTTCAAGCAAAATGTCCTCTTCAATCGTCAGCGCAGGCATAATTTTTAACACGGCATTGTCACGACCGACACGCTCCGCAATTACGCCGTTGTCGAAGCATTTGTGCATGACCTTCTTTGAAAAATCATCTCCGCCGAGAGCGGTGAAGTCAATTCCGATTGCAAGACCGATCGAGCGATAGGTGATTCGCTCATCGAGCGGCAAAATCTCATCTTCAATGAATTTAGCGGCGATTTCGCCCTTTTTGCGGCATTGCTCCTCAACCTTTTGCGTGAGCATATATTCAAGTCCCGCACGAGCGGCAACGATTGAAAGCTGGTTGCCTCTGAAAGTGCCGTTATGTTCACCCGGCGACCAGATGTCAAGCTCGGGTTTGATAAGCGTTAATGCAAACGGCATTCCGTAGCCGCCGATCGATTTTGACATTGCGACCATGTCCGGCACGATTCCTGCACGCTCAAACGAGAAATATGTTCCTGTTCTTGCACAGCCGACCTGAACATCGTCAACTATCATCAAAATGTCGTTATCATCGCAGAATTTGCGAACCTTTTTAAGAAAATCAACGGAAAATACTTGAATTCCGCCCTCCGCCTGAACCGTTTCGATAACAAATGCCGCCGGCTTTTCAACGCCCGAATGGTCGTCGTCGAGCAGCATTTGAGCATATTCAACCGAGTCGATTCCGCCGAGCATATATGGGGCGGGAATGTGGGTGACGTTGCAAAGCGGAACGCCGGCACCCCCACGGGAAGATTTGTCGGTAGTAAGAGAAAGCGCACCGAGCGTCATTCCGTGAAATGCACCCATCAAGGCGAAAATGTTGCTTCTGCCTTTGACTTTTCTTGCGAGCTTGAGCGCCGCTTCAACAGCATTTGTTCCGGTAGGACCGGGAAACTGCAATTTATAATCAAGACCGCGGGGTTTTAACACATTTTCTTCAAAATAATCGATAAAATCCCGTTTTGCGACGGTATACATATCGAGAGCGTGCATTATTCCGTCGCTCTGAATGTAGTCAAGCAGTTTCTGTTTGATGTAATCGTTGTTGTGACCGTAATTCAAAGCGCCTGCGCCGCAGAAAAAATCGATAAACCTTTTTCCGTCTTCATCGAACATCTCAGCGTTTTTCGCAGTTTTGAATACTGTCGGGAAGCTTCTGCAATACGAGCGGACTTCCGATTCGTATTCCTCAAAAACCTTCGAGTTCATTGTAAATTCAAATCCTTATATTAAATTTTATACGGCAAAATCCGTATAGAATATATTATACAACTTTTTTATAATAATTCAAGCATTATTTGATTTTGTGAGATAAAAAAGACTTTTTTATCTTGAAAGATGATTTGTAAATCATTTTCTGCTATAATATACTTATATTCAAAAAGGAGCAAAGTAAATTGATTTATCTGATAGAAGCAAATAAACAATATGCAAATGAATTGGAACAATTCAAGAATGAAGTATTGATACATGATGTTGACAGCGAAGATCAATTTGCCGGTTGCATGGGACTGAAGAATTGTGATTCTGCTAAAAAGTGGATTGATATATGCAAGTTGCGAAAAAACAAGGAGACGTGCGAACGGGCGGGTGCAGAAGTGCCGTCAACTACTTATTTTGCAATTAGAAAAAGTGACAATAGACTTGTTGGAGTTATTGATTTGCGTCATCACATCAATAATCCTGTTCTTGGAACATGGGGAGGCCATTGCGGATATACCGTCAGACCGTCTGAACGCAAAAAGGGTTATGCAACGGAAATGCTTCGGTTAAATATTCAAAATGCAAAGGCTTTGGGAATACGACAGCTTCTTGTGACATGTGATGAAAAAAACAAAGCAAGCGAAAATACTATATTATCAAACGGCGGCGTTTTTGACAGAACGGTTGAGGTTGACGGCTGTAACATGAAAAGATATTGGATTGACATAATTTGATTGTTTTTGAATTGACAAATTGGGATTTATGTTTATCGTTTATATAATAATTGAATTTTTTTATTATCGCAAAATAAAGATAAAAAATCGCCGTCAACACCAAAATCAGTGTCGGCGGCGATTAAGACCGGTTAGATTATTTTACGGCGTCAAAGCCATGCTGAAGGTCGGCGATAATATCGTCGATGTGCTCTGTGCCGATTGAAAGGCGGATCGTGTTCGGATAAATTCCGCCGGCGGCAAGCTCTTCCTCATTCATCTGCGAATGGGTGGTCGAAGCCGGGTGAATTACGAGCGATTTAACATCCGCAACATTTGCAAGCAAGCTGAAAAGCTCAAGGCTCTCGGTGAATTTCTTTGCGGTATCTGCGTCGCCTTTGATCTCAAATGTGAAGATTGAAGCGGCACCGTTCGGGAAATATTTATCGTAAAGCTCTTTTTCTTTGCCTGTTGCAAGAGACGGGTGGTTTACACGTTCAACCTGAGGATGATTTTTAAGAAAATCTACAACTTTAAGCGCATTTTCAACATGACGCTCAACACGAAGCGAAAGCGTTTCAAGTCCTTGCAGAAGCAGGAATGAGTTAAACGGCGAGATTGTTGCGCCTTGATCTCTTAACAATGTTGTGCGGATTTTCATGATATATGCGATATTTCCGCAGGCTTTTGAGAATACTACACCGTGATAGGACGGATTGGGCTTGGTGATTCCGGGGAATTTGTCGTTCTGTTCCCAGTCGAATTTGCCCGAATCAACGATTACGCCGCCCATTACCGTTCCGTGACCGCCGATGAACTTGGTTGCCGAATGAACAACGACATCTGCACCGTGCTCGATCGGACGAATGAGATATGGTGTTGCAAAGGTGCTGTCAACGATAAGCGGAATTCCGTGTTTATGAGCGACTTCGGAGAGCGCCTCAATGTCGATGACATCGGAATTCGGATTGCCGAGCGTTTCGGCATAGATAAGCTTTGTGTTGTCCTTGATTGCGTTTTCAACTGCCTCAATATCGTGCGGATCAACAAATGTTGTTTCGATTCCGCAGTCACGCAGAGTGTTTGCAAAAAGGTTATATGTGCCGCCATAGAGGTTAGACGAAGAAACGATATGATCGCCTGAAAGTGCAATGTTCTGAACGGCATAGGTGATTGCAGCGGAGCCTGACGCTACTGCGAGCGCTGCCGCACCGTTTTCGAGCGCTGCGATTCTTTCTTCAAAAACAGAAGATGTCGGGTTCATCAGTCGGGTATAGATGTTGCCCGGCTCAGTCAGTCCGAAACGACCTGCGGCGGTTGCGCTGTCTTTAAAAACATATGATGTGGTGGCGTAAATCGGAACCGCACGAGCGTCGGTTGCGCTGTCGGGCTGTTCCTGTCCTACATGAAGCTGAAGTGTTTCAAATTTGTAATTCTTGCTCATTTTCTTTTCCGGCCTTTCAAAAAATATTGTTGAATTTCTATTTAGATAGTAGTATAATATGTTTATATTACTATTTACAGGTGATTTGATTATGATGAGTATTTCCACAAAAGGGCGATATGCACTGAGGGTTATGATTGACCTGTCCGAACACAACACAGGCGACTATATTCCGCTGTCCGACATCGCAAAACGACAGGACATTTCGGAAAAATATCTTGAAAGCATTGTGTCAATGTTAAGCAAAAACGGGCTTGTTTCGTCGCTCAGGGGCAAGGGCGGAGGATATAAACTTAACCGTGCACCCGACGAATATACCGTGCTTGACATATTGACTGTGACCGAAGGCTCTTTGGCTCCGGTTGCGTGCCTTGATAAGCCTGTCAATAAATGTAACCGTGCGGCTAACTGCAAGACCCTGAGAATGTGGAAAGCGTTTTATAAAAACATCACCGATTTTTTCGGTTCGATAACCGTTGCCGATCTTGTCAAAGATGACAATTCCGGCGATTATATAATTTAATTTAAGAGGTTTTGTGATTGGGTTAAGGTGCAAAGAGCATCTTAACCCAATATTTTTATTTATTCAAGCGGTATTTTGTAAATTATTTATTATCAGTCAGCGAAAAGGGGAGTTGAGAGATATCTGTCGCCGGTGTCGGGCAACAATACGACAATGTTTTTACCCTTGTTTTCGGGGCGCTTTGCAAGCTGAATTGCGGCATATGTTGCAGCACCCGATGAGATTCCGACAAGCACGCCCTCTTTTTTGCCGATGAGCTTGCCTGTTGCAAATGCGTCTTCGTTGCTGACGGGAATGATTTCGTCATAGATCGAAGTATCAAGCACCTTCGGAACGAAGCCTGCGCCGATGCCCTGGATTTTGTGGCTTCCTGCCTGACCTTTTGAAAGCACGGGTGAAGTTTCGGGTTCAACCGCAACTACCTTAACATTCGGGTTTTGGTCTTTGAGATATTTGCCGACGCCTGTGATCGTTCCGCCTGTTCCGACGCCTGCTACGAAAATGTCAACCTTGCCGTCGGTATCTTCATAGATCTCAGGACCCGTTGTTTCATAATGCGCTTTCGGGTTTGCGCCGTTGTCAAACTGTGCGGGAATGAAGCTGTCAGGAGTTTCGGCTGCAAGCTCTTCTGCTTTTGCGATAGCGCCCTTCATGCCCTTTGAGCCTTCCGACAAAACGAGCTCTGCGCCATATGCTTTCATCAGCTGTCTGCGTTCAACCGACATTGTTTCCGGCATTACGATGATTATGCGATAGCCTCTTGCGGCTGCGGCTGAAGCAAGACCGATTCCTGTGTTGCCCGATGTCGGCTCAATGATTACCGAGCCGGGTTTCAATTTGCCCGATTCCTCAGCGTCCTTGATCATTGCAAGTGCGATTCTGTCTTTTACCGAGCCTGCCGGGTTAAAATATTCAAGCTTTGCGAGCAATTTTGCTTCGAGGTTGTTTTCTTTTTCGATGTGTGAGAGTTCAAGCAACGGAGTTTTTCCGATGAGCTGGTCGATTGAAGTGTATATTTTTGACATGATTGATAATCTCCTTTAAAATTGATATATATAGTGTTGTTTGTGTGTTGTTTGTGTTTGTTTTTGCGTCACATCTTAATGCAACATCGCGAGTGTAAACAGCAAAGATATTTTATTGTAGCAACCATTTTCTTTTTCCTACTTTCTTGCTATGTTGATATGATTATAAACCTATAAACATACTTTGTCAATAGGTTTATTGCATTTAATTATATTTTTGACCTTTTTCACAATCAATTACGACACATCTATGTTTAAATTATGCAAGTTTACAAATGGCTGAGCAGTAACAAACGGATTTTTTACCGAATAATCATACCTTATATATTATATAGCCGATTTTATCGAAAAAATGTTGACATCGGGATAATTTAATGGTAAAATATTTGCAAAGTGAAAATTAGGTAAACTCGGCGAAAGTCGGGGGCACAAAGCTTTAGTGTCTAATGCTTTAAAAAGCGATGATTGACTGGCTGCAAAGATGTTTTTTTATCTTTGCGGCTTTTTTTATTAATGTAAATAACGGGAGAGAAAAAACATGAACGAAGAACAGAATAAAAACGGAAAGTTAAAGGGAATTGTTGTTGCGATAATCTGTGCGGTGTTGGTTTTGGGCTGCGTCGGATTCGGAGTATATTACATCGGCAGCCGAAAATATGATACCGTTGAGGCTGAGACGACGACATCTGCCGCCGACATTGATTCAACACAGCCGACAGGCAACCTCGGAGACATCAGGATTTCATCCGGCGAGAGCCTGCCCGACGAGCTTTCGGCGATTAAATTTGTCAAACGGGGATATGAACTGAGCGAGCTGATGGCGGTCGAGTCATTTACCAAAACGGACGACATTTCGGTGAACAAGCTTGTCCAATATGCATTTTGCTATATCTATTCAGGTAACGGATGCTTGGTTGACAATTCATCGGAGAAGATGAAATACAGAAGCGCAACCGACGAACAGCTGAAAATGAAGATTACCGAATTATTCGGAAGTGCGCCGAAGGACATTACATCGAGCAATCTTTACAACAGCGGCAACAAGGTTTATGAAATGTGGGAGCCGAATTACAAAAGAGATGTTTTGGCGGACGCTGCGGTTACAAAGGTGTCGGATAAGGAATATTCCATTTCGGCGACCTATTATAACGACGGCACACGGACAGATGTTTTGGGTTCAAAAACAATCGTGGTCAAAGACGACGGAAACGGATTTTATATGTCGTCGATGAAATAAGATAAATGCGGTGATTATTATGGGACAGGAAAGACAGCTTGAACAGGCTTTTAAGGAATTGGTTCCGATTTTGAACGAAATCAAGAAATTTGAGGAAAAATACGGCGAATTGCTTCGGAGCTATCGCTCAAATGAGCCGATGACGCCCGACGAGCGAAACAAAGCCGCCATTGATATGCTCAACAAATATTCAAATATATAATTTAAGGTGCAGTTTATGAGAAAAAAGAAATCAACACCCGAAAAGGAACTTGATACAAATATTGATAAAAAGCGTGTTAAAAGACAGAGGCCGAAAAAAGCGGACAAGCACAAAGACGGCGTAGATAATTCGGTCGGGCAGATGAACGGCGTAAACGCTGCGGCTGAAGAAAAATCGGCGAAAAAAAGCGCAAGGGCAGAGAAAAAAGCCGAGCGCAAAAGCAGGCTTGAAAAGGCGGTAAAGGATAATGTGAAAGCGCCGTCAAGACGGACTCAAACCGCAATCATCGTTGCGGCGGCTATGTTTGCACTCACTTTTGTGCTTCATTTTGTATTCGGCACGCTTGTTGTTACTGACGCTGACAAAATCACCGACTGGAGCTTTGTCACCGGTTCGGTCGATAAGTCGATTTCGGGAGATGTCGGTTCGTTCAGACAGGCGACAAAGGAAAATCCGGTCACAAAGCCGTTTGGCAGAAATTATGTACGCTTGCATTATGAATTAAGTGCGGGCAGCGACGATAAAATATTGAGCATTAACACGGGTCATGCACCGATCAAGGTGATGATTGACGGAAACGAGGTGCTCAATAACGGATATTTGACAAAGGAATTTACGGGGAATGCGTTTGAAAGCGTAAAAATCAACGCTAACGGCAACGACCGAACGATCGATATATTTATCTATTCCGCACTCGGATTTGATTTTTCCGCAAAGCTGCATTCCGATGATTCGGCACTTTTAAAGGATACATATAAATATGTCGGATTCGGCATAGCGATTGCACTCATCGTCGTCGGTGCGATTCTTGTTGTTCTGTCACTTATCCTTACGGCAAGCTCAAAAAATATTTTGCGAATGATCCTGCTATCAATTTCAGTGATACTCGGCGGTGTGGCGTCATTGCTCTGTTTTGTGCTGAACACCACATCGATTTTGACAGGTTCGTTTTGGTTCGGAATTTTGCTCATCATGCAAATGACGCTCATGGTTGCGGTGTTCGCTTCTGTTTGCGCCTGCACAAATGAATCATTCAAAAAAACGCTCGTTTTTATTCCCGTTTTGGTTATTTTCGCAATCATACCGATATTCATGACGGCGTGGTCGGTGAGAATCTCAGCGGCTGTTTTTGCGGCAGCTCAAATATATATTGCAATCAAGGCGGTCAGGGCGTTTTCAAAGGCTACTTCAAGCGATGTTCCGAGCGTCGGCGCAATTTGCGGACTTTGCGTTTATGCGGCGCTTGTCAACATATATAACGCAATTTCAATGATGATCGGGATGAGCCTTTTAAACGGATTTCTCTATTCATTCAGCCTTGCGCTTCTTTGCGTTGTGCTGTTCGTTCTGTTTTGCAAGCAAATCATCTTTTTGGATGTAAAAAAGAATGAGAGACTTGCGCAGATATATAAGGATTCAAGCTGGATCGAGGATCTTACCAATTTGATTTCGGTAATATTCGTTAAAAAGGAAGAACCCGAATTTCTGAAAGAAGTTGCAAGACATCTTTCATCAATAATTGAAAAAAACAGTGAAACCGACGATGTTATTGATGTTCATGCGTGCATCGGAATATCAAACGGAGACGGTTTTGAGGAAATATATAATTACGGTGAGCTTAAAGACTGCGATTATGCTTCTCTTGCAAAAACGCTTGACTCTCAGAGCGAACATCTGCTTATCGGCAACACGATCGTTGATATGCTCTTTGAGTCGGACGGTCACACGGCGATCATTCATTTTGAGAACATTCTTTGCGGTCTTTACGGCAACATTCGCTCAATCATCAAAGCGGCATATACTAACCTGTATATCGCTTATCAGAATCTTAGTCTTAAACAGGATATATCGACGATTCAGGAGGAACTGTTCATTCGCCTGTCGGATATTGTCGAGAGCAAGTCGTCGGAAACAAATAAACACATGATTGCGGTGTCGGCGCTGACCTATGAGCTTTGCAGAGAGCTTGGAATGGGTGAAAACAGGGCGAAAATCGTTTCGACGGCGTCAATGGCTCATGACATCGGCAAGATTGCCGTTCCGGAGAGCATTTTGACAAAGCAAGGTTCGCTCACATCGGACGAATATGAAACAATGAAGCTTCACACCGTTTACGGATATAACATTTTGTCGGTTCAGCACGGCGAATTTTTCGACGCCGCAAGCAAAATCGCATTGCAGCATCATGAAAACTTCGACGGCAGCGGGTATAACGGAATCAAGGGCAGAAACATATCTCCCGAGGCTCGTGTTGTTCATTTGGTCGATGTTTTTGAAGCGTTGCTTTCAAAAAGAAGCTACAAAGAGGCATGGAGCTTAGAAGAAACCGAGCAATATATCATCAACGGCAGAGGAACGCTGTTTGATCCTGCGGTCGTTGACGCATTTGTTCGTTGCTGTGAAAGACTCTACAACCTTCGCCGAACAATTTATGCGGAGGAAAACGTATGAAGAATTTCAAATTCCGCAATCTTTTAAAGCCGTATTTTCTGATTCCGATCTGCATTATTGCGTTTGTGCTGTTTGATTTTGCGTTTTGGTATTTAATGCCCGCAAAATCACTCAGAATTGCGGTCGTTGACAAGACGGTTCCCGCAACTGCGGCGGATAATGCAAGCTATCTCGGAGATGTTTCAAATAACTACCGCAAGCACATCGGTCTTAACTGGCTGCTTGATTATATGAAGGTCAAGAACCCCGACACAGGAAAATATTATGACTATACTACCGATTATTACGGTCATAAGCTTGATGAAAACGGAAACATTGAAAAAACCGATTCGATCACATCAATCAAGGAAACGCCCGACATTGTTTATCTTGCCGATACCTACGGCGTTGAGATAAATGAGGACAGGGGACTCAGCGAAGATGAGATGAATGCGGTTTCAATGTGCCATTCGTCGGGGTCTGTTGTGATCGGTGAACAGGACATAATGACAACTGCGACAAGTGACAAGGTTCGCTCACAGCTTGAAAGCCTTTTCGGAATCAAGTCAACCGGCTGGGTCGGAAGATATATTTACGATTTGGCGGATCTGACCGATGTTCCTTATTGGGCTCCCGATATGTGGCAGGCAAAATACGGTCAGGAGTGGAAATGTTCGGGTCCCGGCATTTTGCTCGTATCCCGTGACGGCGACATTTTGGTGCTTGAAGAAAAGACCGATTTTAAAAGCAAAAATCTGTTCAATATTTCGATTGAAAGCAAATATAAAAAAGAATTCGGCAAACATTCGGTCAATTTTTACAACTGGTTTGAGCTGATTGAGGCGGACGGTCAGACCGAAACGATTGCGACCTTCTCGTTTAATGTAAATTCAACGGGCGCAGAGGAATTGGCGGCAGTATCAAATACTACCACCTTTGCGGCGGTGACAAGAAAAACGGACGAAAATCTGCCGAGTACATATTATTTTGCAGGCGACTTTAACGATTATGTCACAAATCTGCAAATTCATAATTTCTGCTTTGCGGATCTGCTGTTCCGTTCGATTTCGTTTAACCGTGACGGTGATGTTACTCATTTTTATTGGAATTTTTACGAGCCGATGATGAAGAAAATTATCAATGATGTTGCGAAAAATCCGATAAAAGACGAAGAAAAACAAACCGAGCAAAATTCGAGAATCAACGGCGACAGCTTTGAGATAAAGGTCGGAGACGATTGGCAAAAATTCACCGTCAAGGGATTTAACATCAACGGTGAAATGCCGGGCGACGGACAATATGAATATTCCCGTGACTATGAATCCTATTTGTCGCTGATAAACTCTGTTAAGGATATGAACGGCAACTGCATTCGCACCTATGACATTTTGCCGCCTGAGTTTTACCGTGCATTGTCAGAGGTAAACCGCTCGCTTAATGCGCCGATCTACCTTTTGCAGGGCATTATGACCCCGACGGATGTTACTGCCGACGAGTCGATCGAAAAGCGTGAAGAGATCAAGAAAAACATCAGCGAAGCGATCAAGGCGGTTCATGGAAACGGCAATGTTTTGGGGTATGGCAACAGGGAAACAATGTCATATAACTTTGATGTTGCAAAATATTGTATCGGATATGTTATTGACCCGAAGATCGACGGAGCAGCGGCGGACAGGCTCATTGCCGACAACGCAGATTATAAATATGACGGCGAATATATCAGCGGCAGTCGAAATGCGGTTGAAGCGCTGAGCGCCGAGCTTTGCGATCATGCGCTTAAAAGTCAAAAGGATATTTGCGGATATATGATTCCCGTGAGTGTGAGATTTGACGGTGAACGGCTTGAGGGAGCCGGTTGGGCAAAAGACCAAAAGACTTCGTTTAATGTTACAAAGCTTGAGGTTAAAGACAGCGCAAATCAGCTTTTCTTTGCGTCATATTCACTATCGACCGACGATTATGCATTGCTTAATTCCGGCTCGAAATATAACGGCTACACAGACGAATCGGGATCATTGCAGTTTGGCGGATATATTCATGAGGCAAAGGCGCTGTTTGACAAGCCGACATTGCTTGACAGGGTCGGACTTTCAACGAATACCAATATGTATGACAAGGAATCATCGATTAACGGACTGAGTGAAAAGCAACAGGGTGAGGGCGTTGTCAGAATGTTGAAAGCAGCATCAAACGAGGGTTATCTCGGCAGCTTGATTGCGGATCTTAACGATAATTGGAGCGCAGTTTCAAGCGACATGAGCAAATTCACGATTCCGTCGGCAAATTCGGGACTTTGGCAAAATACTGCCGACCGTGCCCAGACCTCGGGCATTGTCGCGGCGGATTCAAACGACCCGGAAGAAGTGTCAATGGAGTTGAACGACAGCGGCGCAATGCAGCAAATGCAGCTTTCGTCAAACCGGACATATGTTTATGTAACCTTGCTTTTAAAGGAAGAAATCAACTTTGACGAGCGTGAGATGATTCTCGGAATCGACACCTATCAGCGAAACAACGGCGAATATTTCTATGATAAGGGATATTATGCAAACTCGCTGTCGGGAATGGAATTTATCGTAAAATTTGAGAGTAAATCGGCGGCGTCGCTCTATGTCGTATCAAGCTATGACCGCAACCGCGGAAAATATGCTTCAGCCGAGAGCTACAATGCGTCATATGATTTTGTTTCGGCGTTAAAATACGGTGATTTTGCGTCGTCGAATACTCATTTTTATCAAACTGGTATGACGGTTCATCTGCGAATCCCGTGGGCGATGTTAAACTTCACGGATCCGTCGTCAAGGCTTGTCATCAATGGCACGAAAAACGGACTTGTTCAGACAACAGCCACGGAGGGTATGATCTTTTCGTTGCTTATCGGCGACCGAAACACAATGGATACGGCATATATTTTCCCCGAAAGCAAGCAACAGGCGGGTTACAAGACCTTTAAGCTCTCGGGATGGGATAAAACGGACGTTAAATATACACTGAGAGAAAAGGACAGCGCTGCAATCATCAAGCGATATTTTGACAGCGTAAAATGATTTTGATTATTAAAAAGGACAGGCGGTGATTGATTTTGGTAGAGTTTTCATATGAAATAATGGCGGCGGTTTTGGTCGTTTCGTTCATTTTGGTTTTGGCGATCGAATATTTGTGGCTGTATATTATTTCAAAGAACCACGAAGAGGATTATTACAGAAAATCGGAAATCAACACCAACATTCACGCAATGTTTGAATCGGTGCTCAATTCACCGACCGAATCCGCAATCGCCGCTGAAACCGAGGCATTGATCGAATATCTCGGCGATGATTTTGAAAAGCGTGACGAAGCGGCAATCATGATTTTGCAGCTGCAAGGCAGAATGTCCGATTTGCCCGAAAACAAGCTTTCGGCACTCGGCAAAATATATGGCGCTGTTGACCCGATAAAACTATATTCCGAAAAGCTTGAGTCGGGCAACAACTACATGAAAGGCTATGCCTGCAGACAGCTTGCCGATTACGGGGCGGTCGAGAAAACCGAAGATATTGAAAAGCTGCTTGATTCTAAAAATGACGATTTGGCTTATAATTCCGCAATGGCACTGTCGGAGCTCGGCGATGAGGCGGCGGTTGTAAAATTTGCAAAGATTTGCGAGGGCAACCGAAAATATTCTCATCGGGTTCAGCTTGAAATGTTCCAGATATATACGGGTGACAGAGAGAGCCTTGTAAGACAGATTTTTGAAAATTGCGGCGATTACATCAAGGCAAACTGCATCAAGGCATATTCCGAAGATTGCATCGGCGGTCTTGCGGACATCTATCTCGAAAACATCGATTCTGCAAACGCTCAGCTTAAAATTGCGGCGGTCAAGGCGCTCGCTCAGCTCGGCGACGAAAAATATGAACACAAGCTGACCGTTCTTTTGAACGATAAGAACTGGATCGTTCGTCTTGCCGCAGTTCAGGGAATTGAAAAAATCGGCGGAAAAAATGCGCTTGATAATTTGATTTTGGCGGTTCGAGATGAAGAATGGTGGGTCAGACGGGCAGCGGCAAATGCCATTGTGTCGATTGACACAAACCTTGTCTATGTTGAAAAGGTGCTCAGCGGCTATGATAAATATGCCGCGGACGCAGTTAAAAATGCACTATATAAGACGGTTGAGATCAATAACGGATTCAGTTCGTGAATTATTAAATTATAACAAAATCGGAGAAAGGATTTTTCTGTTTTTGCAGGGATCAATTGGGCAATATGACTTTAATATCGATAATCAGAGCGTTTATAAGATTTTTTAACTACTTCTGTATGAGCTATACGCTGATACTCGGAGCGGTCTATTTGATTCAGCTTATAATTGCGCTTTGCAAAATTTCAAAAAAGCAAAAAAGCAAGATTTCGGACGACCATTCCAAATATTCCGAATCGAAAAACCTGATGCCGATCACGCTAATCGTTCCCGCATATAACGAACAGGAAAACATCGTCGAAAATGTTAAGTCAATGATGAAGCTGAACTATCCTCAGTTTGAGATAGTGGTTGTAAACGACGGTTCGACCGACAGCACCCACAGGTTCATGGTGGACGGATTTGATTTATATAAAATCGAGTCTGCGGCAAAGGTCAAGATCAAGACAGCCGAGGTCAGAGGAGTTTATTATAATTCAAAATACCCGAATCTTTATTATATCGACAAGGCAAACGGCGGTAAATCGGACGCGCTCAACTGCGGAATCAACTATTCGTCATATCCGCTTTTTGCGTGTCTTGACGCCGATTCGAGAATTGAGAAAAATGCGCTGCTGATTTTGGGAAATGAATTTTTGAAGGACACGACAACGGTTGTCGCAGGCGGTTTTGTGCGAATTGCAAACGGCTCGGTGATTGAAGACGGCGAATGGAAAAGCTTTGATCTTCCGAAAAGAATGGTCGAGAGATTCCAGATCGTTGAATATTTCCGTTCGTTTTTGGCAGGCCGGCTTTCATGGGGCAATGCACTGCTTATCGTGTCGGGTGCTTTCGGTGTATTTAACAAGCAAATTGTGGTTGAAGCAGGCGGATATAAGACATCGACGATCGGCGAAGACATGGAGATCGTTGTGCGGATTCATAAATTTATGAGGAACAATAAGCGAAAATATACGGTCAAGTTCTGTCACGACGCAATTTGCTGGACGCAAGGTCCGATGAGCCTGAAAGATATTCGTTCACAGCGCCGTCGCTGGCAGATCGGACTGTTTGACACGCTGAAATCTCATTTTTCAATGACGCTCAACCCAAAATATCGAATGGCGGGATTGGTTTCGATTCCATATAACTGGCTGTTTGAGTGGCTCGGCGCCGCAGTCGAGGTGCTCGGCTATTTCATCATTCCGTTTTCGCTTTTGATGGGCGAGCTTAACGCATATTTCTTCTTTATGTATCTGTTCTTGGCGATAATGCTCGGAATCATGCTTTCTGTCGGCGGAATCATTCTTGAACAGAATACAAGAAAAGGGTGTATGTCCTCAAGGCAGGCAATGAGTCTTTCGCTCTATGCGATTCTTGAAAATTTCGGTTACAGACAGCTGATTACAATGTTCCGATTTGAGGGTATCGTCAAATTCAGAAAATATAAGGGCAGTTGGGGCAAAATCAAGCGCAAAGAATTTAACGCAAGCGACGGAAAGTGAGTGGTAACAGATGAAAAAATGGTTATTGTATGTTGTCAGCACGCTTCTTGTAATTGCGTTCATGATTCAAATGGGCTGGCTTGAAATATTCGGAATTCACCGCGTTTCTTTTGGCAGCAACGCAAAAAAGGACGAAGCGAACACCGCCGATTCTCATTCATATGTAACGGACGGCGATGTTTCATATCGTGTGAAAGCCGAGGGCGAATATTTCTATATTTATGAAGACGACAAATGGAACAAGACGTTTTTTAAAGGTGTAAACATCGGTGCAGGTGAGCCGGGACTGTTCCCGGGAGAGCTGACGATCAGCTATGAGGATTATTACCGCTGGTTTGGTTACATAAGCGAGATGAACGCTAACTGCATTCGTGTATATACAACGCTCAGACCGCAGTTTTATCAGGCACTCAAGGATTATAACGAAAAGGCGAAAAATCCGCTATATCTGTTTCAGGGCGTTTGGATTGACGAGGACGACATTGCGACATATGCCGATGTTTACGCTCAAAACAACAAGATTATGAATGACTTTATCACCGACGCGAAAAACTGCGCCGATGTCATAATGGGCAAGGCGGTTTTGCCCGAACGCGCCGGATTTGCGTCGGGAACATATTCCGCAGATGTGTCAAAGTGGTTTGCAGGCTGGATTTTGGGAATGGAATTTGACCCGAAATTCATCCTTAATACCAACGAAACAAACCCCGACAATGACAAATATGACGGCAAATATCTCTATACCTTCGGTTCAACTCCGTTTGAAGCGTTTCTTGCCCGTTCGGGTGACGAGCTGATTGAATATATGACCGAGAAATATAAATTTCAGTGTCCCGTGGCGTTTACAAACTGGGTCACAACCGACCCGCTAAGTCACCCCGAAGAGCCTCATGAGGACGAGGATCTTGTCACGCTCAACACCGAGAGCATTAAAAGCCGCTCGGATTATAAATCGAATATGTTTGCGTCCTATCATGTATATCCCTATTACCCTGATTCGTTCAACTATCAAAAGGACTATTTGCAATATAAGGACGAAACAGGCAAGCAAAACCCCTATAAGGCATATCTTGAGGAATTGAAGCTTGCTCATACAATGCCGATCGTTGTTGCGGAATTCGGAATTCCGACGTCCAGAGGCATCACCCACAAGAGCGTAATGGGCTATGACCAAGGCGGAGTTGACGAAACCGAGCAGGGAAGAATGTTAATTGATATGTTCAACTCGATTTATGATTGCAAATATGCGGGTGCGATCGTTTTTGCATGGCAGGATGAATGGTTCAAGCGAACATGGAACAATGTCAACTTTGATGTTGCGGACTCCCGTCCCTATTGGTCGAACATTCAGACAAGCGAGCAGAATTTCGGCATTTTGGCATTTGACCCCGGAGATGAAACGACGAGCTGTGTGCTTGACGGCAAAAAGAACGATTGGTCGTCGGACAAGCCGATTGCGACAACCGATTTCGGAAAATTATATATGAAAAGCGACGAGCGGTATGTTTATTTCATGGTAGACTCAAATAATAAATATAAATTTAGCACCGACACGCTTTTGATTCCGATTGACACGATTGCAGACCAGGGAAACACAAAAATGAACGACACGGGTGCGTCGTTTGACATTGCCGCTGATTTTGTAATTTCGATAAACGGCAGAGATAATTCGAGAATTCTGGTCGATTCATATTACGATTCGTATTATTATCTCTATGGCGAGCAATATAAAATGATTCCGACGGTGTCTGACATTGACACGAAAAATTCAGGCAGATTTAACAAGATGATGCTTTGCTACGGCTATGAAATGACGATTCCTAGCACAAAGCAGAAGATTGATTTTGCGAGCTATGAAACGGGCAAGCTGACATTCGGCAACAGTGACCCGACAGCCGACGATTATCAGTCGATGGCTGATTTTTGCTATGATAACGGTTGCCTTGAAATCAGAATTCCGTGGCAGCTGCTGAATGTGATGGATCCGTCGAACAAGAAAATCATGAACGATTTTTACACCGTTCAAAGCATTTCTCCGACCGATTTCAATGGATTCACCGTCGGAATGGGGATTGTAAACGGAAAATCGACCGCAATTTCGCTGAGCGGCAAATATGACTACAACGAGTGGAAACTGCCGACATATCACGAGCGGCTCAAACCGTCATATTATGAGCTCCAAACAGCACTCAAAGAACTCAGTTGAGCGGCGTTTATATTCATTTATTTGATAAAAATGTGAATTATTTAAAAGCTGATTGATTTTTTCACGAATTTGTATTATAATGACATATTATGATGTTGGGAGGCACTAAAGTGGCAGATTCAAAAAGGCGTAAAAACGGATATAATGCGGCTGAAGTTGAGGCGATGCTTTCCGAGCTTGAGAAGCAGCTTGAAAAAGCCAACAGTCATAACGCAGAGATAGACAAAAGACTTGAACGGGCGGAAAATTTCATTAACGGCGTAAGCGACAGCTTGAACCGAAAAGAAAAATCCATTGACGAGCTGAATGAATATATACATAACAGTCAGAAGGCAATGCAGCGGCAGTTTGAGTCAAAAATAAACGAGATTCAGACAAAGGCTGAGGCTGCAATCGAAAACGCAAGGAAAAATTCTGTTGCGGCGGCGCAAACGGCAAAGCCGGATCATGATGTTGTAAACAGTCGTTCTGATGTTAAGCCGAATGTTGCGGACAATAAGTATGCGAGCATGGTCGGAAGCGTTTTCTTAAAGGCATATGAGAGCGGAAGCAACATTGTAACAGCGTCGAAAAAACAAGCGGACGATATGCTTGATGAGTTTGAAATTACGGCGACAAAAGCAAAAAATGATTTTGAAAAGGCAAGGTCGTTGTTTGCGGTCAAGTCAAAGCGCATTCTTTCTTCGATTGACGATATTAATGCTCAAACAGAGCAGTTGAAAGAACAAATTATCAATTTGGAATCGCAATTTGATGAAATTATCGGGCTTTATACAAATGTGGACGAGGTCAGAGAGAACACCAAGTCGAATATTTCGAGGATAATTGATGAATATGAGCAGGCGGCAAGGGAGCTTTTGAAGTTCGAGCTTGATAAGTCGGAAAATGAATCCGGCAATGATTCGACTGCCTATGAGGCAAAAGTTATCAATGATAATGCGGCGAATGAGGTTGAGGAAAACAACGATAAGTCTGCAAAGGTTGATGTTGAACAGAGTGTTCAGCAGATTCAGACAGAGAAAGCTCATGATGAACAGTCGGTGCAGTCAATGCAGCAGAATGAACAGCCTGCTTCAAGCCTTGAGCCGATTGAAAAAGAGACTGCAAACCCTGAATATGGCGATATGCAAAATGATGACACCGCGCAGAGCGATGATTCGGCAGACAGGCAAGCGACAACGCAAAATGATTTTGCGGATGATGATTCGGCAAGTGATTTTGCGGATGAAAATGTTGCAAAGACCGAAAAAATCGTGGAATTAGGAACGAGCACAGCAAATTTGATCGGCAAGACTGCGGGCGGATTTGACAGTTCCTTGAGCGATTTTGCAGATGATAAACCGCATGATGCGGCAGACACGGCTGATGATTTTGTAAACGATGGCAAGGACAGCACGGAAGAAAATATGAAACATGAATTTCATATTCATGAAAATCCGAGACCGAAAGAGGTCAGTGAGTCTACGCTCAGCGATTTCACGGATGAAAAGCCGATTGAGAAAAATGACGGCAATCAGCCGCCGAGAAGTCAGAACATTTTGTCGCTGTTAAACAAATATACCAATCTTAAATAAACAAAAACCGTTGGACACATTGAAAAATGCAATCCAACGGTTATTTTTTCAGCAAAAACAGCTTGCGATATGCTTTGATGAGCAAGCAGGAGAGTAGTTCCAATCGTCAATATGGTCGGAGTCAGCGTAATAATGAACCGCATTGTTTGGGCATTCACCCGAAAACGAATCGATCACGATCAGCTTGATTTTCATTTTTTCGGGCAAAATGCTTTTGATATATACGCTTGCGGTGTCGCCTGCATGAACGCCCTCTTTCGGTTCGGCAAGTCCTGCAAGATTTGGCGTCAGCTCCACAAATATGCCATAGTTTTCGACGCTTCGGACAATCCCCGAAACTGTTTCGCCGACGGAAAATAATGACGCATTTTGCTCCCATGTGCCGAGCAATTCCTTTTGCGACAGCGTGATTTTGTCGCCGTCAACATTCTTGATTACCGCTTTGATTTTGTCGCCGGGCTTAAATCGGTCTTTCGGGTGAGATATTCGCGAAACGGAAATAGAATCAATCGGCAATAATGACGATATGCCGCAGCCGATGTCGCAAAATGCGCCGAATTGTTCAAGATGAGTCACCACAGCGTCGATTATGTCGCCGCATCTGAGCTTTGATATGTACTCATCAATGCATCTTTTTTGTGCAATTCGCCGTGATAACATTGCAACCGGGTTGCCTTGCTCGTCTTTTGTCATGCCTGTGATGACAAAGCAAACCGACTTTCCGACACGCGAGATGATCGCAATGTCACGGGTGCTTCCGTCTTCAATTCCGATTGCGCCCTCGCACCGTGGAATTATGCCTTTGATTCCGTTAAGATTCACGATTAAATTATGCTCTGCGTCACACAGCGCCGCTCTTGCCTCGATGATTTCACCTTTGGAATATGCGTCCGCAAGGCTGAGCGGTGAGCGTATTTTCAGTTTGTTTTCGGCAGTTTCGAGCAAATGCCCCTCAGGATAATATTTTGTCACCTGTTATTCGTCCCTTCCTTTTTTATATATCCTATATATATGTTTTCAGCGGCGTTTGTATGCTTTGGATTTGATGTCGAACGCTTTGTGACTGAGCAAAATTTTATGAGCATGGGATCTGTTTTTGTCAGACACTGAGAATTTTAACAACACACTCGTTTTGTCCGCAAATTCATTATGCTCACCACTGACATTCGAGCCTTCTAATATATGACTTTTGCCTGTCAGCCAATCTGCACTCGAATAATCTGCAATCGGCGTGTCGGGATAGTTTATCGGCAGATCGCCGCTTGATTTGCCGTCAAAACTCAATATCTCGCTGTTTGTCACGCACATTTTGGCGACCAGCTCGCCAAGCGCTCTGTCACATTCGTCCGCAGTTGTAAATTTAGCTTTAATAAATGTCATATATTACCAGTCAATCCTTTGCTTATTATACAACTATTTTGCGTTGCGGTTTGTCGATTTATGTACCGAAATCGCTTTTTACACGATAAAATTACTTTAATTGTTCATATTTATGTGGTACAATGTTCATATATATTTTGTTTTAACAAAGTGGTGATCAGATGAGCACAACCGAAATTGCTTTTGAAATATTTATTTTTGCGGCAAGGCTTGTTTTGCCGTTATTGGTTGTTTTATTATTCATATTGTCGGCAAAAAGGCTGCTTAAAAAAACGCCTGTGATTCCGCTGGCAACTCTTCAAATCAAGGGTACGCAAAATACATTCGACATCAGAGGAGCCGAGTGTTCGCTCGGGCGAAGCAGAGTTTGTGATGTCAGACTCAATATTCCGACGATTTCACGCCGCCATGCCGTTTTGTCATACAGCAAGGACTATGGATTCAAGATAAGCTCGGTCAACGATTCCGAGATTTTTGTAAACGGAATCAAGGTGGACGGATTTGCATATGTCAGAATCGGCGACACGATCACAATAGGCTCGGTGGATCTGTCGATCGCACCGCCTGTGTTTTCCGATGTCAGCAGTTCTACCCGAAAAAAGCGAGCTCGGGGTTCGGGGCTTCAAATGGCTCTGCTCAGCTTCATTCAGCTAATCATAACGGCAGAGCTGATGATTCATTATATCGGCGATTTTCAAAAAAATATTCCGATCGTGTTCGGCGCAACCTTTGTCGTCGGGTGGATATTATATTTCATATTCGGCAAAAACGACACTTTTTCGGTTGACATAATCGGACTGCTTTTAACCACATTCGGCTTTGCGGTTGCGGCAAGCGCCTATCCGTCATCGCTTTTAAAGCAGTTTGTTGCGTTTATTCTCGGACTGGGTGTTTTCATTGTCGCAGGCATTTTGATGAAAAAGCTTGAGTGGACAATGAAAATGCGATATGTTTTGACAGTGGCGACGGTGCTTTTGTTTGCGGTAAACCTGATATTCGGCAAAAATATCAACGGCGCCAAAAACTGGCTGGAGCTCGGTCCGATCACCGTTCAGCCCTCCGAATTGTTAAAATTTGCGTTTGTATTTGTCGGTGCGTCAACGCTTGACCGATTGCTTGCAAAACGAAATGTATTTTTGTTTTTGGTCTTTTCGGGAATATGCATTGGCTCGCTTGCGCTCATGCGTGATTTCGGCACGGCGGCGATATATTTTGTGACAATGCTGATAATCATGTTTATGCGTTCGGGCGACTTGAAAATAATCACGGCTGTGTCGGTCGGAGTCGGTGCGGCGGCGATCGCGGTAGCAAATTTTGTGCCATATGTCAAGCGCAGATTCATGACCTATCGTCATGCATGGGAATATGCGGCGGATAAGGGCTATCAACAGACAAGGACAATGATTGCGATTGCAAGCGGCGGACTTTTCGGCCTCGGCGGCGGAAACGGCAATCTTGATAAAGTAGCGGCGGCTGACACCGACCTTGTTTTCGGAATATTATGCGAAGAATGGGGTCTTATCATTGCGCTGTGCTTGGCACTTTGCTTTGTACTCTTTGCGATTTATGCATGGCGCAGGATTCCTTCGTCAAATTCGGCGTTTTATGCCATTGCGGCTTGTGCGGCTTCAGGACTTTTTATCTTCCAAATATCGCTCAATATATTCGGTTCGACCGACCTTTTGCCGCTCACAGGCGTCACAATGCCGTTTATCTCAAACGGCGGTTCGAGCATGATCGCAAGCTGGGCTTTGCTATCGTTTATTAAAGCGGTCGGTGAGAACACAAACAAGCCGTCATATGAGGAGTCGGACGACGAATATTACGACGATTATAATGATGATTATTATGATGATGAGTCCGGGGAATATAATGATGATTATGACGATAATGATGAATATGACGATAATGAGATTTACAGCAACTCAAAGAAAGGCAGGCGATAAAAAATGAAGCAGATGTCGTTGCGTGCGATAATCATGGTGTGCATTTGCGCTGTTTTTGTCGCAGGACTTGTGATATTTTGCGGTTTTTATGCGCTTGACGCAGACGATTGGGCGCTCTACCCCGCAAACGGACACATATATTCGTCGGGTGAGATTACAAGAGCGGGCGACATCACCGACAGGACGGGCGAAGTGCTTGCAACAACGAAAAACGGTCGCAGAGTATATAATTCGTCAAGCGACATTCGCCGTGCAACGCTTCATGCAATCGGCGACCCATATGGCAACATCAGCACCGGGCTTCATTCGTCGTTTTTGTCAATGCTCTGCGGCTATGACCGAATCGACGGCGCATATCAGTTGGGCGACAAGGGCAATAATATCGAAACAACGCTTGATTCTGAAATATGTGCAACGGCGCTGAATGCGCTCGGTTCAAGAAAAGGAACGGTCGGGGTATATAATTATAAAACAGGCGAGATTGTGTGCATGGTAAGCTCTCCGACATATGACGTTGAGGATAAAGACGAGGCAAAAGCGGCAAAAAGCGGCGAAATTAACGGTGTATATATCAACCGTTTTCTGTCGGCGACATATCCTCCGGGTTCGACATTCAAGCTCGTAACCACCGCCTGTGCGCTTGATACATTTGATGATGTTTACACAAGAACATACAGATGTAACCACGGTGTGACAATTGACGGTGAGGACATTTCGTGTATGGGCTATCACGGAACGCTGACCTTGAAGGAAGCGCTTGCTAAGTCGTGCAACTCATATTTCAGTCAGCTTGCGGTTGATCTCGGAAAAGACAGACTGACCGAATATGCCGAAAAAATGGGCTTTAATAAAGATTTTTACATGGACGGAATCAAAGCCAAAACAAGCTATTTTAATGTGGAAAAATCGAGAAATATTGACCTTGCCTGGGCAGGCATGGGTCAATATACCAACATGATGAACCCGCTGCAATATATCACAATGCTCGGTGCTATCGCAAATGACGGTGTGCCGGTTCAGCCATATTTGGTAAAGTCGGTGAAAACATCGACCGGCTTGACGATCAAGAGCGGCAAAGCAAGAAATGGCAGTCGAATGTTGAATCCGGATACTGCCGAGGCGCTCGGCGACCTGATGGCGTCGAATGTTGAGTTAAACTATGGCAGGGGCAACTATCCGGGGTTGGAGCTTTGCGCAAAATCTGGCACTGCCGAGGTCGGCGGCGACCAAACGCCGAATGCAGTATTTGTGGGATTTTTGCGAAATGAAGATTTGCCGCTTGCGTTTATCGTTAATATTGAAAACGGCGGTTCCGGAAGCGAATATGCAGGTGCGGTTGCTAATACCGTTTTGCAAAAATGCAAATCAAGGCTTTGCTGAAAATAATTTAAGAAAAGCTGAATGAATTATGAAATTCGGAACGGCAGATGACAGATGATATTCGGCGTGAACGCTCACCCTGAATATGGAAAACAAGGCTGTGCCGAAACGCTCATTCGGCGCATGATTTAGCCGAAAACTCAATTCATAAACTAAATAAAGCAAAAGAAAAAGTCGGTACCGAAGTTAATCGGTATCGACTCTTTCTTGTTTTGGAGTATATTATTTTTTCTCGATGCTGTCAGTTCTGTAAATGAACTTCGTTGAGCCGCTCATGCTGTCGCTCTTGCCTGCGAATGATTCATATTCTTTAGATACATCAATCGTTGCACGAAGTCTTGTATAAATCGGATCAATGTCGTTGTTGAACGAATTTGTCAGTTTAAGGATACCTTCGTCATAGAACTTCTGCATTCCCTCTGACAATGTCTTTGCACCGCCGTTGATCTGTTTAACGCCGTCAACAAGTGTTGCCGAACCGTTTGACAATTCCATTACGCCCGACAAAAGCTGTTTAGCATATTTGCTGAGCTCTTTAGCGCCGTCGTTGAGCTTTGCTGAACCGTCCTTGAGATCCTTTGCACCCTTTGCGGCTGTGTCAACACCTGCAGTATATTGATTGATTCCGTCGTAGAATTTCTTGAAGCTGTCAAGCTGTGTGAGCAATGATTCAAGGCTTGCTTTGCCGCTCTTTGCCTTTGTGACAGCCTCATTTATCTGAGTCTGAACCTTTTCGCTTGCCATGTTCTGCTCAATGAGTTCATTTTCCTTTTGCTCGACTGCTGCCAAGATTGTTGCTTTGATGCTGTCACTTGCCATTTGCTGATCGACAGCCGCCTCGATCTGAGCCTTTTGTGCGTCGCTGATGAGTCCTGCTTTAAGAGCCGCTTCATATTGCTCGGTCGTCATGTTGAGTGTTTTCAAAACGCCCTCAAGCACCTGAGCTTTAACAGCTTGTGTGACGCCTGCTTTGATCGTTTCTTCGTTTTTCTTAACTTCTTCGGTTACGGTCTGTTTTGCAACGCTTGTTGCATATGCCTTGATTTTTGCTTCGTCAAGGTTATTGATTTGTTCGTTGAGTACCTTTGAATAATTATCAACGGTGAGCTTGTCGCATTTAAGTCCTGCTGCTGCGATTTGAGTATCTGCGGTTGAAAGCAAAGTATCAAATACCTGCTTTGCGCCGCCGCGAAGCTCGTCGCTGTTCTGGCTGAGTGTTGAAAGACCTGCATAGATTTGGGCTACGCCCGTGTTAAGGTCTGTTGAACCGCTTGCAAGCGAATCAGCGCCGTTTGAAATGCCTGTAGCGCCTGCAACAAGCGCCTGAACGCCGTTTACAAGATCGCCCGATTTATTGAGCAATGTTGTGAGATAACCATAGAGTGATGATGAACCGTCAACAAGCTGTTTTGCTGAATCATCAAGTGTTTTGAGCTTATCTTTCAATTCGTCATATGTTTTAACATTATCAAGGTTGATTCCGTTAAATACATCGTTTGAAGCAAGTGTGAGCGTGGTAGCAAGTTCGAAATCGGTTACATCTGCTGTGATTGTAACGCTGTCCGGAATTTCAAATTCATCTTTTGAGATTCCGAGGTTATCCTGCATTCCGGGGAGTGCGAAGCCGATTGCGATTGAACGGTCGCCGTCGCTGATGACTTTGCCGTTTGAGATTTCAACATTCTTGCACTTGTCGTTGTCAAGAATCAAGCCCGAAAGCATTGCGAACGGAACATAGATTTTTTCGTCCTTGCCGTCGATTGAAACGGTTTTATATTCGTTGTTCTTGTAGTTGAAAGTCATTTCAAGCTTGCCTGATTTTCCTGCAAGCTCATCGGTTGTTACCGATTTGCCGTCGAGTTTAAAGTTGATCGACATATCGACCGGCAACTGCTTGTCGATTGTGCCCTGATAATAAACATCGTCGCCTTCAGCGTCCCAAACATAGCTGTCGCCGTCCATTTTGTAGGTGTTGTCGTTCTTAACATTCTCAACATCTTTAAGCTCCGACTTATCGATTATTGTCTTTGCGGCGTCCGCATTTTTAAGAAGCTCGCTGACAATGATTTTCTTAACCGAACCGTCTGCTTTTGCGATTACATAAACGGTTTCCTGCTTGTCGGCATTAAGATTTTCAAAAATGCTGTCGATTTGATCCTTTACGCTCTCAGAACTTGAATCCGATTTTGAAGCGTCGGCTGAATTTGAACCGTTGAGCTTTTCGGCGATTGCAAATACCGAATAGCCGCCGACAATCGACAGTGTGAGCACCAAACAGGTGAGTGTAAGCGCCTGTTTTTTGAGCAGTTTATTCATTATTGCTTTAAGTTTGTTTTTCATTGCTCTTAGTCCTTTCTCATAGTTGTATCGGTCAAGGTCTTTTTGGATTTATCAATGAATCCGAGACCTGTGTGAATTATTACTTTATCAAGCAACAACAGCATTGACGGCAAAATCAAGATTACCGCTAACATACTGATGATTGCGCCTCGTGCCATTAACATACAAAGCGACGAGATGATGTCAACCTGCGAATAGAGCCCGACGCCGAAGGTGGCGGCGAAGAATCCGAGTGCGCTGACCAGGATCGACGGGATCGAGGTTGAAAGTGCAGTCTGAACAGCGGCGTGTTTGTCTGCGCCTCTGAAACGCTCTTTCTTATATCGTGTGGTCATCAAAATCGCATAGTCAACCGTCGCGCCAAGCTGAATCGTACTGATACAGATAGGTCCGATGAACGGAAGCGCCGTTCCTGTATAATATGGAATTCCGAGGTTGATGAAGATGGCAAATTCGATTACCGCTACGAGAATGAACGGAAGTGAAATGCTTCTGAGTACAAGACCGATAATTACGAATATTGCAATGATTGAGATTGTGTTTACAACATCAAAGTCGTGGTCTGTTACGGTGATAAGGTCCTTTGTGCAAGGCGCTTCACCGATGAGCATTCCGTTTTTGTCATATTTTTTGATTATCGTGTTAATATCGGTTATCTGCTCGTTTACTTCGTCAGTTGCGGTTTTATATTCGCTCATTACAAGCATTAACTGATATTTGTCGCTTTTAAGGATTTTTGTGATTGAATCCGGAACAACTTCTTGCGGTACCGCCGAGCCGAGCAATGAATCAAATCCGACAGCCGCCTTTACACCCTTGACATCATTGATTTCAGAGAGCATCTTTTTGGCGTCTTTCGCTTTCATGTTGCTGTCGCAAAGAATCATGTGGGTTGAGGACATATTGAACTTGTCCTGAAGCTTTGAGTTTGAAACAACATAATCCATGTCCTTCGGAAGCGCTTCGGTCATGTCATAATATTTTGCGGTGTTCATATATCCGAAAACAGACGGAATGAGAACTACTGCAAATATGAGAATGAAGATGAGCGGCTTTTTGAGAAGCGTTGCGCTGAGCTTGTCAAAGCTCGGAAGCAGGTTTTTATGTTTCGTCTTTTCAATCGGCTTATCAAGAATCAAGATCATTGCCGGCAAGGTTGTAAGACAACCGATTACACCGAGCAATACGCCCTTAGCCATTACGATGCCAAGGTCAACGCCGAGTGTGAAGCTCATGAAGCAAAGTGCAATGAATCCGGCGATCGTTGTGATTGACGAACCCGTAACGGAAGTGAGCGTTGCGCCGATTGCGTGAGCCATTGCTCGTTTCGAGTCGCCGTTAAATCTGATTTTTTGCTCCGAATATGAATGCCACAGGAAGATTGAATAGTCCATTGTGACGGCAAGCTGTAATACCGCTGCAAGCGCTTTGGTTATGTACGAAATCTCTCCAATGAAGTAGTTTGAACCGAGGTTCAGGAGAATCGACATACCGATGCTTGCGAGGAACAAAAACGGAATCAGCCATGAGTCCATCAGCAGCATCATAACTATTACGCACATTCCGACCGCGATCAGAATATATATCGGCTCTTCCTGCTCGCACAGGTTTTTAAGGTCTGTTACAAGCGCCGACATACCCGTTACAAAGCACTGCTTGCCGCAGATATTTCGTATTTCGGTGATTGCGTCGATTGTTTCATCGGCTGAGGTTGAGGTATTAAAGAATACCGCTACAAGCGTTGAACCGTCTTTGTTAAACGCTTCGTAATATTTATCCGGAATAACCTCCATCGGGATCGACAAGTCTGCAATGCTGTCATACCAGATGACTGATTCAACATTTTTGACTTGTTTTATCTTATCCTCAAGGGCGGATACCTGTTTCGGTTCCATTCCGTCTACTACAATGATCGAAAAAGCACCCTTATGAAAATCATCAAGCAAAATGTCCTGACCCTGAACCGTTTCCATGTCGCTCGGCAGATAGGTGAGCATATCGTAATTGATACGAGTGTTCAACATACCGAATACTGACGGAATCATTAGGGCGATTGCAAGTATGATTATAGGAATTCTGAACTTTACGACCAGTTTTCCGAACTTAACTCCCATAAATGTATTTCCTTTCTGATGATTGAGTTTATTCTTCGATTGATTTGAATTGTTTTACAAGCTTAACGGTATAAATTGCAACATAGAGATTTTCGATTCCGTCAAGGACGAGCGCAATTCCGCAAAGAACGGTCACAGCAACCATTGAGCCGAGCGGATTGAATACAAGAAGCAGACCCGCCAGGGTTGTGAACAGCGCAAAAATCAAAATCATCCACCAATATTGCATTCCGAACTGTCTTGCGTCTTTTGCGGTTTGAAGCTTAAACGCACCGTCTACGATAACAAATACGCCAACCAAAATGTTAATCAGTTTTAACATATCGAGTGGGTGGAAGAAGAGCAAAAGTCCCATTATTACCGTAAACAGACCGAGCGCAAAATCAAACTGAAACGCAAGCCCGTAAGCGTCGTTGACAAAATATGCGATGAATTTCACAATGCCGCAGCAAAGCAAAATCGCACCGATAATTTTTGCGGCAAGCTCAATTTGCGTTTCTCTCATAAACATCAGCAAAACACCGAGTGCAATCAGCACGATCGAATATGTGATGTACGCAATTTTCGCTTTTTTTACTGAACTTCGACGCTTATCATTCATAATATCACTCCTTTAAACACAAATTGCTCCTTTTACGCTATTTATTATATATATCCGAAAGCAAAATTGAAACAAACAAAAAAGGCGCCGTGTCGAATTTTCCGACACAACGCTTTGACTATTGAAAAATCCGACAAACAGCAGCATTTGTCGGATTTAACGAGCATATTTGATTTATTTGTTTTCCGCCGCTTTTTCAAGCATTGAATGAATGTTACCTTCAAGCAAAACGCCGAGCCTTGCGAGCTTTTGTTTTGCGTCGGTTTTCATTCCCGATTCAAGCCAGTTTAAAATCAGCCCGACAAGCATTGATTTATATACCTCAATAATCAATTCTTTATCAAATTCGCTGACGGACAGCGTGCCGATTTGTGATTTGATTGCAACTTTGATTACATTTTCAACTATTTTGTATAAATATTTTTCGAGCATCTCACGGGACACGGAATTATATATGTGATAAATCGCCTTTCGGTTATCTAACGCAAAAGAGGCGGCATGATAAAATCCCTCAAGCCAGTTGTTGTAATCGCCGTAGTTTTCGATTGCGGTCTCGGTTTCTTCAAACAAAACGTGCTCAAGCAGCGCATAAATATCTTCAAAATAGTAATAAAATGTGGAACGGTTGATTCCGCATTCGTCCACAAGATCCTTGACGGTGATTTTGTCAAGCGGCTTTTGGTTCAGCAGTTTAATGAATGTGTCGGTAATTGCTTTTTCGGTAAACGACGGCATATATCCACCTCTTTTTATGTGTATATAATGTGTAATTTTATATAATGCTGATTATCTGCGAAATGTCGTCAAGCACACGGACCGAATATCCGTCATATTGCGGCAGTTTTTCAAGGTCGCTCTTTTTCTGGTGACCTTTGGCTATCAAAATGCAGTCGCAGCCCGCACCTTTTGCCGTGTTATAATCTGAAATCGAGTCGCCGATATATACGGGACAACCGCTCAATTTTGCATGGTCGGTGATTCGTTTTGCACGATCGGTCTTTGAGCCGCATAAAATGTCGCCCGCACCGCTGATTTCATCAAAATAGGGCGCAATGTTGAATAGGTTGACATCACGCACGAGCGCTGACTGCTCGAATGACGAAACGATATATTGATGAGCGCCGATTGATTTAAGATGATTCAAAACATCTTCGGCGCCGTTTTGCAGCTTTAGTTTGCCAAGCCGTTTTGCATAGCCGCTTTGAAAATGGGAAAGAATTTCGGTGAGCGGATGAACGGACAAATCGATCATTCTGCCGTAATATTCCTCCATTGACGGAGTTATCACATCAAGATATTCCTGTCTGTCCGTTGTCGGCAGACCATATGATCTCAGGGTGTCGTTGACGCATTCGACGGTGACATCAACATCGTCAACCAGCGTGCCGTTCCAATCCCATATTATATGTGTGTAATTCATGAATGAATTTCCTCATCAAGCTGAAGCTCGGACAAATCATAGGGTGTATGCTGATAGACAATGTAGTTGAGCCAGTTCGAGAAAAGAAGCGACGCCCCCGAACGCCAATTCATCAGCGGCGTTTTTGTCGGGTCATCATCTGGAAAATAATTTTTCGGCATTTGAATGTCGATTCCTTTTTTGAGATCACGCATATATTCGGCCGCAAGAGTTGTTCGGTCATATTCCGAATGACCCGTGATGAAGAATTTGCGGCAGGCGTGGTCGGCACATATATGGATTCCTGCTTCCTCGGAATAGGTCAGAACATCAAGCTCACGCACGGCACGAATATCCTCAGGCGCATTTGTGGTGTTGCGTGAATGCGGCATATAGAAAGTGTCGTCAAAGCCGCGGAGAAGCGGATGATTCGGAATCAGCGTTTTATGCTTGAATACGCCGAAGAGTTTGTGCGGCAAAAGATGTTTTTTAACACCATAGTGATAATAGAGTCCTGCCTGAGCGCCCCAACAGATATACATTGTGGAATAAACGTGCTGTTCGGACCATTTTAAGATTTCGCAAAGCTCGTCCCAATAGTCAACCTCTTCAAATTCCAAAAGCTCAACGGGTGCGCCTGTGACGATCATTCCGTCAAAGCGCTCGTTTTTGATGTCGTCGAATGTTTTATAAAAATTGAGCAGGTGTTCCTTTGAAACATTTTTGCTCTTGTGAGTCGCTGTTTGCAAAAGTTCTATTTCAATATGAAGCGGAGTGTTGCCGAGCAGTCTCAAAAGCTGGGTTTCCGTTTCGATTTTTGTCGGCATTAGGTTTAAAATTAAAATTTTAAGCGGACGAATATCCTGATGCATTGCCCGTGTTTCCGTCATTACAAAAATGTTCTCGGTTTCGAGAATCTTCGTTGCGGGCAAGCTGTTAGGAACTTTAATCGGCATTTGTTTTTCTTCCTTGAATACATTATTTATTATATTATAACAAAAACTGCTTGATTTTTCAACATCGATGTTCATGACTTTTCAAAATTATATTATATAACTTTTGAAATGGGGATTGACGAGAATAAATCAGTGTGAAAAATAACATATCCGCAGCTAAACGGCGGCAAACGGCTTGTTGAGAAGATGTTGCAATCGCTCTTTATGTGTCAATTTCAGGCGCATTTTAGCGGTTTTTTTAATGTTTTTCAAAAAAAGTAAAAAAAGGGGGTTGACAAGAGGGAGGTGATGTGGTATTATAATTGAGCGCCCTAAATGAGGGAG
>CAKRRH010000018.1 GCA_934394855.1 uncultured Eubacteriales bacterium
GGTCTAAATAGTGCAAAAGAGAAGCTGGCGTATGAGGTAACAAAGCTTATCCACGGTCAGATTGAAGCTGACAAGGCGCAGTCTGCGGCTAAAGCATTGTTCGGCGGCGGAGCTGATAATTCAAATATGCCGACAACCGCGCTTTCCGATGATGATTTGACTGACGGCGAGATCGCAATACTTGACATCATGCAAAAAGCAGGGCTCATTCCGTCAAAGGGTGAGGGAAGACGACTTGTTCAGCAAGGCGGCGTTTCGGTTGACGATGAAAAGGTAACCGACATTTCGCTCAAATTCACAAAAGAACAGCTTGAAAAAGGAATCATCATCAAAAAAGGCAAAAAGGTATTCCACAAAATCACAATGTAATATATAAATCAAACCCCTTTGAATCGATATAACGATCGGCTCAAAGGGGTTTGATTTATATATGCAAAAAACCGACCGTTGAACTAAATCAAAGGTCGGTTTAATCAAATTACGATATATTATTTTGTACCGAAAATTCTGTCGCCTGCGTCACCGAGACCCGGAACGATATATCCGTTTTCGTTGAGCTTTTCGTCAACATGAGCACAATATACATCAACATCGGGGTGAGCCTCTGTCAATGCGTTAATGCCTTCGGGCGCCGCAATCAGGCACATGAATTTAATTTTTTTGCCGCCATGTTTTTTGATTTGAGTGATTGCGTCAACTGCCGAGCCGCCTGTTGCAAGCATCGGGTCAACGACAATTATCTGTCTTTTGTCAATATTCTGCGGCAATTTGCAGTAATATTCATGCGGTTCGAGCGTTTCTTCATCACGATAAAGACCGATGTGACCGATTTTTGCCGACGGAACAAGAGTCTGAACGCCGCTTACCATGCCAAGACCTGCGCGCAAAATCGGAACTACAGCAAGCTTAAGACCTGCAAGCATCGGTGTGGTAGTTTCGGTGATCGGGGTTGTGATCTTAACATCTTCAAGCGGAAGGTCACGAAGCGATTCATAGCACATGAGCATTGTGATTTCACTTACAAGCTCACGGAATTCTTTGTTGCCTGTATCAATGTTACGCAAAATCGAAATCTTATGCTGAATCAGCGGATGATCAAAAATTGTTACATTTTTCATTTTGTTTAAAGCTCCTTATAAAATATGATAATAGTACAAGCTGTTACACTTGTACTATTATACATCAATTTAGCCTATAAAGTCAATCAATTATATTATTCTTCTTTTGCACCTTTAACCATGAGATTTACGAGAATTCCGAGGATAAGAGCGCAAGCGATTGAAGTAAGGGTTACCTTGCCGAATGTAAGGGTAAGTCCGCCGATACCTGTGATGAGAATAGTAGAAGCTGTGAATACATTCTTGTTCTGCTCAAGGTCAACCTTCTGAAGCATTTTAAGACCGGATACTGCAATGAAGCCATAGAGTGTGATGCAAACGCCGCCCATTACGCATGAAGGAATTGTTGCAAGAAGCGTTACAAACGGAGCGACAAACGAAGATACGATTGCAAGGATTGCAGTTGCGAGGATTGTTACTACCGACGCGTTACCTGTAAGAGCAACGCAACCGACCGATTCGCCGTATGTTGTATTCGGGCAGCCGCCGAAAAAAGCGCCTACCATTGAACCAACGCCGTCGCCGAGCAATGTTCTGTGAAGACCCGGATCTTCGAGCAATTCTCTGTTGATTACAGTTGAAAGGTTCTTGTGGTCAGCGATATGCTCAGCAAATACAACGAATGCAACCGGAACATATGCTACTGCGATTGTACCGATATATGAGCCGATCGAACCTGCGTCGCCGAAGTTATAGTTTCCGCTGAATGCTGTGATGAATGTGAAATCGGGATACCACTGCATGCTCTGGAATTTTGTAAAGTCGATGAGCAAAAATGAATCATTGCCTGTTGCAATGCCGATTACGGTAAAGATGGCAGCTAATGCATATCCTGCACCGATACCGATAATAAACGGGATGAGCTTCATCATCTTTTTGCCGCGAACCGAGCAAAGAACAACAACGAACAATGTTACAAGACCGCAAACAAGTGCAAGATAGGGAGAAGCAACAACTTCGCCTGCAGCATTATATACACTTCCGTTTGTCAAATCGCCGACTGCGTTTGAAGCAAGTGACAAGCCGATGATCGAAACTGTCGGGCCGATTACAACAGCCGGCATGATTTTGTTGATCCATTTAACGCCTGCAATTTTAACAACGATTGCAAGGACAACATAAACAAGACCTGCAAAAATCGCACCGATGATGATTCCGAGGTAGCCTGCCGACATTGAAACTCCCCCTGCAAACGCAGCGAGCATTGAGCCGATGAAAGCAAATGACGAACCTAAGAAAACAGGGCTTCTGAATTTTGTGAACAAAAGATAAACTATTGTGCCGACGCCTGCACCGAAAAGGGCTGCCGACTGCGACATATTGTTGCCGACGATCGACGGCACTGCGATTGTTGCCGCAAGAATTGCGAGCATTTGCTGGATCGCAAAAACGATCAGCTGACCGAACTTCGGTCTGTCTTTTACATCGTAAACTAACTTCATTTTAAGACTCCTTTTGATTTATAGTTATTAAAAAATCCCATAAAAAAACCGACAATGTAAAAAACAATGTCAGTAAAAATAGGAATAATTATAAAATGAAAAAAAGAAACCCTAAATATTTAGAATGTGTTATTTTGCGCACAAATCTCAAATTCATGGTTTTTTCTCCTCATTTCGTTTTATCTACTATACCACATTTTAAATATTTGTCAACATTCTTTTTACAAATTTCTAATAATTTCGTCATAATGAACACAATATGTAGTGGTAATTTTCATATTTTCAACAAAGACATACGAAAATCGCCAAAATAGAAAAATAATAGAAATTCGTGTAAAAAGTGTTTGTATAAATCATCGTTATGTGATACAATATTTAAGATAGAAAGTTTGAATTATGATTTAACATTTAATATAAACGATTTGGGAGATGAAGTAACTTGCATTACATTTATTTCTTCGGTTTGCAGATTGATGTAAACCCTGTTGCGTTCTCTCTGCCCTTTAACGGCGGCTGGAATGTATATTGGTACGGCATCATCATCACGCTCGGCTTTTTGGCGGCTGTGATATATGGTATGAAAAGGGCAAAATCATTTGGAATTGACCCTGACAAGCTACTGACCGCAATCATCTTTACAGCCGTTCTCGCAATTTTGTGCGGCAGACTGTATTATGTAATATTTGACGCTAACATGAACTTTTCGCAGTTCATTAACATTCACGACGGCGGAATGGCGATTCCGGGTGCAATTTTGGGTGCTGTCGGTTTCGGAGCATTGTTTTGCAAGATCGAGAAAATCGACATACTTTCGGCTTTTGACCTTATGGCAATCGGATTTTTCATCGGTCAGTGCGTCGGCAGATGGGGCAACTTCATAAACCAAGAGGCATACGGCACATTCACAGGCAGCAGTTGGTTCGGAATGACGGGCGATGTCATCGCAAGAGACATGGGCTCGACCCAGCTTGTTCACCCATGCTTTTTCTATGAATCGATTTGGTGCTTGCTCGGCTTCGTTTTGCTTCATGTTTTGTCATATCGCCGCAAATTCAAGGGTGAGCTCGGCGCAATATATATGATTTGGTACGGATTCGGCAGATTTATCATTGAGGGACTGCGAACAGACGCACTCACGATCGGGAACGCAAGAGTGACCCAATGGTTAATGGCGGCGGCTGTTGTCTGCGGCATAATCCTTTTGATTCTCGGTCTTTCGAAAGTAAAAAATCCGACCGTCAGAGCAAAAGCATACTCTAATGTATTCGACAGCATCGACGAAGAGGGAAACATTATTCCGAAAAAACAAAAATTTGTTTCGGATGAAGAATTTGTTAACGAAGTGTCTGAAAAAAACGACTCGGACAACGATATTAAGCTAAACACTGACGCAATCGGCAACGATACCGACGAAATTGAAGATAACGATAATACGGAGGAAAACTGATGGCAAAATTGATTGACGGAAAGCTTGTATCCGCAAAGGTTCGGGCTGAGGTTAGAGAAGAAACCGAATTATTAAAACAAAAGGGAGTAACACCCGGACTTGCTGTTATTATTGTTGGCGACGACCCGGCTTCAAGGGTCTATGTCAACAACAAAAAGAAAGCGTGCGCAGATGTCGGTTTCTATTCCGAAGAATATGCACTGCCTGCCGACACAACAATGGACGAATTGTTGGAGGTCATTGATGTTTTAAACAAGCGTGACGACATTGACGGCATTTTGTGTCAGCTGCCGCTGCCGAAACACCTTGACGAAAAAGCGGTAATCGATTACATATCATCATCTAAAGATGTAGACGCGTTTTCACCCGTGAATGTCGGCAAAATCATGATCGGGGATTATGACTTTTTGCCTTGCACCCCTGCAGGTGTAATGGAACTGCTGAAATATTACAACATTGACCCGTCAGGCAAAAATTGTGTTGTAATCGGCAGATCAAATATTGTCGGCAAGCCGATGGCAATGCTCTTGCTTCACGCAAACGGAACAGTATCAATTTGCCACAGTAAAACAAAGGATTTGTCGGCTATTACTAAAAATGCCGATATTCTTGTTGCCGCTGTCGGCCGTGCAAAATTTGTAACAGCCGAAATGGTAAAACTGGGTGCGGTCGTAATTGATGTCGGAATGAACAGGGTAGACGGCAAGCTTTGCGGAGATGTCGATTTTGACGGCGTTGAACCGCTTGCGTCATATATCACGCCTGTTCCCGGCGGAGTCGGTCCGATGACGATCGGAATGCTCATGAAAAATACACTCAAAGCTGCAAAGCTTCATCATAATATCACAGATTAATCGGAGGAAACAAAAATGAGAGCTGTTATTACTGTAATCGGCAAGGACGCAGTCGGCATTCTTGCAAAGGTATCAAACATCTGCGCTGAGCATGATGTAAACGTAATTGAGGTAACTCAGTCGGTTTTACAGGATGTATTTGCAATGATCATGATGTCCGACATTTCAAAATGCAACATTCCTTTTGCCGATTTTGCCGATCTCATGACAAAACTCGGCGACGATCTCGGACTTACGATTCATGTAACTCACGAGGATCTTTTTAACTCAATGCACCGCATATAAAATAGGAAAGGTACTACAATAACATGATAAATGTCGGAGATATTCTTGAAACCATTAACATGATCGATAACGATAACCTTGACATTCGTACCGTCACAATGGGTATATCATTGCTTTCGTGCATTGATGAGGACATTGACAAGGCGTGCGACAAGGTTTACAACAAAATCTGCCGTTATGCAAAGGATTTGATTCCCGTTTGCGAGCAGATTGAAAAGGAATACGGAATTCCGATCATAAACAAACGAATTTCCGTGACCCCGATTGCAATGCTTGCGGCGGCTTGCCAGTCGTCTAACATTGTAAAATTTGCCCATGCGCTTGAGCGTGCGGCGGAAACCGTCGGCGTAAACTTCATCGGCGGCTATTCCGCACTTGTCCACAAGGGCTTTTCCGCAGGCGACTATGCACTGATCGAGTCAATTCCTCAGGCGCTTGCCGAAACAAGAAGAGTATGTTCATCTGTCAACATCGGTTCGACAAAAACAGGTCTTAACATGGACGCTGTCAGAATGATGGGTCATATCGTCAAAAAATCCGCTGAATTAACGGTTGACCGTGATTGCGACGGTGCGTCAAAGCTTGTAATATTCTGCAATGCACCCGAAGATAACCCATTCATGGCAGGTGCGTTCCACGGTCCGGGAGAACCTGACTGCGTAATCAATGTCGGTGTATCGGGTCCGGGCGTTGTCAGAAATGCGATTGCAAAATCGGAAGGCCTTGACATCACAGGCGTTGCCGATTTGGTAAAACGCACAGCATTCAAAATCACCAGAATGGGTCAGCTTGTTGCAAAAGAAGCGTCAAAGCGCCTTTGCGTTCCGTTCGGTATTGTCGATTTGTCACTTGCACCGACTCCCGCAATCGGCGATTCGGTTGCGAATATTCTTGAAGAAATGGGTCTTGAGCAATGCGGCGCTTGCGGCACAACTGCTTGTCTTGCGCTCCTTAACGACGCAGTTAAAAAGGGCGGCGTAATGGCATCTTCACAGGTTGGCGGACTTTCAGGAGCATTTATCCCGGTGTCCGAGGACGCAGGCATGATTGCGGCGGCTAAAAACGGCACGCTTTGCATTGAAAAGCTCGAGGCAATGACCGCGGTTTGCTCGGTCGGTCTTGACATGATCGCAATTCCCGGCGACACTCCCGACGATGTAATTTCGGGTATCATTGCGGACGAAGCCGCAATCGGCATGGTAAACTACAAAACCACAGCCGTAAGAGTTATTCCCGCAATCGGAAAAACAATCGGCGACGAAGTAAACTATGGCGGATTGTTCGGCTCTGCTCCGATCATGAAGGTAAACACAGCCTCACCCGCAAAATTTATTGCACGAGGCGGTCAGCTTCCTGCTCCGATGCAGGCGCTCAAAAACTAATCGAATATCAATGTCATAAAATCGTCCATGCCTTAATATAATTTACCATATTTAAAAGGTGTGGGTGATTTTGTGACCTGGTTTGACTATTTGTTCATCGCTTTGTCCTGCATTGCGGTAATCGTTATATTAGGCTTTGCGTTTGCGACAAAGAAATTTCTTAAAACGATAACAACTTCGGCGTTGTTGGGGATAGTTACATTGTTCATTCTCCATTTCACAGCGCCGATCACCGGATTTTCGCTTGAAATCACACCATATACGCTCGGTGGAGCGGGAATTTTCGGGCTACCGGGTGTTGTATGCATCACAATTTCAAAAATGATATTCGGATTATAAAAAAATTCAAAAAAATACTTGCAATTTCTATTGACATATGCTATACTGTATCGGTAATACTCACGCATTGTGATTATTTTGCCGTGTCTGTATGGCATTTTTTGTTGTATAGGGCGAAATAAGTTGACCTTTGCGGCGGTAAAAACTAATTTAATGGAGGACATAAAAATGTCAGTAGTTTCAATGAAACAGCTTCTTGAAGCAGGTGTTCATTTCGGACATCAGACAAGACGCTGGAACCCGAAAATGGCTCAGTACATCTTCACTGAGCGTAACGGTATCTACATCATCGACTTGCAGAAAACCGTTAAAAAACTCGAAGAGGCATATAACCTCGTTCGTGATATGTCAGCAGAAGGCAAGGACATCCTCTTTGTCGGAACAAAAAAACAGGCGGCTGACTCAATCAAAGAAGAAGCAGAATTTTGCTCAATGCCTTATGTTAACGCTCGTTGGCTCGGCGGCATGATGACAAACTTCCGCACAATTCGTCGCAGAATTGAAAGACTTAACCAGCTTCGCAAAATGGAAGAAGACGGCACATTTGAGCTTCTCCCGAAAAAAGAAGTAATCAAGCTCCGCGGTGAGATCGAACGCCTTGAAAAATTCATGGGCGGTATCCAGAACATGAAGTCGCTTCCGGGCGCATTGTTCATTGTTGACCCGAGAAAAGAACATATTGCTGTTCTCGAAGCTAAGAAGCTCGGTATTCCGATTATTGCAATCGTTGATACTAATTGCGATCCTGATGAAATCGATTATGTAATTCCGGGTAACGACGACGCTATCCGTGCAGTTAAGCTCATTGCTCATACAATGGCAGAAGCTGTTATCGAAGGCAGACAGGGCGAGCAGACAACAGTTGAAGAAACTGAAGAAGCAGACGCTGAATAATTTATATTACACAATCCCAACCAAGGAGGATATATACACATGGCTTTTACAGCAAAAGATGTGCAGGCGCTTCGTGAGAAGACAGGCTGCGGTATGATGGACTGCAAAAAGGCGCTCGTTGAGTGTGACGGCGACATGGATAAAGCTGTTGACTTTCTTCGTGAGAAGGGTCTTGCACAGCAGGCTAAAAAATCAGGCAGAGTTGCAGCTGAGGGTATGGTTGCAACATATGTTGACGGCAAAGTCGGCGCAATGGTCGAAGTAAATGCTGAAACCGATTTCGTTGCAGGCGGCGATCCGTTTAAAGAGCTTACAAACACAATCGCTAAGGTAGTCGCAGAGCAAAATCCGGCTGACCTTGACGCTCTTAATGCTTGCACGGTTGACGGCAAGACAGTTGAGCAGCTCGTTCAGGAGCTCTTCCTCGTTGTTCGTGAGAACATGAAGATCCGCAGATTTGTTCGTGTTGAAGGCAATGTTGTCAGCTATGTTCATGCAGGCGGCAGAATCGGCGTTTTGGTTGATTTTGAAACCTCTGACGAAATTGCAGCTAACGATAAATTCATTGCTATGGCTAAAGATGTTGCAATGCAGATTGCAGCTATCAACCCGCTTTACCTCAACAAAGAATCTGTTCCGCAGGCAGATATTGACCATGAGAAAGAAATCATGGTTGCACAGATGAAAGAAGATCCGAAAATGGCTAACAAGCCTGAGCAGGTTCTTCATAAAATCGTTGAAGGTAAGCTCGGCAAATTCTTCAAGGAAAATTGCCTTACCGAGCAGGAATTTGTTAAGAACGGCGACTTCACCGTATCACAGGTTATTGCTAACACAGCAAAAGAGCTCGGCGGAGAGATCGTTCTCAAAGGCTTCACCCGCTATGAAAAGGGCGAAGGCATTCAGAAGCGTGAAGATGATTTCGCTGCTGAAGTTGCAAGCATGGTTAAATAATTTTAACTTTGCGGCATAATAAATGCATTGATATACGCTTGCGGACTAAACGGTTTGCAAGCGTATTTTTTATTTTGATTAAGGGTTAAATATGAGTATATTAGATGTTAAAAATTTAACGCAGATTTTCGGAGATAAAAAGCTGTTTTCAAATGCGGATATGCAGTTGTTCGGCGGCGATAAATTGGGGCTTACGGGGCTTAACGGCGCAGGTAAATCTACATTCATCAATATTCTGATAGGCGAAGTTGTACCCGATGAAGGATATGTTCGCTGGAATCCGAGAGTCAAGCTCGGCTATTTGGATCAGCAGGCAAAAATCACCGAACATCAGACGATCAAGCATTATCTTAAATCGGCTTTCGCTGATTTATATGAGATTGATGATGAACTGTCGGCGATTGATGAGCAAATCAGCGTTTGCAAAGATGAAACCGAGCAGATTTCATTATGCGAAAAGGCTGAAAAGCTAAGAGAAAAGCTTGAAGATAACGGATTTTATGCGATAAACAGCACGATTGACAAAGCGGCGGCAGGTCTCGGAATCACCTCATTCGGACTTGACAGCGATGTTGCGACGCTCAGCGGCGGTCAAAGAGCAAAGGTAATGCTCGCTAAATTGTTGCTCCAAAACCCTGATGTATTGCTGCTTGACGAGCCGACTAACTTTCTCGATAAAGAGCACATCGCGTGGCTTTCAAAATATCTGAACAACTTCAAGGGTTCGTTCATTTTGGTAAGCCATGATTTTGAATTTCTCAATTCGGTTGTAAACTGCATTTGCGACATTGACAACGGAAAAATAACCCGATTTAACGGAACATATGAGAAATTTGTCAAGCTGAAGGAAATCAAGCGTCAGGAATATGAGAAGAATTATAACGCACAGCAAAAGGAAATTGCCAAACTGCAAACCTTTATCGATAAAAATATTGTGCGGGCGTCTACTTCAAAAATGGCAAAATCAAGACGCAAGCAGCTTGAGCGAATGGAAAAGTTAGATAAGCCGACTAAACAGCCGAAACCGAGCTTCATGTTCCGCTATACGCCCGCAGTCGGTCAGACAATCCTCACCTGTGAGGCGCTTGAAATCGGCTATTATGACACACTTGTGCCACCGATCGATGTCGAATTGCGTTATAATCAAAAGCTCGCTGTAACCGGATTTAACGGAATCGGTAAATCCACATTCATTAAGACGATTTACGGAATAATACCGAAAATCGCAGGTGATTTCAAACTTGCGGAAAAAGTCAAAATCGGTTATTATATGCAGGAAAACCTGTTTGATAATGATAATATCACGGCGCTTGAAGAGATCAAAAACGCATATCCGAGGCTAAATGATAAAGATGTTCGCACAGCGCTTTCACGATGCGGATTATCTGCCGTTCAGATAATGCAGCCGCTTAATACGCTCAGCGGCGGCGAGCAGTCTAAGGTGAAATTATGTAAACTAACTTTGTCGGATTATAATTTACTGCTGCTTGACGAGCCGACAAATCACCTTGATGTAAATGCGGTAGAACAGCTCAAAATCGCAATCAAGCTGTTTGACGGTGCAGTATTATTCGTTTCTCACAGCAAGGAATTCTGCGACAGCGTTGCAGACAAAGTGCTTGATTTTGAAAAGCTGTTCGACTGACGATTGAATCATGAAATTGCGCCGCTTTTGAGTATATTATACTTGAAAAATCGGTTAAATTATGGTAAAATAGTTAAAAATATTAAAGGTGCGATTTTTTATGATGATATTCGAGAGCCTTGCGATAATAGCAATCGTTCTTGCAATGGCGTTTATCTTTTTAAGAGCAAAGAAAAAAGAATATTTTTGGTCGATGTTGCCGCTTACCATTTTGCCGTTCATTCAGATAATAACCAAACCTATTGTCGCTTTACTCAAACAAACCGTTCATATCCGTCCGATTTCGGTCAGCGTCTGCATGGTCTTCATTGCGCTGATTGCCGAAAGCATATTGATCGGTCTTGCGGCGAATGCGCTTCATTCAAAAAAGCAAAAAACGACCTATCTTCTGTTATGCGGAAGTTTTTCGCTTGTGCTTGCAATGATTTTCATTTTAAATGACATGAAGGTATTTTTAACACTCACTTCATCTTTAATAACTCTAATTTAACAATAATAATTGCATTAATCCAAAAAATAATATAACATAAATAAACCGCTTTGGAATTTGAACCCTAAAGCGGTTTTTATTATGATATATTCGTTTAAAAAACAAACTGCACCAAAATCATGTAGAGCAATGTGCCGACGCCGATGCTAAGCAAAACATTGCCTTTTTTTATATGCAAAAACGCAATCACGGCAATCGAGATAAGCTCGGGAATGCCATATGGATAGGCAATCACCGAAACATTTTTAAGGCAATATACGATCAGCAAGCCCATTGTTGCGGCAGGCAGAACGGTTGAAAGATAGTTTATGATCTTCGGCGGATTTTTTGAGTCGGGGAATATCAAAAAGGGGAGAACCCTTGTCAGAAATGTGCCGACCGCCAAAATTAAAATAAGCAAAAATGCCTGTAAATTTGTCAGCGTCATTGAACATTCTCCTTCCTCTTGTTTTGAATCAGACGAAGGATAAGCAACGCCGCCAAAATGATTGCCATTGCAGGAACAACAAGGTTATCTGCACCGAAAATCAATAATGCGGCAACTGTTCCGCCAATGCCGATTGCACCTGCAATTCGATTATTTTTCTGTTTAAGCTGTTCAATGAAGAGAACAACGAACAAAGCAGTCAGAACAAAGTCAAGTCCTTTGGTGTTAAATGAGATGAATGAGCCGAAAACAGCGCCGATGAATGATGCCGCCACCCAATAGAGATAGTCAAGCGACGATATTGCAAAATAGAAATATCGGCTCGGTACCGTTTTAGGAACAGTGACGGTTGAGAGAATAGAGAATGTTTCGTCCGTCAGCCAAAATATCAGGAAAAATTTAAATTTTCCCATATTCTTAAATTTTTTCAAGAGCGACAGTCCATAGAACAAATGTCTTGCATTTACCATGATTGCAAGAACAAACGCCGAGATCGGGTCAAATGCCGCTGTGAAAAGAGTAACGGCAATATATTCAATGCTTCCTCCGTAAACTAAAATGCTCATGAAGGTTGCCCAAAAGATTCCGCAGCCCTTTGTACTCATCAATACACCATAGGCAAATCCAAGCACCAAATAGCCTGTCAGCACAGGAATTGTATGAGGAAAAGCCAAGTGATATGCTTTTTTGAAATTTTGAAGTCTTTCTGTTTTGTCCGTAATAATCTTCCTTTGTTATTAACCTATAACAGGGGGTGCAACTACGCCTTGCTCCCATGTTACATAATCGTAAGTCCAGCTGTTGGCATATGTCCTCCAAGCGTTCGGACCCCACCAAATCGGAATATAGTCGCCGTTGTGGTCTGCGTCTCCGTGCCATGTCATATGAAGCGCGCCGAATGTGTTGACGCGAGTGCCGATAAGCCTTATCGTGATTTCATGCTCACCGTTTTTGACATTATCAATATGAAGTGAGAACGGCGCTGTGACAATATCGCCGGCATAATCGCCGTCTAACAATATTTCAGCCATTGCACCTCTGATTTTCGGCAGATATATGTTGATCTTGCCGGAATTTACATTCACATTCAATTTATAACGAACATCTCCACCATAGAACATGAGTCCTTGTTTTGCAATGTCGGCAAAACGCAATTTGTCGGGGAGTTTATCAATATACGGCTCGTTTTTCTCATTGCAATATACACCGAAGTCACCAAGCAAATAACAGCTTTCGGGGTTTGCCTTGATAAAATACGGCATTTCAATTATAATCTCATTTTTGCCGATTTTCAAGGCTCCGAGCGCAATTTTTTCAATGGAAATGTCAACATAATTTCCGATTACAGCAGGATTAATTTCCGCACCGTTAAAATATATCTTACAGGTTGAGAGATTTTCTCCTGCGAGGATAACATCTGTTATGATTTTGCTTTCAAATTCATATTTAAGCGTGAGCAGATTTGTGACCGTCGTATCATTGATGACCCACGGTTGAGGCGAACCCTCAGACCTGTCTTTCCAATTAAGCCGCTGGCGGCATATGTTGTCAAGCCGCAAAATTTCTTCTTTTCCTTCAAATTCGCCGTCGTCTAATTTAAACTCGGCTTTGTCAAGCAAAAATACATTCGGTTCATCAAGCGAAAATTTTGCTGACTCAAATGTATTGCCGTCAAATCCGCACGGTTTAACCATTTTTTCATCAACATTGATTTTCGCTTTGGTCAGCCTTAACAAAAGGCTGTCGTCGGCATACATTTTCTGATGAATATATGTTTTGCCGTCCCGAATTTCAAAATCTGCCGCAAAAATCTTGCCGCTCATTGCGTCATATATTGTCGGGTGATATTCTCCGTCTATTTTAAGCGTAATATCATCGCAGTTTACAGAATCAACATCGGTTTCGTGAGCCGCTTTTGCGATAAACAGCCATTTCTCGCTGCCGTCGTTACGCATTTGATATGTATATTTTAAGCACCGCTCGCCGTTTTCCACAATGTCAATTTCACGGTATTTATCAACCGCATCAACAATGTCGCATATATCACCGCCGATTTTTTGTGACTTATCATAAACCGCTTTTGCCTTGTCGGATAAAATGCCGTCAACATATTTAGGACAATCACCCGACCAAATGAGAACGCCGCCGCTTTCGATATATTTATCGAAAATTTGCAGGGTAGAGGAGCAAATCGTTTCGATTTTCGGAACTACAACCACATCATATTTTGCACAGCCGACCGATAATATATCCGATATTTTGTCTTTGTCAACCTGATATTCCAAATTGCTTTCCGACAGAAAATCGAAGTCAACAAGATTAGTGATCATTGCCTTGCAAAGCGGACCGAAATAGCGGTCGTCATAATCCTGTCTGAACTGTTGTGTATGTTCCTCCGTGCCGAAATTTAGCCACATTGTGCGAATCGGGTGGAGCATAGCAACATGGCACGAGCGTTTTCCTCTTGTGAGCGCCACCGCAACTCTGCCGAAATAATCCTCGATTATGTGATATTTGTCAGCGAAAGCCGCCTGATAGCTGATTGAAGCCGGATAGTCACGCTTTGATTCGCCGTTCATTGCATACCAAGCAAGATGAGGCACACGAACAGTAACACCAAGAGCCGCTTGCCAGTCGCCGTGATGCTTATGATGCTTAAAATCAAAATCCCAGTTAGTAACGCCGTCAAGCTCACAAAGCATTGCCTCATTGCCGTTTTGATTTACCATTGACTGACACTGTTTAGCGGTGACATATTCATGACCGTCAAGAAGCATATCGATTCCGGGGATTCCGAAATTGCGATAATGACGCATTGCGTCACCGACTGAGAATGTCTGGTTTGACAAAAGCTGCTCATTCATGATGTGACCCGTCATCGGCAGATTATTGTTCCTGCACCAGGAACCATATTGATCGGCAAAAGCGGTCGCAAACAGCTCGGTTGTAAATTCATGATAACGATAGCGTGTGACGGATTTCACGCCGTCTGACGACTCATAGAACACCTCAGGCAACTTATCAAGAATATCCTCACCGTATTTTTCCGAATATTTACTTGCATATTCGTCAGTCCACGGCAGGCTTATATCGTCGTGATCCTTTGCGCTTTTCGCAGGTTTTTGCCATGCGGTCTGCGGCTCGTCTGTAAATATTGCTTTGATCGTTTTTGAAAATTCGTCACCCAAATGTGCCTTATATGCCTCATGGGTTACCTCAATCAGCCGCTTAACGGCATTCGGGTTAAGTAAATCGGAGTAGCATTGATTGTTAAACCAGCCGTTGCCCGTCTTTTCAATCGTGCGATATGCATATCGCTTAACACCGTCGGCGTTTTCGTTTTCATCTATTCTGCGGTAGCCGCTCATGAGCCCGTCATCATCGATCGATATGTCATATGTACCGAGCAGCAAGTCGTCTTCACCGTTCAATTTCTTTTCGGTGAACATCAAATGACGCTGTCTGAATTCCTTATCCTTTGTGACATATCCTCCGCCCGCACCCGACGGCCAACGGTCCTCGTCATAGAGCCATGCAAGCATTCCGAGTTCTTTAGCCTTGTCAACACAAACGCCCGCAAGAGAGAAGAATTCGTCCGATAAATATACCGTGTCCATTCCCGCACGAACGTGCATATGAAAGCCGCCGTAGCCCATTTTCTTGAATATTTCGATTTGTCTTGTCAGCTCGTCCTTGTCAAGCGACGAATTCCATGCCCAAAACGGCGTGGCACGATATTCGCTTGTAGGATTTTTGAACAAATCATCGCTGAACCTTTCTCTGTTTTTAGGATATAACATTATCCTATACCTCCAATATATATTTATGTACATTCTATCATAGCAGCACCCCAATTTCAATTATTTAATTGTGATATTACGCCCATTTTTATGTTTACTTCAATTATCCCGACTGCACTAATCATAAGGTTAAAAAATTGTTAAAAAAACACTCCTTTTCAGTCAAAATTCGCCGTGATTTTTAGCTAAATGATGTATAATTTAATAGTTACCAAGTTTTATGGTATAAATTATTTAACAAAATTTATGCAATATGCCGAATTTGTTATTTTATGATGAAATATTACAAATATGCCTTGAAATTTAGTTGTAATTTTGTTAAAATATACAAAGAAAGAAGAATGGCCGGAGGTTTACACATTGAACAATACTAACAACATAATTTTAAACGATGAAGTTGCGGAATATTTGTTACACCAGGGCAATAACTGCAGAGCATATAGATATTTAGGAGCGCATTTCACAGAGCATGACGGCAAAAATGGCGTTGTCTTTCGTGTTTGGGCGCCAAATGCCATATCAGTCTCGGTTGTCGGAGATTTCAACGATTGGGAAGCGTCCGACGGATTGATGAACAAGGTCGACGACAGCGGTGTTTATGAGCTGTTTTTGACTAATGTCAAGGAATATGACAACTACAAATTTGCAGTTGTTGACATCGACGGCGTAATTCACATGAAATCCGATCCATATGGTTTTCATTTCGAAACAAGACCTAACAATGCAACAAAAATTTACGATATTGAAGGCTATGAGTGGCAGGACGATAAATATATCAAAAACAGAGCCGCAAATTCGCCCTATAATTCGCCGATGAACATTTATGAGGTTCATCTCGGTTCATGGCGCAAATATGACGACGGTAACTATTTTGACTATGTAAAGCTTGCAGAAGAGCTGTCGGAATATGTTCTTGAAATGGGCTACACTCATGTTGAGCTGATGCCTGTTGCGGAACATCCGCTTGACGCGTCGTGGGGCTATCAGGTAACAGGATATTATGCTCCGACATCACGCTATGGCACTCCGAAACAGTTCATGAAGTTTGTCGACATCATGCACCAAAAGGGAATAGGCGTAATTCTCGACTGGGTTCCGGCTCATTTCCCGAAAGACGCAAACGGACTCTATCGCTTTGACGGCTCAGCTTGCTATGAATATGCAGACCCCAGACGAGGCGAAATCAAAGAATGGGGTACAATGGCGTTTGACTGCGGCAGACCGGAAGTTGTCAGCTTTTTGATTTCAAACGCAATCTATTGGCTTGATGAATATCATATCGACGGATTGAGAGTTGACGCAGTTTCGTCAATGCTATATCTTGATTACAGCCGCAAAGACGGCGAATGGGCGCCGAATATCTATGGCGGCAACGAGAACCTCGAATCGATTTCATTCTTCAAGCACCTGAACACGGTTGTTTTTGAGCATTTTCCTCATGCGCTCATGATTGCCGAAGAATCGACCGCATGGCCGAATGTTACAAAGCCGACCAACAACGACGGACTCGGATTTAACTTTAAATGGAACATGGGCTGGATGAACGACATGATGCAATATATGTCGCTTGACCCATATTTCAGAAAATTCAACCACGACAAGATCACTTTCAGCTTTTTCTACGCATTTTCCGAAAACTTCATTTTGCCGTTATCACACGACGAGGTCGTTCACGGTAAATGCTCGCTCATCGGCAAAATGTCGGGCGAATATGAGCAAAAATTTGCTTCTCTGCGTGCGTTTTATGCATATATGATGGCGCACCCCGGCAAAAAGCTGTTGTTCATGGGTCAGGAGTTTGCGCAGTTCAAAGAATGGGATTTTGCAGACGGACTCGATTGGCTGCTGCTTGATTTTGACGCTCATAAACAGATGAAAGAATATGTTAAATCGCTTAATAAATTCTACCTAAAACATTCCGAGCTTTGGGACATCGACTTCTCATGGGAAGGCTTCTCGTGGATCGCAAGCGACGACTATGAGCAGGGAGTAATCGTATTCCGCAGAATCAACGAAAAGGGCAATGAGATAATAATTATTTGCAACTTCGTACCAAATCATCATATCGATTATCGATTCGGTGTTCCGGAATCGGGCGAATATAAAGTAATATTCAACACCGACGACAAGGAATATGGCGGACAGGGTGTGTCAACAACCAAAAAGGTCAAGAGCAAGGCAGAACCGATGCATGGACTCAGCCATTCGATTTCGGTCGATTTGCCTCCGCTCAGCGCAATGTATCTTGAAAGGATACATACACGAAAAAAGGCGACAGCGCCGAAAACCGACGCTAAAACAAAAAAATAATTTTGCCGTTTTTTAGACATAAATCGACAAATTATTCGGTTAAATATCGGCATATATTTTAACGGATAAGCCCTTTATCATTTCCGGGGAAATATGAATTTTATTCAGACAGCTCGGCTGTCATTGATTTATCATAAAAATTTGTGGAGGTCTTAGCATGAATGTAAAAACTGACTGTGTAGCAATGTTGCTTGCGGGAGGACAGGGCTCAAGACTCGGGGCGTTGACAAAAACGGTCGCCAAGCCTGCAATTCCGTTCGGCGGTAAATATCTGATTATCGATTTTCCGTTGTCGAACTGCGTAAATTCGGGTCTCGACACAGTAGGCGTACTTACACAGTATCAGCCGCTCGTGCTTAACGATTATATCGGTTCGGGACAACCGTGGGATCTTGACCGAATGAACGGCGGTGTTCATATTTTGCCGCCATATCAGAAAATCAAGGGTGCCGATTGGTACAAGGGCACCGCAAACGCAATCTATCAGAACATCTCGTTTATCGAAAGATATAACCCCGAATTTGTTTTGATTTTGTCGGGCGACCACATCTATAAAATGGATTATTCGCAGATGATCGACTATCATGTAAAGAATAATGCCGACTGCACGATCGCCGTTTTGGAAGTGCCGATGGAGGAAGCTCCGAGATTCGGAATCATGAACACAAACGACGATAACAGCGTTTATGAATTTGAAGAAAAGCCGAAAAATCCGAAGTCAAATAAAGCGTCAATGGGTATCTATGTTTTCTCATGGGATCAGCTAAAAAAATATTTGATCGAGGACGAAGCGGACAAAAATTCCGAAAACGATTTCGGTAAAAATATAATTCCAAATATGCTTCGTGACAACAAGCGGCTCATGGCATATCAGTTTGACGGCTACTGGAAAGATGTCGGAACAATCGACAGCCTTTGGGAAGCTAACATGGACATTCTCAATCCGAAAATTCCGCTTAATCTTGACGATCAGCAATGGAGAATATATGCAAGAACAAATGCATATCCGCCGCATTTTGTCTCAGCGAATTCGGTGGTTCAAAATTCGCTTGTGTCTGAAGGCTGCTTTGTAGACGGCAAACTCCTTGATACAGTATTATTCTCCGGCGCTACCGTCGAAAACGGCGCTGTGGTTCGTGACAGCGTTGTAATGCCGGGTGCGGTGATAAAATCCGGCGCTGTGGTGCAATATGCAATAATCGCAGAGAATGCGGTAATAGGCGAGAATGCAAAAATCGGCGCTCGTCCCGAAGAATGCGAAGACAAAGACAGCTGGGGCGTTGTCACGATCGGACCCGACATGGTAATCGAAGACGGTCAGGTCGTTCCGCCTAAAGCAATGCTTGGTAAATAATTATAAAGGGGTAGCTTTTAAGATGAGAAATAATAACTGTCTTGGAATAGTATTTTGCAATACCGGCGACGACAACATGGCGGAGCTTACATCTCTTCGAACAATGAGCTCGGTTCCGTTCGGCTGCCGATACAGAATGGTCGACTTTGCGCTTTCCGCATTCGTTAATGCAGGAATATCAAAAGTCGGACTTGTCACAAAGCGCAATTTCCAGTCGCTTGCAGATCATGTCGGAAGCGGTCGCTATTGGGATCTTGCCCGCAAAAAAGGCGGACTTCACATTTTGTCGCCATATTCATCGGTTACAACAGGCGTTTACAAAGGCAAAATCGACGCACTTTACAGTTGTATCAGCTATCTTGAAAAATCAAGTGAGGAATATGTTTTTGTTGCAGATGCCAATGTTATTGCAAACATTGATCTTGAAAAAATGATCGAGGAGCATATCAAAACTGCCGCAGACATCACGATTGCTTACAAAAAAGGCATTTTAGGCGATGATTATGTCAAGCTTGACGGCAAACGCATAATCGGATTTGCAACTTCAAAGAGCACGGACGAAAATAAAGAAAACTGCTCGCTTAACATCATGCTTCTCAAAAAAGATTTGCTGATTTCGCTGATTTCCGAAGCAAATTTACATAATTACACTAACCTAAATGTTGATATTTTGCAGCGCAAGGTTGCTGAATTTGTCATCAACGGCTATGAGGTTGATGGTTATGCGTCGGTAATCAACAGTATGCAGTCATATTTTGACACAAACATGGCGCTTCTTGATAAAACGATTCGCGAGAGCGTGTTCAATATGGAACGCCCTGTTTACACAAAGCTTCGTGACGATATGCCCGCGCGCTACGGATTTGATTCAAATGTATCCGATTCGCTGATTGCGGACGGTTGCCTGATTGAGGGTACTGTTAAAAACAGTATCATCTTCAGAGGTGTACATATCGGTAAAAATGCCAAGGTCGAAAACTGCATCATCATGCAGTCGGCAGAAATCGGCGACGGAACACAGCTTTCATATGTCATTGCGGATAAGAATGTCACATTCAAAGATGGAAGAACACTTGTTGGTTGTCGTTCATTCCCGCTTGTAATCGGCAAAGGATTGACTGTATAAGTCCTGTTTATCGTACTCACTTTGTGTTATTATATAATCATCAAAAATAAAGGGTGAGTTTTATGAGCGATAATAAACATGATTTCGGTTATTTTGGCAAAGGCATTGACGGATATGTCCATTATAACCAAAGCTTTGAGCAAAATAAGAAAGACGGCAATTTTAACAGCAGCAGCTCATCGGGTAATACCGAAAATTCCGGTTGTTTGGGGCTGATAGGCGCTGCGGTGATCCTGTTTTTCGTGTACATTTTTACAAAATATTAAACAAAAAAGCCGATGGAAACATCGGCTTTTTTACTTGCACAAATCATCGGCAAGTTGAATTATTTTTTGCAGTCTGTGGTGAATTCCTGCCCGGGACAGCCCAAATTTTGCGCCGAGCTCGGACAATGATAAATCAATATTATCACGCCGCTGTACGCTTAACTCATATAGATCATCGGGCAGTGTCCTCAGCTTGCCAGCCATCTCAAGCCGGTTTATTGCGTCAAGCTGTTTTGCACAGCTTTGAGACGACTTCTTTATGTTTGCAGTCTGAAAATTCGTCGTGCGATTGATGTTGTTGCGAACATCCTTTACAACCTGCGCCTCCATCATCTTTAAAGCGCATTTTTGAGCGTTTATCAGCGTCAAAAAATCCTCAATATCGGCACTTTTTTTCAGATATACGACATATTTTTCGCTGTTTTTCTGTCGACGCTCGCTTGTTTTTGCATCAAATCCGCATTCAATCAGCATTTTGCAAAGAAAATAGGACAGCGACTCATCACTTGACACAAATTCCAAATGATATTCTCGGTTCGGGTCGCTGCATTGACCGACTGCCAAAAATGCGCCCCTTAAAAATGCCGATTTGCAGTTGTCGCAAGCAAAATCGACGGAAGATATATCATGACCGATATTGTTTGGCATAGCACTGATTTTAATGATATTGTTACCCGAATCGGTGGTTTGAATATCTTTGGACAAATCAAAGCATTTTTTCAAAAGCGATCGAAAATGGCGCACAACATCATAGTTTTTGTTCATGAATCGAACTGCACCGTTCTTATTCAGAAATAAAATCATGCCGTAGGCTTCGCACAGCCTGCAGCATGATTTTTTCTGCCAATATTCGATTATTTCGAGTTTAATTTCATCTGAAAATGACATAATTATTTATTAATATCTCGATGTGAAATCGTTACATTCTTGCGATTTGAGTTAAAATGCCGATACATCTCTTCGGCAAATGTGACCGATCTGTGCTTTCCGCCTGTGCAGCCGAATGCCAAAACAAGCTGACTTTTTCCTTCTTTTTCATAAAGCGGCAGTAAAAAGTCAAGCATATCGGTAAGTTTATTAAGCAGAGTTTTTGAATCGTCAAACGCCATGACATAATCATGAACATCTTTGTCAAGACCTGTTTTGTGCTTCAATTCTTCGATATAGTAGGGATTCGGCAAACATCTTACATCAAACACGAGATCAGCCTCGGTCGCAGGACCATATTTGAACCCGAATGACATACAATGAATGTTAAGACCGAGCGTGAGATTGTTGAGAAACAGATTTTTTGTGCGTTCACGAAGCTGTGAGGCAGACAAAAGGGAAGTGTCGATTATGAAATCGGACGCCTCTCTGATTGGCTTCAGAAGTTCACGCTCACGGTGCACCGCTTCCTCAACCGAATAATTTGCCTCTTCCAAAAGCGGGTGCTTGCGTCTTGTTTCTTTATATCTTGTTACCAGAACATCGTCAGACGCTTCCAAAAACAAAACCTTGAACTCAACACCCGAATTTTTCAGCGTTTTGATTGCATTTTGCATTCCGTCAAAAAATGCGCCGCCGCGAGTGTCCGCAACAACCGCAACCTTGTTTATCTCGGTATTTTGCGAGCATAATTTTACAAAATCGCCGATAAGGGCAGGGGGAATGTTATCAATGCAATAATAATCTATGTCTTCGAGGGCGTCAACCGCAACCGATTTTCCTGCACCCGAAAAACCAGAAATGATTATAAGATCCATGAAATTTACCTCCCGTTTACCCAATCATTTTGATTTCGCATTCCAAATTTACATCTTTTTGCAAAAATACCTCTTGTTTTATCTGCTCAATCAATATTTTAACATCGGAAGCCGTTGCATTGTCTACATTAACAATAAATCCCGAATGCTTTTCCGACACCATTGCACCGCCGACCCGTTTGCCCTTTAATCCGCATTCTTCAATCAAAGCGGCGGCAAAATAGCCCTCAGGGCGCTTGAAAACACTACCTGCGCTCGGATATTCAAGCGGCTGTTTCGTTTTGCGGCGATTCATCAAATCGTCCATCTTGACCCTGATTTCATGCATATCGCTCGGCGTTCCCGATACTGTGATCGATGTTATCACACAGTTTCTGTCACAATATGCGCTGTGACGGTACGAATAATCAATATCATCTTTTGAAATTGTTCCGATTTCGCCCGACTCGTCAACATAGTCGCTTGAAAGATAGACATCTTTAAACTCTCCGCCGTATGCTCCTGCGTTCATATATGCCGCGCCACCCACAGTTCCGGGGATTCCCCAAAGAAATTCAAATCCCGAAAGCCCGTGTTCCAGCGCAAATGAGCATAGCTGAGAATTTTTAATGCCTGCTCCGCATTTTATCGTATATGAATCGACAAGCTCGATCTGAGAAAATGCGGTTGTCAAAATGACAGCGCCTCTGATTCCGTTGTCGCTGACTAAGATGTTTGAACCGTTCCCGAAAATATAGTAGGGAATATTCCACTTTTTGCAAGCTGAAATTATTGACGAAAGCGTGCTTTCATTTTGAGGAGTAAGCATTAAATCAGCTTTGCCGCCGATGTGAAAGCTTGTGTGCTTACTCATTGGCTCGTCTTTTGTGCAAAGGCAGCCTATCTCTATTGCATATTTTTCAAGATTGTCAAGTCCCTGCATTACAAAAAACTCCTCAAAATAAAATTATCAGTTATAAAGCTTGCCGAGCATTGCCGCACCGATGATTCCTGCATCATTTCCAAGCTCAGCCGCCTTGATTTCGGTCTGCTTTTTAGCGTTTTTGGTATATCTGTCTTTTTCAACGATTTTTCTCAGCGGTACGATCAGATTATCTTTTTCTTTTGAAATTCCGCCGCCGATGCAGATAAGATCAGGCTGGAATGTATTGATGAGGTTTACAACACCGCAAGCGACATATTCGATGTATTTTTCAACAACAGCTGTACCGCTCTTGTCGCCCTTGCGCCATGCGTCCCATGCGGTTCTGCCGCCGACATCGTCAAGAGTCGGTGCAAGCTCCCACATAACGGACGATTTATCCTTTTCCATTGCGGCTTTTGTCTGTCTGATGAGCGCAGTAGCCGAAGCATATGCCTCCCAGCAGCCGTCTCTGCCGCATGAGCAATGCTCGCCGTCAAACACGATTACGGTATGACCGACTTCGGCTCCGAAATAGTTCGAGCCTGTGAAAATCTTGCCGTCAATGATGATTCCACCGCCGATTCCGGTGCCGAGCGTTACGGCAATGAAGCTGTTAAGCCCTTTGCCTGCACCTGCCAAAAATTCGCCGTATGCCGCAGCGTTAGCGTCATTTGCGATGTAGCATTTGATTCCGGTAAGCTCTTCGATATATTTAACCATCGGAACATTGTCAAAGCTCAGGTTGTTTGCATTTTCAATAATACCGTTATCAGGGTCAACAGCACCCGGTGTGCCGACACCGATCCACGATACATCAGCTTTTGAGATTTTTGCGTCCTCAATTGCCATTTCGACTGTTTTTGCCATGTCTTTGGCAATTTCAAAAGCCTCTCTGCCTGCGTTTGTGGGCAGATGACCGCTTCCGACGATCTCATACTTTTCGTTTACTACTGCGGTTGCAATGTTAGTACCGCCAAGATCAATTCCTATTGCATACATTTCAATCAAATCCTTTTCTTCTAATTTTATATTTGTTCCCAGTCATCAGCAATCGGCTGCTGCGGTGCAATCACATCTTGCATTCCAAGCTTTGTCAGCAACTCCTGAGCCGGGTTATAGCCCATTTTTTTCTGTCTGTTATTCATTGCGGCAACCTCAATGATGATTGCCAGATTTCGACCGGGTTTAATCGGAATTGTAGTAGATGTTACGCTGATTCCGAGAATCTCTGTCGTTTCGCTCTCAAGTCCCATTCGGTCATATACCTTAGTCGAATCCCACGGTTCAAGATTGATTATCATGTCGATTTTTTCGGTATTTTTAATTGCGCCCATACCGAAAATTCGGCGTGCGTTAATGATTCCGATGCCGCGGACCTCAATGAAGTGGCGAATGTTTTCTGGGGCAGAGCCGACAAGCGTTTTTGTCGATACTTTTCTGATTTCGACCGCATCGTCAGCAATCAGTCGGTGTCCTCGTTTAATAAGCTCGATCGCAGTTTCGCTTTTTCCGACGCCGCTTTCACCGAGCAGCAAGATGCCTTCGCCGTATACTTCGACCAAAACGCCGTGACGGGTGATTCTGGGGGCAAGCTCAACCGCCAAATGTCCGTTAAGCGCAGACGAAAAAGCAGAAGTCGTGTCCATTGTGCGGAACAGGGGAACATCATATTTTTCGGCGGCTGTGAGCATCGGTCTGTCAACCTCAAAATCACGGGTTATGATTACGCACGGCGGCCTTTTCGACATGAACATATCGATTCGTTCGGCATATTTTTCATCGCCGAGTTCGCGCAGATAACTGATTTCGTTTCGACCCAAAATCTGAATTCTGTCATTATCGAAAAATTCATAAAATCCAGCAAGCTGAAGTCCAGGACGGTTAAGGTCAGGCACATCGATTATGATCTCATCGATATTTTCGGGAGAATGAATTTCCTCAAGCGAAAATTTATCGATTATGTTTGTCAGTTTTACCGAAAATCCTGATTTTTTCTCCGACATTATCTCATTCCTTTCTATAATCCTAATTACAGTTATTATACTATATATTGTTTAAAATTAAAAGCCTTTTTACATGATTTTGAAAAATATTTGCATAAATATTAAAAATATTATTGAATTTTTACCGCTTTATAAATATAATAAATTAAAAGGAGTAGATATTTAATGTTTATTGAAAAAGATGTTGCGACAATAAACGAAAATTTTATAAATGACATTGCAAAGGAATGGATGCTTGTTTCGGCAGGTAATGAAGATGAATTCAACATGATGACGGCAAGCTGGGGATTTGTCGGAGAGATGTGGGGAAAACACGCCGCAATTTGTGCAATCAGACCGCAAAGATATACCAAAAAATTCGTAGACGAAAACGAATATTTCGCATTGTCGTTCTATGGTGACGGCGCGCAGAAAACAATCCACCAAATATGCGGAAAAAAGTCGGGAAGAGACACTGACAAAGCAAAAGAAGCAAATTTGACGCCGATTTTTTCGGATAATACGGTATATTTTGATGAAGCACGGCTAGTACTTATCTGCAAGAAAATATATACATCTAAAATCGAGCCGGAAAAATTTCTTGATAAATCAATCGATAAATGGTACGACAACGACTATCACGAGGCATATATCGGTGAAATTGTCAAGTGCTATGTAAAAGAATAAAACATATAAACAAAATTGACCGCATACTTTTTATTATAATCAAGTAATGAAAGGTGCGGTCTTTTTATGACAAAGCCTATAAAAGCTGTTTTTGCGTTTTTGTTATGCATATCGCTCTTTGTGTCGCTTTCTGTGACATCATTTGCCGATGAAATGTCATCGGACAGGGCAAAATCGGGAAATGTTGCGACCGAATATTATACGGACGATCTGACCGAGGAATATGCGGTTGAGACGGCAACAATACCGATGTCATCACCGCCGAGCATTGACGCAAAATCGGTCATTTTAATGGAGCAGTCAACCGGCAAAATATTATATGAAAACAACGCAAACGAAAAACTGCCACCGGCGTCGATTACCAAAATAATGACAATGCTGCTTGTGAGCGAAGCATTGGACGACACACGGCTGAAGCTTTCCGACATTGTTACGACAAGCGAACACGCAGCGTCAATGGGCGGCTCGCAAATTTGGCTTGAGCCAAAAGAAACAATGACGGTGGAGGAGCTTTTAAAGGCAGTTGCGGTCGGTTCGGCAAATGATGCAAGCGTGGCGCTCGCCGAACATATTGCAGGGTCGGAGGAAGGCTTTGTCGGCATGATGAACGAAAAAGCGCAGAGCCTTAAAATGAATAATACTATCTTCAAAAATGCTTGCGGCTTGGACGATGAAGGACATATTTCATCGGCTAAGGATGTGGCGATTATGTCACGAGAGCTATTAAAACATGATGTTATTCGCAAGTTCACTTCAATTTGGATGGATTCGCTTCGGGGCGGAGACACACAGCTTGTCAATACGAATAAATTGGTACGGTTTTATATGGGCGCAACGGGGCTTAAAACAGGCACCACAAGCAAAGCAGGATTTTGCTTGTCGGCGTCGGCTAAGCGTGATAACATGGAGTTGATCGCGGTTGTAATGGACGCAAAATCATCAAACGACAGGTTTTCGGGCGCTAAAAAATTGCTTGATTACGGCTTTGCAAATTGGAAAATTATGAAACCCGTCTTTGATAAATCACAAATCAATAAAATTGAGGTAAAAATGGGTCAAAAGGGAAGCGTTAATATTAAGGTCGATAAGCCTGCAAACGAACTGATTAAATCGAACGACAAATCTAAAATCACAACAAAAATCGACATTCCCGAATCAATAGAAGCGCCTGTAGCAAAAGGTCAAAAAATCGGAACACTGACAGTCCTGAACGGAAACTCAAAATTGTCCGAATATTCGATATATGCAACGGACGATGTTAAACGAACCGATTTCGGATTCGCACTCATGAATCTGATGAAATCCTGGATGACTCCGTAAATAACAAATCCGCATAAACCAATCGGCAATATAATAAATCCAATCAGCGATATGGTCTTGACAATACCGAATTACAATTTCGGTTGTAAAAATAAGGACTATATCGCTGATTTTTTATTGACAAATCCAAAAGAGAATAGTATAATAAAAATATACCTAATTGCGCATAATACATATTTAGCGCAATAGAGGGGAGTTGGATATAGTTTTTTAAGGGTGTTTTGGCTGTAATATCCCTGCGAAAGCCGCTTGTTTTGCTATTGCCGCTTTCTGAAACTATATAGTTTTAGTTATATCAATATATCGATTATCAGAATCTATTAGCTAAGTTTGTTTATAAAATCTATAATTACAATTTAATTTTTTATATTGATTTCATAATTTGGTTTTTCGACTAATTATTTCATTTATTTTAATAAACCGGCTTATTTTTAAAATCCAACTCTCATTTACAGCCGTTCAGTTTTTTTCAAACGATAGTTGCATCATTTAGAAAATTTCTATTTAATACGATTTTTGATAAATTCATTAAAATCACAAACGAAATCAATCAAATCAACAAATATACTAAAAATCATCAAATTTGGAGGTTTTATAAATTATGATCAATTATAATGACGCACCGCCGATTCTATTTGACTACATATCATATTTAAGCTCCGGCAAAGGCTGTTCTCTTACTACCCTTGACGGATATTATCGTGACATATCGCTTTTTTTCAAATTTTATCTTTGGCGGCATGACGATTCATTAAAAGATAAAAATGTGGATAGCATTGACATTTCGGGAATTACCACGGAAATGGTAAAAAAAGTCACTTTAGCCGACGGAACCGCATTTATATTATATTGCCAGCAGAATCGCGAAAATAATGAACGGACACGAGCAAGAAAAGCCACATCGCTTAGAATGTTTTTTAAATATTTGACAAACCGAAAATTCATGTTTGAAAAAAATCCGTTTGATGAGCTTGAACTGCCAAAGCACAAGCGTGCCATTCCGAAGCATCTGACGCTTGAACAGTCAAAACGGCTGCTGACTGCTGTTAACGGCGAAAATAAAGAGCGTGACTATTGCATAATCACACTCTTTCTAAATTGCGGAATGCGTTTGTCTGAGCTTTGTTCGCTCAATTTAAACGACATAAATTACGAAGACCGTTCGGTTATCATCACCGGTAAAGGCAACAAAGAACGGTTGATATATTTAAACGACGCCTGCATTTCATCAATCAAGCGTTATGTTGCCGTGCGTCCAAACGACAGTGCAATTGACCGAGACGCATTATTCATCAGCCGTCGCGGAACACGGCTCAGCCGCCGAATGACCGAACAAATCGTTACAAATACGCTTCAAAAAGCCGGACTTAGCGGACAGGGCTTTTCAACTCATAAGCTGCGCCACACTGCGGCAACACTGATGTATCAATACGGCAAGGTTGACGTGCGAATATTGCAGGAAGTCCTCGGTCATGAGGATCTCGGCACAACGCAAATCTACACCCATGTTTCAAACGACCAGATTCGCTCGGCTTCCGAACATAATCCGTTATCCGAAGAACGCTCTAAACGGTAGTTTTTCTGTGTCTCGCTTTTTCGATATATTTTGCTTTTGTTGCAATTCCGCCTCTGATGTGCCGTTCGGCTTTGTTCTTGTCAAGCACCGATTTTACCGATTTATATAATTCAGGATCAATTTTTTTAAGTCTTTCCGAAACATCTTTATGTACGGCTGTTACAAATACGAACGGTTTCGTCAAGCCCTAACTCTCTGAAGAGTTTGAGGAAGACCTCAACGTTTCCGTTTCGGTCAACCTCTATTCTGTCTATCACCCGTCTTAGCTGTGCGTTGGTAATTGCCCTTAAATTGCTGATGTCCTCAATTTCCTTAAAGGTGTCGGCGAGTATCATTTGCAGTCGGTCGCCTTTGGTCAGGTGCTGTTCCACCATTTTAAGCTCCTCCTGCAACCTGTTCATCTCCTGCTTGTCCCCGCCGATTTTTGCGTTCAATTCCTCACGGGTAATAAGATCATCGGTATACATATCCATATACTTTTGGCGGTTGCGCTTCAGCTTTTCTATCGCTGTGCGCAGTTCCTTTTCGTACGCAACATTTTCGTTCTTAGCACGGTACACCTTTTGGAATTCGTTTACCACATATTCGGTAACATTTCTCTTACTTTTTAGTATGTTTGCAAAGTACTGCTCAATAACCTCTATCAGTTCATTTTCATCAACCGATACGGCATTGGGACAACTGTCCGCACCCCTGTTATGCCCAGAGCAGACCCACCTGACATAGGTGTTTTTATAAGTACGCACGCATCTTCTGAACGACCAACCGCAATCCTTGCATTTTATCAGCGTGGAAAAAAGATGCTGATTGCTGTGCCGCTCTTTATCCACCCGAAATTTTTTGCCTCGATCCGCTTTGAGTCTTCCTGCCTCGGCAAAGTCCTCATCGCTGATAATGCGAAGATCGGGGCGGTCTGCCACATACCACTCATCCTCATTTTTTAAGGTGCGTTTGCCGGTAAGGAAGTCGGAAACCTCTTCTTTTCCGTTTACGATTTTTCCGGTGTAAAGTTCGTTTTCAAGAATTCGGCAAACCGCATTTTGCGACCACTCGCAGCTTCGTTTGGTTTTGATTCCACGGGCGTTGAGCATAGCGGCTATTTTAGCCGCGCCGTATCCCTCGTTTAAATACCACCTGTAAATCCGACGAACCACATCGGCCTCCGCTTTGTTGATTGTCAGATTAAAATAATCGCCGATCGTTTTATCGTACCCGAACACAATGTTCGGCACTCTGCCTTTTTCGGCATTTATCTTTTTGCCGAACTTTACACGCTTTGAGGTATTCGCGCTTTCCTCCTGCGCTAATGCACCGAACACGGTAAGTACAAATTCGCTGTTGCCCATACTTGTCATATTCGCCGTTAAAAACTGCGTTTCTATGCCGAGCGATTTTAATTTTCTTATGTTCTGGAGCAGGTCAACGGTATTTCTTGCAAAGCGCGAGATGTCTTTTACAACCACCATATCAAACAGTCCGCTCTCGGCGTCCGTCATCATTTTTAAAAATTGCTTACGGTTTTTAATTTTTGTTCCCGATAATCCTTCGTCGGCATACAGTTTTACAAGCCTGTCCCCCGAACGGTCGGTGTATTCCTTAAAAAAGTTTTTCTGCGCTTCCAGCGAATTTAACTGGTCTTCCTTTTCGGTTGATACACGGCAGTAAGCCGCTATATTCATAAAAATTTCTCCTTTCCTGCAATTTTGTGACAACACAATACCACAATCGTTTTCACAAGTCCAGCGAATAATCGCTATTCTTTTTTATAAAAGCCACCCTGCTTTACGCAGAATGGCTCATTGTTTTTTCGCTGTTCTGAACAGCGGTTTTTATCGCTTTTTCAACCTTTGGCTTGTTTGCCTCTATGAAAAGTTTTAAAAGCATTTCGGCGGTGTCCTCCACCGAGTTTGGATTGTTGAACGAATATTGTGGCCTAATCTTTCCCACGGTGCGGTCGCCTGCCTTTCGGTTTTTTCTTTGATAATACATACTATGCTCACGCCGTTTCGCTTAGCACAGTAAATTTTCATTCACCACTCCCTTTTATAAAATCAAAGACATCCCTTGCTCGTATTCCTCTTGTGTTGAATAGCAGGCAAAGCAAATCGGAGATATCTTTCTGCCGAGGATTTTTTCAAGCCGCAGCTTTTCGGCGGTACTCAGTTCCTTTACGGGGTGTGGCTTAAAATCACTCTCGGGCGGCGCTATGGATAACAAATCGCCGAGCAATGAGATTAGCCCTGTTGTTACCGTCAGGCTCGCCTGTACTTTATGCGCAGGCGTTGCATAACTCATATACTCATCATAAAGTTCGCTGTTAACACCGCCGAGCGCAAAATACACTTCAAGGTTGTCTTTAAGCAATCGCTCGTCGAACAAACCTTTATCGCGGCAAATGTGATTGTCGGGCGTGGTGAAGGTGATATATTTATACTTATCTTCCCACTTGACCTTGTAGCCGTGTTCACGCATACACGCAATAAATTCTTCCTTGGTATCGGAATTGCTTATCGCAAACAAAGCATATCGGCGCAGCATCTTTTTCCATTCCGGCCATTTGCCATAGCTGCATTTTTCTTCGGTAACGCTAAGACCGTATTCCCGACAAAGCTTATTGGAATAGGCTTTCACCTGCAAAAGCCCGTCACGGCTTTGATGAAACTTTTTGCCGTTTTCGAAACTGACCGAATTCATAATCAGGTGATTGTGAATGTTTCCGGTGTTGCAGTGCGTCGCAACCAAAATTTGAAATCCCGGAAAGTACTCGGCAAATTTAAGTCCTATTTCATGCGCCGTTTCAGGTGTTAGGTTATCATTTGGTGAAAAGGATTGCACAATGTGGTAGTAGCTTCTGCCGTCCTCTTTGCCGTACTTTTGCTTGATATAGCGGAATTCTTCAAGCGCCGTGTCGGGAGAGCAATAAATTCCGCTGATCAGTCTTTGCTCGGTTGCTTCTTTCCTTGTTACATATGGAAAAATATTATTCATCGGGCAGCCCGAAGTAATAAATTTAACGATTGCCATACTGTTTTCAACTCCTCTCTTGTTTCGGTGAGATCCGTCGCGGTAACAAAGCCTGCGTTTACCGCACGGGTGATTTGATTTACATTATTGCCGATACGCCTGAGCTCCTCGGCAATGCTGTCCGCACCGTTTATCACGGTGATCGGTTTTTCCAAGGCGCAGTCCCTTAGATAGCAACTGACCAACTTGTATGAAGACAGCGCCTTACGGACAATGATTTCTTTTTCTTCGGGTGTTACCCTGAATTTTAAAATTTCGGTTTTAGCCACTGCCGTTTTGGTCCTTTCTAAAAAATAATAGGGGTATGGGCTTAGCCCGACTGCCTTTGGTGCGGCCGCCGAAACCGGCGGTTCGTAACACAAAGGCGAAACTCGCAATAAACGGCACCAAGGTGCCGTACCGAATTAAACAGAAATTCTTTCGTTCCTGCTTTGGGCGTAAATTCGGCTTTTAAGACTCAGCCGATTGTTTACCCGCCTTTTCTGCAACTTTGCCGCACGGGGCAAACAGTGCGCTCACACACGGCAGAAAAGAAGAATGCAACAATGCAGCACACTCCCATTGTCATCTATTTTTTACAATGCAGATGAAACGCACTGCAATGTTGCAATCTTTATTCGAGTATCGACCACGCCCAACCTTTGCCCACCTTTTGGGTGGTAATAACGCTAATATTTTTCTTTGCCTCATTAACGGTACGCCGTGAAATGTTTTTATCGGCGGCGGTTTTAAATATTTTTTCTGCCGTCACCTCTTTTCCGTCGGCTAACAGATCACGAATTAAGTTTTCCGCCAACGCCGTTTTGGTATTATGCGAAAATCCGCTAAGCAATTCCTCGGCGGTTATATCGCCGTAACCGTCAAGCCAATAAAACCCTTCTTCGTTACCGAGGTTAAAAGCAACGGTTTTTCCCTCGGGTGCCAGCGAAGATTTATCGTGTACCATTACACGGACATTCGGTTTCTTGCGAAGTCTGCCTATAAGCAAAACGCTCCTTGCGGCGGCTCGGAAGTCTATGGAACCTAGGCCTCGGTAAGCGCTGCTTGAACCTTGCGCCTTGTTAAGATGTCCTACCATAACAATGGCGCAGCCTGTGCGTTCGGCAACGGCAGCAACCTTTTTTAATACCGAGCGAATCTCATTAGCACGGTTTATATCAATGCGTTCGCCGATATACCCCTGAATCGGATCGAGAATCATCAGCTTAGCGCCGGTCTGTTTAATCGCCTGCTCAATGCGTTCGTCCGACAGGGAAAGCGCATCGGTATCTTCGCAAATATTCAGCACTTTACTTTCGTCCGCGCCGGCATCTATAAGCCTTGGCTTAACAGTATCGCCGAGCCCGTCCTCCGCTCTTTGATAAATCACATTAAACGGTTGTGCAATTTCCATACCGGGCAAAGCTGTGCCGGAAGAGCAGGCGGCGGCAAGTCTTAAAGCAAGCGTTGTTTTGCCCTCGCCGGGATCGCCCTGAATAATTGTCAGCTTCCCAAACGGAATATACGGTTTCCAAAGCCATTTAACTTCTTGCAGCCGCACATCCGACATCCGCACAAGTGACAGTGTTTTTTCGGTTGACATTTTACACACTCCTTTGCCTAAAGTTTTGTTTTAAGAATTCTTTGAGAACAATCATAAACATCCCACCTTTAAAAAATAACCTTTTACTGCTCCCGAAAAATCGAACCGTATTTATTTTTGCAGGAGCACCTCTTGCCCCCGCTGCAAGCAATAAAATAATGCCTACAACTGCAAATAACGACTGTTTCTTACAAGAGAAAGTTTATAAGCCTTCCTCGCTTCTCCGCAGATTTTACCTGTACGCCCGACATTGTTCCTACGCTCTTTTTTCGACCGTGTAGTGTTGAGAGAAAACCTTTGCTTGCCAAGTCCTTTCGGAACACACCGAAGTGCATCTTTCTCTCTCGGCACAGTTTTCGCAAACTGCTGTCATCGTCAAAGGCCGCCCACTCATATCCTGCCGACAGGCTGTTTAGTTGTAAGGTCAAGCTTTTCATTTCTGCCCGACCGTGATATAATTGTAAAAAGTAAAGCACTTTTTCTAAATAAAAGAGTGATCTTTCAAAAAATGCAAAAGTTTACTTTTAGACAAAAAGGAGGGATCGTTAGATGCAAAGAACACTGGGACTTTATGTAACACTGCAAAAAGACGGTATAATAAAAAGAACCCTTGTTACGAACAAGGGCGAGAATGTACTGGATGAAACAACCATTGGCGCTGAGCTCATATGGTTTGCAGAGTTGGATTTTAATACCTATCTGGATTCGTTAAAAAAAATCGAAGAACTGGCAGAGAAGACAGAGGATGATGGCGATCCCGAGAATTACGGCACCGTCTATTTAGATACCTTTGATAAACTTCTGACCGAGGCCAACGGATTGGTGTATGATATTGAAGACCTATATCCTGCACTCGGCTCATTGCTGCGGTTTGACCTTTTGGATCACACACCCAAGGACGATGGGACAGCAATGTATGTGTATAACGCAAAATATAAAATTTGTGAACATGTTACTGAGTCGGTAATTTCTTATATTCAACTTCGAGAAGTCTTGGAAGACCTGTCATTTGGTATTCCCTTGGATTTTGATGAGAAGTATGCAAATCTTGCCCGAGGGACATTTACACAATGCTATACCTTTACCGGCACTATGAATACGGAATACCACTTTAGGTCTATTAAGAATTATTTTCAATTCCTTTTGATACACTATTTGAATTCCAATCCCAATGTTGCCCGATGCTTTTGTTGCGGACAATATTTTATTCCAAAGACAAGAAAAGCAACTCGGTATTGTGATAGAGTTATCAGTAACGGAAAGACCTGCAAAGAGATTGCACCGATAATTAAGCATAAAATTGCTATTGACACAGATCCGGTTTTGAAGGCATTTGAACGCACCAAACAGAAAATGTATAAGCGATATGAGCGCGCCGCCTATGCCATTAAGCAACTTCCCAAAGGAATATCTATTGAAGCATATTGGGATTGGAGCGAAGCTGCTTCGGCGGCACGGGATCAGTATCTCCGCGGCGAATTAACGGCGGAAGAAGCCTTAAAAATTATTGAGGTTAATGATTAACCCTCGTACAATCGAACAGAAATAAATTCATCGAGCCGTAGGCCGTTTGAGATAAAACAAACGCCTACAAAGCCAAAAAACACCCACCGGATGATATGGCAAGGTTCAGTGTTGAACCGCCGCATCCGGTGGGTATTGTTAAATCGAGCATTTTTCAGTTTTCTACAAGCCTCCCATCACTTCTACCATTATACGAACGGCAAGGATAAACCCATCTCTAAAAGCATCTTGTTCAGTTACACCCGATAGTTCATTTTGGCAGTCTTTAAATTTTTCAAAGGTTTCTTTTTGCTTTTAAGTTAGAGTGGAGCCCAGCTCTTCTTCATTTTGACAAATCAATTTCACGAGCCTTTCCTGATTTGTGCCTTTATTTATATATCTTTCATATGGGTGAATATTACCGTAGTATAAATCTTCAAGCGTGGTCATTTGTATTGCACCTCCTTTTGCAACACAAACACATACCACAACACCTTCCACAAGTCCAGAGAATTATTCATAAAAAGCAGAAGCGCCGCATTTCTGCGACGCTATATGTGCTTATTCCTGAATCCATTTCAAAAATTTGTAATAACATAATTTAGCTTTAGAAGGTTTTATATTCAATATTTTTCTAATGTTTGCAACAAGTTTTTTACAAATAGTAAACAATTCTTCAAATAACGGCAACTCGTCATATAATAACAGATATTCCTGTCTTTCATAATGTATGGTATCCCATTCGGGGACAGTACTACCTGTCAGCATGCGATTAACCGTTAAGGTAATGGTTTTTTGCCTTTCGCTTCGCAATCGCTAATTGCTTTCTTGATATCGCTCGGCTTTTTATATCTGTTGAGGTTATCCACACCTGCGATGTTGATAATTTCATAGTCATTTAAGTTCTTGAATTTGTCGGTGTTATTCTTAATCAATGCTTCCAATGCATCGCAAGAAGCACAGTACGGTAGGACAATAACGATGTGTCGACACATTTTTCCGTCCTTAATTTTATCATAATCAAGGAATCCAAGCAATTCTTCATCCTCTTTGCTACCGTCGATAACTTCAAGCAATTCAAGAATTTCCTGTTCATGAACGAACAATTTATGGTTACCGTTAACAGCCTTAATATGCAAAGCATTTCTTATGTTCTCCCTTGTGGAATACTCCGCTTTCGGGGTCAGTCTTAGATTCGGATATTTCCTTTTTCTCGGGCGCTCTCGGTCCGTTAAACGGCTTTTTTCCGTGTTCCTCATGGTCTTCGTTAATTTTCTGCATCAGTTGTTTTTCGTATATCTTGGCAGCCTGCGGCACTGCCTTCTTTACCACCTTTTTTATATTGGCGTTTGCCTTAATGTGTGTTCCGTCTATGAATACCTCCTCAGGAGATAAATAGCCTGCTTTGGATATTTCTTTCAATATCCGATAGAATATTTCTTCTATTGTTTGCTCCGTATATCGGTGCTTGAAGTTATAGCTGATTGTTGAAAAATGTGGTATCGGCTCATTCATCAAATACCCCAAAAACCACCTGTATGCTACGTTCATTTTGATTTCTTCTGAGTGACGGCAATCCGTACAAATGCTGTATCAGCACCATCTTAAATATTACTACCGGGTCTATGCTCGGTCTTCCGTTATCTGCGCAATACAAGTCTTCCGCTATATCATAAGCTCCCGCGTTCTCAACTCTCCGCCTTCGGGGCCGCTATTTTACCGTCTCGCTGTTATTTATGACCGAGGCGGAGTAAAGGAACAGCACGTCGGAGACCCCGGAAAAATCAACGAGCTTCGAAAGGGCCGAGGGCGAGATATAGCGGATATCGACGAGCGTTATCTCGGAATACCCTGCTGCAAGAAGCGGGGCTATACTGCTGCCGAACGAATCACGAAAAATGACGAGTCTGCGTTCACGCACGACGTTTGGGTTTGTGATTGTGATGATCGAACGCGCACCGCCGAGAAACATCTCGTATGGATCGCGTCCGCCTGCCGCCTTGAGGTCATAAACCGGTATCTCGGACTTTATTTCGGCGTTATACACCTTCAGGCTGCGTATCACGGCGTTGTCAAGATACCGCAAGGGCTCCGGTGCGTGCGGCAACGCCGACTGACCGTAGTAGACGCCGTAAAAGGGAACGCCGATGTCCTGTGTTTTGCATTCTCCTATCGGCTTTGCACCCATTTTTTTTGCAATTTCGGCGGCAACCTTTAAAATCTTCTCCTGCCTCCAGTGCGAATCGGTGTAATAGAAATCGTCGGCTGAAAGAAGAGCTGAAATGTCAATATATTCCGCTTGCGAAAATCCGCTTCGCAGACGCTTGACAAGTGCTTCGTAATCCTTGTCGGGATAGCCGTTTTGCGACGCGATGAAGGTGTTTTTATCCGGTATCACCGACAAATATGTTTTTACTCCGGGACTTTTCAAGTAAGCGTCATATACATACCGAAAACGCTGTGCGGCACGATTGACCGAGCCGAAGTCCGTCGGAAAATCAAGCTTTGAGAGGTGCTCTCCGACGGAATAAAGTCCGTTGTTATCCTTTTGCATAAACACCCCTGCGTTTGCGGCGGCTTTGAGTGCCCGAAAGCCGCCCCGCAGCGGAAACTGATCGAGCATATATTTTTCAAAGCCGCTCATAAAGCTGCCGTTTGCAACCGACGAAAAGGACAGCGCAGGGCTTTTCGCAAGATGCCGTCTTTCGACTGTCGATTCATCGGCGTCGGGCAAAATCCAAAACCAAGCGGCAAAAACCGCAATAAATCCGAGTGACAAAACCAATGTAAGTATTTGTTGGGTTTTCTTCATAATACTCCTCCGGGGAAAGGTTTAAAGCCGTAAGTCAGAACCGAAAATAAACGAACGGATTGAACGAACCGTCGATCAGATATGCCGTGCATACGGCAATTGACGCGACCGTCGCTATCGG
>CAKRRH010000019.1 GCA_934394855.1 uncultured Eubacteriales bacterium
ATGGCGGAAAGTGCATTTAAGGGCTGCGCCCTTAAAAATCCCGAGGGGGATTTCGATTCCCCCTGCACGATAACGGATTTTTACAACCGTGCAAACCGTCGTGCTGAGAAAAGGCACGACGAGATATGTGAATGAGGGCAGTATGATGACCGTTATCGTACACCCCTTAAAACGAGTTTTTGTTCCGATAGTGAGATAATTAGGAAAAATAATAAGGAACAAAAACGGTTGTGGATTTATTTAGAGGTAAGTTTTTTGTTGTCCTATTGAAAATATGTCATAAATAAAGTTTTTTGAGAGGGGTTTCATCAATATGAATATTGATGTGGGGGATGACCTTTTTCACGAAAAAGGCATCCCCCGATAAATTTAACATATAAAATTTTTGAAAAGAGCGCGAGGGGTGCTTTTTTACAAAAAAGCACCCCTCGCAATAAAAACAAATTTAATTTTTACTTTGAGCAGTTAGGACAGTTGCCGTTCTGATCAAGCGGTGCGCCGCACTTCATGCAAAAATGAGGTGCTGCATTTTCTTCCGGTTTAAACGGCTCGACAGGCTCATTTTGCGGCTGAACCTGAGTCGGCTGATATGTTTGAACCGGGGCTTGAGCAACATTCTGATTCTGAAATGCATCTTTATGCTGCTTGAATGATTCCTGAACTTCACTCAAATCGGGTGATGAAAATAAATCCTCTTTTTTGTCCTCACCGAATTTGTTTGTGAGCTTGTTGTTGATTGAGATGACGTTTTTCAAAAGAAGAACGATCATCATCAGGAGTTCATATACAAGACGAATTGCAATCGGACCGAGGATCATTGTGAGAATGCCGATTCCGCCGAGCCAATGGCCGTATGATGTTTTGAACAGCATGAAAAATCCATTGAGAATCGTGAATGCGGTTGCAAATATGTAGAGTGCCTGGAGAATTTTTTCAACCAAAAGATATTTGAAGTTGCAGGTGTCATGCAAAAACTTGCCGAATGCATTCAGCTTCGGGCGGCGTTTGTCCGGCACAATGAAGATAAATGCCAAAACCGTTGCGGCGATTGCCAAAAGCAACGCCAAAATCGCAAATACGAATGTTGAACCCGATGAGCCGTAGCCTGACGAGCCAAATCCGGTTAGATTGTCTGTGAAGTTCATAAAAAATACCTCCGAATGTTTTTCTATGAGTTTATTTTATCCCATATGCCGAAAACTGTCAAGAATATTCAACATTTTTATATCAATGTTAAATTCTATTACAGAAAACAACGGAATATCACTCAACGCTGTCAAATACACGGACATAATCGACCGCCCAAACATCGCCGACCGAGCCTTCAAGGTCATCCCATCTGTGCCAGTCCGCATGACGGTATCCGACAGCCTCGGTTGAAAGCAAAATGAACTGTTCGATTTCGGAAACAGGGGCGGTGAATGTGTTTACAAGCTTGCCGTCGACATAAAAATCATAGCCTTTTTCCGACCAATCAAGACCAAATCTGTGATAGCCGTCGGGCGTTTCGTCGAGTGTTGAGAAAAATGCACCTGTGGATTTATGCTGTGAGCCGTAACCGTCCCAGTGGTTGTTGCACTGAACGGTATTGTCACGCTCAAATTGCTCCATGATGTCAACCTCAACTCCTGCGGTTTTCGGGTCAAGAGTTGCGCCGATTATCGGTGACTGAAGCCAAAAAGCCGACCACCAGCCAGGTTTTTGCTGCATTTTGCAGCGGCATTCATAATAGCCGTAGCGGTGCATGAACTTCGGCGGTTTGATTTCGCCGATCGGCCATGTGAAAAAGTTCTTGCCCTCCGATTCGTCGATTTTTTTGCCCTCTGCCGCCGTTGCGTCATATTCTTCGCCCTCACCGTCCATGAAATTATAGCCGGTTTCAAGCTGCGTCGTACAATAGATACCGTCGCGAAGTTCAAGCGTAAACGAAATGTTGCTGTCCTTGATATAATAAGCGTCGTCGACAAAATGCTTTGCTCTTTTGCCCATCATGTGCGTTCTGACCGACCATTTTGTTTCGTCAAGTCGGTCGCCGTCAAATTCGTCCGCAAAAATCAGCTTCCACTTTTTGTTGTCGGGCAAAATGCTGTCGGCGTGATCGTCAACCTTGTAAATCTGCATTATAAATTCTCCTTATAATCTGTCAATCAGCTTGTCGAAAACGAATATTTTAAAGTTGGTTTTGTCAAGCGTTCTTGCAGGTTCGATTATTTTTTTGGCCTCGTCCTTTTTGCCGAATCCGACAGTTGCAAATGCTTTCAAAATCGAACCGTTCACGGTGTTTTGCTTTACAATATCATATTCAAACGGCATCGGAGAGGGCGAACCAACTCCATAATAACTGCGCAGGTCGCTGTTGTCAAGCATATTTTGTGCACTCTCAAGCATTTCGTCAAGCACCTGCTTTGCACTTGCTTCATCGCTCATTTTTCTGAGTGCCAGCGCACGGAACAACGATATTTCGGATACTGCCGCTTTGTACTCGCACGCTTTTTCATATGCCTCTTTTGCCTCATTCGACTTGCCCTCGGTTTCAAAGAGCAGACCGAGGAAATAATAGATATGCGCTTCCTGATTGAAGAATGTTTTTGCTTCGCCGTATGATTTCGGGATAATTGCGCCGTTTTCAAGCGATTTCTCGGCATTGTCCGAATCGCCCTTGTCAAACAGCTTCAATCCGTTTAATACATGGATCCATGCATGAAGGTTTGTCAGTCTGCCTTCGCCGCCCTCATAAATGTGGAATCGGCGTGAGTGCGCCATGTCGATTGCCTTTTGATAATCGCCTGTCATTGCAGTCAAAATGATTTTGTCAAGATAGCAATCGTCACGCTCAGCAAGCATCTTCGGATATTTGTCATAAACCTTGAGCCGCTCGTCAATTCCAACATTCATGTTTTTGAGCAGCTGCTGATATTCAAATAAAAGTCTTGCATTGTCCGCACCTGTGTCAAGTGCCGCCTCCATTGCGGCTTTTGCCTTTTGCGGCTCGCCGAATTTATCAAAATAGAGTAATGATAAGCAGCGCTGTGCTTTGTAATGCTTCGGGTCGTTGTGAACACATTTTTCAAAGCATTCTTTTGCATAATCATAACGCTCTTTATCATAGAGCAGGCTTCCGAGATAATAATATGCGTTGACGATTTCAGGATTTTTGTTAATTGCATATTCCAATATGATTATGTCGGAAATTCGTGATGGGAAACAATAACCCGTGTCAAGACTTTCTGCGGTTTTGATTGCATCATCGCCGGATTTACCTGTCATTTCAAGGCAATAGGCAAGATAATAGTTTATCAGCGGATAGCTTTTGTCCGTTTTGTTGATGATCTCGATTGCGGATTCATAAAGCCCTGCTTCAATATATGCAACCGCAACATCAATCACATTTTCGGGCTTGTTGTAAAATTGCTCGGCTTTGTCCTTGGTGTCGGTGTGATATGAAAGCTCGTTGATTGCAAAAAAGTCAAGCAAATCATAGTTTATTGTGTCTTCAAGCAACGCCTTTGCTTCTTCGTTTCGACCGATAATCCGCAAAATCGCCGCTTTGAGGTCAAGCGCCATTGTATGCCCTTTGTTCAGCCCGATTGATATGTCAAGCTTTTCAAGCGCCGCTTCATATTCTTTGTTCATGCAGTCAATGTTTGCAAGCTCAAAATATGCGGCAGAGCGGGTCGAATAGTTCCATGCGGCTTTTGAAAGCTCGTCGGCCGCCGCTTTAAGATCTCCGAGCTTCTTTTCGGCAAGACCTTTATAATAAAATGCGTCGGTGTCGGACGGGTGCTGATTTCTGATCGTGAGCCGCTTAATTGCACGATCGGCATAAGAAATGCATTTGTTAAAATCGCCGTTTTTGTAGCAAAGCCGAGCCATTGCGGTGTTGCACCGACTGTCAAATTCATCTCGGCGCAGCCCCTCAAGATAATAATCCTCCGCTTTGTAGTTATGCTGTTTATACTGCTCAAGGTGCAGTCCGTTTAAATATAGTTCTTCGCTGTTTTTGATCTCACTCGGGCGCTTAACAGGCTGTCTTGGCTCAATCGGATTCTTTTGTCCCCGAACATATGGAGTGTATGATACCAAAACATTGCCATCGTGGTCTTCAAGCGACACGGTGATGTCGTTAAATTCAGCGCCGTTAAGCGGAATTGTTTTAAGATATGATTCGTTCGGCACCATGTCACGAGTTTCGGTGAAAATAATCTCATCTTTATTTTTTACCGTGATTTTTGCATTGTCAAATTTGCCCGTGACATTAAATCCGAAGAATAGATCACCGTTTCGCTGCTCCATGTTCATTGCGGCGTCAATCGTTGCGTTTTTGACGATTCCGATGTCGCGAACCGGATACCAAAACTGCTCAAATTCACGGCTTTCGTATGGCGCGATCCATGTGAAATCAGGCTGGTTGTCGGTGTAAACACCTGTCATCAGCTCAATATAGGGTCCGTTTTTGTCGGTCAGGTTCGAGCACCACATATCGCCGAAATCGCCCTTGCCCCAATGCCACATCTTTTTGCCCGGAGAGATTTGGTGGTCGGCAACGGTGACAATGCCCATTTGAAGTCCCTCGTCATAGCCCGAAACAAAATCCATGTCCGATTGACCCTGCGATACAAGATATGATGACGGAACCTTGATTGCGCTATATCGTGAAATGTCGGTGCCGTCCTTGAAATCATAGGGACGGGCGGTTTTGTAAATGCCTTTTGCGATCGGCCACTCAAGCACCGCTCTGCGATCATGGTCGTTGACCCATTCGACATCGGGCGGAAAAACGGTGCGATATTTATCATTTACAGGCACCGCAAGATTTGCCCACCACATGAACACCTGCGGTGTTGATGTGCGGTTATATACCTTGACCTTCGCTTTGATGTAGCTCCTGCCCTCATCAAGCGTGATTCCTGCCATGCCCTTCATTCGGTTCATCGGCTCAACTTCGCCCGTCCAAACGGTCTTTGAGCCGTCCTTGTTTTCTTCAATCACCGCTTCAAGCGGCATGAAGGTGGTCGGGCGGTGGTGCTGAGGCCAGTTAAATTCGATTCCGCCCGAGATCCATGCGCCTGCAAGACCGACAAGCGCCGGTTTTACGACTTCGTTGTGATAGATGAAATCATAGTTGCCGATTTTGTCAAATCCGCGCAAAATTTTACCGCCGAGCTGCGGCAAAACCTCGGTTTTGATATATTCGTTCTCAAGCGTGTAAACCTCATAACGAACATCGGTTTTCTCATCGGTGATTCCGTCGCAATAGGGAATCGGATAGAGCTTGCCCGACGCACCCTGATAGGGTCTGTTTTCGAAAAACATCGGCAGATCGTTTGCGGCTTTCGGCTCATATGTCGGAATATTTCGGTTATCTTTATTTATGGTTACTTTGCTCATTGAAAAACCTCCCTTTATATGATAAAATTATAAAATAAAACATTACGCTTAAAAAGTCAAAATAAATGTCATTATTATGACTTGATTTTATCTTTTTAAGATTTTCATTATGAAAGGGAAGCAATTTGTCATGAAAATAATCAGCGAAGAATCATATATGAAATCAAGCTGGTATGCACAGATTATTTCGGGGCTGAAGTCAGAGGCCAGAAAACGGCGGATTTCGCTTGATATGTTCAGCGACATAGGGCTCATAAAAGCAGCTGCCAACGAACCGATTTTTGTGGTCGGTTCAGATTATCAATGGCTTTGCAAAACGGTTGCAAAAATTCAAAAGCTCGGCGGACACCCGATCATTCTTAACAACCAACAGCATCATGCGCTTTTCGGCAAATACAGCTATGTCAGCACGGACATTGCGTTGTCGATTTCATATATTATAAAGCTGTTTTTCTCTCAAAATAAACGAAAAATCGCGCTGTACGGAATCAATTCCTCATCACTTGCGGACATCAGCCGAGTAAGTGCCTTTTGTGCGGAATGTGACAAAAACGATGTGTTTTATAACGATGTTTCGCTGAAAAAATGCTTTGACAGCTTTGAAAGCGAATATAATTTAAAAAAATATGACGCCGTGATTTGTGCCAATGATTATGCGGCGGCATCACTTTTGCGGCATATGAAAAATTCGAACATAAATGCGGACAGTTTTTCGATAATAAGCTATTCCAACACGCTTTTGTCCGCAAGCATTTCACCGTCGCTCACTTCGGTTTCGATTAACTACAAAAATTTCGCAAGCGCGGCGTTCATGATTGCGTCGAGTGTGGAAAAATCGCCATTTATCACGGGAATGAGCGTTGCGGTCGAATGGGAGATCGTCTATCGCAATACGCTTTGCAAGCCGACCGCCGAGCCGCAGGTTACAAGCGACTTTGAGGTTATCAGCCCCGACAGCTTTTATTCCGACAGCGAGCTTGTCGAGATGATGAATATTGAAAAGCTGCTTAATCATATTGACGATACCGACCGTGAGATAATCGCGATGATCTCGCAAAAAAAGAGCTATGAAAAAATTTGCGAAAAATGCTTTTTGACCGAAACGGCGCTTAAATATCGAATTAAAAAGCTAAAAGAGATATGCAAGGTGAAGTCAAAGAATGATATTATGCCGCTGATTGAAAAATATAATATCGATTTACAAAAATAAGCGTAAAAAATGCCGCCGAGGACAGCCGCAAAACTGCCTTGGCGGTAATTATATTTGGAGGCGACATCGGTTTAACCGGCGGTTAATAAACATTATGTCGTTTTTTGACGATAAAATTCTTTTCTTCTTCTTTTCTTCATTGGTAATTCAATTCGAAATCTGAGCACAACTTGTTAAAAGCAATATAAAAAGAGATTTAAAAGCGAAAACCTTTAAATCCCTTTTTTGGTCATTTCAATGACTGTCAGGGATATTCAATCGACCCGTCGCCGCCCATCAGCCTTGTCATTTCCTCAATCTTTTCAATCGGAAACGGCGGCATGGAAAGCGGCTTCATTGCAATGCTCATCAGCTTCATCGGATTGTCGTCCGCAGCCGTTCGGTTAGATGACAGCTTGCCGCATCTTCTGCAGCGGTGAACGATCGCCCATTCGCCGTTTTTTCTTACCCAAACGGCAATCGGGTCCATTACAGCGCCGCAGTCGGACGCTCTGTCCCCCGGGGTCTCATCGACATGACGGCTGCAAAGGCAGTTCGGGCAATGGTTTCTGTGACCGCTTCCGGCGTTTTCCGGAACGCAAAGCCTGCCGCATACTTTGCAGGTGAAGCTGTCAGAGCACGGATGCGTTTTGTAATAACCCTTTTGATATTGTTTTCGTTTGTTTTCACGATTCATTGTTTTGTTCCTCATTTAAAAAGCATATATCAAAATGCCGAGAGGAACGGCGGAAAAAATGTAGATTTGCCTTCCCCCTCGGTCAGGCTGCAATCTCCGCTATTGATTTGTAATTTTTCAAACAAATACTCCTTTTTTATTGATAATTTTATTATAGCACATTATGCCTGATTTCGGTAGACTTTTTTTACAGTTTAATTGTCCGTTTTTCTTGATTTTTCAATGGCTGTGTGATATACTCAAAAATATTGTTATAAATTGGATTGTTTGAAATTTTATGTCTTTTGGATTTCGGAGGAAAACGATGATTAAAAAGCTCGTTGCGTCATTACTCGCATTATCGCTGACGCTGGCGATTTGCCTGATTTTAGGCGGTTGCGGCGGCAAATCGAACGGTAAGAATGAGTCGGATAGTAAACCTCGGCTTATCATTTCAAGCGATGAATATGAACCGTTCAGTTATATCGGCGAAAACGGTGATTATACCGGAATCGATGTTGAGCTTGCAAGGGAGGCTTGCAAAAGGATCGGGTATACCCCTGTTTTTGAGCAGATAGATTGGAGCTGCAAGGATGAAATTTTGTCGTCGGGCAAGGTCGATTGCATTTGGGGCTGCTTTTCAATGACGGGAAGAGAGGAAAACTATCTTTGGGCAGGACCGTATCTTTACAGCAGGCAGGTTGCGATGGTCAAGAAAGACAGCAAAATTAATCATTTAAGCGAGCTTTCGGGCAAAAAAATATCGGCGCAGATCGGGAGCAAGCCAGAAGCAGTATTTTTGGACGAAAGTAATCCGAAAAATCCAAAGGTCAAAGATGTGCTTACATTTTCGACAATGGATGAAGTTTTAAGTGCTATGAGCAAAAATTATGTTGACGCCGCTGCGGGTCATGAAGCGTCGCTCATGATTTTCAATAAGACATCGAACAACGAATATCGAATTTTGCCGGAAAGCATTCTGACCGTTCAGCTTGGCGTTGCATTTGATAAAAATGCGGATTCAAAGGTTGCACAGCTTCTCACAAACGCACTTAATGAGATGAAAAATGACGGCACGACCGAAAGAATCGTCAAAAAATACGGACTTGATGAAAAAAGTGTGGTGTGGGGTGATTCGGAAAAATGAGAAAAACAGTTAAAAACAGCCGCATGAGCAACATTGCACTTAATCTTTTCTGCGGTGCGGTGTGCGTTGTCGTTCTCGGCGTCGTGTTCATGTTTTCCACCGAATATTGCAAAACAAAAGCCATTGAAACAATAAACGAAGTGCTTGATTTTGCAAAATCCGTCAGCAGGAAATATGATAATTATGAAATATCGAACAAGACAAAAAGCCTTTTGACTCTTCAGGAAAAAGCAAAAATAATGAGCGATTATGTCGCGCAAAATGTGCTTGTAAATTCCGACCTGCTCCCGAAATATGCCGAAGATGTGAACATCAGCGGAGTTTTTGTGACCGATGAAAACATTTCGCTTGTCGGGCAGTCAAATCAAACTGCGTTCAATATATTTAAAAATATAATCCAAAGAGATAATATCAAAAGCATTGTGACCAATCCGAAAAAGTCATACATGGAGCGAATTGAGCATGACGGCAAGACATATGAATATGCCGTTGTGTCAAGAAATGACCGACAAGGGCTTATCGTATGCTACGAAGATGTGAGCGAAACGTTGCCGGGAAAGGACGAGCTTTCATTTGGCAATCTGCTTTCGGGATATGTTTTTAAACTGAACGGAACGGTTGTAATTACCGACGGTGTTTCGGTTCTCAATTCAAATGAACCTGAACTTGACGGGCTCTTGATTTCCGAGTGTCCGATCGTCGATTCAACAACAGGAGAATGGAAAGACGGAGATCTTGTTCGTTTGAAAGAAGATGGAAGCTATTGGTTTGGAAACAGAACGACATATAAAAGCTATTATCTTTACGCATTTTTTCCGGAAAGAGAAGTTTTTGCGGCAAGAACCACAACGATGGCACTGACCGCCTCGCTTTTGCTTATGTTCTGTATGGCGCTGATATTTGTGAAATTCAAGGCGACAAGACAGAATATGGAGCACATTGAACAGCAATATTACACGATAAGCGCCGTCAGCAGCATTTATGTCACAAATCTGCTGATCAAAATTGACAGCAACCGATGGGAGCCGATAAAAGCGACCGATGAGCTGCTTAATATATTAAAAAATGAGTCGAAAGCGGATAAAATGCTTGAGCGGTTCGTGAACTGCCGTGTTGCAGCCGAATATCGTAGTGATTATTCCGAATTTGTCGACATTTCAACACTCAGCGACAGATTAAAAGGAAAAGAATTTATCGAATATACATTTGAAGGAATGAACGGAAACTGGTATGTCACGCTGATAACCCCGATGATGTGGGATAGCAAAAACAATGTTACTGCGGCGGTTTTTGCAACAAGGAACATCACCGAGGACAAGCGAAGAGAATTGAAATATCAAGACAAGCTTAAAGCGGCAATGATCGAAGCACAGCGGGCTAATGTTGCAAAGACGGATTTTTTGCGCAGAATGAGCCATGACATTCGCACCCCGATCAACGGAATTGAAGGAATGGTTGCGGTCAGCCGTCATTATGCCGACGATTTGCAAAAACAAGAGGAATGCCGTCAGAAAATCATGACAGCGGCGGGATTTTTGCTTGAGCTTGTCAATGATGTGCTTGACATGAACAAATTGGAGTCCGGCGATATCACGCTTGAAAATAAGCCTTTCGACATTAAAAAGCTGTTCGATGAATCGATTTTGCTTGTTGAAACTCAGGCGGTCGAGTCGGGAATCACAATATATAAATCGGACAACATCGTTCAAAACCGACAGCTTTTTGGCAGCCCGTTTCATTTGAAACGCATTTTACAAAATATAATGAGCAACGCCGTTAAATACAATCGTGAAAACGGAACAATAACGGTCAGCTGCACGGAAAAGGACGACGGCGACAGGGCGATTATCGAATTTGTCTGCTCAGATACCGGAATCGGAATGAGCCGTGAGTTTCAGGAGCATATGTTTGAGCCGTTTGCACAGGAAAACAATGTTGCAAAAACGAAATATGCGGGATCTGGTCTCGGACTTCCGATTGCAAAAGAACTGATTGAAAAAATGAACGGAAAAATATCCTTTGAAAGCGAAAAGAACAAAGGAACAACATTTTATGTGGAAATTCCGTTTGAAATATGCCATGATGAGCAAAGACAGGATCTTGCACCGATAAACGGCGACCATTCAATCAAAAATGTTTCGGTTTTGCTTGTCGAGGATAACGAACTCAACATGGAGATCGCTCGGTTTTTGCTTGAAAGCGAGGGTGCGGTTGTTACAAGCGCCGAAAACGGCAAGCAGGCGGTCGAGCTGTTTGAAAAATCAAGCCCCGGTGAATATGACATCATCATAATGGACGTCATGATGCCGATAATGAACGGAATCGAGGCGACAAAAGTTATTCGTTCGCTTGAGAGGGCGGACGCAAAAACAGTGCCGATAATCGCAATGAGCGCAAACGCATTCGGCGACGATATAAACGAAAGTCTGAAAGCCGGAATGAATGAGCATTTGGCAAAGCCGTTAAACAGAGAGCGGATAATCGAAACGATATTAAAATATTTAAACAGATGATTAAAAAGATGTTAGATAAACGCTTCAGCATTTATTTAACATCTTTTTTATATTTTTTCACTTGCGAAGATAGTCGTGAATATAATGATATTGCACGGAAGGGAGGGTGAAAAAATGGACTATTGCTATCAAAGCTTGGTTGCGACCTGCAACAAAACAAGAATATATCCCTCAGGATGTTGCCCGAACAGCGGCGAGCGCCGTGACGGGAACGGCTGTTCATGCGGCAGCAACTGCGGCGGTAACTGTGGCTGTTCATGCAATGATAACTGCGGCTGCGGCGTGATGAGAACGGTTGACGAGACAGGCGTTAATCGAATCAATTTCTGCCCGTCGTGTGCAAATTCGTGCTGCAAACACGACCATCGTCCGAGTCATGACGATATGTACGGCACAGAGCCGTTCGACGCATTTTTGAAATAAATTATAAATGCATATATTCCTCTTAAATTAACTGTAATCTGCTATTAAACATAAAAACGGACAGTCGCCATTTTCGGAACTGCCCGTTTTGTTATATATTCTGATTCATGCGTTTGTCTTTTCCTCGTAAATCTTGGCGACCTCTTCAACATCGCCCGACGCAATCAATTTGCCGTGGTCAAGCAAAATCGCCTTGTTGCAAATTCGTTTAACCTGTTCGATTGAATGCGATACGAAAAGGACGGTTACGCCTTTCTCAAACATACTTGTAACCTTGTTTTCGCTCTTTTTGCGGAATTTTGCGTCGCCGACCGACAAAACCTCGTCAAGAATCAGAATGTCCGGTTCAACGATCGTCGCAATCGCAAAGCCGAGTCGCGTTTTCATACCCGATGAATAATTTTTCAGCGGAACATCAACAAAGTCTTTAAGTCCCGAAAACTCAACGATTTCATCATATTTCGAACGGATAAATTCCTTTGAATAGCCGAGCACCGCACCGTAAAGATAGATGTTTTCCGTGCCGGTATATTGCATATCAAATCCGGCTCCGAGTTCAAGCAGCGGTGCGATTACGCCGTGCTTATACAGCTTGCCGGTCGTAGGCTTAAATACGCCTGCGATTACCTTTAAAAGAGTGGATTTTCCTGCGCCGTTAAGACCGATAATTCCGAGTCTGTCGCCGCGGTTGAGCGAAAAGCTGACATCTTTAAGCGCCCAAAATTCATCATAATGAATGTCGCGCTTGATTGCTTTGATGAAAAATTCTTTAAGGCTGTCAACCTTTTCCGAGCTCAAATTAAATCTCATTCCGATGTTTTCGAGTTTAATAATATTTTCACCGGTTTCGGGGTTCCAACCCTCGTCGTTCGTAATTACAACGCCGTCATCTTTAAATTTGCCCATTTTCACAATACCCCTTTGTTAAATATACAAAATGAATTTGTCCTGCTTTTTGGCAAATGCGAACGAGCCGATAATCAGCAGCACAACACCGAAAGCAAGCGAATAGAATGCATAGTTCCAGTTAAATGCCTGAAGCTCCATTGACTTGTCGGTGACAAACAAAAGTCCTAAACTCTGTCTGAAGTTTGTGATAATGCAGTAAAGGGGATTGACCTTCAAAATCATGAGTGCAAATGCGCCTGCGCCTTTTTTGTCAAAACGATCAACCTTGTAGAAGATCGCGCAGGTATACATTATGAGGGTCAGCGCAATGTTCCAAAGATATTCCATATCCCTGAAAAACACGCCGATAGTCGATAATAACATTCCGGCACCGAGCGTCAAAATGAACAGGTTTATCATCGGGATAAGTACGTAGACCAGCTGTTTTGTCGGATATGCGCCGAGTACCAGGCAAACAATGACAAGGACGATCAGCGAAATCAAAAACAGCACGAAATTGAACAAAACATGAGAAAGCGGATAGAGATATTTTGGTACATAGACCTTTTTGATCATCGCCGCATTCGACCTTATGGCTCGTGTGCATTCTCGTGTTGAGTGTGAGAAAAAGTCATAGAGCAAGCGCGCCGAAAGAATGTAGACAGGGAATATTCTTGCGTGAACGCCCGAAGAATAGCCGAGCAACGGTCCGAAGATGATTGTAAGAACGATCATGTTGAGCAACGGCTCGAAAAGGGTCCACAATACGCCGAGATAGCTTCTGCGATAGCGAAGACGGATTCCTTTAATTACAAGTTCGTTCAAAAGAAACCGATATTTCTTCACATGAGCCACAAGCTGTTTACAAGCTGTAATCATTATATATTTTCCACTCCCGTAATTTTGATTTTTACAGATAAAAAATTATATCATATATATTCAATTTTGTAAAGTCCGATTATAGAGACAAAACACGGATTTTTCCTGCTTTTTTGTGCATTTTAGATTAAATGTGAACGAAAAAATTGTGACTGCTTTCAATCGATGCCTTCAAAATCCCAACTTGGAACAAAGCCTTCGTCGGCAGATGATTTTTGCTGTGAAAATCCCGAAAAGCCGAGTTCGTTTGCACACATGAGCACCTTTTCATATTCAAAGGTCGTGATTTTGCGGTTGATCTCACTGTATTTTTCGGCATGATAAAGCGGAGTATATTGGCTCATCAGGCTTAAAAGAAACGAATCATTGCCGAATCTGCGGTGCAGCTCCTCCAGTATTTTTAATGAATCCCTGTAGCAGCCGGGCATCACCAAATGACGCACGATGACGCCGCTTTTCATTATTCCGTCGGAGTCGAACTGCGATGCACCGACCTCATTTATCATAGCCCCCAGCGCCGAAACCGCTTTGTCAAAATAATCGGGTGCTTTGAGATATTTTTGCGACAGATCCTTTGAATAAAACTTAACGTCGGGCAAAAATATTCGCACATATGGCGATATTTCTTCTATTATCTGCGCCTTTTCGTATCCGCCCGTGTTCATTGCAACAGGGATTTTCAGCCTGTCGCCACATTGTCTGATTGCCTCGATTATCTGCGGAAGATAGGGCGTCGGCGACACCAGATTTATGTTATATGCACCCTCATTTTGCAAATTCAGCATTATTTTTGCAAGCTCGCTTACCGAAATTACCTTTCCGACGCCGTTTTGGCTTATCTCATAATTTTGGCAAAACGGACATCTTAGCTGACAGTTTGAGAAAAATATCGTTCCGCTGCCCCTTTTTTCATCATCACCGCTGATCGGCGGCTCTTCCCATTTATGCAAATATGCCTTAGCGACATAAATCTTGTCGTCTGCACCGCAAAATCCTCTTTTTTCGGTCCTGTCCGCACCGCATTCACGAGGACATAAACTGCACTTTTCACCCATATTTATACAACCTTGCTTTAATTTTCTTAAGAATCATAAAATAATTATAACAAATTCACACAAAAATGCAAATTTATGTTTTAATTTACATAAAAAATGTGTTACAATAATAAAAAATAAATTGAAAATACAATTACAGGCTGTTGAAAGGATCTTTTTAAAATATGGATAAGAAAAAAACAGTAATCACCGTGTCTGCGTTTGTTGTGTTCATTGCGGTGATAATCGGTGTAGTTTGCGGAATGATATTATCGTCACCGGTTGAGATAAGCGCAAGCACGGCAGGCAATTTTGTCGGCAACATGATGAACGACGGATATTTGCTCGAAGACGAGGTATATGTTTTTTATGTAAATCCGAAGGACGGCGCTCTTTATCGCGCGGAATCGACTCATCCGGAAACCGCTTCGGTCAAAATTGCCGATAATTGCAACGGATTTTTGCAGACGGTCGGAAACAAATATTATTTTCTCAAAGGAAAAGATTTGGTCAGCTGTGACTTCAACGGCGCCGACATGACAACGGTTCTTAAAAATGTCAACAAGCCGAATGTTGTCGGCGGTGCGATTTATTATTTAAACGACGAAGGCAATCTTGTCAAATATTCGACCAAATATGACAAAACGACCGTGTTTAACATCAAACCGGCAAACGGATATTTTGTGGTATATTTCAATAAAATCTATTATTCCGACGGTGAAAAGCTTTGCTCGGTGACTGCCGACGGAAAAACAGTCAGCACATTTTTCGAAGAAAAGACCGAAAAATTCATAATCGACAACAAATATCTGTTTTTTGAAAATGACGGTGCGGTTTATTCGGCAATGAGTGCAAACGGCGAGATGGCTGTTACCAAAATTACAAAGGCTGACAATTTCTATGTAATTTTGAAATCAGGCACAATGATTTATGATAATGACAGCGGAGTTTATCTTGCAAACATGACAAGTCTTACATCGGACGAAAAATATAAACCGACAAAGCTGTCCGACAAGCCCTCAAAAGGAGTTTTCGGTGACGACGCATATTTCTATTGGTTTGACAGCGACAATTCGCTTTGCAGAGTCGATTCGGACGGAAGCAATATTGTAATTTTTAAATAAATTCCGACAAACGGCGCTTTGTGTCTAAAAAAATTCCGACACAAACCCGAATGTGTCTGTTTACAGAGCAATTTTAAATTATTATAATAATATATGACATAAATTTGCTACTGTTTTGATAAATTAGATATGATTTTCAGAAAGGCAGGACGGATCATGGCGAAAAACATGATAGACGAGGTTCGCAAAGCGGAAGAGCAGGCGGCGGCAATCGTTGACGAGGCAAACCAAAGAGCCTCGGAAGGACTGAAGCTTGCTAAGCAAAAGGCGGACGAGCTGATCAGATCGACGGTTTCGGACGCAAAAAAGAAAGCGGCGGTCACGGTTGCGACAGCCGAAAACAACGCATTTAAAGTAAACACGAAATCAAATGCGGACAATGTTTCATTTGCGTCTGATGAAATCGAAAAAGCAAAGGCTAACGAGAAAAAGGCGATCGAAGCCGTGATCAGTGAGATTATCCCGAACTGATAGGTTAATGTATATAATGAATAAAGACAGGAGGAAAATGCGTTGGCAAAGCTGAAAATGCAGTGCGTGAGCATTGCGGTGCTTAATAAAGATAAAAAGCGACTTGTTTCGCGGCTCCAAAAATACGGCGTGATGGAAATCAAAAAAACCGAAAGTGCAGACGGCTTTAACGCTCATGATTATTCCTCAGAGCGGTTGGTTTTTGAACGCATGGTCCAAACGGCGACATCTGCGCTTAAAATTTTGGACGCAAACTGTCCCGAGAAAAAAGGAATGCTCGACTTTTTAAACGGCAGACGAGAGCTTGAAATCGACGAATATTACGAGATTGCGAAAACCGCAAAGGATTGTTCGGAAAGCTGCTACGACATTGTGGCGCTCGACAAACAGCTTGGTGCGTGCAAAGCCGAGATTGCAAGACTGAAAATTGCAATCGACCAGCAAAATGCATGGACAGCGCTTGATGTGCCGACAGGATTCAAAGGAACTGCGCTGACAGCGGCGTTCATCGGAACACTCAACCGTGAGTGTCTGCAAAGCGAGATCGACGAGATGATCGCAAATGCGGGTTATGACGGCGATTATGCGCTTGAAATTGTAAATTCGGGATATATGCAGACAAACATTTTTGCAATTTCCCCGAAATCGACCGCCGATGATTTTGACAAGGTACTTCGCAAAATCGGATTTTCATATCTCACCAATACCGATTCAAAAAATGTGCCGATTGAGGCAATCAAGGTGTTGTCCGAGCGGAGAAATGCGCTGATAAAAGAATGCTTGACGATTGAGAATCTTATTAAAACATTTGCGGACAAGCGCCGTGACATTGAATTTTTCATTGATTATTACGCAATGAGAGTTCAGCGATATAAGCTATACGGCGAACTGCTTTCGTCAAATCATGTTACGCTGATTGAAGGATATATCCCCGAAATAAACGCCGCGGCGTTTACAAAGGATGTTGAGGAAAAATATTCGGCGGCAGTCGAGATAAGAGAACCGGATGAGGACGAAGATGTTCCGGTTGCGCTGAAAAATAATGCATTTAACCGACCTTGCGAAAGCACGGTAACAATGTTCTCACCGCCGAGCAAAAATGATGTTGACCCGACCTCGGCAATGGCATTTTTCTTCTATTTGTTCTTCGGAATGATGCTTTCCGACGCAGGCTACGGATTGCTGATCGTGCTTGCAACGGCAATCATACTTAAAAAATTCAATCTCGAACAGTCGATGAGAAACAGTATGAAGATGTTCTTTTACTGCGGAATTTCGACAATTTTCTGGGGAATCATGTTCGGCGGATTTTTCGGAGATTTGATTCCGAAAATCGCACAGGTCTATTTTAATAAAACAATCACGATTCCGGCGGTACTGAATCCGATAAACGATGCGCTGACGCTTTTGGTTTTGGGTCTTGCACTCGGCATAGTCCATATATTCGTCGGAATGGGAATCAATTTCTGCAACCTTTGCAGACAAGGTCATGTGCTTGACGCAATTTTCGATGTCGGACTGTGGTTTGTCACAATAGTCGGAATGGTGACTGCCGTTGCGGGTATGTTCACTTCGATTGCCATTCTTTCAAAGGTCGGGCTCATCTTGCTCGGCGTCGGGTTGGTCGGACTTGTTCTGACTCAAGGACGAAAGAAAAAAGGCTTTGGCAAGGTGATTTCGGGACTTGCAAGCGTCTATGACATTACAAGCTACGCTTCGGATATTTTGTCATATTGCCGATTGATGGCACTCGGCCTTGCGACAGGAGTATTTGCTCAGGTAATCAACCAGCTCGGAATGAACAAAGGAATCTTCGGATTTTTGATGTTCATTGTGATATTCGTAATCGGCAACGCAATCAGCTTCGGAATGAATGCGCTCGGTGCATATGTTCACACAATTCGTTTGCAATATGTCGAATTTTTCTCGAAATTCTATGAGGGCGGCGGAAGAATGTTTGAACCGTTTGCGGCTAATACAAAATATATCCGCTTTACCGATAAGAAGCAAAATAATTAAACAAACCGTCGGGGACGGTAATAATAAAAATTGGAATTTAAAAAGGAGACTTTAATCATGGAACTTTTTTCAAACGGTGCATTTTGGGCAATATTAGGTGCGGCGCTTGCAACGGCGCTTGCTTGTATCGGTTCGGCAAAGGGCGTCGGAATCGCGTCTGAAGCGGCTTCGGGCGTTGTTGCGGAAGATCCTTCAAAATTCGGTAAAATGATCGTGCTGCAGCTTCTTCCGGGTACTCAGGGACTTTACGGATTCGTTGTAACAATCATGATTTTCCTGCAAATCGGTGTTTTCGGAACTATCTCGGAAATTACCCTAACACAAGGCTTGCTCTATTTTGCAGCGTCGCTTCCGATTGCGCTCGGCGGTCTTTTCTCGGCAATCGCACAAGGCAGAGCGGCAGCAGCAGGCGTTTCGATCGTTGCAAAAAATCCGTCGCAGTCATCAAAGGCTATCGTTTCAACCACACTTGTTGAGTTTTATGCGCTTATTTCATTCCTTATCTCATTCTTGACAGTTATGAATGTAAGCAAATTTTAATCGGTATTCCGCATAATAAAGGAATGATTTTATGAACGGACTTGATAATATTACAAAAGCTATTCTTGACGACGCCAACGCTCAGGCTGACAAAATTTTGGACGAGGCAAGGAAAAATGCCGACGAGATTTTGAAAAATGCCAAGGCGCAGGCGGCAGAGCTTGAAAAGCAGATAAACGACGACACAGAGAAACGGGTCAAAGCAATTGAGATGAACGCTGAGAGTGCGGCGGCTCAAAACAAGAGAAACGAGCTGCTCAAAGCAAAAACCGAATTGATTGACAGCATTTTTGACAAGGCAATCAAGGCACTTTTGGAGCTGTCGGACGATGACTATTTCAATGCGCTTAAAAGTCTGATTGCGGAAAATGCAATCAACGGCGACGGCGAATTGATTTTGAATTCAAAAGATAAGGCTCGTTGCCCGAGCGGATTCATGAACATGGTCGGAGCGTCGGTCACAGGACCGAAATCTCTTTCGCTCTCGAGTGAGACAAACGACAAAATCATCGGCGGCTGCATTTTAAAATACGGCGATGTTGAAATCAATCTCGGCTTTGACCGAATAATTGCGGCAAAAAGAGAACAGCTCGTTGACAAAGTTAATTCTGTTTTGTTCGCATAATTCGTATAAAAATGAGCAAAAACAATGCTTAAAATAACCTTACAACAAGGAAAGTTTTTATGAAAGACATTGATTACGCAACGGCGGTTGCCAGGGTCAAGATAAACGAAAATCGATTGCTTGACAGCTCTGACATCGACAGGCTGATTGGGGCTAAAACGCTTGACGAAGCGGTTGCTTTGCTGAATGAAAAGGGATATTCGCAAAGCGGCGCTCCGATTTCAAGGCTGTTTGACAACCAGCTTGAAGACGCATGGAAGCTGATCAAAGAAATTGCGCCCGACTTTTCGGAATTTTACTTTTTGCTTGTGAAAAACGATTTTCATAATCTAAAGGCGGTTTTGAAGGGCACAATTTCGGGCAAAAGCTATGATTTGCTTATCATTAACCCGACAATTACACCGGTTGATTTGATTAAACAGGCGATTGACGAACAGCGTTGGTCAATCTTGCCCGATTATATGCAAAATACGGCGAAAGCGGCATATGAATTTTTTGTCAACACCTCCGACGGACAGCTGTCGGATATATGCATTGACAAAGGCTCGCTTGAAGCTGTGGTGGCGCTTTCAAAGGATAATAAAGATGAATTTTTGCGCTCGCTCGGCGATTTGATTGCGGCAACCTATAACCTCAGAATTGCGGTAAGATGCTCAAAGCTTAAAATGGACGCAGAGCATATTAAATCCGCACTTTGCGAAAATTGCTCGCTTGATTCAAACGTACTTTCACAGGCAGCTGCAAGGGGAATCGGCGATCTTATCGAATATATCGGCAAAACAAAATATTCGGAAGCCGCAGCCGAGCTTTCAAAATCTATCGGAGATTTTGAAAAATGGTGCGACAATTCGCTTATCAAATATGTCGAAAAGGCAAGATATTCGTGCTTTGGAGCGGCGCCTTTAGCGGCATATATCATTAAAAAAGAAGCTGAGCTTAAAACGGTGAGAATCATCATTTCCGGCAAAACAACGGGAATGGATGAGGATAAGATTCGGCGGCTTATCAGACAGGTTTATTGATTGGAAGTGTTGTATAGATGAAAAAAATCGGCATCATCGGCAGCTCGGACAGCGTTCGCGGTTTTGCGGCGCTCGGTCTTTCGATTTTTGAAGTAACCGAGGCGGAAGAGGCGGCAAAAACAGTCAGACGGCTTGCCGAAAACGATTTTGCGATAATATATATCACCGAAGTGCTTTTTTCTCAAATACAGCATGAAATCGCACGGTATGAAGAAAAACAGACTCCGGCGATAATCCCGATTCCGGGTACATTCGGCAACAACGGAATCGGCAGGATAAATGTCAGCAGATCGGTTGAAAAAGCGGTCGGAACTGACATTTTGGCAGATGAATGATTTGCAGTTAATTCTGATTAAAAATAAATGATTTTAAGCCTTTCAGAAAGGATTGAAAAACAAATGGAAGCTAAGGGTACGATTAAAAAGGTCGCAGGCCCGCTTGTAATCGCACAGGGCATGAGAGATGCAAATATGTTTGACGTTGTGCGTGTCAGCGACGAACACCTTATCGGCGAGATAATCGAGATGCACGGTGACAGTGCGTCAATTCAGGTATATGAGGAGACATCAGGACTAGGCCCCGGTGAAGAGGTCGTTTCAACAGGCGCACCGCTGAGCGTTGAGCTTGGTCCCGGGCTCATCGGTTCAATCTTCGACGGAATTCAGCGTCCGCTTGAGGGAATCATGAAGAAAGCCGGCAACAGCCTTAAACGAGGAATTGAAGTGCCGTCGCTTGACCGTGATAAAAAATGGAACTTTGTTCCCGCTGTAAATTCGGGCGATGAAGTGGTTTCGGGCGACACACTCGGCACGGTCAAAGAAACCGATACCGTTACACAGAAAATCATGGTTCCGAACAGAGTCAGCGGTACCGTTAAAACAATAGAAAACGGTGAGTTCACCGTCAGCGACATTATTGCGGTCGTTACCGACAAAAACGGCGTTGACCATGAAATCACCATGATGCAAAAATGGCCTGTCCGCGTCGGCAGACCCTATAAACGCAAATTATCTCCAGACATTCCGCTGATTACCGGTCAGCGTGTAATTGACACAATGTTCCCGATTGCAAAGGGCGGCGTTGCGGCAGTTCCGGGTCCGTTCGGTTCGGGCAAAACGGTCGTTCAGCACCAGCTTGCAAAATGGGCAGCGGCGGACATTGTCGTATATATCGGTTGTGGTGAACGAGGCAACGAGATGACCGATGTTTTAAATGAGTTCCCTGAGCTTAAAGATCCGAAAACAGGCGCGTCATTGATGGAACGCACGGTGCTTATCGCAAATACCTCCGATATGCCTGTTGCGGCTCGTGAAGCGTCAATATATACAGGAATTACGATTGCGGAATATTTCCGTGACATGGGCTACACGGTAGCGCTCATGGCGGATTCGACATCACGCTGGGCTGAGGCGCTTCGTGAGATGTCGGGTCGTCTTGAGGAAATGCCGGGTGAAGAGGGCTATCCCGCATATCTCGGTTCCCGACTTGCACAGTTCTATGAAAGAGCAGGTCGTGTAATCGTAAACGGAAGCGATGAAACAGAGGGCGCTTTGTCGGTAATCGGTGCAGTTTCACCTCCCGGCGGTGATATTTCCGAGCCTGTTTCTCAGGCAACTTTGCGAATTGTCAAGGTGTTCTGGGGACTGGACGCAAATCTGGCATATAAACGCCATTTCCCTGCAATCAACTGGCTCACATCATATTCGCTTTATCTTGACGGTCTTTCGGATTGGTATAACAAAAATGTTGCAGACGATTGGATGGCGCTGAGAGGCAGAATCATGGCGCTGCTTCAAGAGGAAGCTGAGCTTCAGGAAATCGTTCAGCTTGTCGGAATGGACGCTCTTTCGTCGCCCGACAGATTGAAGCTTGAAGCCGCAAGATCGATCAGAGAAGATTTTCTCCATCAGAACGCTTTCCATGAAACAGACACCTATTCGTCGCTCACAAAGCAATATTATATGATGAAGCTGATTTTGAGCTTCTTTGATAAATCAATATCGGCGCTCGATAACGGCGCTTCGATCGACAGCCTTGTTGCAATGCCTGTTCGTGAGCAGATCGGACGATTCAAATATCAAAAAGAGGCAGATGTCAAGACTGAATATGACGCAATCAACACCGAGCTTGACCGTCAAATCGACGAGATTTTGAACAGCTCGGACGATGAATAATAAGGAGTGAGTCGAAATGCCAAGAGAATACAGAACTATTTCCGAGGTTGCCGGCCCTCTGATGCTGGTGCGCGGAGTTGAAAATGTAAAATATGACGAGCTGGGCGAAATTGAGTTGCCAAACGGTGACATTCGCCGTTGCAAGGTGCTTGAGATAAACGGCTCTGACGCTTTGGTTCAGCTGTTTGAAAACAGTGCGGGAATCAATCTCGCTCAGTCAAAGGTTCGCTTTTTGGGACGCTCAATGGAGCTTGCCGTGTCGGAGGATATGCTCTCCCGTGTATTTGACGGACTCGGCAGACCAAAGGACGGCGGTCCCGACATCATACCCGAAAAAAGGCTGAACATAAACGGAACGCCGATGAACCCTGCGGCAAGAAATTATCCGCAGGAATTCATTCAGACAGGCGTTTCCGCAATTGACGGACTTAATACTTTGGTAAGAGGACAAAAGCTGCCTATCTTCTCGGCGTCGGGCTTGCCGCACGCAAATCTTGCCGCTCAAATTGCCCGTCAGGCAACGGTTTTGGGTGACAATGAGCAGTTCGCCGTTGTATTCGCCGCAATGGGTATTACTTTTGAAGAGTCAAACTATTTTGTAGAAAGCTTCAAGGAAACGGGCGCAATCGACCGAACGGTCATGTTTGTAAACCTTGCAAACGACCCGGCGATCGAGCGAATCGCAACACCTCGAATGGCACTTACCGCCGCAGAATATCTTGCGTTTGACAAGGGTATGCACGTTCTTGTAATCATGACCGACATCACCAACTATGCCGACGCACTTCGTGAGGTTTCCGCCGCACGAAAGGAAGTTCCGGGCAGACGAGGCTATCCGGGATATATGTACACTGATCTTGCGTCGCTATATGAAAGAGCGGGCCGCCAAAAGGGAAAAGACGGTTCAATCACCCTGATCCCGATTTTGACAATGCCCGAAGACGACAAAACCCACCCGATCCCCGATCTTACGGGATATATCACAGAGGGTCAGATAATCTTGTCACGAGAGCTTTACAGAAAGGGCATTACACCGCCGATCGATGTTTTGCCGTCACTGTCGCGACTCAAAGACAAGGGTATCGGCGAGGGCAAAACAAGAGCCGACCATGCCAATGTAATGAACCAGCTTTTTGCGGCATATGCACGAGGCAAGGACGCAAAAGAGCTTATGGTCATTTTGGGTGAAGCGGCGCTTACCGATATTGATAAGCTATATGCAAAATTTGCGGACGAGTTCGAGAAGAAATATGTTTCTCAGGGCAACTCGACCAACCGCACGATTGAAGAAACAATGAACATCGGTTGGGAATTGCTCAGAATTTTGCCACGCTCCGAGCTTAAACGAATCGATGATAAATATCTTGATGAATATTACGACAAAAAGTAATGTTTCTTTGAAAGGATAAGCATAAAAAATGGCTGTAATGAATGTCAATCCGACCCGAATGGAGCTTTCACGCCTGAAAAAGCGTTTAGCAACGGCAACAAAGGGTCATAAATTGCTCAAGGATAAGCGAGATGAGCTTATGAGGCAGTTTTTGACGCTTGTTCGGGAAAATAAAAAATTGCGGCGTGAGGTCGAGCAGAAAATAAATGAGGCAAACTCTCATTTTGTAATGGCAGGCTCGGTCATGCAGCCTGAAATCGTGAACACAGCGCTTCTTGCACCTAAACAGGAGATTTCTCTTGAGGTCAGCGAAAAAAATGTAATGAGCGTTGATGTGCCTGTGTTCAGTGTGAAAACAAAATCGTCCAACCCTGCCGACATTTATTCCTATGGTCTTGCCTACACCTATTCCGACCTTGACGACGCAGTATATTCGCTAAGCTGTGTTCTGCCCGATTTGCTCAAACTTGCCGAGTGTGAGAAATCGGCACAGTTAATGGCGGCTGAAATCGAAAAGACAAGACGAAGAGTAAATGCACTTGAACACGTAATGATACCTAATTTGCAGGAAACCATCAAAATGATTTCGATGAAGCTTGATGAAAGCGAACGCAGTTCTCAGACAAGGCTTATGAAGGTAAAGGACATGATGGTGGAAAAGCAGATCATGGAGAACCGTGCGAAAGACGGAATTGCGGACGAATAATCAAATATATAATCAAAGCATATGCCGAAAGTGATTTCGGTGTATGCTTTTGTCGCAATATGAAAGGAATTATTTAATGGACAAAAAACATATTTTTTTCGACCTTGACGGAACGATAATAAATTCCGAAAATGCGGTGCTGTTTTGCGTGGATTATGCAATCAAAAAAATGGGCATACCCGACATACCCTATGACACTAAGCTGAAGTTTTTGGGTCCGCCTCTTGCACAGTCGTTCATGAAATATTGCGGTCAAAACGAGGAGGGAGCAGCAAAAGCACTCAGCTTTTTCAGAGAGATGTATTCGACAAAGGGCGTATATATGGCAACGCTTTATGACGGCATTGCCGATATGTTAAAGCAGATTTTTGACAGCGGCAGAAAGATTTATCTTGCGACATCAAAGCCCGAAAAATTTGCAAAAATGATTCTCAGCGACCTTAATATAATCAAATATTTCACCTTTGTTGCAGGTGCGTCAATGGACGAAACACGGGTGACAAAAATCGAAGTGTTAAATCATGCGCTTGAAAATACCGACATTACCGATATGTCCGAGTGCATAATGGTCGGCGACAGATGCTTTGATGTAATGGGTGCAAAGGACGCTCATATGGACTGCGTCGGGGCGCTTTGGGGATTCGGCGATTATGACGAGCTTATGAGTGCGGGTGCGGTTAAAATATGCAAAACACCGTTCGAGGTTGCAAAATATATCTGCGAGTAAGACCGAATGAATGAAAAATCGGTTGCACTTTTTAAGAAGTTTTGGTATCATAATAATATAATTTTACGAAAGCATGATGATTTATGAAAAAGATATACGGTGAGGGCGCAATTTCGTTGATTCCGTGCAACCGAGGTTTTATTTTTACCGCACAGCAAGATGAATTGCCCGACAAAATGGAAGAACAAAAAACAGAGGGCAAAACCGTAATTGCATATAAACAGCATTCGTTTGACGACGGAACAAATTCGCTTGTTACAAGAAGCGTGTTTTTGATGAGCAAATTCGGTGCGAATTTTGAGTTCTATTTTCGCACGCTCGGCGACTATTTGAACTGCAAGGCAATTCCGCTTGAAAACGGAAATATGTTGATTGCGGCGCACGACGGAACGGCGGCTGTTTTCAGCCGAAATAATGTAAAAAAATGGTCCGGCAGCTTGAAACATAAGGGCTTTGCGCCGGCGGACATTGTCACACAGGGCGATTTTTTGTGGTGCTCATACCCCGAAAACAACGCAATCATCAAATATAACATAAACTCAATGCAGCAAACATTTCGTGTAGGCGGAAGTGCGTCGGGCGGAATAATCGAGCCGTATGGACTTTGGCTGAATGACAACCGACTGATAATCACATCATCGGCAAACGGAATGATTCGTTCGCTTAATCTTGACACATTTTATCTTGACGATTTGTGGGAGGTAAGCGAGCCTGCGTTCCAATATATCAAAGTGGATTCAAACGAAGTTGTGCTTACAAAAACGGGAGTATACAGACTGTAAAGGAGAGTTTTTATTATGAATATTTGGCATGATATATCGGAATCGAGAATTTCACCGAAACAGTTTTCAGCGGTAATCGAGATTCCAAAAGGCGGAAAAAATAAATATGAGCTTGACAAGGAAACAGGCTTTTTGCGGCTTGACAGAGTGCTCTATACATCCACTCACTACCCCGCAAACTATGGCTTCATTCCCCGCACTCTTGCGGACGACGGAGACCCGCTTGATGTTCTGGTGCTTTGCCAGGAAGAGATTTTGCCGCTAACGCTTGTTGACTGCAAGCCGATCGGCGTGCTTATCATGATCGACGGCAAGAGCTACGACGAAAAAATCATTGCCGTTCCGGTTTCCGACCCGTCATATAATTGCTATGACTCGATCTATCAGCTGCCGAGCCATATTTTTGATGAAATATCCAACTTTTTTGAGGTATATAAGGCGCTTGAGGGTGTTAAAACCGAGGTCAAGCAGGTCAAGGGCGAAACAGACGCACTTCAGATAATTGAAAACTGCATTGCTGCATATAAAGAGAAATATTAAATAATAACATAAATTTTCAGCCGTGAGAACATGAATTTATCATGATTTTTGCGGCTTTTTATGTTGAAAACAGCGCTTTGCTGTGATAAAATTAACAGTATATATTCGATTTGATTTAAAAATGAGGAGAATTTGCAAAATGGAGCTTAATAATGACGCTAAGGCATTGCTTAAAAAAGCGCTCGACATAAAAAAAGAGGTCAAAAAGGCGGTGCTCGGCAAGGATGATATTATTGATAAAATGCTGTGTGCGATCGTCGCAGGCGGTCATATATTGCTCGATGACATTCCGGGTGTCGGCAAAACAACGCTTGCACTCAGTTTTTCAAAGGCAATGAGCCTTAAATATCAGCGTTTGCAGTTTACGCCCGATGTTTTGCCGACCGATGTTACCGGCTTTTCGATTTATGATAAACGCACCGACTCGTTTGTATATAAACCCGGTGCGGCAATTTGCAACCTGTTTTTGGCAGATGAAATTAACCGTACATCGTCAAAAACTCAGTCTGCACTTCTTGAAATAATGGAAGAAGGCAGGGTTACCGTTGACGGCGTTACCCGTGAAATGCCCCGTCCGTTTACCGTAATTGCGACCGAAAACCCGATCGGCTATGTCGGAACGCAGATGCTGCCCGAATCTCAGCTAGACCGATTTATGATTCAGATGTCAATGGGCTATCCGAGCGTTGAAAACGAGATTGATATTCTCAAAAACAGACAGGGAAACAATCCGCTTGACAGCATTGTTCCTGTGGCGTCTGCCGAGGATATTGTTAAAATGCAGTTGCTGTCGGAGCGGATTTACACCGACGACAAGATCTATAACTATATTGCAAGCCTTGCGGCGGCTACCAGAAATAATGACATGATCGAACTTGGTCTGTCACCGAGAGGCTCGCTTGCCATTGCAAAGCTTGCCCGTGCCCATGCGTTCCTGTCGGGGCACGGATTCGTCATTCCCGATGATGTTTCGGCTGTATTTTATGACGCTGCAATGCACAGAATTGCGCTCTCGCCGAAATCCCGACTTGCAAATAAAACGGAGCATGATGTGCTTGAAAGCATTTTGAGCGAAGTCGAGCTTCCGAAAATCGAAAAATGATAAATTAAGATAAAACAAAGAGAGTATAACGATAATGATAATTATTCGTTTAATATATATTGCGGTTTTGGTGCTTTGCGCTGTGTTTTGCGTGCTCTACAGAGATGCTTTGGCAATCATGCTGTTCTCATCTTTGCTTATTTTGCCGCTGATAACCTTTGCTTGTGCGGCAATTTCAAGGGCAAGGACAAAAGTGAGCGCAAAGGTTTTGGGCGATGTTCAAAGCATAGGCGACAACGCAAAACTGCAAATAAAAATAAATAACCGCTGTCCGTTTCCGCTTTTTGCGGTCGCTGTGAAAATATACATAACCAACAGCTTTAACAGTACCTCAAGCGTCTGCACATCACGGTTTTCGTCCTCGGCTTTTTCCGATGAGGTTCATGAATTTGCTATAAAAAGCAATCATTGCGGCAGGCTTGACATTTCGGTTGATAAAATATATTTCTATGACGCTTTGAGGCTGTTTAAGTTTTCAAAAAAGCTTGACTGCCGAAAAACGGTAACCGTTTTGCCGAAAATCCATGAATTATCGGTTGATGTTGTAAACCACGGAATTTATGCCGGGGAGACCGACATATTTTCAAAAACAAGACCGGGCGATGATCCGTCCGAAGTGTTCGACATTCGTGATTATAAGGGCGGCGACAAGCTCAACCGAATCCATTGGAAGCTGTCGGTCAAGCAAAATCACTACATGGTCAAGCAATATAGCTTTCCGATCAACGAGATGATTTTGATATATGTCGATTTGTTCATTGACAGAAAAAATAAATCGGCGCTTGAGCTTTTGGACAGCGAGATTGCCATTTTGCTGAGCATGGCTTTTAAATTTGTAAATTTGCAAAAGCAGTTTAAGATTTGTTGGTATAATGACGAATCAAAACAGCTGATTTTTGAAGATATTAAAAGCGTCGAGGACATTTATTCCGCTTTGTCGGGGCTTTACTCAACAAAGCTGTTATCAAACCGTTTCGACCCGCTTATAAGCAATGATTTGTCAAAGCAGCTTTTGTCGCATATGTGCTTTATCACAACCGAAAACGGCGAAAATATTCAAAAAAGCATATCTGCATTCGGCAACCCGAATGTTCGGTATAATGCGTTTATCACGGCGCTTGAACAGGACAAAACGGAGATAACATTGCCGAATTTCAAGATATATAGTGTAGATCCCGATTCGGTTGACGAGGGCGTTTCAAACATAACCCTTTAAGTGAGATTTCAAGGATTTGATTATAAAATGAGCAAAAAGAATAAACAACTGAATATTTCTCAAGGCGTTATGATTGAACCGATTGAATCGGTCGGCAAAAAATCTGCGTTCAAAACAACATGTGCAATTGTAATTCAGATTATGATTGCGATGTCGGCGACACTCGGCGCTGTCACTTCATTTACAACCATGATGGGCGTTGAACTAAGCTTTCTTGCGCTGATATTATCGGGGATCATTCTCTCGGCTGCTTTCTCGGTTTTGTTTTTGCTAATCAAAAAGTCATGGACGGTTTTTGTCGGCACATTCACCGTCATTGCGGCGATATGCGCTGTGTTTTGGGGCACGATTCATGACGGCGTGCTTGCGATTTTTGATGAATCGATGAAAACGGTTGCGAAATCAATGAAATGGTCCGAACCGAATGCGACTGTTCGGGGCGGCGGACTCTATTTTGACAAAACTGTCGCTGTGTGCTTAATTGCGGCGGTCATCGCTTTGATTGTTTCGTTTTTTGTTGTAAAAAGAGTCAGCATTGTCGGCACATTTTTAACAACATTTCCGTTTTTTGAGGTCGGAGCGGCATTCGGATGTGTACCAAGCAGGCTTTCGTTTGCCTTAATGCTCGGAGCATGGATCGCGGTAATTGTATTAAAAACAGGTGTGAGCGGTACCAAAATCAAGAGCAAAAGCATAAAAAAAGTCGGTCATAAAACATATCGCAACAATAAAAGTGCAAATAATCGAGCGTTTGGTGCGCTTTGCGTCGGGCTATGTGCGGTGATATTATTTTTCGGCACATCGGCAGTGCTCGGCGGCTTGGGATATGGCAGAAGCGGCGACATGAACCGCCTTCGCCATAATATAAAGAGTGAGCTTGACAGCACAATTGACTATATCTTCGGCCACGACAACGACGGCAGCCTTAAAGAGGGTAAGCTTTACAAAATGGGTGACATCAAGGTTAAAGAGCGGCATTATATGACGCTTGAAACACCGAATGTCAGCGAAAATCTGTATCTTAGAGGCTATGTCGGCGCAAAATATACGGGCGTTTCCTGGGAGGACATTGATTATTCAAAAATGAACAAGGCGCTTATCGAGCTTAGCGATTCATCGCCTGTTGCGATTTTTACGGGAAGCATGATGAATTCCGATAAATATTGCGGTCAATATCCGCAGGGGGATGTTAAAATCTATGATTTGCGGCGAAAAAAGCCATACGCTTATCTTACCTACGGTGCATTTGCGGTTGGCGGTTTTTCGGCGCAGGACGACAGATATATGAATTGCGGGGACAGCTCGGAATATAGCTATTTTTCCTATTTTAACGGCAATTCACCCTATGATCTGTCGATGACTCCGCTCTATAAAAGCAGTAGTATTAAATCGGCATTTTCAAGCTATTGCGATTTAGTCAAAACCGAATATACCGCTTTGCCGAATATGCCGCAGTCATTAAATGATGTTGCAAGCAGGTTTTCAGGCAGCGATTATCATAAGGTTGACGAGGTTCGGGATTATTTGAATAATAACACCGAGTTTTCGGCATATTCAAAAAAACTGCCGAGCGGCGAAGATTTTGTCGATTATTTTGTAAACAACCAAAAGCACGGCTATTACGCGCATTATGCGACAGCGGCGGCGGTGCTTCTCAGAATGAGCGGTGTTGCAACGAGATATGTCGAGGGTTATTTGATTCCGCAAACGCAAATTGAAAAAAGCGGGAACACCGGGGACGGAGCTAAGAAAATTGAGGTCACTGACGCCAACGCTCACGCATGGATCGAAATATTCACCGAAAAATACGGTTGGATTCCCGTTGAAGTGACACCGGGTTATTACAGCGGTTCGTTTGAAGAACAGATGAAAGAAACCGAGCGGCAAAATGAGCAAATCAGGCAAACGGAGCCTGAGGACACGCCCGATGAAAAAAGCAACGACAAAATCGACGCACCAAAGGTTGATAAGAATAATGTCGACGGCACACAGGAAATCATTAAGCGTGAGAAGTTTTGGATAATCGATTATTCGGTAGTTTTGCCGATAGTTTTCGCGGCGGTTGTCATATTGCTGATACTTGCGCTAATTATCATTCGGGCAGTCAGGGTCAAAAAGCTGAAAGAGAGCCTGAAAATGGGCAATGCGACAACGAGAATGTTCGCACTATATCGCTATTTTGAGCGGCTGCTTAAATTTGAGAAAATCAGAAAAGACGATTGCACATCATATGACGAATTTTTGAGTAAAATCAAGCAGTCAAAATATATTGACGAAATGTCAGCGGACAGAATCATGAGCCTGTTTATGAAATCGGCATATTCGGGTGCACCGACAAGCGAGGGCGATTATTCCGACGCAAAGGAGATCGTATTAAAATTCGCTGATTCGGTCTATGATAACAAACTGCGAGAAAAGGGATTTTTTGGGTCAGTCAAAAATGTTTTCAGAAAGCTGAAGTTTAAATTCATCAACAACCTGAAATAGTAAAAAAGAACTGCTTAAAAGCAGTTCTTTTTTTGTCCTATTTAAATTTTGAAAGGGTTGTTTTAAACGAATATTCGGGAATTTCAATGATCGTCGGACGGTTTTGCTCATCAAGCGTGATCGTATAGTTCGTGCCGTTATATTTTCCGCTGAGCGTTTTTGTGTCCGAATCATAGTCGCATTCTTCCAAAGCGCTGTTTTTCAGCGTATTTACAAGCACACCCGCAAAAGCGGTTTGAGGATATTTTTCGCTGTCAAAATCAAACTCCGTTCCATACATTGAAACGGTCATTCCGCCTCTTGTAGTGTTTTCTCCCTGCGGCATGGTGATTTTAAGTCCACTAAGCGTTGAGGGCTTATTTATCACAATCGTTGCGCCGTCGTCTGCAAGGTCAAGTTTTCCGCTGATATTCATGCCGTTATAAGTAGATGAGAAATCGCATGAAAATACGGAGGCAACGCTCAAACGCTCCTGCGTTTGGTTTTTACAGCCGCAAAATGATATTGAAATCAAAGCGGCAATGGTCAGCGAAAACAGCTTTTTGAAAAGAGCCAAAAGACATCAATCCCCGTCAATGAAATTTTCAAGCTCCTTGAAAACGATTGGAAGCGCCTTTTGCATGGTGGTCGGCGTTGTGTAAATCATTGAATATTTCTTTGCTGACAAATCACCGCAAAGACCGTGAATATGAACAGCCGCCGTCGCCGCTTTTTCGGGGGTAAGTCCTTGCGAGATAAACGCCGCCATGATTCCGCAGAGCATATCGCCGCTGCCTCCTGTCGCCATTCCCGCATTTCCCGTATGATTTACAAAAGCGTCGCCGTTTGCCGTCATGACAGTTGTTTCGTGCGTTTTCAAAACGAGCGTGCAATTATATTTTGCCACAAACTGCTCCATAATACTCAGACCGTGCGAAAGAATATCAGAAATCGAATGTCCGCAAAGCCTTGTCATTTCGCCCGGATGAGGAGTTAAAATAATCGGGCAGCTTGCGCTTTGTAGTAATTCTATGTTTTGAGAGAGTACATTTATTCCGTCAGCGTCGATAATAATCGGGGATTTTGAGTGTGTGAGCGCAATGTCGAGCAGTGTGAGGGTATATTCATTCATTCCCATTCCGCAGCCGATCACAACGCAGTCGGCTTTTTTGATTGCCATAATCACCGCTTTTTTATCATCATCGGTCAAAACATCATTTACAGGCGTAAACACGGCTTCGGGCAGGCTTTGCGAAACAATGTTGTAAATTGAGTGCGGACAAACGACATGGGCAATTCCGACGCCCGAATGAACGCAGGCGTTTGTGCAAATAACCGCGGCGCCTGCCATGCCATATGACCCTGTAATCAAAAGCGCTCTGCCAAAGCTCCCTTTGTTTGCGTTTTCATCTCTTTTGTTAAAATATGAAAATACATCTTCGGTTTTAATGTCGGTAATGTTTATTTGCATATAAATCCCTCCGAAAAAGCGATATTTAAAACATAATTCATCTTAAAAAATCATACCTTTTATCAGCGAAAAAATTATAAAAAGGATGAAACAAGATGAAGCAAAGACGGAAAATTAATATAAAAATCAACCCGATGATCAAGCGGTCGGCAGCTGCTGTTATGACGCTGATCGTTTTTGTTACAATATTTTCAAACCGACGGCTGATTGCGAAACCGCTCAGCGAAATTACCGATAAAATCGGCTCGCTTGCCGTTGCGATCGCAATGCCTGAAGGGTCGTTGATAGGCGGCGTGTCGGATAGTGCGGGTTATGATATAACCGAGCCCGAAATGAGCGATTCGGTTGACAGCGCCGCAAATAATACTGCGCCGACAGCCTCAAAAACAACTCAAAAAGCAACCGAAAAGACAGAAAGGGCGGTCGCCGCAAATTCCGATTACAGCGGCAAAATATCCGCCGAAACAATTGGATACAGCGGCGCAAATTTGAGCGTGTCAAACCTTCATGTGCAAAATAATACGGGGCTTAATGTTGACTTGTCAAAGCAGCTGAAAATTTTGCCGGACATTGCGATATATAAAAACAGGGGCAAGGAAAAACCGCAGGTTTTGATAATCCATACTCATGCGACCGAATGCTATTATCCCGAAAGATCGGGCGGATATAAAAGCTCATGGCCGACAAAATCAACCGATGATGAAAAGAATATGATCAGCGTCGGAAATGAATTTGCAAAGGTGCTGAATGATGCAGGAATTTCGACGATTCACGACACAACGCAATATGACAAAGAGGCGTACAGCGGCTCTTATGAGCGTGCAAGAGTTAAGACAAAGGAATGGCTTAAAAAATATCCGTCGATTGACGTGGTGATCGATTTGCACCGAGATTCGATCACCTATGACAGCGGAACAAAGCTGCGCCCCGAAGCGACGGTCAACGGCAAAAGCGCTGCTCAGATAATGATATGCACCGGAAGCAATTCGGGCAAGGTCGAGGGCTATGATAATTGGCTGTCAAATTTCAGGTTTGCCATAAGATTACAGCAGTCCTGCGAAAAAAAGTATAAAAACCTTGCAAGACCGCTGTATTTCGTTTCAAAAAAATATAATCATGATTTGTGCAACGGTTCGTTGCTGATCGAGGTCGGAAGCGAGGCAAATACTTTGGAGCAAGCAAAATATTCCGCCCGTCTGACCGCACTTGCGATGATTGACGCGCTGAAGCCTGTTACAAAATGAGCTTATCAATCACTGTCGTTGTCGGGTGATGTTGCTTTTTTAAGATGAAGCTTAATCATGATTTTTGAGATGATGTCTTTGCCGAAAATGTCCTGAATGAGCCCTAAGCGATATGCGACAACGGCATAGACGGCGCCGCCTACAAGGGCGAACACGCCGAGCACGACTATCAACATGATTCCTCTCGCTTCGGGAATCGGAATGAACAGCTTCATCAGCGCGACTGTGACGATCAGCGCAAGATTCGGCAAAATCGCTTTGACCAGCGTTTTTACAATCATGATATATCTGAAATGCATACGCTTTTTAAGCGATACCATTGCAATCGTGATGGTGGTTACAACGCCGAATACCGATGAAAGAAGCGGTCCTAAATAGGGCGGAATTCCGATCACGCTGAAAAGCATTATCAGCGGCAAATCGAGAGCCGCATTTATCAGCAGTCCCAAAATCGTGCAGCCACAGACGAGTCTTGCACGGCCCATGCTTTGAAGCGCCATGCAAACGACGATTTTAATACTCGAAAGCACGCTGACAAAACAGAGATATTTCAGCACGACGGTACCATAGTCGCTGTTTGAGTAGAAAAGCGTGTAGACAGGCTTTGAGAGCATTGAAAGCCCGATTGAGAGGGGAACTGCGACAACAAGAATGGTATTTATGGCAAGGACGAATTTTCGGTTTACCTCGCCGTATTTTTTTTGAACATAGCTTTGGGTCATGCTCGGAACAAGGCTGGTCGTAAGACCCATTGACAACGCACTGATTAGCATACATATTTTCGGCGCCCAAGTGGCAATCGTGCTGGCAATCGTCTGAGTGTCTGCGTCCGACACACCGAGCCAACCCATGCCTGTGATTGTCAGCTTCATGTCCACGATTTCGTAAAGGTTTGTGCTTGTCGCAACGATTACAACCGGGATCGAGTAGCGCAAAATCTGGAATATGAGCCGCTTTGCGCTCGGCACACGCTCACGCACACGATTGCCAATGAAATCACGCTCGTGGTGGGCGGTTTTAAGCTGCAAATATAACAGCGCCAAAGCGGCGCCCACAGCCGCACCGGCAAGCGCAACATTAACGCCGACGCCGACATTAAGTCCTAAAACGTTTACAACCAAATATGAGCCGCCGAGCACGACCGCAATTCTTGCGACCTGTTCGACTACCTGGCTGTATGATGAATGGGCAATGAAATTATGACCCTGAAGATAGCCTCGTTTGACACTCAAAAACGGTGCAAAGAGAAGGCAAAGCGATACCGAACGAATTGCCGCCGCAATCGAGCCGTTATTTACAATGCTTGCATTTTGCATATCGCCCATGTAAAAACCGGCAAAGCCGTTTGCGAATATTTGCAAAATCAAGAACAGCGCGATCGATATTCCGCCGACAACCGAAAGTCCCACAAGATAGACCTTGCGCTTTGTTTTTTGCATACCTCTTGTGTTATATTCCGAAACAAGAATGCTCATTGCGGTCGGAACGCCCGAGGTTGAGGCGTTGAGCACAAGGTTGTAAAGAGTGTAGGCACTCGAATAGATGTAGCCGCCTGCTTCTCCGATTATCGCATAAAACGGAATTACATAAAGCGCACCGAGGATCTTGGTGATGATGACCGAGATATATGCAATCATCGAGCCTTCGACAAGTCCGTTTTGTTTAAGCTTTTTCTTCATTTTATTATCCTTTATAAATAAATATATTATTACTCATAATCCGATTATATCAGTATATCACACAACTTATCAAAAATCAACAGCACAACCGTGACAAAATGAGCGGATAAGCATAGAATGAAATCAGGAGGAATATATGTGATTTATTGAGATAAAGGAGAATAAGATGATGAATAACGAACAAGAGGTAAACGCCGTGATTCGGTCGATTTGCCAAGATGATAATTTTGACGACAGAACTCTGTCGAGCCTGCCGCTTGCAATGGCATATGTTCCTATGCAAAAGTGGCAAAAGTTATATGAGCCGGATGTTGCATTTGAAAGAGGCACGATTTTTTCCGAGCTTGATCTGCCGTTTTTGGGAAGACGGGCGATTGAGAGATGAGCGAAAGAGAAAAGGCACTGCGGCTTGTGCAGATATATAAATTTGCAGTAATCGAGGCAAATTTATTTTGTGATACCCACCCCGAAAATAAACAGGCTTTGGAATATCTCTCAAAGGCAACGAAAGCATATATGAAAGCAAGAGAGATGTATGTGAAAAGATTCGGAATGTTGACGGCAACGGACATCGGCGATGATGACAGATTCTCGTGGATCGACAGTCCGTGGCCTTGGATGAATGAAAGCGAGTGTGAGAGATAATGTGGAGTTATGAGAAAAAACTTGAATACCCGGTAAAAATCGCACGTCCAAACCCGGCACTTGCAAAGGTAATCGTTTCCCAGCTCGGCGGTCCTCATGGAGAGCTTGGAGCGGCAATGCGTTATCTTAACCAGCGATATACTGCGGCAAACGATCAGACACGGGCGATTTTGACCGATATTGGTAGAGAAGCCTCTGAAATGTTCCATTCAGAGGCTACGGCTTTTTTTGATGCTTTTGCAACCGTGTAGCTCCACTT
>CAKRRH010000020.1 GCA_934394855.1 uncultured Eubacteriales bacterium
GGGGATACCTTTTTCACGAAAAAGGTATCCCCCGAATAATACTATATCACAAAAATACTATTCTTTTTCCTCGACATCGGCAAGAAAGAAGTCATAGCTATCGTCGAAATCGAGCTCGTCCTCGGGTGTAATTTTACATTCTTCGCCGACGCCGAAATCCATTGATTTACCGAGCTTCTTTGAGCTTTCCTTAACCGGATTATGTGTAAGATCGGGTTCGTCGGCAGAGCCTTGTGGATATTCCGACACGACTTCAACCATTCCCGTTCTCATCCAAATTGACGGAGTGACTCTGATCGTAAATCCGCGACCGTTGTTCGCCATCCAATTTATGCTGTCCTGCCGGGGTATTCCGTAAACGCCGAGCAGCGTCATGATAACGCCGCCGTGCGCACAAATTACAGCATTTGTCTTTCCGCTTTTCAAAATATCACGCACAACACGCACAAACGCAGTGCATACACGCTTTGCAAAATCCTGATTCGATTCACCGTTGGGCGGTGCAACTTCGCCCCTTACCCATGCCATATAGTTCGGATCATCAACCAGATCGGTCGCCTTTTTGCCCTCATAATCGCCGACCGACACCTCATGAAGATCATACACCTCGTTAATCTGAGCGTCCTCGCCGTAAAGCAGCTTTACCGTCTGCTTGCAACGGGTCAGCGGGCTCGAAAAAATGATGTCCGGCTTACCGTAATCATACTTCTCTCGCAGCTGTTTCAACTGTTCGATTCCCTCATCACAAAGCGGCACATCAAGCATTCCCGCATATTCACCGCTGAGGTTTGCGCTCGTCATTCCGTGGCGCACAAGATGAATTGTATAGCTTTTCATAATGTAAAATTACATTCCTTTCGCAAAAATTATAGAAAATATATAGAAAAATCAACAAAAAATTGTTTACAATGTGTATTTACCATTTAACCGCAAGGTGGTATTATTTATACAATAAGTATAAATTCAGAGAGTAGGATTATTTATGAAAAACAAATTTTCAACCCGAATCGCCGCCGTCAGAAAGAAAAGCGGAATGTCGCAAAAGGCCGCCGCGGCAAAGCTCGGAATCTCACAAGCGCTTCTTTCACATTATGAAAAAGGAATTCGTGAATGCGGCTTGGATTTTGTAATGAAAGCGGCAAAGGTGTTCAATGTTTCCTCCGACTATCTTTTGGGGCTCACCGACAGACTGCCGGCGGACTCTGCGGATGCGGCAATTTACAACGAGCTTGCGAAAAAGCCGAAGCTTTATCTCGGCAGAAACACACTGCAAAACGCAACAGATTTATTATACAGCATAACCGCACGGTTTGGCAACCCCAAAATGTACTCCGACCTCAACAATATGCTCTATTCCAATGTTTACATGGCACTTCAGATGTTCAACCAGGCGACCGCAGGAGAATCGGACGATCTTTTCGGGCTGTCGCATAATAAGGCACTTATTCATTCGCTGAACATTCAAGCCTCGGCATATGAACATTTGAGCGCAAAGCTTGAAGAATCGGGGCTTGACTTTTCACTTGACAAAAAGACGCTGAAAAGCGATTTTTCGGCGAATTTCGACAGCGCGATCAGCATAATCGAAACAGTTGAAACCGCAAAATAAATTTGTAATATTTCGGTGTATTTTTATGCATATATCGGAAGAAATGTTACGACAATGTTAATCATGATTAAAAAAATCTCATAAATTATGAAAAAATACATTAAATGGAAAATTTTCACTTGATTTTTGTAAGGTATTTTGATATTATTTAACTACACCGAATTTATTTTCAACGGTTCGGTATTTTTATTCATGAGGATAATTTTCCGTCTGAGTCGGACATATATTTTCGCTTTGCTCCGACTGCTGCGAGGCTTTAAACGGAAAATTGTTTATCTTAGACTTTTAAGGAGCGAACTACAATGAATTATGTGCAAAGCGTCTTGGAATCGGTAGAAAAAAAATATGCCGATCAGCCTGAATTTTTGCAGGCAGTTAAGGAAGTATTTGAATCTCTTGAAAAGGTCATCGAGAAAAATGAGGACCTTTACAAAAGAGATGCAATCCTTGAAAGAATCGTTGAGCCGGACAGACAGATCATCTTCCGTGTTCCGTGGGTTGACGATGAGGGTAACATCAGAGTAAACACAGGCTACCGTGTTCAGTTCAATAACTCAATCGGACCGTACAAGGGCGGACTCAGACTTCATCCGTCGGTTACATTGAGCGTAATCAAATTTCTCGGTTTCGAGCAGGTATTTAAAAACTCGCTTACAGGCTTGCCGATCGGCGGCGGCAAAGGCGGTTCTGACTTTGATCCTAAGGGCAAATCAGACAGAGAAATCATGAGATTCTGCCAGAGCTTCATGACAGAGCTTTGCAAATATATCGGTGCCGACACAGATGTACCGGCAGGCGACATCGGAACAGGCGCTCGTGAGATCGGATATATGTTCGGTCAGTACAAGAGAATCCGCGGTCTTTACGAAGGCGTGCTCACAGGCAAAGGTCTTGCCTATGGCGGATCGCTCGTTCGTACAGAAGCTACCGGTTACGGACTTCTTTACATGGTTGAAGAATTGCTCAAGTGCCACGGCAAAGATCTCAACGGCAAGACCGTTGTTATCTCGGGTGCAGGTAATGTTGCAATCTATGCGGCTCAGAAAGCAATGCAGCTCGGCGGCAAAGTAGTTACAATGTCTGATTCAACAGGCTGGATCTATGACGCTGAGGGAATTGACCTTGACGCCGTTAAGGAAATCAAAGAGGTTAAGCGTGCTCGTCTTACCGAGTATAAAAACTATCGTCCGAATTCAGAATATCACGAGGGCAAGGGCGTTTGGTCGGTTAAGTGCGATGTTGCACTTCCTTGCGCAACACAGAATGAGCTTTTGATCGACGACGCTAAAGCGCTCGTTGCCAACGGCTGCTTTGCAGTTTGCGAAGGTGCAAATATGCCTACTTCAATCGAGGCTACAAAATATCTCCAGGAGAACGGCGTAATGTTCGTTCCGGGTAAAGCTGCCAATGCAGGCGGCGTTGCTACAAGCGCACTTGAAATGTCACAGAACAGCGAAAGACTCAGCTGGACATTTGAAGAAGTTGACGCAAAACTCAAGAACATCATGGTCAACATCTATCACAACATCGACGATGCCGCTAAGCGTTACGGTTGCGAAGGCAACTATGTAATCGGTGCTAACATCGCCGGTTTCGAGAAGGTCGTTGACGCAATGCTCGCTCACGGCGCTTGCTAAATTGAGAAGTTAAATAATGAGTTTAATTATCGGGGGAGAACTTTTTCGAGAAAAAGGTTCTCCCTCATCAATATTTATATTGATGAAATCCCTCTCTTCAAAAAGCTTTATTTTTGAGAATATTTTAATTATATTGTGCGTTACAATACACCCTACTTCCAATTTATCATATAAATGTAGGGTGCGTCGGCATCATACGCACCGCAAAAATAATAACTACACATCAAAAAACAGAAGTACAAGCTATCCGTTACCCGTACTTCTGTTATTATTTTTATAATGAAAGTTTTTTAAAAAGGGTGTGGGAAAGACTTTTTTATAAAAAAGTTTTTCCCACGAAAGGACCACATTTTCATAATAAAAGTTTTTTGAAAATGGGTGTTCATCAATAAAAATGATGGGGGAGGACTTTTTTACAAAAAAGTCCTCCCCACATATTACAAACATAAATAAAAGAAGTCCCGCCCTGCCGTAAAGACATCGGCAGTTGATAACCTGCAAAAGAGCAGGTGGATGTCCTCCCGACGGCTTGTGCTTCCAACATCCCGAAAGATTCGGGGAGGCCTGCAAAACCCGCTCGTCGGAGTACCGGACTACCGAATAAAGATTGTAGGGTTATATAGCCGACATCAATACACGCACAGGGCAGGAAATAAGCAAATTTACATATTATTGCTCGTCAATCTCATAATAATCCTGCAAACGGGCAACAAACTCGTTTGCAACACGCTCATATTCATCGTCGTCTTCGATTTCGAGGAATATATTATCATCGCCCTCCGGCACGACCTTCATAATCACAAGGCTGCCGTCATCATCAAGCTCAACGGTATTTTCGTTTTTCTCACCGTCATTATACGGTGTGAGCGCAACATATTGAATTTCTCCGTCCTCATATGCATCGAGCACTTCAAAATTATATTCTTTGCCGTCATCGTCAGACAATGTGACCAAATCCGGCTGATATTCGTCCTGCATTGGTTTATACCTCTTTTCCTAATCTACCTTTATTTTACTTAATATCTTCAAATTAGTCAACACTTTTTTGCTCATTTAACACAATACCGTTTGTTTTATAATATTTTTTTCACATTTATCTTTTTTATGCCCCTTGACCGATAATTAAATATTGAAAATCACCTTAAATTTTGATATAATAATATGAATAATAATATTATTTAACCGTTTTCGATGTTTTTGAAAAATTCTGCGGTCGTTTTTCCGTGCGGTCGGTTAAATCGATTCAGATGATAAAGCTCTTCGCGCTCCCCCGTAAGGTAATTTACCTTTTCCCAACAGCAAAACACCGCTTTGAATCCGATATTTTTCAAAACAGGCAGCGCTTCCTTTGAAATGGTACCGAACGGATAGGCAAATGCGGTCGGATAAAATCCGAGCTTTTCTTTCACACGCTCTTGCAGCTCCGAGATGTCTTTCCCGACAGCGTTTGCATAATGCTCTGTGCTTTCTCCCCTCATCTTCCCGATTCCGTTGCGTTTGCCGTTTTTGTGCATATCGTAAGTATGATTTTGCACTTCAAGCACATTTTCATCGACCGCCTGTTTTAACTGCTGCCATGTGATGTGCGAATATCTGATGTTATGGTCGTCACATTCGCTGTAAAGATCGGCATATTTTCCGATAATGTTAATTACCGCTTTCATCTCATATTTTTTCAAAAGCGGACAGGCAAAGTGAAAGACGCTTTCATATCCGTCGTCAAAGGTTATCATGATCGGCTTTTCGGGAAGTATCGTTCCTTTTTCGCAAAAGTTAATCAGGTCCGCAACCACAACCGTTGTGTACCCTTGCTCGTTAATATATTTCAAATCGCTTTCAAACTCATCGGGCGAAACCGTATATTTATTAAGACTGCGGCTTTTATCAAGCACATGGTGATACATCAAAATCGGCAGTCTGATTCCGTTTGACTTTGCAACCCCTGCGGCGGTCATAATCGAATTTGCGGTCGGCATCAACGCAACGCAAATTCCGCAGATGCAAAGGCAGGCAAGCGTTGCTTTCGCCTTTTTGAGATTCACAATACAATTTACCACAAAAATCACCGTCCTCTATACATATATGAGGAGAATCGGCAATAAATAACCAAAGGAGTTATCAAATCATGTACGAATTTGTAACAGAAAAAACAGCGAATGAATTTGAAAAATTCATGACAACTCACCCAAACGGCAATTTTTTGCAGGCGTCTGTTTGGGCTGATGTTAAAAAGGATTGGACATCACGCAGAATAATCAGCCGTGATGATGAGGGCAATGTGCGTGCGGCAATGCTTCTGCTTATCCGCAAAGTGCCCTATATGCCTTATAATTATCTCTATGCGCCGAGAGGTCCTGTTTGCGACCCCGACGAAAAAGAGGGCATGAAGGATTTGATTGACGCTGTGAGAGTTGTTGCAAAGGAAACACACGGATATATTTTCAAAGCCGACCCGTCGTTTGAATATGATGACGAGCGTTTCAAAGAATCGGCGAAATATTGCGGACTTGAGATTTTGCCCGCAGGCAAAAATTTTGACGGTGTTCAGCCCAATTTCGTATTCAGACTTAACATTGAGGGCAAAACCGAGGAAGAGCTTTTTAACAACTTCCATTCAAAAACGCGCTATAACATTCGCCTTGCCTCAAGAAAAGGCGTGACGGTTCGCTTGGGCGACCGTTCGGATCTGCCGAAGTTCCATGAGATAATGAAAGTGACAGGCGAGCGTGACCATTTCGGGATCCGTCCGCTTTGGTACTTTGAACATATGTGGGATGTAATGCATGAGGAAAATCTGCGGTTATATATTGCGGAAATCGACGGTGAAATGGTTTCGGCGACGATCGCAATCTATTACGGCGACAAGGTTTGGTATCTCTACGGTGCGTCGGATAACGAGCACCGCAACTGTATGCCGAATTACCTTTTGCAGTGGGAAATGATCAAATGGGCGGTTGAACTGAAATGCCGCATATATGATTTCAGAGGTGTGTCGGGCGATTTATCTCCCGAAAATCCGCTCTATGGACTCTATCGCTTCAAAAAAGGCTTTTCGGGCGAGCTGATTGAATTTATCGGCGAAACACAGATAGTTTTCAAACCGTTTGCCAAAAAAATGATTGATTTGGGACAAAAAGTATTGCGAAGATAAAGATTAAGGGTGTCGAAAAAATGCAAAATTATCTTTCAATTTCAAAAAGAGACCTTATATATAACGCAAAAGCGGCGGTCGATTATGTCAAAACGCCCGTGATTGCGGTTGTAAAGTGCAACGGCTACGGAATCGGAATTGAGAACGCAGTTAATGCGTGGTACGAGGCAGGCGTTCGTACGTTTGCGGTTGCCGAAGCGTTTGAAGCGCTGAATATCGCCGACATGAATATTGCCGACATATCGATTTTGCTGCTTTCGCCTTGCTATGACGACGAAACGATAAGAGAGCTTGCAAAGCATAATGTCATTTTCACCGTCACCTCATTTGACTGTGCCGCTCACCTTGCCGATGTTTGCAACGCTGTCGGTTATATGCCGAAGGCTCATGTCAAAATCAACACGGGAATGGGCAGATTTGGCACAAAATATGATAAAATCGACGACATAAAGCGCATTTATTCGGTCGAAAACATTGATTTTTGCGGCATTTTTTCTCACTTTGCGCTGTCATTTGAACAGCAATATGATAATACCAAAACACAGCTTGAACGATTTTTGTCGGTGACAAACGCACTCGAAAAAAGCGGCATAAATGTCGGAACAAAGCATATTGCAAATTCGGTCGCGGCGATTTTATATGAAGATACTCGACTTGACGCAGTAAGACTCGGTTCGGCGCTGGTCGGCCGGCTGATGAAACAAACGCCGCTCAAATTAAAACCGATCGGGATAATGTATGCGCAGGTCGCCGATGTAACAAAGCTGAATAAGGGTGATACTTCGGGTTATGCAATGATTTACAAAGCAAAATCAGACATGACTGCGGCGGTCGTTGAGTTAGGCTTCCGTCATGGTTTCGGAATGACCCGAAAAAGCGACAATTTCAGATTTGTCGATGTTTTGCGTGACATTTTGCACGCCGTTAAGGGATATAAAAAGTATGATTTCGTGATTGACGAATCGGGCAAAAAGCATTATCTTATCGGGCGAATCGGAAATCAATATTCGCTGTTCACAAATGATGATAATTCGCTAAAACCCTGTGATTTTGTAAAAGCGAATGTTAATGTTTTAATGATAGATTCGGCGATCACACGCAAAATCGAAGAGTAATTTTTGAAACTTTAAGGATGGCAAAAGATGAGTTTAAAGCGTTGGAGCATTGCACAGGCGGATAAACAGGCGGCAAGAGAGCTGGTCGAGGAATGCCGCGAATATTACGGCGAGGATCAAAACATCATCGACCCGTTTTGCGCGCTTCTGCTCACAATCAGAGGCATTTGCGACCCGATGGAAGCGGAGGAGTTTTTGTCGGACGAATGTGTTTTGCAAAACCCAATGTCATTCGTTGATATGGACAAGGCGGTCGAGCGAATACACAAAGCAATCGAGCAGGGCGAAAAGATTGCGATTTTCGGCGACTATGACTGTGACGGAGTAACCTCAACCGCCGTACTCTATACATATCTCATCTCAGTCGGAGCCGATGTTTGCTATCGACTGCCGACTCGTGACGAAGGCTATGGCATATCAAAAAGCGCCGTTGACGAGCTTCATGAGAAAAAAATCAACCTGATAATCACCGTCGATAACGGGATTTCGGCTTATGACGAAGTGGAATATGCAAATTCTCTAGGAATTGATACCGTAGTCACCGACCATCATCTGCCGCCCGAAAAACTGCCTAATGCGGTTGCGGTCGTCGACCCGAAAAGAAATGATGATTTTTGCGAATTTTCGGGATATGCGGGAGTCGGAGTTGCGTTCATGCTCATATGCGCCCTTGAGGGGTGCGAGTGCGAGGAGCTTTTGCCCGAATACGGCGACCTTGTCACAATCGGCACAATCGCAGATGTAATGCCGGTTAAATCGGACAACCGAGCAATCATAAAATATGGGCTGAAGCTCATTGCGCGGCACAGCCGAGCGTCCGTTGACGCATTGCTTGAAGCGTCGGCGCTTAAAGAAAAGGAAATCAGCGCAACATCAATCTCGTTCGGACTTGCGCCGCGAATCAATGCCGCAGGGCGAATGTTGGAGCCAACCCGTGCGCTTGATTTGTTGCTTTGCGACGACAAGGCAAAGGCGGCACCGCTTGCAAGAGAGCTTTGCGACCTTAATAATCAGCGAAAAAAGCTTGAATCGGATTTAATTGCCGAAGCGGAGGAAACGCTTTTTGCAAATGAGGAGTTGCTTAATGCACCTGTTCTTATTGTGTCGGGAAAAAATTGGCACCACGGCGTTTTAGGACTTATCAGCGCAAAAATGAGCCGAAAGTTCAGCCGTCCGTGCATTGCATTTTCAATCGACGGCGACGAAGTCACAGGCTCCGCAAGGAGCTATGAAGGAATTTCGATCTACTCGCTCATCTCTCGTTGCGGCGACATACTCCTCGGCTTTGGCGGACATGAATCAGCCGCAGGACTGAGTCTTAAACTTGAAAATCTCGACGAATTCAAAAAACGCATAAATCTTGAAGCACACACGCTATATCACACGCTTCCCTTTGAGCCGTTGAAGCTTTGCTGCAAATTGAATCCGTCAACGCTTTCGGTCGCTCATGCATATTCAATCAAAAAGCTTGAACCATTCGGGCAGGAAAATGAAGCGCCGATTTTCGGACTGTATAATTTGAGAATTATTTCAATCGCCGCTGTCGGCAAAGGAAATCATCTCAAAATCACCGTCGGCCGTGAGCGCAAGCAGTTTCAGGTCATGAAATTCTTCACACGAATTGACGAATTCGCCTATAAAACGGGCGACATTGTCGACATGGCGGTGACGCTTGAAATCAACCGATTTGCCGATGAAGAAAACCTGTCGGTGGTGCTTTGCGACATAAAGCCGAGCGACATTGACAATGAATTTTTGGTAAAACGAATCCGTTCGTTTGAAAATTTCCGAATTTTCAGCGAGGTTGACGACATAAATCCGCCGACAAGGGAAGAAATCGGCGCAATTTATAAGAAAATATATGCACTCGGACACATTTTTGCAAAGGAAGATTTGCTTTTGCACATTTTGGGGAGCAACGATTATTTTAAAACAAGAGTCATTCTTGACATATTAAAAGAGGGCGGTTTGATTGAAATGACCGCTCGCGATAACATTGAAATTACACTTAGACCCGCAACACAAAAGGTCGATTTAACCAAAACACCGACATATATCAAAATCAGCAGGGGATGAATCATTTATGCCGTTTAAAGAATATACCTATGACGATGTTGTAAGCGCCGTCAAAAAAGCAAATAAAAATTATAATCTTGAGGCTATCAAAAAAGCATATGATTTCGGCGAAAAGGCGCACGAGGGACAATTTCGCAAATCGGGCGAACGCTATTTCAGCCATCCGACCGCCTGCGCCATAATTCTTATCAACCTCGGAATGGACACCGAATCGATCGAAGCGGCACTGCTTCATGATGTTGTCGAGGACACGCCGGTAACACTTGACGAGTTGAAAGCGGAGTTCGGCGAAGACATTGCAATGCTTGTTAATGCGGTTACAAAGCTCGGCAAGATCCCCTATATCACCCGTGAAGAGGCGCAAGCCGAGAACATTCGCAAAATGCTGATCGCAATGGCGGACGACATTCGTGTCATCATAATTAAGCTTGCCGACAGACTGCACAATATGCGCACGCTGTCGGTCAGAGGCGAACAAAAGCGCCGTGATATTTCAAGAGAAACGCTTGAAATTTATGCTCCGATTGCGCACCGACTCGGTATTCGTCCGATCAAAGAGGAGCTTGAAGACCTCTCGATTCGCTATCTTGACCCGGTGGCATATGAGGAAATCGAGCATCTTTTGAACTCAAAAAAGCAATATCGTGAAGATTTGATCAAATCGATCATCACCCGAATCGAAAATCGGCTCGGCACCGCGGTTGAGAACATTCATCTTGAGGGCCGTGTTAAGTCAATACACGGAATTTACAGAAAGATGTATATGCAGGGCAAGTCGTTTGAAGAAATATATGACATCTATGCCGTCAGAATTATCACCGACACAGTCACAAACTGCTACAACATCCTCGGATTCATTCACGATATGTTCAGACCTATTCCCGGCAGATTCAAGGATTACATTTCAACCCCGAAACCGAATATGTATCAGTCGCTTCACACCACGGTAATCGGCAGAGAAGGAATTCCGTTTGAGGTGCAGATAAGGACATGGGAAATGCACCGCACAGCCGAATTCGGTATTGCGGCGCACTGGAAATATAAAGAGGGTATCTCGAAAAACGACTCAAAGCTCGAAAGCAGACTTGCGTGGATCAGACAAATCATCGACACACAGCAGGAAAGCGACGATGTTGAAGAAATCGTATCAAGCATTAAGTCCGACCTTACCCAGGACGATGTGTTCGCGGTAACGCCAAAGGGCGATGTTATCTCACTGCCGGCGGGCTCATGCGTCATTGACTTTGCCTATGCGATTCATTCGGCGGTCGGCAACAAGATGATCGGTGCTAAGGTTGACGGAAAAATCGTTCCGTTTGACTATAAGCTCAAAACAGGCGAGATCTGCGACATTCTCACAACCTCACAGCCTCACGGACCGAGCCGTGACTGGCTGAAAATCGTCCATACATCGGAGGCTCGAAACAAAATCCGTTCATGGTTCAAAAAAGAGCGCAGAGCCGAGAACATTGAGCAAGGCAAAGCCGAGATCGAGCGTGAATTTAAACGCAATTTCATCAATGTTACGGGCGAAGAATTTGACAAGATAATCTCCGACATGGCATCTCGTCAGCATTGTGCCACGGTCGATGATTTCTATGCGTCGATCGGCTACGGCGGACTTGTTGTGTCAAAATTCATGCCGAGGATCAAAGAAGAATATAAGCGCAACAAAAAAGAAGAACACATCAACATCGACGACTATATCACCAAATCGACCGCACAGGAAAAAGAGGGAATTGCGGTTGACGGCACCGACAATTGCCTTGTCAAGCTGTCAAAATGCTGCAATCCTTTGCCGGGGGATTCCGTAATCGGATTTATCACAAGAGGTCACGGCGTGTCCGTTCATAAGCGTGATTGCGTCAATGTTCCGAAAGACCTCACAAAGGCAGAACAAAGCGACAGATGGATCCCCGTTCATTGGACAGGCAAAGCCGACGAAAAATTTGAGGCAATGCTCAAAATTCACGGACTCAACCGCCCGAGCATTCTTGCCGACATCACGGTTTCGCTTTCAAATATGCACATTGCGCTTCATGCGGTCAACGCAAAGGAGCTTAAAGACGGCAATTGCGAAATCAACATCACCTTCAGCGTTGAAAATGTTGAGCATTTGCGAAGCATCACCGCAAAGCTCGGCAAAATCGAGGGTGTATATTCGGTAGAAAGAACCGGTGTATAAATTCACTTTGGAGGGATAAAAATGCTGAAAAAATATGTAATCGGATCGCTTGAAACCAACTGCTATCTTTATACCGACGACATTACGGGTCATTCTGCGGTGATCGACCCCGCATATCCCGATAAAAGACTGCTGGGTGACCTCAAAAACGAGCGTGTTGATTACATTTTCATCACCCATGCTCATATCGACCATATATATGGTGCGGCGGCAGTCAAGGAACTGACGGGCGCTCGTGTCGTTGCACATCCGCTCGAAGACAAGCGGCTCCATGATACGGACGAAAACCTATATGACACATTCCACAGCCTTTACCAAAATCAAGGCATTTACAAAGACCCCTATGTTGCGGTTGACATTGACGAAACGGTGGATACGGGCTCGGTGATAACTCTTGGTAAAACAATGTTTTCGGTGCTTCACACACCGGGTCACACAAACGGCTCGGTGAGCTTCATCACCGACCGTGACATCTTCTGCGGAGACACGATTTTTGAAGGCAGCTACGGCAGAGTCGATTTCCCGAGCGGAAGCTTTGCCGACCTCACCGATTCATTCAGGCGGCTTTGCTTTCTTGACGGCGACTATATGATCTATCCCGGTCATCAGGGCTCGACGACGCTCAGAAACGAGCGCAATTTCAATCCGCTCAAAACATATCTTTACAACTGAAAGGCAGTTTAAATGATTAGACTGAATCTTGTCGGAAACGATTATAAATATGAACTTGAAAACATAATTCAGCTGTTCTTCCCCGATGAGCATATCTCGCTTGAAAAGGGCGACAAAATGTATATCACGGCAAAGGTGAACGGAAACGATTTGTCGGTGCTTGTAAAATGCGACAAAGGCAGCTATTATAAAAACGAAATGTGCTTTAACGAGCACGATTTTGAGCGCACGCTTTGCTTTTTGCTCTATCAGATTTTAAGCAGCATAACAGGCATCACAGCCGGTTGGGGAATCCAGACAGGCGTTCGTCCGGTCAAGCTTTTGCGCAATTTGGAGCAAAAATCGGGAGAAGCCGAAGCTCGTGATTTTTTCAAAGAAAAAATGCTTGTGAGCGATGAAAAATATCGGCTTGCAAAGCAGGTGCTTGATATTCAAACGCCGCTTCTTAAAAAAATCGAGAGCAATTCGTTTTCGCTGTATATCGGGATTCCGTTTTGCAAAAGCCGCTGCAGCTATTGCTCGTTTGTATCGCACGACATCACAAAATCGGCAAAACTCATTCCGCAATATGTTGAGCTTCTTTGCAAAGAAATCAAGGAAACCGCAAAAATCACGAAAGATCTGGGACTGAAAGCTTCTACAATATATATCGGCGGCGGCACTCCGACCGCAATTTCGGCAGACGAGCTTTGCAAAATCATGAAAACAGTGTCCGCCAAATTTGATTTGTCGGGCTTGCTTGAATATACCGTTGAAGCGGGCAGACCCGACACGATCGACGAAGAAAAGCTGAGAGTGATTTATTCAAACGGAGCTGACAGGGTCAGCATAAATCCGCAAACGCTAAATGACGAGGTGCTTAGAAAAATTCGGCGAAATCACACCGCAGAGCAGTTTTATGAAGCATATAATCTTGCGTCGCGAGTCGGCTTTTCATCAATCAACACAGACCTTATCGCAGGGCTTGACGGTGACAGCACGGAATCGTTCATCAACACGGTAAACGACATTTTGGCGCTTGAGCCGACAAATATCACAATTCACACGCTCTCTGTCAAGCGCTCGTCCCGTTCGGTTTACAAAAATGAAGCAAAATATGACTCAAAGGGAGATTCCGTTTCAAAAATGCTCGGCTATTCGCACAAGGCTTTGCAGCAAAATTCATATCTGCCATACTATATGTATCGGCAAAGCCGAATGGCAGGCAACAACGAAAACATCGGCTGGGCAAAAAAGGGCTTTGAGAGCCTTTATAACATATTCATAATGGAGGAAATGCAGTCGATAATCGCACTCGGCGGCGGTGCGTCAACCAAGCTTGTCGATTTGACAAACGGCAGAATAAAACGCATATTCAATTATAAATACCCCTATGAATATATCAGCGGTTTTGATGAGATTTTGAAACGAAAACAGGAAATCTATAAATTTTATCAATAATTCGGGCAAAAACGGCACCGAAAATCATAATAAACATAACTCAACCAATAGTTGTTTTTCTTCGCTCAACTATTGGTGTGTTTATTTCTAAAGCAGATTGATATACACTTGATATCGGAAAGGAGAAGTGACAAATGGACCAAATCAAAATCGGCAAATTCATTGCAAAATGCCGAAAAGAAATAGGCCTCACACAAGCCGAGCTTGCAGAAAAGCTGAACATAACCGACCGTGCGGTTTCAAAATGGGAAACAGGTAAAAGTATGCCCGATTCGTCGATTATGTTAGAGCTTTGTGAAATCCTCAAAATCAATGTAAACGAATTATTAAGCGGAGAAGTGATTGAAATGAAAAATTATAATGATAAAGCGGAAAAAACAATTATCGCCTTGCAAAAGGAAAAGGAATCAGCCGACAGGAATATGCTTAAATTGGAGTCGGTCATCGGATATATGGCGTCAATAACCTTCATCGTGTTGATTTTTGTCGCGTCGTTTATCGAAATGCACCCGATAATCAGAGTCTTGCTGATTGCTTTCGGAAGCGTTGTCTTTGCAATCGGAGTTGCATATGCTCTTAAAATCGAACAAAAAGCAGGCTATTATGAATGTGCAAAGTGCAATTATAAATATGTCCCGACCTACAAAAGCGTGCTTTTTGCAATGCACAAGGGCAGAACAAGATACATGAAGTGTCCGAAATGCGGCAAAATGAGTTGGAGCAAAAAGATTATCGGATAGGCAATAATTCTCACTATATTCATAATTAAAGCCTTGAAAAGAAATAAATAATGTGATATTATGAATATACTTAAATAAAAATCTAAGGGAGGATTTAGAAATGGGAATTATCGAAGATACCGCAATCAAAGCAAAGGACGCTTTTGATGTGGTTGCTAAAAAAACAGGCGAGGTTTACACTGTGCAAAAACTCAAATTCACCATTGCAAGCCTCAACTCACAGCTTTCAAAGGATTTTGAAACGCTCGGCAGACTTTATTATGAATCAATGAAGGACGAAAACGCTGATATTTCCGATTCTGTTAAGGATATTGTTGAACAGATCGAGCAGAAAAAGCAGAACATTGCGGAATATGAGGCTGAAATTGAGGTTCAGAAAAAGGTTTCGATCTGTCCGCAATGCGGCGGCAAAAATGCATCTGACGCGCTGTTTTGCAACAAATGCGGCAAAAAGCTGTAAATTTTAATATTCGCATAAAAAATAACGGAGCTGATGTTTGCCGTCAGCTCTGTTTTTATCCCATTTTGTATTTTATCGGAGTGAAAAACATATGTATAAAAAAATCGGACTTGTAATTGCGGACGACGCCGAATTTGCCCCAGTTTTGCAAATATCGGACGAGCTTGGCGGCGAAAAATTTACCCGTCACGGCAGAGATTATTGCAGATTTTTTAAAAACGGAGTTGAGTTTGTCGCAATCTGGTCAAAGGTCGGCAAGGTCAATGCGGCGGCAATGACGGCGGCGCTGATTTGCGAAGAAAAGCCCGAGTGCATAATCAATTTCGGACTGTCGGGCGCTGTCAGCGGCGTATTTAAAAATGAGCTTGTGCTCGGCACAAAATTCATCGAGCATGATTTTGACCTGACATCTCTCGGCTATGAGCTTGGACAAAAACCGCAGGAAAAATATATATTTGAATCCGACCCCGAACTGAACAGCGTCATCTTGAATGCCGACACTTCAATATGCAAGGGCGTTTGTGTGACCGGCGACATTTTTATCACCACAAAAGAAAAGCGTGACACCGTCGTGTCAAAATTCGGCGCTAACTGCTGCGACATGGAGACTGCGGCAATCGCCTCGGTTTGTTATGATTTTAAGCTGCCGTTTGCATCGCTCAGATATATGTCGGACGATGCGGACGACGCGGCAATTACGACCTATCGCAAGATATATGAACTGAAAAAAGACAGCATGATCAGGATAATTCTCAAAGCATTTTGCTGAAAATCGGTTTTTGCAATGTCGAAAACCCACGAATTATCAACCAAAAACGGCACTGAAATGTTGTTATTCGGCATTATTATACCGCAAATTGCATGATTTTAGGGTGAAAATTTCTTTAGTTTTTCACAAAAATAGCCTTCGTTTGCAAAATATTGCTAAAATCACTTGCAAAAACAACCGCAATGGGGTAGAATATATTAAGCATTCAGAGGATTTAAGAAAATTATGGTAGATTTTGAATTTAAAAACGAATACGACATAAACGACCTTGTCGAGATCACAAAAATCCTGCGAAGTGAAAACGGCTGTTCATGGGACAAGGAACAGACACACGATTCGATTCGCAACGACTTTTTGGAAGAGGCATATGAAGTTGCCGACGCAATCGACAATGATGATAAATCGGCGCTTTGCGAAGAGCTTGGCGATGTTTTGCTCCAGGTCGTTTTTCATTCGCAAATCGAAACCGAACAGAATAATTTCAATTTTGACAATGTTGCGGACGGAATCTGCAAAAAGCTGATTTTGCGTCATCCTCATGTATTTGGAGATGTCAAAGCGGACAGCACGGAGAAGGTGCTTGAAAACTGGGACAAGATCAAAATGGAGGAAAAGCATCAGCAAAGCTATACCGACACGCTTGACGCTGTTCCGAAAGCGTTTCCGGCGCTGATGAGAGCGCAAAAGGTTCAAAAGAGAGCGGCTAAGGCAAATTTTGATTGGTCGGACATAAACGAACCGCTTTTGAAAGTCGGCGAAGAGCTTGACGAGCTTGAAGAAGCGATCGAGGGCGGCTGCAAGGGTCATATTTTTGAAGAATTCGGCGATCTTTTGTTTGCGGCGGTCAATGTATCTCGGTTTTTGAAGATTGATTCGGAGCAGGCGCTGTCTGCGGCGACAGATAAATTTATCGACAGATTTGAAAAGGTCGAAAAGCTTTGCAACGAACGAGGAATCGACATGAGCAAATCCGATTTAGAGACGCTTGACGAAATTTGGGACGAGGTCAAAAAGCTGTAAAATCAAGGCACAAACAGCAAGGTAACTTATGCTTTTAACGGTGAGCCGTTAAATATATACACACAACATTAGGAGGATATACAAAAATGAACAAATCAGAATTAGTTAGCTCAGTAGCAGAAAAAGCAGGTCTTTCAAAGAAAGACGCAGACAAGGCAGTTGCAGCCGTAATCGATTCAGTAGTAGAAGCTCTTTCAAAGGGCGACAAGGTAGCTCTCGTTGGCTTTGGTACATTTGAAGTACACAGCCGCAACGCAAGAACAGGTCTTAACCCGAGAACAAAAGAAAAAATCGAAATCCCGGCAACAAAAGTTCCGGCTTTCAAGGCTGGCAGCCAGTTCAAAGAAGCTGTTAAATAATTTGATTTAACGCTCAAACATTTTTGTGCATTTATCGGCTCAGGCATGCCCTTTTTTCGGGTCATTGTTTGAGCCGATTTGTGTTGTTCCTACTAAGATTTTTGAGAGGTATATATTATAATGAGATTGGACAAATATTTAAAGGTATCGAGAATTATCAAGCGCAGAACGGTTGCGAACGAGGCTTGCGACGGCGGTCGTGTGCTGATAAACGGAAAAGCCGCCCGTGCGTCATATGATGTCAAGGTCGGCGACGTAATTGAGATTGCGTTCGGTTCAAAGCCGTTTAAAGCAAGAGTGACCGATGTTAAGGAATATACTAAAAAAGACGACGCCGCTTTGCTTTATGAAATTATCGACTGATGCGTTATGTAGTGAATATATAGTCTATCGGAGCGCCCGAAAACGGTTCGGGTGCTCCGATTTTTGTTCAAATGGTTATTTCATTGAGTTTTCGTATGATTCGATCATCTTTTTAACCATCTGACCGCCGACTGAACCTGCCTGACGGCTTGTAAGATCGCCGTTGTAGCCGTTTTTAAGGTTTACGCCAACCTCTGAAGCCGCTTCCATCTTGAAACGATCCATTGCTTCTCTTGCCTGCGGTACCATTGCCGATTTTGCCATTGTGTTTCACTCCTTTTCATTTTTGTTTTGCGTTTGCAGTAATAGTTTGAGTATTCATACGCTGTTTATTTGTGAAAAATTTTGCCACATTTTTTGTTATTTTTTATTTGTAAAAAAATATTTTCGGGGAAGAACTTTTTCGAGAAAAAGATTCTCCCCCGAACCCTCTCTCAAAAAGCTTTATTTATGGAATATTTTTCATTATTTATTGCGTTACAATACAACCTACTTCTAACTATTCATAAAACCGTAGGGTGCGTCGTCCCCGGCGCACCGCATACCAGCAACATCTGAATTTATATTGTACAAACCGTAGGGTGCATCGGCATCATACCCACCGCATAAAGCAATAACCACACAACAAAAAAACAGAAGTACAAGCTATCCATTTGCGGTATAACTCCCATTATATATTTTTTAAAGAAAATTTTTTGGAAGAGCACGAGAAACCTTTTTTATAAAAAAGGTTTCTCGTAAAATAAATAAAATAATAAAAATCGGCGCACATTTTTGACAATGATAAAAAAATATCAAAAAGCGATTGATTTTTCAAAGGATATGCACTATAATATAAGAAGAAAACTATTATCAAACGGAGGATGTATATATTATGTTAGTTTCAGCAAAAGATATGCTTAACAAAGCAAAAGCAGGCCACTACGCTGTCGGCCAGTTCAACATCAACAATCTTGAGTGGACAAAGGCTGTTCTTCAGACAGCACAGGAGAACAACTCACCTGTAATTCTCGGTGTTTCGGAAGGCGCAGGAAAATATATGTGCGGCTACAACACAGTTGCAGGCATGGTAAACGGAATGCTTGAAACACTCAAGATCACAGTTCCGGTTGCTCTTCATCTTGACCACGGTTCATATGAAGGTGCATTTGCGGCAATGGACGCAGGCTTCTCATCTGTAATGTTCGACGGCTCACACTATGAGATCAACGAGAACATCGAAAAGACAAAAGAAATCATTGCAGCAGCAGCCGCTAAGGGCATTTCGGTTGAAGCTGAAGTCGGTGCAATCGGTGGCGAAGAAGACGGCGTCATCGGCGGCGGCGAAGTTGCTGACCCGAAGGAATGCAAAATGATCGCTGACCTCGGCGTTACAATGCTCGCAGCAGGTATCGGCAACATTCACGGCAAATATCCGGCTAACTGGAAAGGTCTTAACTTTGATGTTTTGGCAGAGATTCAGGAGCTTACAGGAACAATGCCGCTCGTACTTCACGGTGGCACAGGTATCCCGGCTGACATGATCAAAAAGGCAATTTCACTCGGCGTTTCAAAGATCAATGTAAACACAGAGTGCCAGCTCAGCTTTGCAGAAGCTACCCGTAAATATATTGAAGCAGGCAAAGACCTCGAAGGCAAGGGATTTGACCCGAGAAAGCTTCTTGCACCGGGCACTGAAGCAATCAAAGCAACCGTTAAAGAGAAAATGGAACTCTTCGGTTCAATCGACAAAGCATAATTTTTGCCGTAACAATAACAATAAAATCCGTCATGAATTTATCCTCATGGCGGATTTTTCATCTTTGGTCGGAAAGCAACTCTGACCGATCGTTATAAGGAGACTGAATGATCATGAACATTGCGGTAATCACCGGGGCAAGCTCGGGAATGGGTCGTGAATTTGTAAATCAAATGCAAAACGACAGCGAAATTGACGAAATGTGGTTAATTGCAAGAAACGAACAGCGGCTGATCGACACGGCAAAGGTCATCAAAAAGCCTGTTCGCATAATGCCGCTCGACCTTACAAGCACCGATTGTCTTGAAAAATATAAATCGGAGCTTGAAAAAATAAAGCCGAATGTTAGGGTGCTCGTAAATTGCAGCGGATATGGGAAATTCGGCTCATATAGCGATATTTCGGTCGATGTGAGCATGAACATGATCGATTTGAATGTAAAAGCCTATGTTTATATGACCGAGGTCACCTTGCCGTATATGACAAACGGTGCAAGAATCATTCAGCTTTGCTCCTGTTCTGCATTTCAGCCGCTTCCATACATGAACACCTATTCCTCCACAAAAGCGTTCGTTTTAAGCTACACACGGGCGCTGAACGCCGAACTTAAACCCCGTCGAATTCATGCGCTATGCGTGACGCCTTGTTGGGTCAAGACTAATTTCATTGATAACGCAAAGGAAAATGCGGGTAGTGAAATTATAAATTTTTCAAACATCAGCGAGGCAAAAGATGTTGTTGCAAAAGCAATCAAAGACAGTTATAATTTTAATAGAGATACATCGGTCTATGGCACAATCACAAAACTGCAACATCTGTCCGCAAAGCTGTTTTCTCATAAAATCGCAATGAAGATTTGGATGAAAATGCAGAAAATCGACCGAAAATGATATATAATGTAACCAAACGGCTACAAATTGATACTTACTAACAGCCATCATTTAAGGAGTGGTGAAAAATGCTGCTTACAATTGACATCGGAAATACAAATATTACGCTCGGCATTTATAACGGCGACAAGCTCAATTTTGTTTCGAGAATTGCAACCGAACGGGAAAAAACCGCCGATCAATATGCAATCGAGCTTAGAAATATTTTTCATATATATAACATTTCAAAATTAGACATTGACGGTTCGATTATCAGCTCGGTAGTGCCAGAGCTTTCGACCTCGCTCAAAAAAGCGATGATTTTGCTTACCGGCAAAGCGCCGATGATTGTCGGACCGGGAATCAAAACAGGACTTGATATCAGAATCGACAACCCTTCCCAGCTTGGTGCAGACTTGGCTGTCGGCGCAGTTGCGGCTTTGGCAAAATATGACCTGCCCTGCATAATCTTTGATCTCGGCACGGCGACAACGATCAGCGTGCTTGGCAAAAACGGTGAGTTTTTGGGCGGCAGCATTTCCGCAGGCGTCGGAGTATCGCTCAATGCACTGACCGACAGAACCTCAATGCTTCCGAAAATCAGCATTGAAACGCCGAAAAAAGCAATCGGCAAAAACACGATTGAATCAATGCAGTCGGGATTGATTTTGGGAGCTGCGGCAATGCTTGACGGGCTGACAAAGCGAATGGAAGATGAGATCGGCGCAAAAGCAACGCTTGTCGCAACAGGCGGACTTGCACCCGAAATAATTAAAAACTGCGAAAGAGAGATTATTTTTGACGATAATCTTTTGCTCGACGGACTCAAAATAATATACGACAAAAACAAAAAATAAAGCGTTCAAAGGGGAAGTGACCTCTTCCTTTTGATATATAAAAATTTATTGCGTTGCATCCGTCTGCATATACTGAATATGCAAATTATGCGGAGTAACAGCAGGAGGTATTTTTATGAAAAGCAGATCATCAAACAAGGTTCAAAGATTGACAACGCTCGCAATTTTTTCAGCGATCGTAGTGGTTGTTCAGCTGTTCTTCGGCAGCTTCACAGTCAACGGAATCAGCTTCAGCGTAGTTCTTATCCCGATTGTAGTCGGCGGTGCGATTTTGGGACCGTCAGCAGGCACAATACTCGGATTTTTGTTCGGACTGATAACACTGATTAACGGTCTTTGCTATCGTGACCCGTTCACAGCATTTTTGCTTTACAACACAGGCACAAAGGGTACCGTTGTAACAGTGCTCGTATGCTTGCTCAAAGCAACGCTTGCAGGACTTGTTTCGGCGCTCATCTATAAGGCGCTCAAAAATAAAAATCAATATATAGCCGTAATTTTGGCTGCAGCGGCAGCGCCGATCGTCAACACAGGCATATTCCTGCTCATCATGATTTTAGTTCTTTCAAATGAGCTGGCACAGGTAATGACAAACTTCGGCGTAACAGGCGTCAGCGTTGTAAATTATGCAATATTCGGCCTTTCGGGAATAAACTTCATTGTTGAATTCCTTGTCAATGTTGTTTTGTCACCGGCGATCTATACACTGATCAAATCAATCTCCAAAGGAAAATTGAAGGCATAATAAATGATTAAAAAATTAAGCTCCGCTTTGCCCGACAACAAAGCATATTTCATTGAAAATCCGCTGAATCTGCGCTATTTGACAAAATGCACGATCGACACGGGATTTTTGGTAATATCATCGAAAAAGACATGGTTTCTGACAGATTTCAGATACATTGAGGTCGCAAAAAAATATTTTGAAAACAGCGGCATTGAGGTCATGATGTATTCAAAGCTGTCGGAGGATCTTAAAAAGATATTTCTTGAAAACGGAATCGATGAGCTTGAAATCGAGGCGGATTATCAACATCTGTCCGGACTTCCGTTATTTGAAAAATGCTGCCAAAATGTGATTTATGACGGCGGTCTTGAAAAAACAATAAACGAGCAGCGCATGATAAAATCAGCTGACGAGCTTGAAAACATAAAAGCGGCTCAAAAGCTGACGGATGATGCATTCACTCACATATTGCCATTCATCAAACCGGGTGTTAAAGAGCGTGATATTGCGCTTGAGATTGAGTTTTTCATGCGCAAGAACGGTGCAGAGGGCGTGTCGTTTGACCTGATAACGATAACAGGCAAAAAAACATCCCTGCCTCACGGAATTCCGGGTGATGATGTAATAAAATCAGGCGACTTTTTCACAATGGACATTGGCTGCAAGGTCAACGGCTATTGTTCGGACATGACAAGGACGGTTGCGGTCGGCTTTGTCAGCGACGAGATGAAAAAGGTGTATGAAACGGTTGCGGCGGCGCAAAATGCCGCATTCAGTGTGATTGCACCGGGAGTCGTTTGCCGAGATGTTGACAAAGCGGCCAGAGATTTGATATATTCAAGCGGCTACGAGGGCTGTTTCGGTCATGCAACAGGACACAGCGTCGGTTTGTTCATTCATGAGCCGCTGAGCTTCAGTCTTCGTTGCGACACCGTGCTCAACCCCGGAATGATTATGACGGTCGAGCCGGGAATCTATCTCGAAAACCGTTTCGGCGTGAGAATCGAAGATATGATATTCGTCACCGAAAACGGCTTTGAAAATCTCACCAAAAGCGACAAGAGCTTAATTATATTGTAAATATTTGATAATGGTATTTTATGCGAGAGAAACTTTTTGTAAAAAGTTTCTCTCGCGCTCCCCTTAAAAACTTTATATGTTAAATTTATCGGGGAGGACTTTTTTGTAAAAAAGTCCTCCCCGAACCCCTCTCAAAAAACTTTATTTATGAGAATTTTTATTATTTATTGCATTATAATACACCCTGCTTTTAACTATTCATAAAACCGTAGGGTGCATCGTCCTCGGCGCACCGTCAATAAATCTATCCTCTTAATAAATCCACAACCGTTTTTGTTCCATTTATGCTATCATCATAATCCCACTTTCGGAACAAAACTCGTTTTAAGGGGTGTACGATAACGGCGCTCAAACTACCGTTATCCACTCATCTTGTCGTGCCTTTTCTCAGCACGACGGTTTGCACAGTTGTAAAAACCCGTTATCGTACAGGGGGAATCGAAATCCCCCTCGGGATTTTTAAGGGCGAAGCCCTTAAATGCGCTTTCCGCCATTTCTTGCATGAGAAATGGTGTGCCCGTGCGGCATGAGCACATATTTATTTTAATTTATATATGGGAATATGCGAGAGGGACTTTTTGTAAAAAGTCCTCCCCACATATTATAAAACATTTCAAAACACTCACACTTGACAAAATATTAGATATAGTATAAACTAAGGGTGGCTGGATAACAATGATTTTATTGACACAGGTCCGTTGTCGCATACATAATGCGGCTCGGTCTTTTTCTATATTAAAGAGCTTTATGAGAGGTATTTATGAGAATCAAGCTATCGGATCATTTTAGCTACGGAAGACTGCTGAGATATGCACTGCCGTCCATTGTTATGATGATTTTTACATCGATTTACAGCGTTGTTGACGGACTTTTTGTATCAAACATCGTCGGCAGCAATGCACTTTCAAGCATTAACATTGTAATGCCGCTGATAATTGTTGTCGGCGCATTCGGCTTCATGCTCGGTTCAGGCGGAAGCGCACAGGTCGCAATGACGCTCGGTCAAGGAAAAAAACGGCGTGCGAATGAATATTTTTCAATGCTGATTGCGGTAATTGCGATAATCGGCGTTGTTTCGTCGGTAGTATGTTTGATATTCCTGCGTCCGATCTGTTCATTTTTGGGCGCAAGCGACATTTTGATGGACGGTTGCATTAAATATGGCAGAATTCTGTTGATCGGTTCAACCGCATTCATGCTCCAAACCACATTCCAAACATTTTTTGTAGTGGCAGAAAAGCCGCACTTGGGTTTGGCACTCACCGTAATTTCGGGCGTTAGCAACATGATTCTGGACTTTTTGTTTGTCTATTTGTTTAAATGGGGGATCGAGGGCGCAGCATGGGCGACAGTTATCGGCTATTTCATCGGCGGCGTAATTCCGCTGATATATTTCGCTGCAAAAAACAACAGTCTGCTTCGACTCATAAAGCCAAAGATGTATTGGCGAGTGCTTCTCAACAGCTGCACAAACGGCTCGTCGGAAATGATGACGAATATCTCGATGTCGATTACGACATATCTTTACAACATTCAGATGATGAAAATTGCGGGCGAGGGCGGCGTTGCGGCAATCACCGTAATCATGTATATCAACTTCATCTTCGTTGCGATTTTTCTCGGATTTTCAATGGGAACTGCGCCGATCGTCGGATATAATTACGGTTCGGGAAATCATGATGAAATGAAAGGGCTGTTCAGAAAAAGTCTGATCATCATTGCGGCAACATCATTGCTCATGTTTGCAAGCGCCGAAGTCACATCGGGATTGCTCACATCACTGTTTGTCGGACATACGCCGGGACTGCAGCAAATGGCGTCATTTGGTATGAGGGTAAATTCAATATCATTTTTGATATGCGGATTTAATATATATGCTTCATCGTTCTTCACGGCGCTTTGCAACGGAAAAATATCGGCGCTGATTTCATTTTTGCGTTCGCTACTGTTGCAGGCAATCATGATCTATCTCTTGCCCGTATTTTTTGGGATTACAGGAATTTGGCTTGCAATCACAGCCGCAGAATTACTAACCGTCATCGTCAGCATCGTCTGCTTTGTAAAATGCCGCAAAAAATACGGTTACGCATGAGGTTGTGGAATATAATAAATTTATTACGAGGGGAACTTTTTATAAAAAGTCCCCCTCGTGCTCCCCTCAAAAATTTTAATAAAAAAAACAGAGGTACAAGCGAATGAATAGCTGGTACTTCTGTTTTTGGTTGTGCTTATATATGTATGCTGTGCGCATGATGCCGCCGCACCCTACGGTTTTATAAATATATAGAAGCAGAGCGTACCGTAACGCTATATATAATAAAAAATTCTCATAAATAAAGTTTTTTGAGAGGGGTTTGGGGAGGACTTTTTTACAAAAAAGTCCTCCCCAATAATTTTAAATATTATCAATGAATTTGTGCTCATGTCGCACGAGCACACCATTTCTCATGCAAGAAATGGCGGAAAGTGCATTTAAGGGCTGCGCCCTTAAAAATCCCGAGGGGGGTATCACATTCCCCTGTACGATAACGGATTTTTACAATCGTGCGAACCGTCGTGCTGAGAAAAGGCACGACAAGATGAGTGAATGAGGTGAGTATGATTGCCGTTATCGTACACCCCTTAAAACGAGTTTTTGTTCCGAAAGTGGGATAGTTAGGGTAGCATAAATGGAACAAAAACGGTTGTGGATTCATTAAGAGGTAAGTTTTTTGTTGTCCTATTATAATAAAAATTCTCATAAATAAAGCTTTTTGAAAGGGGGTTCGGGGGAGAACCTTTTTCTCGAAAAAGTTCTTCCCCGAAAATGTTTTTTAATTTTGAAAAGAGTGCGAGGGGTGCTTTTTTACAAAAAAGCACCCCTCGCATAAATACATATTCAATAATCTCTTACTCAACCGTGACGGATTTGGCAAGGTTGCGCGGTTTATCGACATCACAATTTCTTGCCTTTGCGATATAATAACCAAGCAGCTGCATCGGCACGACTTCGAGAGTGGATTCGAGCAGTTCGAGCGTTGACGGAATTGTGATCACATTATCAATCTCGCTGTTTTTGACATCGGTTGTCAACATATTCTCATTTGTCAGCATGAGCACCTCTGCGCCTCTTGCTTTAACCTCTTTAACATTGCTGAGTGTTTTCGGCATGAGTCGCTTGTTGCAGGCAAGAGCCACCACAAGCGTTCCGTCTTCGATCAATGAAATCGGTCCGTGTTTAAGCTCACCTGCCGGATATGCGTCAGAATGAATGTAGCTGGTTTCTTTGAGCTTGAGTGACGCTTCAAGCGAAACCGCATAGTCAAGGTTTCGTCCGATGAAATATGCGTGTTCAAGATATGCATAGCGCTGTGCAAGCCGCTCAATTTCGGGCGCCTGCTGCAAAATCTGCTGAACCTTGTCGGGCAGCTTCTGAATTTCATCAAGATATTCCGAATAGGTTTCGTCTGAAATCTTACCGAGCGTTTTGCCCATGTAAAGAATCAGCAAATACATCAAAATAAGCTGGGTAGAATATGCCTTTGTTGTGGCAACCGAAATTTCCGGACCTGCCCATGTGTAAAGCACATTTTGCGATTCGTTTGCAATTGATGAGCCGACGACATTTACAATCGACAAAATCGTTGCGCCTCGCTTTTTTGAAAGCTTGAGCGCTTCGAGCGTGTCTGCGGTCTCGCCCGACTGGCTGATGATTATTACAAGCGAATTCTCATCGACGATCGGATCGCTGTAACGATATTCCGACGCAACGACCGCTTCAACCGGAATTCGAAGCATCTTTTCGATTATATATTTCGCAATCACTCCGACATGATATGCTGAGCCGCAGGCAACAATGTTTATGCGGTTGAATTTTTCAAGCATTTCACGAGTGAGATGAACATCGTCAAGCACAATCTCGCCGTTCTTGATTCTCGGCGCAATCGTGTCACGAAGCGCTTTCGGCTGTTCCATTATCTCTTTTATCATGAAGTGTTCATAGCCGCCTTTTTCCGCTGCGGAAATGTCCCATGTGATCTTCTTGATTTCTTTTTCAATCGGCTCGCCGTCAAGCGTGAATATGTCAACGCTGTCCTTGGTCATCTTAACGACCTCGTCATCGTTAAGATAGATTATGTCACGTGTCACGGGCAAGATTGCCGGAATGTCGGATGCAATCATGTTGCCATCGGGGGAAACGCCGACAACAAGCGGAGATGAATGACGAATCGCATAAATCACATCGGGCTGATGAGTATTGATTACGCCGAGCGAATAGGAGCCTTGCAACATGTTGACTGTTTTGACAAACGCTTTGAATAAATCACCGTCATAATTATGCTGCAAAAGATGAACAACAACCTCGCTGTCTGTTTCCGACACGAATTTGTCGCCTTTCTTAATCAAGTCGTCCTTGATTGTAGCATAATTTTCAACAATTCCGTTATGTACCAACGCAAAGCTGCCGTCGGGAGAAAGATGAGGATGAGCGTTGATGTCGGACGGCTTGCCGTGGGTTGCCCAGCGTGTGTGACCGATTCCGACGGTAGATTCAAGGTCACGACCGTCATCGATCAACTCGCAAAGCGTTGACAAACGCCCCTGAGCCTTTTTTACAAGCAACTTTCCGTCTTCAAAAACTGCGATTCCTGCCGAATCATATCCTCGATATTCCAGCCTTTTCAGCCCGTCAAGCAAAATCGGCGCTGCGGGTTTAAGACCGGTAAATCCAACTATTCCGCACATATGAATTAGTCCTTTCGATTTTATGTTTATAAAAACTGCATATACTTCAATTACTAAATATGATTCATTTTATCACATTTATGCTGATTATGCAAGGAAAACAAGTAACCGCCGCAAATTTGTTTACAATAATATAACATAATCTGTGCTTTAATTTTATTTAATTCGGTTGAAAAAAGCGGTCTATGATGATAAAATAATAAAAAGCACAAAAAAGCGACATAAAAAGGGGATAGGATTTTGAAAACAAAGGTATTTGTTGACAGAGAACTCAGTTGGATCGATTTTAACTTGCGTGTGCTTGACGAAGCGGATAAAAAGACGAATCCGATTTTTGAGCGATTCAATTTTGCGGCTATTTTTGAAAGCAACTATGATGAATTTTTCAGAGTCAGAGTAGGCTCGCTTTGCGATAAATATTTGGTAAACGAAGACGACAAAGCGGAAAAAATTAAAAAACAGCTTGAAAACATATATAAAGCGACCGCAAAGGCGGTAAAACAGCTTGATTTAACATTTGACACGCTGATGAAAGACAGCAAGGGTGTGATGGTTCGGGTCAATGAGGATAACATCACGGCAGAGGAATATGATATGCTGAAGGCGCTTTTTGAGCGTGAAATTGCGCCGATTTCGTCGCCGTTTATTGTCGAAAAGAAAAGTCCGTTTCCGTTTTTTGAAAACGGACGGAGGGTCGTCGGAGTAACTCTCGGCTCAAAAAATCAGAAAAATCTGAAATTCGGGTTCATTCCCGTATCAAACGAATTGCCGCCATGCGTCATTCTTAAAACGATCGACGACAGAGTTCGGTTCGTTTTGATTGAAGATTTGCTGATGATGTTTGCGGATAAGATATTCCACAAATATACTATCAGCGAAAAGATCGTATTTTCGATAATCCGCAATGCCGATATTGACGAAAACGAGGGCCTTTATGATTACGACATCGATTTTCGCGATACGATGTCAAAGCTGATCGAGGTGCGAAAGAAATTAGCGCCCGTTGAGCTTAAATATTGCGGCAAAGACTGTGATAAAATCATTGCTCATTTGAAAAATGTTTTGTATCTGAAAAAACTGCAAATAATAAATCAGACAACGCCGCTTTCGCTTTCGTTTATGTCGGAAGTAAAACGCAAGCGACCGCAATCGGCAAACCCCGAGTTATATTACCCACCGCTTAAAAGCCAATATCCAAAGCAGTTAAAGGGCGGCAATTTGATTAAGAAAATCAGACGAAAAGACGTGCTTTTGTCATATCCGTTTGATGATGTTGCGGCACTGATAGACTTGCTCCATGAAGCGTCGAACGACAAGAATGTTCGCTCGATCGACATATCTCTCTATCGTGTCGCTAAAAATTCAAAAATCGTCCGTGAACTGATAAATGCGGCTGAAAACGGCAAAAGGGTAAGCTGCATGGTCGAGCTTAGGGCAAGATTTGACGAAGAAAACAATATCGACTGGTCACGGCGGCTTGAAGAGGCGGGTTGCAGAGTATATTACGGTTTACCGAATTATAAAGTTCATTGCAAGCTGATCCATATCGGGCTTAGTGACAGCTCAGACATTGTTCAGGTGGGTACGGGCAACTTTAACGAGAAAACCGCAAAGCTATATACCGATCTTGCGCTGTTCACGGCAAACGAAGATATTGTTCGTGATGTTAAGGCGGTGTTTAATGCATTAAAAGACGGACGGTTTGTAAAGCGGAGCAAGACCCTGCTTGTTGCACCGTTATGTCTTAAATCAAAGCTGTTTGACTTGATTGACGAACAAATAGATAATGCAAACAAAGGCTTGCCGGCTCAAATGGAATTCAAGTTCAATTCATTGACTGACAAGGAGCTCATGAGAAAGCTGGTTGAAGCGTCAAATGCAGGCGTTAAGACAAGATTGCTTATCAGGGGTATATGCTGTTTGGTTCCGGGAATTCCCGGCAAGACCGAGAACATTGAGGTGCGATCGATCGTCGGCAGATTTTTGGAGCATTCAAGAATTTATGTGTTCGGCGTCGGCAGAAATAAGAAATATTATATTTCGTCCGCCGACTTCATGACCCGAAACACCGACCAGCGTGTTGAGGTTGCAGCCCCCGTGACGAATTATTCGGCAAAACGGAAATTAGCGCATATAATGCGGCTCGGATTTGCGGATAATACTAACGCAAGAGAGCTTTCAAGCGACGGCAAATATCATGAGGCAAAGGTACGAGGCGCTGAGCATAATATGCAGTCGCAGTTGTTTTCGGATGTATATAAGTCGGGCGAAAAAAATGAGGTCAAAGAGCCGACCGGCGACGGCAAAGCGGTGAAGCGCGATGAATGATGAAATAATCGGGGTCAGCGCTTGTTTAATCGGAACCGACTGCAAATATAACGGCGGCAACAACTATTCCGAGAAGCTGGAAAACTGGCTTTGCGGCAGGAGGGCTGTTGCGGTATGCCCCGAAGTGCTCGGCGGATTGTCAACACCCCGTGCGCCGTCGGAAATCGTAAACGGCGTTGTGATGAACATAAACGGCAAGTGCGTTGACGCTGAATTTAGATCGGGCGCCGATCGGGCGATGACGATATTAAAACAAAACGATATTCATACCGTTGTTTTGCAGTCAAGAAGTCCGAGCTGCGGAGCAAAGGAGATTTATGACGGCAGTTTTTCGGGGAAAAAGATCAAAGGACAGGGCATTTTTGCCGAAATGCTGAAGAAAAACGGCTTTAATGTGATTGATGTTGAAGATATATAAAATTTAGATAAAGAGAGGATAATGAACGATGAAAAGAAGAATCGGAATTTTGACAAGCGGCGGAGATTGTCCGGGACTAAACGCCTGCATCAGAGGTGTGACGAAAGCGTCATATGAGCGGTTTGGCGACGATAATGTTGAAATATACGGCATTGTCGGCGGATATACCGGTCTTATCAACGGCGAAGCTAAGCTGATGAAGCGTTCGGATTTTTCGGGAATTTTGACCCAAGGCGGAACGATTTTGGGAACATCTCGTCAGCCGTATAAAAAAATTCAGCAAATCGGCGACGATAATGTTGACAAGGTTGCGAACATGAAGGAAAATTATAAAAAACTGAAGCTTGATTGCCTTTTAACTCTCGGCGGCAACGGAACTCACAAAACCGCAAATCTGCTTTCAAAAGAGGGACTTAATGTAATCGGTCTGCCGAAAACGATCGACAACGATATATACGGCACCGACCATACCTTCGGATTTCAGACGGCAGTTGACATCGGCACAGAGGTAATTGACCGACTTCACACAACCGCCGCGTCACATTCCCGTGTAATGGTGGTTGAAATCATGGGCAACAAGGCAGGTTGGCTGTCGCTTGCAAGCGGAATTGCAGGCGGTGCGGACGCAATCATTTTGCCTGAAATGCCGTTTAAATATGAAGAAGTCGCAAAGGCAGTCAAAAAGCGCATTGACGGCGGCCATGTATTTTCGATCGTAGTAGTTGCCGAGGGTGCATATTCGGTTGAGGAAGCAAAGCTGAAGCGCAAAGAGCGAATTGCGGCTCGCGGAGGCGTTGCGACCCCGACAAACCAAATTGTTAAATATATTTCAGAAAACTTGGGCGTTGAGACCCGCTCGATGGTTCCGGGTCATTATCTTCGCGGCGGCAGTCCGTGCGCATATGACAGAGTGCTTGCAAGCGAGCTTGGAACATATGCCGCATGGCTGATTGAAAACGGTATATACGGCGTGACGGTTGCGGAAAAGCACGGTGAGATAACTCACAACAAGCTGTGCGACATTGCGGGGATCGCAAAGCCTGTGCCGCTTGACGACCAAATGGTAAAAACCGCAAAATCACTCGGAATCAGCTTCTGCTGTTAAATTCATGCCTGCTTTAATTACACATTATATTCAGGCTGACAAAACGCTTGAGGCTTTGCCGAACAATATATCGCATGAAATTATCCGCCCTGCGTTCCTGCTCGGTGCGCAGGGTCCGGATTTTTTATATTTTCACAGAGTTTTGCCGATAATCATGCCGGGAAAATCGCAAAGATCGGTCGGAACAACGCTTCATAACATTCCGTCCGACCGCCTTTTCGGTTCGTTTGCGAACTATCTTTGCAAAAATTACAACGCCGCCGCAATGTCTTTGGCGTTGGGTTTTCTTTGTCACTATGCGCTTGACAGCGTGTGTCACCCTTATATTTACGCATTGCAGTGTAAAATCATTAAGCAAAACAACATCAAATATTTCGACGGATTTGTTCACAGTAAAATCGAGCATTCAATCGACATTTTGCTGTGCCGAAAGCTGCTTTGCATAAATGCAAATGAATTTGATTTTGATAAGGCACTGACAAATGATGAGCAAATTATTTCGGAGTGCGCAAAGATGATGGCATATTCGGTGAATGAGCTTACCGAATATGATGTGAGTGAGCGGCAGATGAGAAGGGCGTTTTTGGACCTTCGTGCGCTTCAGCGGTTTTCAAAAGATAAACACGGGATTAAGCACGGCACTTTAAGGACGCTTGAAAAAATCATATTTTTCCCCGAAAGTGCGTCGACCTTTATCCGCACAAAAACTGTTGCCGATGATGTTGATTATCTAAATCTTGCGCATGATGAATGGACAAATCCGTATGACAAAACGAGCGTGGCAACATCGGATTTTTGCGGGCTTATCAACGAAGCGACGAACAGAGCGGTTCGGCTCATTGAGAAATATCAAAATGCGGTTGAAAATGAAAAAACAATTGATTTTACAGGCAATTTCAGCTATAAAACAGGGATTAAAATATCGGATAAATCGGAAATTGACGATACCTATTGAATAATAAAGGAGAGTATTAAAATGGACAGAATTGCAAGCTTTTGCGTTGACCACACAAAATTGCTGCCGGGAGTTTATGTTTCCCGAATTGACGGCGACATCACGACCTATGACCTTCGTGTTTGCAAGCCGAACACCGAACCGGTGATGGAAAATGCGCCGATTCACACGATCGAGCATTTATTTGCTACCTATGCAAGAAACTGCGAGCACAAGGACAGCGTGATTTATTTCGGACCGATGGGGTGCAGAACGGGATTTTATTTTCTCACACGCTCGCTTGATAATCAAATCGTGCTTGATATAATCAAAAGCGGATTTGAGTTTATAATGAACTATGAGGGCGAAATTCCCGGAACAACGGCTGCCGAGTGCGGTAATTACCGTGACCATGACCTTGACGGCGCAAGAGAAATTGCGAAGAAATATTATGATGTGATTCGTGATCTTACAGCTGAAGATATGCAATATTAGGAAATAATTGTTGTAATTTTGTATAAATCAATATCCTAATTTCAGAACAGTTTTGTTAATTACACCAAAAATGCATGAAAATGGTTGAATTTTTATTACAAACAGTTATAATAGGTAACAAAGGTTACAAAAAGATTACAAAATGTAATATGGTTACATTTGTTTTTTAACCTGCTTTCTTTGATATGAAATAATATGAACGAAGATAACAGAAGCAAATAACTTATTTTAACAGTAAAGGACCACTTCTTTTATGCTGAGATCATTTTTTAAATGTGTAATTAGCAAGACAGTTGAATATAGCCTTAAAGCATTAGAGACAATCGGCAACGCAACAGCAAAGCTTGCGGTGAAATTGTCAAAGATATTTGTCAAACAATGGCAAGCACTTGTGCGCAGATTTAAAATCTCGTCAAAGCGTTGGCAAAGAACATTTGCAAAATGCGGCAAATTTGTTTCGTCGATTTTTTCGGATATTGTTGCAAGAACGAAGCGCAATGCCGAAAAATACGGCAAGATGAGCGGATTTTTCAAATTCGGCGAAGAGATTTTCAAAAATACGGTGCGTAACAAGCATTTTTTGTTTAAAGCATTCAACTTCACAGCGCCGATTTTTGCGGTTTTGATCGTATTTTTTGTCGCAACCTCATTTAATAATGTAACTCTTGCTTATGAGGTTAAATATGACGGCGACACGATCGGCTATGTTTCGGACGAAACGGTCTATTCTCAGGCATCTAACATTGTTAAGGATCAGGTAGAAGGCAGCGCTGAGCTCAGCACAGAGCCTGTTTTGAATGTTACTCTTGTGTCGCAGGATAAAATATCGACAGCTGACGATTTGAGTGAAAAAATAATCGAAACATCGGGCGAATTGACCGACGGCTTCGGACTTTATATCAACGATAAATTCGTTTTGGCGTCTGCAAAGGAAAGCACGATAAATGCGGCGCTTGAACAGGTAAAATCGGATGCGATTGCAAAAACAAAGGCGGATGACGCTGAGTTTGTTGATGATGTTAAGATAAAAAGCGGACTTTACTGCGACATTCAGCTGATGAATGTGCAGCGAATCGTTGAAAGACTGACTTCTGATGTGCTGTCGATTAAAACGACAAAGACAACCGTTAAAACGGAAGTGCTGAAATATTCGACGATAACCGCTAAGGATAATACCAAATATGAGGGCTATAAGCGTGTTAAGGTATCGGGTTCAAACGGCGAAAAGGTCAGCAAGATTCTGACGACATATGTTGACGGCAAGGCGGAAGGCACAGATGTTATCAGCTCGACTGTTACAAAGGCAACGGTTGACGAACAGATAATCGTAGGTACAAGAAAGATTCCGTCAAGCACATCGGTCAATGTTAATGCAAAATTTGCATGGCCGGTCGAACGCGGTTCGTCAAGCTATGTCAGCCAATATTTTGGCAACGGCGGACACACAGGCATTGACATTGCGGCATATTCGGGAACTCCGATCTATTCGCTGTCAAACGGCCGCGTAATTGAAGTAATTTATAAGGGAACAAGCTACGGCAATCATTTTAAAGTAGATTACGGTAACGGAATCGTGGCGCTCTATGCACATTGCAGTACGATAAAAGTTGAAGTCGGCGATGTTGTCGAAATGGGTCAAACGATCGCAACAGTCGGGTCTACCGGTAATTCGACCGGACCGCATCTGCACCTTGAGATAATCAAAAACGGCGAAAAGGTTAATCCGGGTCCATATATCGGACTTGACTAAATAATGCATCCATGAATCCGACGGGTTTCCGTCGGATTTTTTGTGTGATCGGAATTTTTTCATCTTGACCCGCACCGGTATTTATGATATAATCAATTTATTCGATATGCGGGCGTGGTGGAATGGCAGTTTTCAACCGAGCGCTGCCTGTGGCAGAATGAGCGACGGTTGAAAAAACGCA
>CAKRRH010000021.1 GCA_934394855.1 uncultured Eubacteriales bacterium
AGGGCGCAGCCCTTAAATGCACTTTCCGCCATTTCTTGCATGAGAAATGGTGTGCCCGTGCGGCATGAGCACATATTCATTTTAATTTATATATGGGAATATGCGAGAGGGACTTTTTGTGAAAAGTCCCTCTCGCGCTCTCTTCAAAAACTTTATTTATGCGAAATTTATATTATTTATTGCGTTACAATACAACCTACTTCTAAATATATTAAAACCGTAGGGGCGTCGTCCCCGGCGCACCGAATATAATCATTGTATATACAACAAAAAAACAGAAGTACAGCATTTCGGCTTGTACTTCTGTTTTTATTTTCATCAATATTTATATTCGGTGAGATTCATATTCATTGACTGCCATTCTGTCGCACCGCTCATTTTCGGGGTGTCCGTCATGCCCTTTGATCCAGCAAAAGCTGCATTTATGATAATCGAGCAGTTTAAGCAGCTTTTCAAACAATTCGACATTTTGCGCAGGCTTTTTATCCGCCTTTCTCCAGCCGTTTGCCTGCCATTTTTTCGCCCAACCCTTTTCGATTGCGTCAACGACATATCGGCTGTCAGTCGTAATTATTACTTCGCACGGCTCTTTAAGCGCCGACAGTGCTTCAATCACCGCAGTCAGCTCCATTTTATTATTCGTCGTCTGTGCGTCATAACCGTGCATTTCCTTTTCATGACAGCCATATCGCAAAATTGCGCCCCAGCCGCCCGGTCCCGGATTTCCCGAACACGCACCGTCTGTAAATATTTCTACTTTCTTCATGACCGCTCCTTAAAATCCTGATATATCGTCATTCGTCGTCCGACAGTTTAATCGTTCTCGCATAGTGGAATAAATATTGCTGTGCGATTCCCCTATATTTTTCTGCACACTTCGGCAGTCCGTCGGGATAAAGCACCGCCATTACCCTTTTCATCCAAACATCCATCGGAAATGCGTCAAAATGCGAGCATGAAAACAGCAATGCGCAATCAGCAACCTTTGGTCCGACGCCTTTGATCTTCATAAGCTCCGTCTTTGCTTCATCAAGCGGCATATTTTCAAGTGCCGACAGATTTACTTCATGTGAGGCTGTCTTTTCAGCGGCGTCGATTATATATTTCGCACGAAAGCCCGCTCGCAGCGGTGCTAAATCATCAACCGTGAGTTTTGCAATCTTCTCGGCGCTCGGAAATGTATATTCATCGGTTCCCGAAATCTTTTCGCCGAAATTTTCACAAAGCCGTGAAATAATGCCCTTGATTCTCGGAATGTTGTTGTTTTGCGAAATGATAAACGAGCAAATCGTTTCCCATTTATCCTGACGAAGCATTCTGATTCCGCCTGCGGTTTTGATTGCCTCGGCTAAAATTCTGTCCTTTGAAAATTCGGATTTCAAAACCGAATAGTCAATGTCAAGCGTGAAATAGCGATAATATTTATCCAAAAAATCCGACTTATTTATATCATAAAATGTAATTTCATCACCGTTTTGCGACATTGTTAGCAAATCATTGCCCACAACACCCTGCCACATATCGCCCGATTTTTCAAATCGGAACGCCTGACCGCAATCGAGCGTCTGCATAAGCGAAAAATCAGCGCATTTTACAACGGTATCATTACCGCGATCAAAAATTTCAGCCATCATGTTTTTTCATTCTCCTTAAAATACACTATCAATTATACATCATTTATGTTATAATTTCTACATAATTTTAAAACAAAGAGGTTATTTTATGCGTGACGATATTTGCACAATACCGATTAGCGAGATTTTCGAGCAGACAGACGGCTGTCCGTTTTGCAATATGCGAAACAAAATCGAAACACAGGTGATCGACTACATTCTCGGTGCGGCGATGATGGAGCCCGATGTCAGAGCTCGCTCAAACGAGCTTGGATATTGCGAAACGCACATTAAAATGATGATGAAGCGCCCGAAAAAGCTGCCGCTTGCGCTGATTTTGGAAACGCATCTTGATTATATCGGCGACGAGCTTTTCAAAAAACGGCTGATCAAACCGTCTGCGGCAAAAAGCGCATATAAATCCGCACGAATAATCGAAAGCTGTTTTGTCTGCGACCGAATGGAATGGGGACTGAGCCGCCTTATGCAAACGATCGTCAAAACCTACAACGAGCAATATGATTTTCGGGATATGTTCAACTCGCAGGAATATATTTGTCTGCCTCACTACAAGCTGCTAATTGACGCCGTCGAAAATTCGCCCTATAAATCAAAATCCAAAAAGCTGTTGGAGGACGCAGAAAATCTGTGCAAAAATCAGCTTTCACTTTTGCGAAATGACGTTCATCTTTTCACCCGAATGTTCGACTATCGCAACACGGGCGAAGATTCGATCATGAGCGATGATGAGAAAAAGCGGGTTTCGGACTCAATCGAACGCACCGCAAAGTTTATCACAAGCCGTGAATAGGTTCAAACACAAATAAAAACATCATTTTGTGTAAATTATGGTTGAAATAACCCTTAGATAATATTATAATGTATTTGTATATACGCATTTTGCGTAATTTATTTAAAAACTCGGTCAATGAAAGGATTTTTTATCATGGAGAATATTAAAATTCCGGATAATTTCCCCGAAAATGTAATTGAAGAAATCGCCGTAAACCAAGTGGCATATGGCGTTAATGACAAAAAAATCGCTGTTGTCAAAGGCTTTGGCGGCGAGATGATTCTTGTAAACGCCGACTCAAAACAGGCGGTTTTCAAGGCAGAAGCACTCGGTCCGATTTTTGACAACACCAACAAAATTGAAGTATATCACTTTGATTTTTCAAGCGTTACCGATGAGGGCAATTATTATATCGCAACGGAAAAAGGCGTTTCGTTCACCTTCAAAATCAGCAAAAAACCGCTTCATGATGTAACCTATGCATTGCTCAAAATGCTCTATTATCAGCGTTGCGGCTGTGGACTTGATGAGAAATATGCAGGCAAATATGCTCACGGAAAATGCCATAACCAAACGGCATATCTTTGCTGGGACACCCGTTTTCACCTTCCGACGATCCACGGCGGATGGCACGACGCAGGCGACTATGGCAGATACATAACCCCAGCTAACCAGTGCATTTGCAACCTTGTCTATGCTCATGAGCTTTTCGGCAAGGGCGTTGACGAGGACACAAACATTCCCGAAACAGGAAGCGGAATGCCCGATATTTTGAGCGAGGCTGTTCATGAGCTTAAATGGATGCTCCAAATGCAGACTCCCGAGGGCGGCGTTTATCATAAGCTTTGCACCACAAACTTTGCAGGCAACGATATGCCCGACTATGACTATTCGCCTGACAATCCGCTTGTATTATCGCAAATCTCACTTCAGGCAACAGCCGGATTTGCGGCGGCAATGGCGGCGGCTTACAGATCATATCTGCCCTATGACGAAGATTTTGCGAAAACGCTTCTCGACGCTGCAATCAAGGCATATGACTATGCGCTGAGAGTCGAAGACAAAATAATGATCGAGTTTAAAAGCATTGCGCCGGGCGGCGGCGGTGACTATGGCGACGTCTGCGCATATGACGAATATTACTGGGCGTCTGCCGAGCTTTTCCGCTCAACAGGCGACAAAAAATATGAAGAAAAATTCAAGCATTATTTTGAGTTTGAATTTTCAAAAACGGCGGCAGGCGCATATAACCAGGGCTGCTACGGCTCAATGGCATATTGTATGTGCGAAAACGCCGACCCCGAAATGAAGAAAAAGGTTCACGACATTCTCAAAGATTATGCCGACGAGCGCAAAAAGGTCGGAGAAACCGACGCATATCGTGTTGCGCTTCTTGACTCGGACTATTATTGGGGAAGCAACGCAGTGCTTACAAACGGGCTTTGCGCTTGCGTATTTCTTGCGGCATATGATAAGACCGACGAATATGACGATGTGCTCAAGGACAGCGTAGCATATATGCTCGGACGAAACATTCTTTCACAGTCATATGTTACGGGATTCGGCACAAAGAAACCGATGCACCCACACCACCGCCCGAGCATTTTCGACGGTGTTGACGAGCCTGTTCCGGGAATGGTAATCGGCGGACCGAATGACAGACCCGGTCAGCGTCCCCAAAACAGCGAGGGCGTTCCGAGCGCCGCTTGCTTCATTGACTGGGAATGGAACTGGACGACAAACGAAATCGCAATCTATTGGAACACTTCGGCGTTCTTCATCTTCGGCTATTTGAACAGCAAAGAATAAAGCGACAAAAAGCAATAAATAAATCAGATTATAAACTCGGCGGCAGGAAACTGCCGCTTGGATTTTGTAAAGCAAGGAAAGATAAACAATGGTTTTTGAACACGCAAAAAGACTCGACCACTATAAAACAGGAATATTTGCGGCACTCAACGAGAAAAAGGACGAAATGATAAAACAAGGCAGAAAAGTATATAACCTATCTGTCGGAACGCCCGATTTTGCACCGCCCGAACACATCATGAATGCACTGATCGAAGCGGCAAAGGACCCTCAGAACTATAAATATTCGCTTTGCGATATGCCGCAGCTGCTCGACGCAGTGGTTGATTATTATAAATCGCGCTTTGGCGTTGATGACCTGTCACCCGATGAAGTAACATCTGTCCACGGCACACAAGAGGGCATGGGTCATTTCGGCGTTGCCCTCACAAATCCCGGTGATGTTGTTTTGCTTCCCAACCCCGGTTATCCGGCGTTTGAAGCAGGAGCATATTTCGGCGAATCGGAGGTCTATTATTATCCGCTTCTTGAGAAAAACGGATTTTTGCCGATAATGAGCGAAATCCCCGAAGATGTGCTTTGCCGTGCAAAGTACATGGTCGTGTCATATCCGTCGAACCCTGTTTGCGCCGTTGCGCCCCGTTCGATGTATGAAGAATTGATTGAATATGCTAAAAAATATAATTTTCTGATCGTCAACGACAACGCTTATTCCGACATTGCCTATGACGGCAACGAGGGTATGTCGTTTTTGTCGATTCCCGGTGCAAAGGAAGTCGGAGTCGAATTTTTCTCGCTTTCAAAGTCATATAATGTAACCGGTGCCCGAATCTCATTTCTTGTCGGCAACAAGTCGGTCGTAGACGCATTAAAGCTCATGCGCTCGCAGATTGATTTCGGAATGTTCTATCCCGTTCAATATGCTGCTATTGCGGCGCTTAAAGGTCCGAGGGACAGCGTGATTGAACAGCGTGCTCAGTATCAGCGCCGCCGTGACGCACTTTGCGGAGGACTCAGAAAAATCGGCTGGAATGTACCCGATTCCAAAGGAACAATGTTCGCATTCGCCCATATTCCCGAAAATTTCAGCACGACAGCCGAATTTTGCGAAGTGCTGATGGACAAAACGGGCGTAATTTGCACACCCGGCACGGCATTTGGCTCGCTCGGCGAAGGATATGTCAGATTTGCGCTTGTAAAATCGGTTGAGGAAATCAACGAAATCGTTGATGTGATCGATAAAAGCGGCATTTTGAAAAAATGATTCTCAAAATTAACAAAGCCCGACGGAAATCGAAACTTCCGTCGGGCTGTTTTTATGTAATTTACAGGCAAAACGCCTCTTTGTTGGTGCAATAGTATATATCGTCACGGCCGCTGATTTTTTCACAAAAACTCTCAAACTCATCCCATGAATCATTTATGTCAAACTCATAGCTGTGACCCCAAATATAATATAGCTTCGGGGTGTCGGGTTGAAGATTTATGAATTCATCGGCAAACCGCTCCATCTTTTCAAACTCACGGTGGTAGACGGTGGGTTTAAAATGAATCAAATCTGACTGCAAATCAAACGAATCGCTGTCGATTATCGTTCTAGCATATTTAACGCCCGTGTGCTTTTTTACAATATCCTCAACACGCTCGTTCGTGTTCTGACCGCCGCACGGATAAGCAAGACCGACAACATCATAGCCCACAAGGCGGCTAAGCTCAGCTCTGTCGTTTTCTATTTCTTTGATGATTTCATCATCATCCTTGATGTCGGGCAAAAACGGATGATGAAGCGTATGAGCCGAAACCTCATGATTGCGATATATCGACTCTACCTCATTCTTAGGCACTTTAATGTGGTCAACCCGAACATCATCTCGAATAAGATAGCCGTCTGTTCCGAGCAACGCCGAATTTATGTTAAAAGTTGCTTTCAGGCCATATTTATCAAAAATCTCGATTAGCCTTTTGTCCTGAGTAACTCCGTCATCATAGCTGAAGGTCAGCGCTTTCATCTTGCCGTTCCACATAAAATCACCTTCAAAGCGTTTTTGCAATATTCTTTATATATTCGGCAAATTCATCGCCGAATTCTTTATTTTGAAGCGCAAGTTCAACATTCGCCTGCATGATGCTGAGCTTGTTGCCCATGTCATATCTCTTGCCGCTGTATTCAACGCCCATCATGCCATAGCGTCTTGCAAGCGTACACATAGCGTCGGTCAGCTGAAGTTCGTTTCCTGCGCCGTTCGGGGTTGTTTCAAGTATCGTGAAGATTTCAGGCGGCAAAACAACTCTTCCCAATATCGAATAGAGCGACATTATCTGGTCGGGCTGCGGTTTTTCGATCATATCGCTGATTTTCATCAGTCTGTCCGAAACCGCCTCAACTTTAAGCGAGCAATATTTTTGAACATCATTTTTGCTGACCTGCTTAACGCCCGCAACGCCAAGACCGAATTTATCATATGCATCGATCAGTTCTCCGATTGCAGGAATATCTCCGATTATAACATCGTCGCCGTAAAGCACCGCAAACGGCTCGTTGTCAACGAATGTTTTTGCTTTAAGCACCGCATGGCCCAAACCGCCTGTTTCGTTTTGTCTTAAAAATGATATGTTTGCAAGTCTTGCAAGACTCTCGACTTCGCCAAGCTCTTTGAGCTTGTTGCGCTGTTTGAGCATACTCTCAAGCTCGAACGAATGGTCAAAATGATCTTCGATTGCACCCTTGCCACGGTTTGTTATGATCAAAATATCCGTGATTCCTGCTGCAACCGCTTCTTCCACGATGTACTGAATAGCCGGTTTATCGACTATCGGCAACATCTCTTTCGGAATTGCTTTTGACGCGGGCAAAACTCTTGTTCCGAGTCCTGCCGCCGGGATTACCGCTTTTCTTACTTTCATTGAAAAACCCCCTATTTTTTAATTCTATTATTTCTATTATTATTTGTCAGCCGTTGATTTTAATCGGCATTTCGCTTTATGTTATCGCCGCGGATCAATATATCAAATATTTTCCGAAGAAAAGCACGCCGACAATCGACAAAACGACTAACGCAATTGCAAGCAATGCCCAAACGGTCGCCTTTGTGCCGCCCGTGTAAATTATGTCGTCGTCGCAATAATGCTCCCTTTGCTTGATTTCGCCGATTTTCTTCTTTGCGAAGTTATAATAAAAGTTATCGGCGGTAAATGCAATCACGATTGCCACGACCATTTCAATCATGTTTATGATATATCCCGCATACTGCAAAGTATTATACTTCGAACTTAGCGTCGAATATTGTATTTTTTGCTCGGGAGTGAGACCGTCATAAAACTTGCGTGACTGAATCACATTTTTAATCTGTGCTGAGGTAATGTCGTCCTCATCTACGGTCGAATCGTTTTGCATGATATATTGTTTTGCGCCCTCCGTTTGCAAAACGCTTATCTGCTTTTCGATCGGCTCTGCGTTTTTCTCGGAAATCATGTTGATCGGAATGCCCGCAAGAATGAGGCAAAGCCCAATCGTGAAGACGATCGTACCGATTTTATACATCTTTCGGTTGAAAAACCAAAATGACTGAATGATTGGCGACATCAGCGTTCCGGGCAGCAATATCGCCCAGTTCAATCCTGCCTTTGCACCTCTTGATTTGCGGTAAAATTTTGAAATGAATCCGGCGCTGTTTTGTCCGACAAATAATTTTGCTTCCCTGACGGTCATTCCGCCGAGATCCGTGTCGTCGGTCAGCGTAACAAAGCCCATGTTCGGCACATTCGGCGGATAATTGCCATATCTGCCGTTGTTTTGCGAAAATCTACCGTAATTGCCGTACTGCGGAGGATATTGTCCGCCGTTTGGCGCATTATATCCGCCAAATCCGCCGTTTTGACCATATGGACCGGCGATATTCGGGTCAGCGTTTGAGTTTCCGTTGTTATTTCCTTGCGGGTCGTTTTGCGGATTATTATTCCGGTTGCCGCCCTGCTGCGGATCTGTCGGCTCATTGCCATGTTGATTATTAAATCCGCCGTTATTATCGACATTGCCTCCTGAATTTTCTTGATTGTCATTTGCATTCTGTCGGTTATCGATATTCAAATCGAAGCTCTCGTCGGGCAAACGCTCACCGCAAATTCGGCAAAATTCCGTGTCCGCAAAATTAACGGCATTGCATTTTTTGCAAATCTTAACCTTGTTGTCCTGTTCTGACATGTTTATTTACCCCAAAAATCAAATAATAAATCCGGCTATTATCGGAACTAAAATTCCTGCTACGAAATAGACGATTATCGGTATGAAAAAGTTGATTCCACCGTGCTTGATGAGCGACAGTTCATCGTCAAGTCCACGGCTGTGAAGCTCTTTTAAGCTGTCGTAAACATGCTTTTTATAAAACCAGTCGCCGAGCAGTCCCATGATGATTCGGACTGTCAGGCTCATTGCGGCGATTATCAAAAATGTAATAAGCACAGGCTCTGTCACAAACATGATCGGATCATCGACCGCTTTCACAAGCAGGTTGTAAAGATTATTTGACGAGCCGTTGATTATTGTGGTCATGAGTGACACAAACAGCGTAAACACGCTGACAAGCGAGCCGCCTTTGTAGCATTTTCTGCCGAGCAGCCAATATCCCGGAATGAAGAAAGCCATCCAATTCCAGTTGATTTTTGTTTTATGATATTCCATGTCCTTGAACGCATGAATGTATCTTGTGGCATTTGAGCCGACAAAAAGTGCAACGTCAGCCGATTTTTCGCCGCAAGCCTCGCTTTCTTTATCAATACCCCCTGCTTTCAGAAGCTCATCGACAAATTTTTCGGTTGCCTCTTTGTCGTCGTCCGACAGCATTTCAATATGCGGCATGAACCCGCCGTTATCGCTATCGTTCTTGTTGTCATTTTGTTCCTTCGGCTCTTCCTCAAGCGGCAATTCAACTTTCGGCATCTGCCACTGATCTTTTGTGCCGTGACTTTCGGAATATGCGCATTTGCCGATTTGCTCCCAGCATTTTTTATGGTGCGGCGCACCGCAATCGGGACAAATTACAATGTCGTCATCTTCGAAAAATTTCGCATGACATACCGGGCACTCAAGCCCCTCATATTTATTCAAAACAATAAATTCCTTTCATATTTTCAAATATCGGCAAGCGCATGTTAATCAATCATATCAATTCGTTGATTGAAAAAACAAGGTCAAAATAATCTTTGCCGTAGTTGTGAAATTCGCCGTTGCGAATCATTGTTTTAAGCTCGTCTGCGCTGACCCACTTTGCCTTTGCGACCTCTTCGGTCTGCAAATTGAGGTTATCGACATCAACGTTGCACCGAGCCGCCCAAATGTCGGTGAGTGAAAATTTGCGAAGCATTCGTTTGACAAGCTTTAAATCCTTTCGACCGAGTCTGATCCCCATTTCCTCGTTAAGCTCTCTCGCTGCGGCGTGCCGCGAGCTTTCGCTCGAAAATGCCGAACCGCCTGTCGCCGCCCATTCTCCGGGCATTAACGGACGCTTGTCGCTTCGTTTTTGAATCAAAAATTCACCGCGGTCGTTGACGATCCAAATATGCACCACCAAATGATATTCGCCCTTGCCAAGACCACGCTTGCCTCTTATAACCGTTTTCCCCGTGCGGCGGCCGTTTTTATCAAGAATATCCCAAATTTCCACCTGTTTCACCACCGCTCATAATATTTATTATAATTTTACAATATATTTCGTCCGATTTCAAGAAAATTCGACCATTTATTCTCATAAAATAACATTATTTACATTGTATTAAAAATAACGCTTAAAATTCTTTTAATTTATTGTTTATTTTTAGAATAAACACAGCCGCAAAAATTCTGCCGATAGAGCGAATGTTCTCTGGACAGTTCAATCGAGCGTTTATAGCCTTCGTTTTTCTTAAAATCGGAATAGAGATATTTTACCCCGACCTGCTCTGCGACCTCTGCGCCGATTTCGTTAAGTTTTGCCGCATTTTTAAGCGGTGATATGCTCAGCGTCGTGCAAAAATAGTCAAACCCATGTTTTTTTGCATATTCAGCAGTTTTAGTAAGCCTCATTCGATAGCATTTGAAACACCGCTCACCGCCTTCAGGAGCTTTTTCAAGCCCTTTTGCGATGCTTTCAAAATCGGAATAATCATAGTCCTCGATAATCGGGGAATTTGCCGTCAATTTCCCCATCTCACCGACCAATCTCACAAGCTCGGCGGCTCTGTGGTCATATTCCTCTTTCGGTGAGATGTTCGGATTATAAAAATAGGGCGTAATGATAAAATGATTGTTCACGACCTCCAAAACGGCGCTCGAACAAGGCGCACAGCAACAATGGAGCAACAGCTTCGGCGTAATATTTTCGCTTTTCAGCCGCTCAAATTCATCCCACATCAGTCTTGCATAATTTATCTTTCCCGTTTGCACCGTTTTCTCTCTCATTTCCGCATTTATTTACAGTAACAATTATATCATTTTTTCTTGCCTTATTCAACCGTAAAGGATTGATTTTTCAACCATAAACTGTTATACTGTAATTTGATAAATTGCGTAACTCTTAATTGATTTATATAATTAGTTTAAAAGGAATAATAATCATGAATAAATTACTCTTCAAACGGGTTCTGGCTATAATTTTAACGGCGGCGGTTTTTTGCACCGTCTTTTGTTCATGCGGCGACAAAAACGAAGCGGGACTTGTTTTGTCCGTAAAGCCCGACTCAATGCTCGGAAAGTTCATTTCCACCTCGTCAAAATTTGACATTACAACATCATCTTCAACCGACAAGGACTCGCTTTTAAAGGCGCTGAGCATTTCGCCGTCGGCAAAATATACTCTCGACGGTTCGGGCTCGAGCTTTACGCTCAGTTTTTCAAGCACACTGCTCCCGAACACGGTTTATACATTTTCATCGACCATCGGCGGCAGAACGGTTTATCAATGGGCTTTTCAAACAGCGCAGGATTTTGAGATCACCGAAGTGACATTGCCGAAAAACGCAAATGACAAAACAATAACATTTGATTTCAGCTATGATTCGGTAGAAAATTTTGAAGATAATTTTTCAATTTCGCCAAAAATTTCGGGCAGTTTTAAGCATGACAAAACAAAATGGACATTTACATCAGACAAGCCGTTTAACCCCGAAACAACATATACCGTGACGCTGTCAAAAAAGACTGCGACATCCGGCGGACTCACCCTCAAAGACGACTATCGCACATCATTCACAACGCCGACGCCCACAGGAAGCTATCTGTCGCCGGTCAAAGACGGCAAGGATTATGCCGACTGCTACACCCCGAACGAAACTCCGTCGGTTTTGCTTAAATCAAGCGGTGTAAAAGACAAGTCGGTCAAAGCAGAGGTTTATAAATTCGGCGACTTCAAAGCATATATGAACGCACACAAGACCTATTTTGAAGCGCCCGATTTTTCTGACATTGACGCACTTTTGACATCGCTTACATCGGTCGGTCAATTTGACACGGTGCTTGATGATTATCCGTCAAATTCATCCGCCTATACTTCATCTGTCAACGCCGACAAGGCAATCTTAAAATATCCCACAAACTACCCCGCAGGCTATTATATCGCAAAAATAACCGTCGAAAAATATACCGTATATCATGTCTTTCAGGTGTCCTCGCTTGTTGTATATTCCCTCACCGTCGGCAACACAGTGAGCGTTTGGGTTAACAGCGTGAAAACAGGAAAACAGCTGACCGACACCGAGGTTTTGCTTGATAATGCATATGACGAAAAGACAAACGAAAACGGCGTTGCATATTTTGAGCTGTCGGAAGATAACGTTTCTTCACGCTACATGATCATCAACGACCCTGACAATTCACAAACGCCCTATATCGGTTATATCTCACAAAACGAAAACTATTCCGAAATCAACACTGCGGCAAATTATAATTGCTCGCTTTTCACCGATTCGGACAGCTATGACAAAAACGGCACGGTCAAAATTTTCGGCTCGGTTTTGCCGACGAACAATGCAAAGGTTCCGAGTGCGAAAATCGCATATGACAATCGAGAACAGCCGCTCACTCTCGATTCAAACGGCGCATTTACAACCGAAATCGAGCTTTCGGGCAAATTTGATAAATCGGTTACCTTCAGCCTGATTGTCGGCGACAGCGAAGTATCGTCAAAGACAGTCGCCGTGAGCAGTAAATCAACCGCAAAAACGGTTGACGGAACATATCTCTCGGCTGATTATTCAAGCAACACCCTCTTGCTCACCGCTTCAAACATATCGTCAAAATATGAGTCGGGAGCAAAATATAACGAATCAGCTTCAAAGAAATATTCGACTCCTGTGTTCGACAAATCATCTGCCGATTTAAAATATACCGTGACGGTTTATAAAAACACACGGTTCACAAAATCAAAATCGGGTAAATATTATGATGACGCAAGCGGTGCTGTCAAAGACAGATATGTTTACACAAGGTCAAATAAAAAGGAAAAGATTAAAACAATCAGCGGCACCACCGCAAACGGTCATGCCACGGTCGAGTTAAAATATGACAACATTCCTCAAAGCGGAGTTTACTATTCATTTGTAATCGAATATACCGACCGTTCGGGCAAAAAGCAAACGGTCACCGTCAATAACGATTGGTCCTCAACAGACTATTGCGTTGAAAGCAACGAGCGCTATTCAATCATGTTCGACAAAACGGCAAATCTCATCAATACGGACAAAATCGGCGGTCGTCTGACAAAAGGCGACGAGCTTATCAGCACGGGCAAGGTTTTGCTAATATCATCAAAGGTCAACGCCGTTTCAAACTATCTTTTTGACAGCGGCAGCGTTTCCTTTAACGCATATGATGATTTTGCGCCGAAAAGCACCGTTTATGCGGCATATTATGACGGCAGTCGGGTTTATGCGCTGAACACCTCCGATTTTTCATTCAAAAGCGGCAATAAATCAACGCTTGATGTTTCAACCGACAAAACAAGCTACGCAAAGGGCGATAATATTTCAATAAACATCAGTGCGTCAGCAGATTCAAAAGGCGTTGCGCTCCCTGTTCTGATATATGTTTACAAAAACGGCTCAAAGCAGATTTTGACCGACAGCACAGCATATCGCAGCAACATAAAAACATCGGTCGGCGGCGTTTTGCAGCAAACCTCGCACTATGCATACGGCGTAGTTTATAACACGAAAGAATCAAAAAATTCGGTGCAGTCATTCAGCGCAAAATCAATATCGAACGACGAGCCTGTTTATTTTGATTATGTTACAACAGCCTCAAACGGCACCGCAACGGTCGAAATTCCGGTTGCAAATGCAAACGAAGAATATATCATCACGGCAGTTGCTCTGTCTTTTGACTCAATCATGAGAGCCGATTGCAAATTTGACACAAAACTAAAATCAACGATAGAAATATCCGCCGAAACCGAAATCGGCGTTAATGATGATTTTGCGCTTGATGTAATTTGCAACGCAAAGAAAAATAACGCACAGACAACTGCCGCCGATTCGACGGTCGGCACGAGCGGCAATGTGCAAAGCACCGCAAGCATCGCAAATACAACAAATAACGCAAACACCGCAAAATCAACGAAAAATGCGGCAGAGCCTGCGACATATTCCGTAAACGCAAGCCTTTACCGCGCAGACCCAAAAAAGACGGAGATTGATGAAAAACAAAAGCTTCAGACGATTGCCCAATCGGCAAATAGCGGAGAGAATTGCAAAATCGATTTCGGAAAGCTGACAAGCGGCGAATATATTTACAAAGCCGCATATACTTTTGGCAATGAAAAACGAACCGTAATCGGCAGGGTCACGGTGTCGGCAAAAAATACAACCGTTTATCCGCTAATCAAAAAACTTGACGAAAACGGCGTTTTTGCGACAATATCATCATCAAACACCGTCAAAGCGGTGGTTTATGATGAAAACTATGCCGAGCTTTTTGAGCTTTCCGCAAAGCTTTGCAATAATAAATCAAATAATCTTCCGTCGATTTTGGCAGGAATCGATGCACAAAGGTTCTTTAAATCGGAAAACATCAACACCGACGCTTTAAAAAATTATCAATCCGGCGGCATTTCATATAAACCAAACGGCAGCGCCGATTTAACGCTGTCCGCAGCAGCCGCCGCTGTTTGCCCGGACTATTTTGACAAAGACGCACTCGCCGATTATTTTGAAAAATATGCGTCATCAGGCAAAACGGACGAGCATTTGCTCGGTCTTTTCGGACTGAGTGCGCTTCGTCGTCCCGTGATGAACGAGCTCTATGAAGCCTTAGCCGCCGCTGATTCGTATAACGCTCGCCAAAAGCTCTATTTGGCGCTTGCGTTCGGCTTTATCGGAGATTTTGACAATGCGTTTTTGCTCTATGATTCAATCACCGCAAAAATCGAAAATAATGATGAAATCAGCATAAAAATCGACGGACTTGATACAAATACGGCGACCGTGCTCACCTGTTTGATTTCATCAAAATTAAACGATGAAAAAAGCCGCGGAATGATCAACTATTTAAGAAACAACACCGATTCAAATAAATTCAGCCTTGCAAATTTAGCCTATGCCGAACTTATCAACGGCTATGTCTTTCTTTCAAACGAACAAAGCTCCGTCACGGTCATAACAAATTCGGAAGAAAATAGCGTTAAGTTTAAGCGTTCGTCTTTTGCGAGAATCGAGATAAAGCCCGAAAACATTGCAAGCACAACGCTTAAATCAAAGGACTCGGCATATGTTTGCTTTGTCTATATGCTTTCAAATGCGGAGCTTGATAAAATAGAATAAAAGGATAGTATTATGGAGATTTTTGAAGTAAGAAATGTCGAAGAACGCCTTGACATAATGAGCAAATGCGAAATCGAAGCACACAAGGCAAAAGAACTGCTGGATTTCCACGCAAAGGAAAAATATTTGGCATTCGCCTGCAACGATTTGCTAAACGGATTCGTGTTTATAAATGAATCGGGCGACATAACGCATATGACAACTCTGCCGTTTGCAAAAACCCTGGGGCTTGATGAGCAAATGCGTGAATATGTTCAGAAAAACTACAAAAATAAATAATAATAACCGAAAAACCGCCGTAAATGAGGTGTAATTTGCACCCGTTTGCGGCGATTTTGCTTTTATCAATGCAACAAACCAAAACCCTCGGCATATAATAATAACCGACAAAACATGATTCAAAGGAGTATTATTATGTGTTCGATTTGCGGTTTATGCGATTTTCTCGACAGCTCAAAGATTGATGAAAAAACCGTGCTGAAGATGGGCAGGACGATGAAACACAGAGGAATTGACGACGACGGCGTGTTTTCATCGGAATATGTCGCTCTGCAACACAACCGACTGAGCGTAATCGACCCGAAATTCGGTGCACAGCCGATGATTGCAGAGCACCGTGGCAAGCGATATGTCATTGTCTACAACGGCGAAATTTACAATTATGATGAACTGAAATCGGAGCTTAGCGAGCATGGAATCGTTCCGAAAACTCACTGCGACACCGAGCTTGTGCTTTACAGCTACATCATATTCAAAGACGACGCACCGAAACATCTTAACGGCATTTTTGCATTTGCAGTTTATGACGAAGCCGAGAACCGCCTGTTTTTATGCCGTGACCGATTCGGAATCAAACCGCTGTTTTATGCAGTTTCAGACGGCACACTGATTTTTGCAAGCGAAATCAAAGCGATATTGGCTCATGGTGCAGTCGAACCGATAATCGACCAGAAGGGATTGTGGCAGCTGCTGTTTTTATCACCCGTGACAATCAACGGCAGCGGCATTTTCTGTGATATTTTTGAGCTTAAACCGGGCGAACGGGCATATTTTGACTCAACAGGGCTTAATATATCACGCTATTGGAGCTTGCAGGCGCATGATCTGTCAGACATCACGGCACAGGAAGCCGCAAACAAAACGCAGGAGATTTTGACTGATGCAATCAACCGTCAGTTAGTGTCCGATGTACCCCTTTGTACATTTTTGTCGGGAGGACTTGATTCATCGGTAATCACAGCAGTAGCCTCGGAAAATTATCAAAATCACGGCAAAACGCTCTCGACCTATTCGTTTGAATATGAAGGCAATCGGGAGAATTTTCATCAGACCCTTTTCCAGCCTCAGGGCGATGATGAATTTGCGCTTTATTTGGCAGATTACCTCGGCACCGACCACACCGTTCTGACAGCACCGACAGACAAAGTAGCCGCTCTTTTGACATCTGCCGTTGACTATCGTGATTTTCCCGGTCAGGCGGACATTGACTCGTCGCTGCTCTATTTTTGTTCGCAGGTCAAGCGCCGTCATACCGTTGCGCTGTCGGGCGAATGCTCCGATGAAATATTCGGCGGTTATCCTTGGTTTTACCGTCCCGAAATGCTTTACAAGGACTTCTTTCCATGGATTCACAAGCCGATGCTCAGGGCTGAGATGTTTGATGACCGAATTGCAAGAAAAGACGATGGCTATGAATTTATCTCGTCGGTTTACAAAAGCAGCTTAGACGACTGCCCGACGCTTGATTCGGACTCAAAAAGCATGATCGTATCTCGGCACGCTACCTGGCTGTCGGTCAATTATTTCATGACATCGCTTCTTGAGCGCAAGGACAGAATGAGCATGGCAAGCTCACTTGAAGTCCGAGTTCCGTTTGCCGACCACAGAATTCTCGAATTTGTCTATGATGTGCCCTGGGAAATCAAATTTGAGAATAATGTTGAAAAGGCACTTTTGCGAAATGCAATGAAGGACTATTTGCCTGACAGGATTTTGTGGCGAAAAAAGAGCCCCTATCCGAAAACTCACAACCCGAAATATCTTGAAGCGGTTGAGAGCATTCTGAAAAGCAGGCTGAAATCGGGCGGATTTTTAAGTCATGCTTTGAACGAAGAGCATTATAAACAACTGATTGACGGCAACAACGACACATGGTTCGGACAGCTGATGGCAAAGCCTCAGATGATTGCTTGGCTGATTCAGATGGATTGGTTCTTTGAAAAATATAATGTAATTTTGAAATAAAAAAGCAAACGCCGCTAAAGGATAATAATAACCCTTTAGCGGCGATATAATGCTGTTAAAACTGTGCCGGTTTAAAACAAAATCGATTAGGCTTTGTTAAGCTTTTTAACAAGCGCCGATTTCTTTCTTGCTGCGCAATTCTTGTGGATAAGACCGATAGATGCAGCATGATCGATTGTCTTTACAGCAACCTTAACCTGCTCTGCCTTGTTATCTGCATTGCTCTCAACAGCAGCGTTTGCCTTTTTAAGAACTGTTTTGAGGTTTGAGTTAGCAGCTTTGTTGCGCTGTGCTTTAACTGTGCTGATTTTAACTCTTTTCTTAGCTGATTTAATGTTAGGCATTTGGTTACACCTCCTCTGAAGACTGCTCTGTAAACAACAGGCTGTTACACCGTCATTTCAAAGATCAAATTAGATGTTATCGTAACTGAAGAATAAACATAATTCCACACAATAACTGTAAAAGTAATAATAGCACTTTTTCAAACAAAATGCAAGTGTTTTTTTATATTTTACGCATTTTTTCTTCTTTTTTCAGAAATACTAACCGATATGAACGATATTTTTGAAAAGGAAAGCTGAAAATATGGGATTTCACACGGATTTGGCGGTCGAGCTTCATGAATCATTGACTGAAAAAACAGACGGAATCGAGGTTAAAAAAACATCACATGACGGCATTAAAACAACCGAAATCACGGTTAAAACCGAGAGTGCGGCGGCGGCTTTGGGCAAGCCTGTAGGCAAATATATCACAATCGAGACCGATTCGATAATGCGCCGTGACGGGCATGAAGAAGAATGTATTTTTGCGGTAAAAAATGCGCTTTGCGGTTTAGTCGGCAATGTTGACTCGGCGCTTGTCTGCGGAATCGGCAACCGTGAGATTACCGCCGACAGGGTGGGGCCCGACAGTGCGTCGATGATATTATCCACCCGTCACATATCCCCCCATTTTGCAAAGAGTTTTGGGCTCGGCAGACTGTCGTCTGTATCTGCAATTTCACCGGGCGTTTTGGGACAAACAGGCATTGAGGTGAGCGAATTTTTAAAAGGCATTGCCAAAAACATCAATCCGCAAATCATAATTGCAATCGACGCACTCTCAGCAAGAGAAATCAACCGTCTCGGCGTCACCGTTCAGCTTTCAAACAGCGGCATTACTCCGGGGTCGGGCGTTCATAATGCACGAAACGAAATCAGCGAAAAAACGATCGGCGTACCTGTCATATCGATCGGAGTGCCGACGGTGATCGACTGTCGGACGCTGGTTGAAGATTGCGGTGGAAACATGGGCTCAGACCTTCACATGATCGTCACTCCGAAAGAAATCGACACAATGGTCGAACACGCTTCAAACATTGTCGCAATGGGGATAAATTTATTTTTACAGCCGCATATTTCTCTTGAAGATATGATGATGCTGGTCGGGTAAAATAAATGCTTTTCTTTTCATGATAAATGTGGTAAAATATCATCAAATATCCGACTTTTGAAAGGATTGTTTATATTGAGAGAAGAAGTTTTGTTTAATTTTGACTGGCGGTTTCACCGCGGAGATGTTGGCGAATCGCTGCCGTCCGTAAAAGGCCCGATTTATTCATCGGCAAAGACGGAGCGAATGAAATGGGGTCCTGCGTGCCGTTATTATAACGACGCATTAGATGATTTTCGTCAGGACGTCGAATATAATAATCGTGAAAAATGGGAGGCGGTCGATCTTCCGCACGACTACATAATAAACGGTGAATATTCAAAGGACAACAACAATGCGCTTGGCTATTTCAAATATGACAACGGCTGGTACAGAAAGCATTTTTCGCTTGATGAGAGCGACAAAGACCGCCGAATCACGCTGATTTTTGACGGTGTTGCGTCGATTGCAACGGTATATTTAAACGGCTGCTTGATCAAGCATAATTTTTGCGGATATACCACCTTTGAGTGCGACATCACCGATTATGTCGAGTTTGGTGCTGATCGTGACAATGTGCTTGCGGTTTATGTAAAGTACGATGGTCACGAAGGCTGGTGGTATGAAGGCGCAGGAATTTATCGCAATGTTCACCTTGTCAAAACCGAACCTGTCTGCATAGATTTATACGGCGTTTATTGTGCGCCGAAAAAATTGAGCGACGACGAGTGGCAGGTTGATTTTGAAACCACGGTCGTTAATACATCATATAATCCGACCACGGTTTTGGCGGTTACAAAAATGATAGATAAAGACGGCAATGTATTTTGCGAGAGTAAGGGCGAAGCTGCCGTTTCACCATGCGACAAAAAAGCCGCAAAATACAGCGTTAATGTTCGCTCGCCTCACCTTTGGGACATCGACGATCCCTATATATATGACATTGTGACCGAGCTTATCGTTGACGGCAATGTGATTGATGAAAACAAAACCTACACAGGCTTTAGAACCGTTGAATATGACGCTCAAAAGGGATTTTTCCTGAACGGCCGTCATATGCTTATCAACGGAGTATGCTCTCACATTGATTTCGGGCTGACCGGCAAGGCGGTGCCTGACAACATTCACCGTTACAAGGTTAGACTCATCAAGCAAATGGGCGCTAATGCATATCGCACCTCGCACTATCCGCATACCGAAGCCATAATGGAAGAGCTTGACAGACAGGGCATCATGTGCATGGACGAAACACGGCGATTTGAGTCATGTGAAGAAAGCATTGAACAGCTTGAAATGCTGATCAAGCGTGACCGCAACCGCCCGTGTGTGATCATGTGGTCGGTAGGTAACGAAGAGCCATATCAGACAAATGACAACGGCAGACGAATCAACCGTCGGCTGATTGAAGCCATCAGAAAGCTTGACAACACAAGGGCGATTTCAGCCGCTGTTTCAAACGACCCCGAAAATGCAACGGTATTTGGCGACAGCGACCTTATCGGCGTAAATTACGGTCATTGGTCGATCGACAACATACATAAAAAATATCCGAACAAGCCGATTTTCTCGTCGGAATGCTGTGCGACGGGCACGACCCGAGGCTGGTATTTTGACGACGACGAAACAAGAGGCTATTTGCCGGCATATGACCGTGACACAAACTCATGGTTCACAGGCCGTGAGTTTTTCCGTAAATTTGTGCTCGAGCGCCCGTGGTTCTTCGGTTCGTTCCAATGGATCGCATTTGAGCACAGAGGCGAAACGGTTTGGCCGAGAATATGCTCGCAGGCAGGTGCAATCGATCTGTTCTTGCAAAAAAAGGATGCTTTTTATCAAAACAAGAGCCATTGGACAACAGAGCCGATGATTCATCTTTTGCCCCATTGGAATTTTTCGGGGCTTGAAAACGAGCCGATCAAAGTATTCGCCTATACCAACTGTCAATCGGCTGAGCTTTTCCTGAACGGTCAGTCGCTCGGCAAACAGGAGATTGAACAGGCAGGTCACGGCGAATGGACGGTGAATTATATGCCCGGTGAGCTGAAGGTCATCGGATATAACGAAGACCGACCGACAGTAAGCGACACGGCGGTCACAACAGGAAAACCGGTTGCATTGAAGCTTGTTTGTGAAAACGCTGACGACATATCCGCAAACGGCATTGACATTGCGCTGTTCAGTTGCTATTGCGTTGACGAAAACGGCGTTTTTGTACCAAATGCGGCGCCGTTTGTCGAATTTAACTGTTCGGCTCTCGGCAAAATAGTCGGAACAGGCTCTGATGTTGCGGATCATGAACCCGTAAACCTGCCAAAGCGCCAAATGAGGGCCGGGCTTATCAGCATTGCGGTAAGAGTTTCAAAAACCGAAGGCAAGCTTCAATTATTCGCAAGCTCAAACGGTCTTGACAGTGCCGTTTGCTCGATTGATTTAAAATAAAGATATATCACAAAGCGGCTGTGAATTTGCACAATTTGCAGCCGTTTATTTTGTGTCTTTATCCAAAAATATATTAAGAGGTTTACATTACTCTCAAAACAAGCTATAATTTTAAAAGTGCGTCAAAAGAAAGGATATTTTGGAATGAAAAAAACAATCTCAATCGTAACCTGCATTATGCTGATTTGCAGCATTTTATGCGGTACGGCGATTATCTCAAATGCAGAAACATATCATGAGCCGTTTTCGCTCTCGGCGGTTGATTTCATCAATCAGGTAAAAGCCGGCTGGAATCTCGGAAACACCTTTGAAGCCACGGGCAGATGGGGCGAAGAATGGCGTGACAGCTACACGGTGAATGATGTTGAAACAGGATGGGGCAACCCGACTACAACCGGAGAAATGTTTGACAAGGTAGCTGAGCAAGGCTTTAATGCAGTAAGACTGCCTGTTTCGTGGTATCGCTGGGTAGATGACGATAACGGCTACAAAATCAATCCCGACTGGATGAAGCGAATCAAGCAGGTTGTCGGCTATGCTTATAAAAACAATATGTATATCATTTTAAATATGCACCACGATGACAAAGACTGGCTTAATATCGGTGCGTCCAATTCCGAATGGACAAAAATAATGGAGAAATATTGCGCAATTTGGACGCAGATTGCAAACGAATTCAAAGATTATGACGAGCATCTGATTTTTGAAGGCTCAAACGAGATGGTAAACGGCGGAAACTGGTGGGGCAGCTCCGACGATCTTGACAGAGTCAACGATGTTCATAAGCATTTTGTCGAAACGGTCAGAAAAACCGGCGGCAACAACGCAAAACGCTATTTAATGCTCCCGACTCTCGGTGCACAGTGGTATTCACATCAATGGGGCTCACTTGAAATTCCGAACAACGACAAGCATTGCATTATCGATATTCATTGGTACGCTGTTCATACCGATACTAAGGAATATGAAAACTATATGTCCGCAATTTACGACGGTCTTGTGTCACAAGGCACGGCGGTTGTGTTCGGAGAATGCGGCATTAACAAAAATCAATCCAATAATAAAAAAGCGCTTTGGGCAAAGGCATATTTCGGAACGTCGTCGAAATATAAAATCCCGACCTTCATTTGGGATGACAGCGGAGATTTTACGGTGCTTAACAGAAGAACATTAAAATGGGCTTCACAAGCACAGGTTGACGCAATAATCGATACTGTCGGCTCAGCCGAACCGATGACTACAACCACAAAGCCAACCACAGCACCGACCGCAAAGCCAACAACTAAACCAACAACGGCACCGACCGAAAAACCAACCACAGCGCCGACGACGGCTCCGACTACTACCGAACCGGCGACAACTATTATTTACGGCGATTTGAACGACGACGGCAGAATCAACATGAAAGATGTACTTTCACTTAGAAAATTCATAGCAGGTTGGAATATAAAAATCAACGAACAGGCAGCCGATGCCAATCATGACGGCAGAATCAACATGAAGGATGTTTTGAAGCTGCGAAACTTCCTTGCGGGACGAATCGATTCGCTTGACTGATAAACCGTTCACAAACAAAATCCCGATGTTAATGACATCGGGATTTTTTGATTTTGTCGATAAATTTTACTATTGTCAAATCTTGATAAATCGAATATAATAAAAGAAGAAAATCATGGTGGTAGGTGAATTTTGTGAATATCACGGATTATGCACGGCTTGAAACACGCAGCTTTAACGAATTGCCGATAAACAGCGTTGACAGTCTGATTTTCAGTCAGCTGAGCTATTTAAAATTTGAAATGCTCGACAAAGCCCGACCGTTTTATTTAAGCGAGCTTAGCACCGCAATGATGTTGACAAAACTGACCCGAACGCTGGTCGATTTTGCAAATTTTGCCGAACTCGGCTTCACCGTCAGTCAAAATCCGAGATATCAAGATGTTGCAATCAGGAACATTGAGGAAAAGTTCGACAAAGACACCCAGACGCAGTTTTTTGCGCTGACCTATGAATTGCCCAATGGGTTGTGTTATGTCGCATTCAGGGGCACTGACAACACCGTGATCGGCTGGAAAGAGGACTTTAACCTGTCGTTCATGAAAACCGTCCCGGCTCAGGATTGCGCCGCCGAATATATTGCAAGCTATGCGCCGACATTTGCAGGCGGATTTTATATCGGCGGACACTCAAAAGGCGGAAATCTGGCAATTTATTCGGCGATGATGTGCAATGATAACATCAAGCAGAACATCATAAAAATATTCAGCCATGACGGACCCGGATTCAACGATCAAACCTTTGACAAGAATAGATTTGACACGATCAAGAGTCGTGTTGAAAAGACAGTCCCGCAATCGTCTCTTGTCGGAATGCTGCTGACATATACGGGCGAATATATCATTGTAAAAAGCAGCAAAAAAGGCGGCATTTTGCAGCACGATCCAATGACATGGCTTGTAAGAGACGATTTATCGGGATTCGAGATTGCAGACAGCATCACAAAGGACGCTGTCGTGAGAAATGAAGCTATTGCGGAGTGGATCGGAGGGCTTGATGACGAAAAACGCAAACTGTTTTCGGATAATTTATATCAACTGCTTGACTCAACAGGCAATAATTTCATTGAAGAATTCGCATACAAATGGCAAGACAGTCTGCCAAAGCTGATGAGCACAATAAATTCTGCCGATGAACAGACAAAAGAGTTTATGGGCAAAACGCTGCGCTCGCTTGTGCAAATTGCGGTTCACGGCAGACTGAAGCCGACAGAAGAATAAAAAAATACAGTTCATGAAAGCCACTGCTGCTTTCATGAACTTTTATTTATGTATATTTATTTAGCCGTTACCTTTATCTTATTGCCGTTTTGGTTATAAACTGCAATTATGCCGCTGACAATAACAATATTTTCAGACTTACCGGCATATATTTTATTGAAATTTCGTTGGTTTGAATATTTCAAAAAAATCTCTTACTTGATTTGAAAAAGCGTCTTTATAAATGCGTCGCAGTTTTCCCCATTTCATTATTCATCCATTAGCCTACGCCCTCCTTTTCTCTGCCACCGGCAGCGGTCGGGCTAGGCATGGAAAATAGTGCGCATAGATGTTATCCGCGGAACTGTTCATTTGAGAATAGCAAGAAAGAAAAAAGACAGGACATGATGTTGTCCTGTCTTTCTTTCTTAATTACAATAATGTTTTATATTTTAAATCAAACAAAAATATGGGATTAGGGTATTCTAGAAATTTAGGACTAAAAAAAGCATCCGGCAAATACATATCTTTTGTGGATAGTGATGATTGGATCGACCTGGACTTTTTTAATATAATGACAGAAGCAATCACGGGTGCTAACACTGATATTGCTATAGGTGGAATAAAAAACGAATGGAATAATGCAAATTCCACTACAACGAGATATTCATATACTTATCCTAATGTTATTACTTCAGAACAAGCGCTTAGTTTATTAACTAAAAGCACTAACAATAATTATTTTATAAGCCCCGTTGTATGGAATAAAATATATAGACGAGATTTGCTATTAAATAATCACCTTATTTTTATTGATAATTCTTATTGGGAAGACGATATATTTTCTTTTAAAACTATCACGTGTGCTCGACATATATCACTAATTCCGCATGCATACTACCACTATTATCAACGAAACTATTCAACAATGAATTCTATCTCAAAAAACATATTGATGATCTATTACTTTCGTTTAAAGAATTAAAAACTGATATAACTAACGGAAAAACAAATGCAACTTTGCTCCAATATCAAGCTATGTTTGATAGATGCATCTTTAAGTCTGGCGCAATTACATAAGAATTTTTTAAACTAGATCCGTCTTACAATTCCGGTTGCTTTCATATATAACATGCTCCTTATTTTTTTGAAATACTGCTTCTATTATCTGAAAAAGAATTGAATAATATTCCGAAAAAACACCAAAATATAATTCACAAATCAAAATTATTTTTTCACATAAAACGATATATTTGTCGGCTCGCAAATTGTGCAAAATCAATTTAAAATAAAGCACACGTAATTTTGTATGATTTTTGTAATTGCTGATTAAACAAAAAAAGCCGCCTGCAAAAAATCATTGCAGACAGCCCAATCGGATTAAAATGAAGTGAAATTATTATTCAGAATTGATTGCGTCTTAAAACAGCCGACGGCTTGGCAGAGAATGTATCAAGCGCAGTTTTAATCTGTTCGTTCGGTTGAATAAGCACCAGCGTATTGCCGAATTTTTGATGCTTTATTACAAAATAGCATATGGCGTCGCCATGACGGTTGCAAGCATGCACAATTGTGTCAAAATTCAGATTACCAAGCCGCTCTGCGTTCTTGTCATATTCGCCGAATTCAGTAAACTCTGTGCAATCAACCTCAATCAGCCGTTCTCTTTTACTTTTGGCAATAATTCTGTCAATGTCAAGACAATTATTTGTAAGGCTGTATTCAAATTCCACATGTGACCTGCTGATAAACCACAATATTGAATAACCGAAAGCACATGCAAGCAGAAAAAACACTATTGTAAACGGTGAGCTTATTGTTACAAATGCGGTATAAAGCAAAATAATAATGCCGATAACGCCAAGCGCCACGGTAACGCCCATAATCACCTTTTCCGAACCCGTTTTTCTTCTTTCGATTATCTGCTCATAATACGTATCCAAAAGACCACCTCAAAATCACTCTATCTTCAAACGGCACCTCAAATATTTTACCATATAATCTGTAATCTGTCCATAGCCGTATTTGCTCGGATGTGTGCCGTCGCTGCTGATTTCAACATTCCACTTATCCGATTCGATAAGCTCACAATCATCAACTATTGAGCATATACGGTTATAAGCCGCCTCTATTGCTTCATTTCTGAACAAAGGGTCTGAAAATGCTTTCATTATGAAAATTTCAGTCGTCGGGTAATTCTCGTACAGCTTTTTTACAAATCGGCAGTATGCATCGGCGAAAATGTCTAAATTGCCGCTTTTTCTGTCATCTTCGGAATTCAAATAATCGTTTGTTCCCAAAAACACAATCAAAGCGTCCGGAATGCGGCAAAATTCAAACTTATAGTCGGTAAAATCATATGTTTCATTCGGCCATTCAAGTTTAAAATACTGCGACTCCATGCCGGGACGAACCTTCACATTTTCGGGTATTTCGTACCAGCCCCAACCGTCTTTCAGTGACATACCGCAGTAAGCCACAACCGAATAATCAACTCCCAGCGCCTCGGGAACCGATGATGAAAAACCCGGGCAACTGTGTGTTATGGAATCGCCGATAAATTGGATGTATGTTTTATCGGGAGTGCGAAATAAATGTTGATTTACGGGCACTGCAATTGAACGAATATGAATCCTGCCTGTGCTTCGTATACATATCTTTAATATATGTTTGCCGTTATCGGACGTAAAATAATAATCATCGTCCTGTCCGGATTTTGGCACTGTTGCGTTATCATCAACAAAAAACAAAACCTCTCCCGAACAAACAGCGCATAGTTTCAGGCATTCACCGGTAAAACCGACTTCAAACCACGAAACCGTACCATATGATACTATTTCGTTTTTCTCGTTTTTTTGCCAGATTCCCGTAAATTTGCACACATTGTCGCTTTCTGTAATAAGCCGTTCCGAATAATCTGAATTCATTGCAAAAATACACCGACCTTATCTGTTTTTAACGCAAGTCAACGCTTGCAAGTTACACAATTTTTTTTCGGTATTGCCTATTATTCTGTTATTTTCAAGCTCAACATTTTCACAGTTTTTAATTATGATATAATTCGGCGCAGATTCACGATTTACGTTATAGCATTCGATAGGTTCGAAAATGACATTATTGTTAATTTTAAGATTATCAACCGACCACGCACTAATCGCAGGGCTGTCCACATTGATAAACATATTATTTTCAATTGTGATGTTTCGATGCATTCCCGCAGGGCAGGGGTTTTCATCTTTTGAATAATCATTGTGAGAATTGCCGATAATTATTCCGCCGCACACTGTTCGTGCAGCGTTTCCGCAACGTTCAAAAACGTTGTTGCGAATAACAAGATTCTCCATTGGACCCATTTCATTCCAAGTAAGCATATCGGGCGATACTATAATTGTGGAAATCGCCATTCCGATGAATCGACAATCCTCTACAGTAACATTATGAGTTTGCAGCAAAATCGCACGTGCACGGCTTTTTCTCATTGTGCAGCGGCGAATTTGAGTTTCGCAGAAGAAAGTTGAATTAGCCAGGAAATCGCCTTCTTCAATTTCCAAATCGGGATCTTTATCTTTTATCTTAATGCGGTTTACTTCATAGCTTTCTACCGTTAAGCTGCCCTTAACATGAAAGGTTTTACTGTCATATACAAGTACCGTGTCGCCGCTGTCCGCCCATTTTTCCGACAGACGAGATCTTTCCTCGTGCGGCAAAGAGTTAAATCTGCGTGAATAACACGAAATAACTCCGTTTTCAACACCGCAGACAGTAGCGCCTTCATTGTGCACGTTGATCGCATCATCGCCGAGATTATCAAAAATGCAGTCCTCGACAATAAATTTGCCCTCAAGTCCCGTAACATGAATACCGTCGGCGTTTGAAGAATATACCCGCTTATCTCCGTGGGGCAGCCTGATGACAAAACGCTTGAAAGTAAAGTTTTTACATCTCGGATAAATACCGCAGGCAACTCCGGGAGAAGATTCTATGGTAATATCTTTTACAGTCATATCGCTGCATTCCCAAAACCGAACAGGAATTGCGGGATAAAGCGAGTGTTTCATGCACACCAGTTCGCCGATATTAAGAGTTTCAATCTGATCTTTCAGCGAAATGTGCGCAAATAACCGAATTGTATTTCTCGATATTTTTGTATAATTGTATGGCGGAGTATTTGCAAAAAATATATGTCTGTTTGGAACAAAATCTTCGTCGCAGCTGTCAAAACAATAGATCTTTTCTTTGCCGGTAAGCGTATGTTCCGGCACAACCCGTATATCCACGGTAAGTCTGTCCAAATCGACTGCGACTACTCTGCCGAGCGAATTAGGTCTTCCGTCAATAGTTACCGTCATTCCGGAAATCTCACAGTTTTCGCAGTCATGAATTTGAAATGCACCCGCAAAATTTTGAGGCGCGCACGGATTGTAACGAGCGATTATTTTGACTCCGTAGCCCAGAATCTTAACATTTTTATGATTTTTGATCTGCACGGCTTTTTCAAGATAATATTCACCCGAAGAAATAACCGCCGTTGTACCATCCGGAATACTGTCAAAAAACGATTGCAAATCAGCCGAACAGTCTTTTGCGGCTGAAGGTTTAATAAATTTTTGCTCTGTTGTAATACAATTCATATTTGCACACTCCTTGCAGATTACTGCATATCATAATAGACTCATAATACGCAATTTATATATACATATAAAAATCTGTTATGTACATATAAATTGCGGCACAGCAAATCTTTCATTTTTTAAAATTTGCTGTGCCCTGAGGAAGAAATAAATGAAACGCTCAAACGCCGCCCTATCGGAGCGAAAACGATCTGCTCCGATATTGCAACATTTTGTTGTAGGATGTTAGCTGAAAATTATTTCTTGCGAGCTTTGAACGCTACAAATACTGCGCTTGCAGCAAGTACCATTGCCGCAATAGGTGCGGCAGCTGCACCGGTATTTGGGCCACCGCCCAAACCTTTCATGTTTGAAGGGGTTTCAACCGCTGATGCGGTGGGTTCGTCGTCGACCGGATCTTCCGACGTCGGTTCATCTACATCGTGCTGAGCTGTCGTAGTATCGTCCATAACCGGCCCGGCTGTAGTAGGTTCGGCAGTTGTCGGCTCGGCGGTGGTAGGCTCTGCTGTAGTAGGTTCAGCAGTAGTAGGTTCAGCGGTTGTCGGCTCGGCAGTTGTCGGCTCAGCAGTTGTCGGCTCAGCAGTTGTCGGCTCAGCGGTTGTCGGCTCAGCGGTTGTCGGCTGCTCCGAGTTTAACAATTTTGCTCCGCCTACCTGATATGTTCCGGCAGCCTGATATGCACCGTCAAACCAAAGGGTAATGTATCCGCCGGCGGCATAATCCTTTGCTGCGGTGAAATCAATATCAATTGTTCCGCTTGAAGGAAGCTTTTTAATTGTTTTTGAAATATCATATGAGGCAAGAAGCTCTTCATCGAAATTGTCAAGATTAACGTCATCGACATCATTGCTCTCAATTACAAGCGGCTTATCACAATAATACAAGTTAATGCGCGAGTAGTCGAGCCAGCCGAAGTCCGAGATAGCCTCAACGGTAAATCTATAAGTCTTTCCTGCTTTCAAATCGTTTGCAAGCTTATAATTTACTCGCATTTTAGCTTTACTGTCTCCGCCGTATACCGTAATTGTAAGCATACCGTCCTGTAAACGATGCCAGCCGTTTTTATATGAGCCGGAAAATACAACTGTACCGTTATCGTTTTCGACTACATTATTTGGGTCGATGATATTAGATTCAGGCGATTTTCCTGTTCCTTCGTACGCCTTGTTAAATGAACCGATTCTCCAAGTTTGCAATGCGTTCGGGTCTGTCGGCTCAGCGGTGGTAGGTTCGGCGGTTGTCGGCTCAGCAGTCGTAGGTTCGGCAGTTGTCGGCTCTACGGTCGTAGGCTCGGCGGTTGTCGGCTCAGCAGTTGTGGGTTCGGCAGTTGTCGGCTCTACAGTCGTAGGCTCGGTGGTTGTCGGCTCGACAACGGTTTCATAAAGATCGGCGCTGTTAAAAGCAAAGCGATGATATTTGCCGTGTTCACCGTTGAACCAAACAACAAGATATCCATCGGAATAATCTTTTTCTGCAGTAAAGCTCATTTCGATTACGTTGTCAGTCTCGGTCGGAATGTTTTTGGCATAGCTCAGCTTGCAAAGCAATTCGGCACTGTCGGGAATTTTATCGGTCCAGTCTGTGTTGAACTGGCAAGCCTCGGGATAAGTCAGCGCGGACGGAGCATAAAACAGTCTTATCTGGCTGGCATCGGGCCAACCTGAGCCGAATGCCGTATAGACGCCGAGGTTGAATTTGTATTTCCTGCCTTTTACAAGGTTGTCTGAAAGCTTGAGATTCAGTCTTACAAGCGCTTTCGGATCTTGTCCGCTTGCAATTATCGCGTTGTTGTCGATCCAGAAACCACCGATAGTACCGCTGTTCGGATTTTTGGAAAGAATCGTTCCGTCGGCATTGGTGATGGTTTTAATGTTCTCTCCCGTTTCACTGGAATCGGATGACTTCAGCGTGCTGAAATCCCAAGACTGTTTAATTTTTTGTTCGGCAGCCGCTGAAAATGTCATCGGCACGGCAATTGCAGTTATAACAAATGCTATTGCCACTACCAATGCAACAATTTTTGAAAAATTGTTTTTCTTCATATCAAGAATCCTTTCTGTAAATTATTATTAAAACATATTTTAACTTTACTTAAAAACATCTACCGAATGATATGCGCTGCCCATATCAACATCCGGCGCAAAATCAGGATCTGCAATTTCAGCGCTTGTGCAAATGATATCTACGGATTCAAACACTGTAATTTCAATGCTCGGTTTCATGTATTTTTCCTTCATTGAAAAGATCTCCTTTCTGAAATAAATCAAACTGCAAATTTCTATTTGATAACAGCACCGTAAAGCTCGGTGAGAAGCATAATCTGCTGTTTTGTGAGATCTGCGCTATTATTTAACACCTGCTGAGCTACAGCTGTCATGGCTCGCCCTTCATTGTATCCGGCTTCAACCGTCTTTTCGTTGCCGTCTGCATATATAACAGTTGCATAGCCGTTAGCCTGAAATACCGTATTCAGCTGTTCCTGACCGAATTCTGTTGCGAACTCTGTCAGCGATGAATAAAACCAGTATTTCCCGTTGCCGTCGCTGCCGTTCCATTGATTGTTGCCTCCATCAAGGCTGTTAGCAACATCTGTAACTTTAGCGCCGTCTTTCATTTTTATTTTAGCGCCCACTTTAGCCGGTGAAACACATCCGTGATAAGCGTCATCGTTAAAAATGACCTCAGTATAGAATCTCAAGCCTCGTTTTGCATCGGTGCCCGACCAGCGAATTGACGCCTCATCAAGAGTGTTCATCTTTATGCCTACCGCGTGAAATACGGTATCGTTTTCAATTTCAATTACGTCGGCGGCATCATAAACCTTATTATTATCGGCAGTCCAACCGATAAAGGCAAAGTCGCCCATATCAGGCGCTGTCGGCGCAGCGATTTTTGCATATGCAAGTGTATCAACAACCGTATCTCCGTTCATAAATACAGCTGTCGGAGTTACGTCATTAAGCGATGCGCTGTAAAAAGCGAAGCGATGATATTTGCCGTATGAACCGTTGAACCAAACAATAAGATATCCGTCGGAATAATCTTTTTCTGCAGTAAAGCTCATTTCGATTACGTTGTCAGTCTCGGTCGGAATGTTTTTGACATAGCTCAGCTTGCAAAGCAATTCGGCACTGTCGGGAATTTTATCGGTCCAGTCAGTTGTGTTGAACTGGCAAGCCTCGGGATAAGTCAGCGCGGACGGAGCATAGAACAGTCTTATCTGATTGCGATCCAGCCAGCCTGTACCGGTTGCCGTATAGACGCCGAGGTTGAATTTGTATTTCTTGCCTTTTACAAGGTTGTCGGAAAGCTTGAGATTCAGTCTTACAAGCGCTTTCGGATCTTGTCCGCTTGCAATTATCGCGTTGTTGTCGATCCAGAAACCACCGATAGTACCGCTGTTCGGATTTTTGGAAAGAATCGTTCCGTCGGCATTGGTGATGGTTTTAATGTTCTCTCCCGTTTCACTGGAATCGGATGACTTCAGCGTGCTGAAATCCCAAGTCTTAATGGGAATTTCATCGAGCGATGCGCTGTAAAAAGCAAGACGATGATATTTGCCGTGTTCACCGTTGAACCAAACAACAAGATATCCATCGGAATAATCTTTTTCTGCAGTAAAGCT
>CAKRRH010000022.1 GCA_934394855.1 uncultured Eubacteriales bacterium
TTATTAAAACTATTCAAAGCAACACCTTTTGAGATATTCAAAACGCCGAGCATATACCACGGTATTCTGAACTCAATTACATTATTCTTTGCATAAAAGTCGCTCTGCGAATTATAATTATCATCATTCGGGTCGCTTATTCCGAAATTCAACCGACCGACCTCGTTGCTTTTTCGCTCGACGGTCCGGTTTGTTTCGGGGAGCGTGAGCTCATCATGCACAAACTGCGTCACAATGTTATAATTGCCCGAATTTTCTGTCTTTTTCTCTTCTGGATAGAACCTGAACCTGTTGTAGTCGTAATATTCATCATTTGCGACATATGAATCGGTTGCGCCGCTGATTACAATTACAGAATCGGCTTTCGTGTTAAATTTTAAGCCAAACGCTTTTGACATATTGCTTCCGACGCCGACGGTCGAAACAGGAATGACGATTTTATTGTCACCGAATTTTCCGCTTTTTAAATTAACATATCCGTAAAGATAACCCTCGTCATACTTTGCGCTCAGCGAATAGTCGGAATTGTCAATCAAAACATCCTCTGCCGCCCATTCGTCCGCCTTGCCGTCAACAAGACAAATCAAATTGTCGCCAGGTTCAACGCTCAAAATGCCGTAATTTTGTTCGGGGCACATCTTATTCGGTGTGCGCTGTTTCGGCTCACAGTCGGAATATCGGTAGGTGTTCCAAATCTGCTTAAACCACTCGTCCTGCCATGAAAAGATCAGTCCGCCCGCACACCCCGCACTTGCAATATCGACAATCATTTTGCTGTCATAAAGCCCCTGCTGCTCCTCGGTGTTGCCGCCCTGGTTATATCCCAAAACGCTCTCTGCCGCACAGCCTCGTGATGTTGAAACGCCGAATTCGGCGATAAGCAGCGGCACGGAATATTGCGTTTTCAAATCCTCGATATACGCTTTGTAGTTGTTTTGTTTACCCGTCAGCTCATCACGATATTCGTTATATTTTGTATCGTAGTCAATGCTTTTCGGGTAATAGGGATAGACATCGACCGCCGCAAAAAGCCCTGCATAATAGCCTGTTTTCGGTATGATATTTTCGGTATTCACCTCAACGCTGTCCTCATATGAATCAGGCTCGTTCGGGTGACTGAGCGTGTCGTTTGTTGACCAGTTCAAAAACGCAATCGGGGTTTGATAATTATAATTTGAAGTTTCGTGCGTAATCAATGTGTTTCCGACTCGTGCAAGAAATGCTTCAAACGGCTTTGCACCCTTTGCGGTTGTGAGATATTCTCCCGAAAATGACGCAATGTCAGAGTGAGAATTGCTGTTTTCCACAAATTCATTATTCCACTCAAGCCCCAAGATGTAACCCAAAGTGCAGTTTGAGAGGTCATAGACATATTTTTCACTGTCTTTGTCCGAATAGCTTATCTCACTGCCGTTTCCATGAATTATATCAACCGTATTTTTGATTCTGCGCTCAAAATCGCCCAAAACAACGCCGTCTTTATCAAAACAATCACCCGGTTCATACATATAATTCTCATTAAACCAAATGCCCTGAATCAGATAAAGCGTTTTGTCTTGCTTTTGGTTATAATCATAGAGTGCTTTGTAAAACTGCGGCGGCATGATTGAAAACACACGCACGGTATTTGCGTTCATCTCACCGATTTGCTCAAGCCATGTTGTGTAAGTGTCATATGAAATGTCACCGACATCAAGATCGGTCGTGCCCGATGAAAGTCCCATGTTCACGCCTGCGATATATATGCTTGTCATGTTATCATCACCGAGCTTATAAAGCAGCTTTGAGTCCTTATCCGCAAAATAGCTCATCTCGACATTGCCGTGGGATATTAGCGTTTTTGAAACGGATTTTACGCTGTATTTCGGAACATCATAGCCTTTTAGCGTGTCGTTTGCCGTGGTAGAATTCTTATTTTCCCCTGCACCGTCATTTTTACAGCCCGAAAACTGCAAAATCATTATAAACGCCAAAATCAAAGACAAGAATCTGATATATTTTTTCATTTACCCTCCTGTTTTCATCAAGCCGTGTTTCTCACCGGATTATCATTACCGCCGTCATTCAATAAAATAGCAAAAAAATAATAGAAATATTCGTATGAAAAAGCCGCAAAAAAATAGAAAAAATCGCATTTTTTGCAGCCGGTCAATCGTAGTGCAAAGCATCAATCACTAAAGCTTTGCGTCATAGTCTTTCGACTACTTTGCCCAATATTAAGTTGTTTTTAATTGTAACATAAACATATTGACATTTCAAGCACATTTTGCTCGGCTTGCGGCTCCGTTATTTCGCCGAAAACCAAAGCGCTGTACCGCTTTTCGGAATTTATAATCCGCTCATGTCGGCTTTTTCATTTTAAATGCATCGGTTTATGTATTTTAACCGCATTCAGAGCAAAACAACTGTCGCTCTGAATATCTGCACCTCAATTTTGGCATTGCTGACTGATTTTGTGACATCTAAAAATAATGCACCGACGAAGATTTTGCTTGCCGTGATGAATGACACCTTTCACAATTCACCCGACAACAATGTCAATCAGAGTTTTGCCCGGCAGATCGGATTAATGAAACACATCTGCAAAAAATGAACATAAAAAAGCCTATCAACAAATGATAGGCTTTTGGCGCAGACGGAGAGATTCGAACTCTCGTGCCCGTTAGGGCAAACGCATTTCGAGTGCGCCCCGTTATGACCACTTCGATACGTCTGCATATATTTATTTCGCGGTTTAAAATAACAGCCGCATATGATATTATATAATACTCTGCGGCTGTTGTCAAGACAAAAATATTCAGTTATTGATTCCGTGGTGAACTGCCGGTGTGTCAACGGTGAGCTTTTCAAAAGAATAACCCTTTGCCTTAAAGCTTTCGATTATTCTCGGGAGCGCCTCAACGGTCGTCCTCTTTTCCGAACCTGTGTCGTGCATCAATATGTTCAAATGCTTTTGACGGCCTGCGTCCGACAAGGTATGCGACACAAGTTTATCCGCCGCAATGTTGTTTCCGTCGGCGTCTGACGAATCGCAGTTCCAATCGAAATATACATATCCTTTTGACTCAACGCCCTTTGTGATTCTGCTCATGATCCCTTTACAATAGCTTATGCTGATTGTGTTGCTCGAGCCGCCCGGGAATCGGATTATTCGTGTATCAACGCCTGTTTCCTTTTTTACAAGCTCATGGAGCTTTTCAAGGTCGGAATAATAGTTTGAATCGCTTTTATAAATATACTCGTAATCGTGGGTATATGAATGAAGCGCAATAGTATGTCCCTCTTTTACGATATCTTTCATATATTCCGTTTTATTTTTACCGATTACAAAAAATGTCGCCTTGACATTATATTTTTTCAAAATTTTAAGCAATTTCGGCGTATTAACCGACGGACCGTCGTCAAATGTCAAATAGACGATTTTGCGGTCGTCATAATCCGTTTTGCCATTAAGCTCGGTTTTAGCGCTCTCGAGCTGCGTTTTGAGCTGCTCGACAGATTTATTTTGAGAATAGATCTGTTTGCCGGCAGCGTTAATTGCGGCATAATTATCGTCTATCTCTTTTTGCTGCTTTTCAGAATTTGCAAACCATTCGGAATGCATCGATTCATATGCATCCTTTACGCCTTTAAACTGGAACAACATCACGGCGCAAAGGCAGACGCAAACCGCCGAGATTGCTATTGAAATAAAGTTCCCGAAAAAATGCTTTCTCACTCTTCTTATCTCTTTCCATAATAATTATTTTCGATATTGTAATAATTTTAACATATAATTTTCAAAATAGCAACCCAAATCTAAATTAATGTTAAAATATCTTATCCGCTATTTCCTTAAAAACAGGACCTGCCGAAACTCCGCCGCTCACTCCGTTTTCAGCAAGCACGACGATTGAACAGCTTTTATTTTTATATTCAACAAAACCCGCAAACCATGCCTGAAGATACTCCTTACCGTTTTTGTCATATCTTGCCGTTTGAGCCGTTGCGGTTTTGCCGCCGTATGTGCCGCCTTTCGGTGCGGCGCTTTTGCCCGTGCCGTAGGTCATTGTCGCTTTCATGCATGATTTAACCGTGTCGGCACTTTTTTTGCTCATTACAACAGTTGGTGCCTTTTTCGCCGTTTTTGTTACATTCCCTTTCTTATCCGTCACGCTTTCAACCAGCGTCGGCTCATATCTTTTGCCGCCGTTTGCAATGCACGCTATCATTGAAGCTACCTGAAGCGGCGTTGTCATGACCTGCCCCTGCCCGAATGAAAAATTCGCCAAAGCCGCCGGATTGCGCCGCAAATCATTAATGTCATTAAGCGAGCCCCCGGCAGATGTTATGCCGCTACACAGCTTATTTTCAGCACCGAATCCCATCAGCTTTGCCATTCGAAAACAGCTGTCGGCACCGCACATTTCGCCGAGCTTGATAAAATAGGAATTGCAGGAATATGCCGTTGCGGTTTCAAGATTCATCTCTCCGTGGCTTTTCAAACAGCCGAAATCAATGTTGCCGACTCTGACCGAGCCTGTGCATTTATGCGTTATCGTTTTGCCCGACTCTGTGGCGGCAGAGGCAATGCACAGCTTAAATACCGAGCCGATATTATATGCCGACAGCGCCCGATTTACAAAAGGCTTTGCCTCATCGTCAAGGCTTTTTGCAATATCAAGCGGTGAGATCGACGGCAGTGAACAAATCGCCCGAATTTTCCCCGAACTATTATCAAGCACCACGACAGCGCCCGACGTGAGATATTTTTTTGCGGCGCTCTCCGTAATTTGCTGAATGTTTTTGTCAATCGTCAAAGTAACCGCACCTTTATTTTGAGGAATGTTAACCGTCGGTGTGATTCCGCATAAAATCTTGCCCTTTGCGTTTTTGACAAACGAAACGGTGATGTCCTCACCTGATAATATGTCGTCATATGCTTGTTCAATTCCGCTTACTCCCATTTTTTCCGAATCAAGATACCCGATTATGTGAGTAGCAAGCGTTGATGAAGAATATCGTTTTTTGACGCTGACGGTTACGATTTTATCCGAATTAAATCCGCTGTCAACCCTTATTGCGACAGGCAATCCCTTTGAAAAATCACTGCGCTGTGATTCGCTGATCGCTGTTTTTGACAGTTCTGATATATATTCATAATCCGTCGGAACAGCGGCATAATATTCCGTTTGTTCATTTGTAAGCCGCCTGCCGCTGCAATCATAAATTACGCCTCGGTTTTGACCGATAACAAGCTCATAGCGGCTTGAGAGCCTTGTCACAGCTTCCGCATTTTCCGTCATCAAATAACACAATCTGCAAACAACCGCCGAGAACATTACAACCACAGATAAATACAGCGCAACAAATCGCTTTGCCATTTTCTAAAAATCCGCTCCAAAATCAAATTATTACATTCATATTCTTGCCCTATTTGAACGGTTTATGAATAAACAACGCCTTTTTCAGTCATAATAATAACAAATCCAACGAAAGGAAGTTGTATCATGCTTGATAACATAGCACTTGTACTTGCAATTATCGGCGGTCTTAACTGGGGCAGCATCGGACTTTTCCAGTTTGATGTTGTGGCATGGCTGTTCGGCGGATCGGATTCGATTTTGAGCCGAATCATCTATGTTGTAGTTGCGCTTGCCGCTATTTGGTGTATTTCGCTGTTGTTCAAGGATAAGCGAATGGCGCCGGCAACCGATTCGGATTACTCAGACGACTGATTATAATTTCACAAGGCAAAAAGACAGACTGTTTTTCGGTCTGTCTTTTTTATTTATTTCGGAAAAATATGCCGCAAAGGTGATCAAAAAAACTCTTTTGCGGCATAAATTGTGGGGTTATCGGTTACGATTATCGGTTTTATTTATCGAGCAGCTCCAAAATGCCCTCTTTTGACAATGCGCCGACCTGCGTTGCGGTTATTTCACCGTTTTTCATTACGATCAATGTCGGAATGCTCATTACATTAAATTTTGTCGCAAGCTCACGAGCCTCGTCAACATCGACCTTGCAAACCATAACATCATCTCGCTCATCTGCGATTTCATCAACAAGCGGCGACACCATTTGGCACGGACCGCACCATGTTGCAAAGAAATCTATTAACACGGGTTTGTCCGAATTTAATACTGTTTTTTCAAAATCTTCATTTGTTAATTTTATTACTGACATAATAAATCATCCTTTCAATTTTATTTTGTCCTGTTTTTTAAAAAATATAAACGATAATGATTATCGTTTATCTTATGGTATCACACTATTTTTGTTTTGTCAAGCAATATGATTTTTAAAAATCGAGCGCCCGAATTTATGGAAAAACCGAGCGCCGTATAAAACTATTTTATTTTCCAAATGTCCTTTGCATATTCACGGATCGTGCGGTCGGACGAGAACTTTCCGGCATTGCACATATTGAGCCATTCTTTCTTTGCAAAAGCATATTTATCCTTATAATCACGGTTGCATTTCAGCTTTTTGTCCATGAAATCTTCAAAATCAAGAAGCAGATAATAATGGTCGGGCTTGTGCCATGACGCTCCCTTTAAAATTGCGTCATAAAGCTCTTTGAACATTCCCGTGCCGCCGTCGTCAAATGTTCCGTCAATTAGCGTATCAAGGCATCTCTTGATTTTGCGGTCACGATTATAATAATCATTCGGATCATAGCTGTCGCTTACACGCTCGATGTCCTCGACTCTTGCACCGAAAACATAGTTATTCTCTTCGCCCGCTTCGTTCACAATTTCAATATTTGCGCCGTCAAAGGTGCCGAGTGTGACAGCGCCGTTGAGCATGAACTTCATGTTGCCCGTGCCGCTTGCCTCTGTGCCTGCTGTTGAAACCTGCTCCGAAACATTCGTTGCGGCGATAATTTTTTCGGCATAAGACACATTGTAATCGGACACAAAAATTATCTTGATAAATTTACTTACCTGCTCGTCATTATCAACAAGCTTTGCCACTTCGTTGATGAATTTGATTATTCCCTTTGCCCTGAAATATCCTGGTGCAGATTTTGCGCCGAATACGAACACCGTCGGGGTAAATTCGGTAAGCGAGCCTTCTTTTATCTCAAAATAAAGCTCAAGAATGCACAAAATATTCAGAAGCTGGCGTTTATATTCATGAAGTCGCTTGATCTGCGAATCGACGATCCAATCGGTATCAAACGATATGTCATCATGCAGCTTCATATAGTCGCAAAGCGTTTGCTTGTTTTGCTGTTTGATGTCGATAAATTCGTCCAAAATCGCCTTGTCGTCGGCATATTTTTCAAGCTCCTTGAGCTTGCACAAATCGGTGACCCATTTTTCATCTCCGAGCAGTCTTGTGATCATATCCGACAGCTTCGGGTTGCAAAGCTTGAACCAACGCCGCTGAGTGATTCCGTTGGTTTTGTTTTGGAATTTTTGCGGATAAAGCTCATACCAGCATTTTAGCACGCTGTCCTTCAAAATTTCGGTATGAATCTGTGCAACGCCGTTGATATATGAAGAACAGAAGCAAGCGAGATATGCCATGTGAACGGTGTTGTTTTGAATGATCATAAGTTCGGGCAGTTTTTGCTCGTCAACGCCTGCTTTTTTGAGCTCAGCTTTGAATTTTGCATTGATTTTTACGATTATTTTCGCAATTTCGGGTGATATTCTGCGGACGATTTTCATATCCCACTTTTCAAGCGCCTCTTGCATTATGGTGTGGTTTGTGTAGTTAAACACACGCTTTGCAATTTCAAGCGCCGCGTCAAAATCAACGCAATCATTCATCAGCAATCTGATGAGTTCGGGAATTGAGATTACAGGATGAGTGTCGTTTAGCTGAATTGTGACGCTGTCCGCAAATTCGCTGTAATCGTCGCCGTGGATTTGCTTATAACGGCGAATGATGTCCTGAAGCGACGCCGATGAGAAGAAATATTGCTGTTTGAGCCGCAAAATTTTGCCTGACAGGTCGGAATCGTTCGGGTAAAGCACTCTCGAAATATCCTCGGCACGATTCTTTTTCACAACCGATTTATCATATTTCTGTTCGTTGAAAAGGTCAAAATCAAACTGCTGTGTCGGCTCTGCCTGCCAAAGTCTGAGCGTTGATATATGCTTTGCGCCATAGCCGATTATCGGCATATCATAGGGCACGGCACGAACATCGCCGTCGGCAAAATGAACCGTGACGGTGTCCTCATCTCGTCTTATCGACCACGGATCGCCATAGCGTGACCAATCGTCAACCGCCTCACGCTGAAATCCGTTTTCAAAATATTGCTTAAACAAACCGAATTTATAGCGAATGCCATAGCCGTCAAGCGGAAGTCCGAGTGTTGCGGCACTGTCCAAAAAGCAAGCCGCAAGACGGCCGAGTCCGCCGTTTCCGAGCGCCGCGTCCTCAATCTCTTCCATTTTGTCAATGTCCGAGCCGTCGTTTTTGAGAATGTCTTTGACTTCATCATAAAGCCCTGTGCACATAAGGTTATTATAAATAGCCCTGCCTACCAAAAATTCAGCCGAAAGATAATAAGCCCGTCGCTTTTCGTTATGCGACTTTTCCGACTTGTCCCATGCTTTTGCAATCGACGCCATGACCGCCTTTGAAACCGCCTCGTGCAGTTCGACCGCATTCAGCTCATCTACCGATTTATGATATTCGGCTTTTGCAAACAGTTCGATATTTCTTTTTATCTCGCTCATTTATCATTTTCCTCCGCTGTAATTTCGTTTGCTTCTGTCTTGTCTTTTTCGGTTCTGCCGTAAATCATGCAGCATTTTTTCAGCCGTTTTGCGATATTATCATCGATTTGACCGTCAACCGCTCTCCACTGCCAATTTCCGCCGAGAGTTGAGGGAATGTTCATTCTCGCACTGCTCGAAAGACCGAGCAGATCCTGCATTGTCAAAATGCAGGTATCGGCGGTGCTGGCGATTGCGGCTTTCATCATTTTTTTGGGAATTTCCGATATGTCGTCGGCTCCGAGATATTCTTTGGCAAATTCAAGGTCGCCGTCGGGTGCGTTTTCGCACCAGCCTAAAATCGTGTCATTATCATGCGTTCCCGTATATACCACGCAGTTCTTATCATATCGAAACGGAAGATAGTCGCTTTCTCCGCTTTCATCAAAAGCAAACTGCAAAACCTTCATTCCGGGAAATCCGCTGGAATGCAATAATTCTCTTACTGAATCGGTCAAAAATCCAAGATCCTCCGCAATTACGGGCAATTCGCTTTTTGGGTTTATCTCCCGACCGACTCTGTTCCAAAAGTGCATTCCCGGACCATATCTCCAAACGCCGTCTTTTGCGGTTTTTGCGCCCGCTTTAATGCAATAATATGAATCAAAGCCTCTGAAATGGTCAATTCGGACGATGTCGTAGAGCTGAAAGCTTGCCTTTAACCTGTCAATCCACCAGCGATATTTTGTTTTCCGCATATATTTCCAATCATAAACAGGATTACCCCAAAGCTGACCGTCATCGGAAAATGCGTCGGGCGGACAGCCTGCGACTTCTGTCGGCTTCAAGTCACCGTCCAGCACAAATTGCCGTGGATTTGCCCACACGTCCGCACTGTCTGCCGCAACATATATCGGAATGTCGCCGATTATCTCAATGCCGTTTTTATTGGCATATTTTTTGAGTGCAAACCATTGTTTATGAAAAAAATACTGCTCGACTTTATAATACATGACGGATTTTGAGCACTTGACCCGCCACATCTCGACTGCGCCCTTTTCACGGGTGCGAATGTTGTCTTCCCATTTTGAAAATTCCAAGCCGTCGTGTGCGTCCTTGATTGCCATAAACAGCGCATAATCATCAAGCCAATGAGCATTTTCAACGCAAAACCGACGAAAATCATCGGGGGTATTGCGAACGAACCGCTCCATCGCCCTCAAAAATACGATTTTGCGATTTTTATACAAAAGCTCATAGTCGATTTTGTTTTCATCGTCGCCGAAATCAAGCGTTGAATAATCGGACTCAATCAAATAGCCGTCATGACGCAAGATATCGAAATCGATAAAATAGGGATTGCCGGCATAGGTCGAAAAGCTCTGATAGGGCGAATCGCCATAGCTTGTCGGGCATATCGGCAATATCTGCCAATATTTCTGACCGGCGCTTTTGAGCCAATCTACAAAATCATATGCCGCCTTGCCCATTGTGCCGATTCCGTATTTGCCGGGCAATGACGCTATGTGCATCAAAACTCCGCTTGCTCTTTTCATTATTTAACCACCTTTTCAGTCGATTATCAGCTTGCCTGTGTCCTTGTCAAATATATGCACAAGGTTTGTGTCAAGATACAGCAAAACATTGTCGCCGCTCTTGATTTTCTCGGTTGAGGGTACTTTTGCAATGATTCGGCGCTCGCCGACATTGCCGTATAAATATATTTCCGAGCCCATCATTTCGGCAATTTCCGCTTCGATTTGCAATATATTAGAGCACTTTTCGTCTTTATATTGCATTTCAATGTGCAAATACTCCGGTCTGAACCCATATACCACAGTTTTATCTATATATGGCATGAGCCGTTTGTCATTTTGAATTCTTTTCGGAAGAACCACCGAATATTTATCAAAATCGAGGGCCATTTTGCCGTTTTTATTGCAAAGAACCGCATCTATGAAGTTCATCGGCGGCGTGCCGATGAAGCCTGCGACGAACATATTATTAGGGTGACGATAGAGATTTTCGGGTGTGTCAACCTGATTTATCACGCCGTCTTTCATTACAACGATTCTGTCAGCCATCGTCATTGCCTCGGTTTGGTCATGCGTCACATAAACAAAGGTAGTTTGCAATCGATTGTGGAGCCGTGCGATTTGCGAACGCATTTCTCCCCTCAGCTTTGCGTCAAGGTTTGACAGCGGTTCATCTAACAAAAATACCGCAGGGTCACGCACCATTGCACGCCCGAGCGCCACTCTTTGCCGCTGTCCGCCGGACAGTGCTTTCGGTTTGCGGTTTAAATATTGCTCGATCTCAAGCACTCTTGCTGCTTCTTTCACCTTGCGGTCAATCTCCGCTTTGGGCACCTTTTGAAGTTTAAGCGCAAACGCCATATTTTTATACACGCTCATATGCGGATAAAGTGCATAGCTTTGAAAAACCATTGCAATGTCACGGTCTTTCGGTGCAACATCGTTTACAAGCCTGTCACCGATATAAAGTTCACCGCCGGACACCTCTTCAAGTCCCGCAATCATTCTCAGCGTTGTCGATTTTCCGCAGCCTGACGGGCCTACCAAAATAATAAATTCTTTATCCTTAATGTCCAAGCAAAGATCGGGGATCACGGTCGTTTCTCCATATGATTTGCTGACATTTTTAAAGCTGATTGACGCCATTTTGCCATTCGTTCCTTTCATTTTTTCAAAATACCGTTTATCTGTAATATTGTTATCACCGACAAGCTGTAATATTCTGTTTAAAATAAAAGGATTTACCCATCTTTGCATTATTTATATTTTATCACATTTACTTTGGTCTGTTCAAGTCAAATTTAGCAATATAAAAAATATGTATCGGCATTTTCGAAATTTTACAAAAAATAAAGGGAAACGCAACCGCATTTCCCTTTGAATTTAATCAATTATAATAGCAATAGCGATATGCTCTGCCGCATTCTTTGCTTTCCTCTGCACCCTCTTTTGCTTTTGAATTTGATGTGCCTACTCCGAAGAAAAATGCGCCGTCGCAATATTCAAAGCTGCGGACCCAGCTTTTTGTGTTAAATCTGAACAATTCACGGAAACTAACTAAATCATCGCTTTCAAGGACAACATTTGTGTAGCTGCCGTCGGAATTTTGCTTATATGCCGAAAAGCAGAGCTTTTCGCCGATTGCCAAAACATCGGTGAACACATAATCATCATAACCCTTAACATCAGCCGTCTGCCATGTTTTGAGGTCTTTTGTGAGAAAAATTTTGCCGTTTACAACGACATAATTATCATCCCACTCAAAATCTCTCATGACCGCTTCGCCGTCTTTTCGAAAGCCCTCGCCGTCAAATGCCTGTTTGATCGTGAGGTCGGCGCGATATTCGAATCTGTTCAGCTCGTCGTTATATTCATACATTCCGCTTGGGTCTTTGTCCGTCGGATAAAATTCGGGATATTCCTTGCCGAAAGCATCATAAACATAGTCATAATAATATGCATAGAGCGTGCCTTTGAATTCGACAAGCTCATATACTCTCGGAACGCCTGTTGATGTATATTTGATTTCGTCTCCATTTTTGTCGATAAACGGAACGGTGGTATAATAGCTCGACGCATTGCTGAACTTTTCATCCTTTACGGGATCATAGGAAAAGACAACGCCGACCGAATGTTCTCTTTCGTCGCCCCACTCTTCCGAAATCATTGTTTTATCGTTTGAGCCTGCAAAGAAATATTTTCCGTTATGCTTTGCCATGTCATAGCAATGGATGTTGTTTGTAAAAACATTTCTCGTTTTCCATCTGTTATTACCGCCGCTTATAACATAATATTGTCCAATAAGCCAAGCGATCGGGTCGATTGCAAGTGCAAAAAGCGAATCGTCGAATTTATAAAATTTATTTATCTGCTCGGTCTGAAGCGAGCCGCTTGACTTCATTGCTCTGCTTGAGGTGCGTGTTAAATATTGCAAAGTGATCGGACCTTCATTGCTGTCATAATTGCCGCATGAAAAATAGACTCTGCCGTTATAGGACGCCATGTCAAACGGGTTTCTGGCAAGAATTTTGTTATAGTCATAGTCGCCCCACTCACCGCTATACATTATTCCCATATCTTCAATCGAATCGGAAATGTCCTTTGAGGGTGCTGAAAACGGGTCGCTAAGCTGCACATTCATTCCCGCAAGTGCTTTTCTCATTAACAAAAGATCCTTTGTGTTAATGATGCAGTCGCCGTTTAAATCGCTGTTTTCATATATAGTTTTAATGTTGTATCCAGCCATGAATTTTCTGAGCACCAAAACATCCTTCATGTTCAGCGAACCGTCGCCGTTGACATCGCAAATTTGGTTTGATTTGGGCTGATATTGTTGATCGTTTTCAGCCACGGCAGAAATCGCAAACGATGAAATCAGAAGCGCCGTGCCGATTAGAATGCATAATAACTTTTTCAAAAAAATCCCTCCGATTATTTGGTAATTCGGTCTTTATCGATGGCTATATTATACACCAAATTATAGCAAATCGCAAGCAAATTCACCTTACTTGACAAACTTTTTCTAAGATGATAAAATTATATTTAAACATATAATAACAGGTGAATTTCATGAGAAAGAAAATATTGGTCAAGGTTGAAGAAGAACTGCTCGAATGCGAAAAGCTGTGGACATTCGCAATGATGATGGCGGTCGGCGGCTTTTTGGGGGCATATACATATACGCTCAAAGGCGGCGTGTTTTGCAATGCACAGACGGCGAATTTCGTGTTGCTTGCAATGCAGATAGGTACATTCAACTGGTCAAAGGCGCTCTATTATTTGATTCCGATTACGGCATATTTGCTCGGAACAATGATTTCGGAATTTCTGCCGAAGCACGTTAACAAGCTGAATATTTTGCGTTGGGATACATTTTTCGTAGCATTCGAGATGATTGTAATTTTCATTCTCGGATTCATTCCCGACGACGCTCCATATCAGATTTGTCAAATTTCAATCAACTTCGTTACGGCAATGCAGTTTAACACCTTCCGTCAGGCAAACAAGATTCCGATGGCAACGACATTTTGCACGAACCATCTGCGCCAGACCGGCGTTAATCTTGTGAAGTGGCTGAGAGGGCATGATAAAGTTGCAAAGGGCAAATTTTTAATGCATCTTCTAATGCTCGGAACATTCACAGGCGGCGGAATTGCATCGGCATTATTGTGTATGTATTTTAAAAGCAAGGCAATTTGGGGAGCGCTGGTGCTTTTGCTTATCGTATTTATCGATCTTCTGCACGCTGATCTTGTCGTCGAAAAGGATATGCTCGATGTCGTTCCGCACGGACATTGATTGGTTTATTTTTTGAATATATATTTTTATGTTTATGTGGGGGAAACTTTTTTGTAAAAAAGTTTCCCCCACACCCCTTTCAAAAAACTTTATTTATGAGGATTTTTATTATAATAGGACGAACAAAAAACTCACCTCTAAATCTATCTACAACCGTTTTTGTTCTGATATTTTTATCCTCATAATCTCACTTTCGGAACAAAAACTCGTTTGGGGGTGTACGATAACAGCAATCATACTCACCTTATTCACATATCTTGTCGTGCCTTTCATCAGCACGACGGTTTGCACATTTGTAAAATTCCGTTATCGTACAGGGGGAATCGAAATCCCCCTCGGGATTTTTAAGGGCGCAGCCCTTAAATGCACTTTCCGCCATTTCTTGCATGAGAAATGGCGTGCCCGTGCGGCATGAGCACATTAAAATTAGATATTATTAAAAATTATCGGGGGATGCCTTTTTCGTGAAAAAGGACATCCCCCGAACCCCCTTTCAAAAAGCTTTATTTATGAGAATTTTTTATTACGATATAGAGAACAAAATACACGCTACTTCTAAATATACAACAATTTATTTAACAACCGTAGGGTGCGTCGGCATCATACGCACAAAATACAAATGCATATAAACACAAAAAAGATGCAACCTTTGCTTAAGATTGCATCTTTTATTATTATGCTTTTTTATACATTTGTTCGTAATATTTTGTATATTCTCCGGATGTAATTTTATTCATCCACGCTTCATTGGCAAGATACCATTCGATTGTTTCCGCTATCCCCTGTTCGAATGTATATTTCGGAGCCCAACCGAGTTTGGTTGTAATTTTTGTATTATCGATTGCATATCTGCGGTCATGACCCGGACGATCTTTAACATATTTAATAAGATCCTCACTTTTGCCGAGTGCCGAGATGATCAGTTTAACAATTTGGATATTAGCCTTTTCGTTGTTTCCGCCTATATTATAAACCTCGCCGTTTTCTCCCTTATGAAGCACCGTATCAATTGCGCTGCAATGATCCGAAACATGAAGCCAATCTCTGATCTGCATTCCGTCACCATAAACCGGAAGTGATTTGTCTGCTTTGCAGTTATTGATCATGAGAGGAATCAACTTTTCAGGAAACTGGAATGGTCCGTAGTTATTTGAGCATCTTGTGATGTTAATCGGCATTCCAAAGGTTTCATGATACGCACGAACGACCATGTCTGCGCTGGCTTTTGACGCAGAATATGGACTGTTAGGTGACAATGGGGTTGTTTCGGTAAACATACCTGTCTTACCAAGTGCGCCATATACTTCATCGGTAGATACCTGAAGATATTTTACTCCGGGCCTAAACTCAAATGAATATTTATTATCAGGATCAACCTTCCAAAAATGCTTTGCAACATCGAGCAGGGTTTGTGTGCCGATTATGTTGGTTGTAAGAAAAATTTCCGGCTCTGTAATTGAACGGTCAACATGCGATTCCGCTGCAAAATTTACAACCGTATCAATATTATATTTTTCAAAAACCTCTGTAATTGCTTTGCGATCACGAATATCTGCTTTTACAAAAGTATAGCGTTTGTCATTTTCAACATCCGCCAAGTTGTCAAGATTTCCTGCATAGGTCAATGCATCTAAATTGATTATGTTGTAATCATGATTTTTGAGCATATGATGCACAAAATTTGAGCCGATGAATCCGGCGCCGCCTGTTACGAGAATGTTTTTCATTGATTATTTCTCCTTATTTTTTTACAATTATTTACTTTTTGCAAGATTAATCAGATATTTGCCATAATCGGTCATTTTTAGTTCTTCACCGAGTTTCAACAATTCTTCGCTTGATATGTATCCTTTTCTCCAAGCAGTTTCCTCAATGCAGCTGATATATAACCCTTGCATTGATTGAATTGTCTGAACATATTCCGCAGCCTTCAAAAGTCCCTCAGGTGTGCCTGTATCAAGCCATGCCATGCCTCGACCGAGCAATACAACATCAAGCTCACCTTTTTCAAGATAGACACTGTTTACTGATGAAATCTCAAGTTCGCCTCTTGCCGACGGTTTGATGTTTTTAGCAATTTCGATTACATTATTGTCGTAAAAATACAGCCCCGGAACAGCATATTTCGATTTTGGCTGAGCAGGTTTTTCTTCGATCGACAGCACTTTGCCGTTTTCGTCAAATTCGACAACGCCAAAGTCTTTCGGATTTTTCACAGGATAGCCGAATACAGTTGCTCCGCTTTGTTTTTGTTTTGCTTTAAGCAACATATTCGGGAAATTTTGGCCATAGAAAACATTGTCGCCCAAAATTAAACATACACTATCGTTTCCTATGAATTTTTCACCCAAAATAAATGCTTGAGCAAGTCCCTGTGGTTTTTCCTGAACGGCATATTCAATAGATATACCAAGCCTTGAGCCGTCGCCAAGCAATTCCTTATATATTGGGGTATCGTGTGGCGTCGAGATAATCAAAATCTCATTTATCTCCGACAGTAAAAGTACTGACAGAGGATAATATATCAAGGGTTTGTCGTAAACCGGCAAAAGCTGTTTCGACACGGTTTTAGTCATCGGATAAAGACGGGTGCCTTTTCCACCTGCAAGAATAATGCCTTTCATTTTTTCAATCCTCCTCATTTCAAAAACAACATGAAAGAAAGCATGACAAACGGCAAAATAACTATTGTGTTTAAAACCAGCAAGCCATGATCATACTTTGCAAACAAACCGGTTTGTTCAAGATCGGAATGTCTTTTATATCTCGGATAGTTTATAACAACCAACAATAATGCCGAAAACAACAGAGCTGCGGCAACCGGATATTTAATAAATGTTACTATTGATTCATTGCTTTTAAATAAAAAGCTGGGAATATTTTTATATTGTAACTTTTTATCCGGCGTTCCAAACAGAAAATTGAACATGGTTCCTTTAATATATTTGGGCGCAAGAAAGTATCTGCTGTGTATTGCATTTGTCGCGCAAGCACAAAATTGAAATACTGCATACATAAATGCATTTAGTCTGAATTTGTTAAAATTCATCATCAATATTATCGCCAAAAATGGCATAACCATCAACATTCTATAATGTTCAATATCCGAAAGACAACATTGCAACAAATAAATTGCAGTAGGAACATAGATAACAAAAGCATTATTTTCCTGTTTATCTTTTGGAATTGTGACATATGCCAAATAACAAATTATCAACCATCCCAAAAGGAACATCGAAAATGGAATTTTTGAAGAGGGTAATGCTATTTTGAACATATTAACCAGTACGCGCTGTGAAGGTCCGCTTGACAATGATTCGGTATAAAAAGGAAAAATTGAAAATACAACTTTATTTATCACATAAAGCGAAACGGCTCCTAAGCTATTTGCAATAATTTTCAAGATATTCTTTTCAACCAAAAGAACCAATGGGAAAAATACAAATATAAAAAACGGCTTAATTGCAATTGAAATTGCGCTGAATATTATAAATCTCCACTTTTTTTCGTCAATTAGAAAGTAAATTCCGATTACACTAAAGAAAATAAAAAATATGTCATTTTGACCTGCAAAAGCAACACCGTTTATGCACAAAGAACATGAAAATGTCAAATAAGCTGCCCATATCGAACGGTGCTTGTCGTTCGTGAGTTTTAGGCATATTTTATATCCCATGTATGAAGTAGCAATCAGGAAAGCGACTAACCCCAACTTTGACCAATTCATCAAAATCCAGTTTTGATTTATTTCATAGTGGAAAAAGCGCTGAGCAATCCAAATTGGAAAATTCCAAAATGATAAGGGCAAAATCGAAATTAGATCATTGGCCATTATTTTATGTGGCACACCATGTAAATTCTGTGCCGTATATGACCAAAATTCCAACGGCTTACCATCAAAAATTACATCCCAAACATTAGTGCTCCAAATAGTAAGGCTTCTTGTGTCAACATAACAATATGAAACCATTACCAAAAGCAAAATCAATGATGCCAAAATCCATTCCCATATGTATATTTTTTCGGAAAAATAATACTTTTTCAAATTGTTTTTTAACTTCATCTATATACTCCCATTCACTTTAAAAAATCATTCCCCCGAGCGAAAACAGCGCAATTCCGACTAATATCAGTGCCATTCCGATTAACTTTTTTTTGGATAACCGCTCATGCAAAAAGAAATAGCCGAGTACTGCGACAAAAATATATCCTGCACTTTCAAGAATCGGTCCTGATGAAAGCGGAACATATTTATAGGCGAATACTGTTACGACAGTCGAAAGAAAGAACAGCCCATAGGCGATTATTACAGTAGGGTTGAGATATTCTTTAATCCGTTCTGTATAGGTTTTATTTGCGCTTGTCTTTAACATTACCTGTGAGATTGACGAAATCAGCACAGATACCAAAAATATTATCGAAAAGATGACCTGCATCCGAATGTTTTGATCACTCATTGTCAGCCACCACCAAAAGCACGCCGGCAAAAATGATTATCGAGCCGACAATCATATACCAGTAGATTGTTTCAGAGAAAATCAACGCACCCCAAATCATGCCCCAAACTATTACAACTGCTTTATTTGAAAATGCGGTTGTAAGCGGCATTTTTTTGAGTACCTGCTGCCAAAGTAACGCATATGCCGCTAAAATTACAAGCATTAGTCCATAATAGAAAACGAACCAAAACGACAAAAGCGGCTGTGATGACGCGAGCTTCGAAAACACACTACAAAATGAATACATCAGCAAAATCGCATGAAGTAAAACATATGCTTTAACATCTGCTTTTTTCTTATTTTCTGTCATCTGTCGATTCTCCGGTGTTTAATGTTTTACGAATAACAAACTGCGGTGCATTGTTAAGGCTGATATATACTCTGCCGACATATTCACCAATCATTCCGAGCAGCAGCATTATCATTCCGCCGATAAAGAGCAAAACCGCCATTGTCGAGCTGTATCCGAGCGGCGCTGCCGGGTTTATTATTTTGTTGATGATGATATAAAGTCCGTACAAAAATCCGATTATTGCGGTTGCCGAGCCAATAAATGTTGCAAGTCTTAACGGTTTTACCGAAAATGAAGTAAAACCGTTTACCCAAAGCAAAAACAGCTTTTTGATTGTATAGCCCGATTTTCCCTCAATTCGTTCGCGGTGATGAATCTCAACATTTGCGACCTTATTTGTCGCACGAAGCAAAAGCCCGCTGATATAAGGAAACGGGTTGTCATAGAGCAAGACTTCATCTACAACAAATCTTTTGCAGGCAAGATAACTCATGATTTTAAGGTTTTGCGGCTTATTTAACAGCCATTGTGCCATTTTGTCATTTACCTTGCTACCGAAATTACGAAATGCGGAATGTTTTTTGTTGGTGTATTTTGCAAATACCAAATCATTTTCGTCAAGAGCGTCAATTAACTTAAACATCTCATTTGCCGGTGTTTGTCCGTCGTCATCAAGACATACCACAACATCACCGGTAACATAGTGAAATCCTGCCATAATTGCGGAATGTTGACCGAAATTTCTTGCAAGGTCAATGCCTTTTATGCGGCTGTTTTTTTCAGCCATATCGGTTATTACCGAAAACACATTATCGGGTGAACTGTCATTTATAAGTATGATTTCATAATCATATCCACCATGATTTGTCACGGTATCAATTACTTCATCAACAACAGTACCGATTGTATGTTCAGAATTATAGCACGGAATAACAAAAGACAATTTTGTCATTTAGGATCATTCTCCTTTTTTCCATTCTTCCCTTAAAACGGCCATAAACACCATGTCATATGGTTTGCCGTCGATTATAACATCCTGTTTGAATGTGCCTTCATATTTAAATCCGGCATTTTCATAGCTCTTAATTGCTCGCTTGTTATCCGCAAATACACGCAAAAAAACACGGTTTAGCCCAAGTTCATTGAACGCATATTCAAGAGCAAGCTTTGCGGCTTTTGAGCCGATTCCCCTGCCGCGACACGATTCTTCACCGATAAAAATGCCATATTCGCATTTTTTGTGAGTTTTATCAATGTCACGCAAATAAACCGAACCGACATCTTTTTTGTCTGTGTTGTCTACAATCACAAACTGTGCAACATCACCCGTCAATACACGGTTATGAAGCCAATTAAGATGAGATTTTTCATCAAGCGGTGTACGATAGATGAAATGTTCAACAACGGACGGCGCATTGCGCCATTTAATAATATTAGCGGTGTCCTGTTCGGTAATCGGGCGGATTGTCACGCCCTCATATGTCATGTTCATATTGTAATTTTCCTTATTTATTATAAAATTCGGTTACTTTTTCAATAACAAATTCAATTTCAGACTGCTTTAAGCCATAGAACATCGGCAAACGAACAAGTCTGTCGCTTTCCCTGGTTGTATATTTATCTTCCCCGTGAAATCTTCCAAACTCAATTCCTGCGGGTGCGCTGTGGAGCGGAACATAATGGAAAACAGCACCGACGCCTTGCTCTTTTAAATATGATATGAGTTTTGTTCTTGTTTCAAGATCCTCGGTTTTAATATAGAACATATGTGCATTATGTTTACAATATTCCGGAATAAACGGACGGGTGATTGCTCCTTTTTGTTCAAGCGTCTCAAAGCCCCTATAATATGTCTCCCATGAGTTCAATCTGTCATTATTGATCTCGTCCGCTTTAAGCAACTGACCGTATAAATATGCCGCGTTCATGTCGCTTGGCAAATAGGATGAACCTGCCGCTACCCATGTATATTTATCGATTTGTCCACGCAGAAAACGACTTCTGTTTGTACCCTTTTCACGCAAAATCTCTGCGTCCTCGATTTTATTTTCATCTTTAATTAGGATTGCTCCGCCTTCGCCCATGCTGTAATTTTTTGTTTCGTGGAACGAATAGCAACCGTAATCGCCGATTGAGCCCAAAGCATGTCCTTTATATTCTGACATAACACCCTGAGCCGCATCTTCGACAACTTTAAGATTATGGCGCTTAGCAATATCCATTATTGCGTCCATTTCACAACCGACTCCTGCATAATGAACCGGAACAATGGCCTTCGTTTTCTCTGTAATTGCATCTTCAATCAAGCGCTCGTCAATGTTCATTGTATCAGGACGAATATCGACAAATACAATTTTAGCGCCGCGAAGCACAAACGCATCGGCTGTTGATACAAAAGTAAACGACGGCATGATTACCTCATCGCCGGGTTTAATGTCAAGCAACAGCGCTGCCATTTCAAGCGCATGAGTGCATGAAGTAGCAAGCAAAGCCTTTGCGGTGCCTGTTTTATTTTCAATCCACTCGTTGCATTTTTTCGTAAATTGTCCGTCGCCACAAATCTTCTGATTCTCAATAGCTTCTTTTATGTAGCCAAGTTCTGTTCCGAGATAGGGCGGTTTGTTAAATGGTATCATTATTTTCCCTTGTTTCTTTTTATATTTTTATTGTGTTTGACCATAGACATTATAGAACAAATTCTATAAAATGTCAATATATCTGTTGATTAGTTCAATTCACAAAAGATAAGATGTGTCAATCTGAAGTTTTATCTATCATTACTATTTTTAGTCTATCGCCGTTCACCGAAAAGCTGACTGTGAAATCGGCAAACCTCATTTTATATATGCGTTCGGGCTCATTTTGATAGGCAGGTCTTGGGTCTGACGAAAGCGTTTCAATCAGAGCCGCTTTTTGCGACTCATCAAAGCAGGAAAGCAGGTTGTCGTCATAATCGACTTTCAGCCGATAATCGGCAAAATCATCCGAAAATCCGCAAATTGCCTGCGACTTTGAGTCGGAATATTTAACATATGGCTTGATATCGATGATCGGCGTGCCGTTCATCAGATCCGCACCCGAAACAACAAGCGATATGCCGTTTTCATCATTGATAACCTCATGCAGCTTAACGCATGAAAGTCCGACGGGATTCGGACGAAACGGACTTCTTGTTGCAAATACGCCGACACGCTTGTTTCCTCCGAGTCTCGGCGGACGAACCGTAGGGTTGAATTTTGCGTCGACATTCTCCGAAAATACCCACAAAATCCACAAATGAGAATATTGCTCAATGTCACGAAAGGCAAGCTCATCGGAATATGGCTTTTCAAACACGATTTTCGATTTCATATTTTTCGCAATTCCGCTTTGTCTCGGAATTCCGAACTTTTCCCTGTAATCGTTATATATTCTTGCAATTATTTTAAACTGAACACAGTCCATAAATTCATTCTCCAAAAACATTTATAAATCCGCAAAGCCTGTCGGGAACGCACCAAACAGGCTTTGATTTATGTAACATATTATTTTTTTGCCCATGTTGAGGGTGAAAATGCGATAATAAGCGGGAAAATTTCAAGTCTGCCGAGCAACATTGCAAACGACAGCACAATTTTTGAAAATGCCGAATAATCCGCATATGACGCTGCAGGACCTACTAAAGAAAAGCCGGGTCCGATGTTGTTAAAGCATGATGCCGCCGCTGACAGATTGGTTTCAAGGTCGAACGGCTCAAAGCAAAGCAACAAAAATACGATTGCAAAGCAAGCGATATATAGCGTGAAATAGCTGCTTGCGCTGTTTTGCGTGGCGTTATCGATTTTTTTGCCCTCAAGCTTGACTGCACTGACCGAACGGGGATGTAGCATATGGTGGATTTCGCGGCGCCCCATCTTCATGAGCAATATTACTCGCGAAACTTTCAGTCCGCCTGCCGTTGAACCTGCACAGGCGCCGATGAACATCAGCACAAGCAAAACGCCCTTTGCAAGTCCGGGCCAAAGATCAAAGTCGGCGGTTGCATAGCCTGTGGTAGTCATGATCGACGACACCTGGAAAGCAGAAAGTCGGAACGCCTGCTCAAAATTATGATACATCGGGTAGATGCTGAAGGTGACAAGTCCGATCGATATTAACGCGATTGCGCCGTAGCACCAAAGCTCGGCACTTTTGAACACCGAACGGAAACGGCGGATTATCAACAAATAATATAGGTTGAAATTCACACCGAAAAGCAGCATGAATATTGTAATTACCCACTGCAAATATGAATTGTAGCCTGCGATCGAATCGGCTTTGATTCCGAAGCCGCCCGTGCCTGCTGTGCCGAATGCATGAACCGCACTTTCAAAAAGATTCATTCCGCCGCAAAGCAAAAGTATTATTTCAAGCACCGTCATGGCGATGTATATCAGGTACAATATTTTTGCGGTATCTTTGATTTTCGGAACAAGCTTTCCGACGATCGGTCCGGGAACTTCTGCTCTTAATATATGAATCGAACGGTCTGACATACTCGGAATTACCGCCATTACAAATACAAGCACACCCATTCCGCCTACCCAATGGGTGAAGCTTCGCCAAAAGAGCATTCCGTGGCTGAGCGCTTCGACATCTTTTAAAATTGACGCACCTGTTGTGGTAAAGCCGCTGACGGTCTCAAACACCGCCGAGATATATGACGGGATTTCGCCGCTTAAATAAAACGGCAACGCACCGACAAGCGACATCATTATCCAAGCGGCGGCTACTATTACAAAGCCCTCTTTGGCATATATTACATGATTGCTCGGTCTGCTGATGATCGTCATTGGAAAACCGAGACAAATTGCAATCCCGATCGTCAAAAGGAACGACCAAAAACACTGTTCACGATAGATCAGCGAAACGACGGCAGGAAGCGTCAGCAAAATTGCTTCTACCTTGATGATCTGACCGATCGTATATAGCACCATTCTGCGATTCATAAAAGCTTCCTCTTAATTTTTCTTAATAATGTCGGACAAGTCGTTGATTCGCTTGTTTGCGGCGATTATTACCACTCGGTCATCACGCATGATCTCGTCGTCGCCCGCCGGAATGATTGTTTTTCTTCCTCTGATGATTCCGGCGATCAGAACATTTTCATCTGTTTCAAGGTCTTTGAGAGGAACATCGGTAATCCCTGGTTGTGATGATTTAACATTAAATTCAAGCGCCTCAACCCGTCCGTCCATCAGCTTATAGAGCGTTTCAACGCTGCTGTCAATCGAATTTTCAAGTGCTCTGGCATAGCGCAGGACGATGTCGGAGGTGATGTCTTTCGGGGATACAATGCAGTCAAGTCCGAGCTTTTCCGCCATTACGCTAAGTTCATGACGGTTGACCTTTGAAATGACCTTCGGAACATTTTGCGAGGACGCAAAAATTGAGATCAATATATTTTCCTCGTCCATTCCGGTAAGAGATACAAATGCATCTGTCAGACGGATTCCCTCTTCACGAAGGAGTTCCTGCTGTGCGCCGTCGCCGTGTATTATTACCGCTTTAGGCAGCTGGTCGGACAAGACTCTGCAACGCTCACGGTTAGATTCGATAATTTTAACCGAATTGCCGATGTTGCAAAGCATTTTCGCAAGATAATAGGCTGTTTTACTGCCGCCCAAAATCATTACGCTTTTAGCCTGCTTTTGCAAAATTCCGAGGCCTTTGAAGAATTTTTGGATTTCGGCGTGCGTTGCGGTGATGCTGATTCGGTCGCCGCTCATCAGCGTGAAGCTGCCGTCCGGGATATATACATCATCGCCGCGCTGAACTGCGCATATCAACACCTTTGCCTTGAACCTGTCGCGAAAATCGACAAGCTTCATTCCGTCGAGCATTGAATTATCTTTGAGCTTGATTTCGACCATCTCAAATTTTCTGCCCGAAAAATATTCTACCTTTGCCGCACTCGGCAGTTTGAGCAGGTTAAAAAGCTCCTGCGCCGCTGTCAAATCGGGGTTTATTGCCATTGAAAGATCGAGCTGTTGGCACATAAATTCAAGGCTTTCGTCGTTATATTCGGGGTTGCGGATTCGTGCGATAGTATGGCTGCAGCCCAATTTTTTTGAAAGAAAACAGCTTAACATATTAAGCTCGTCAGAGCCTGTTGCGGCAATCAGCAAATCCGCCTTTTCAACGCCCGCTTCATTAAGCGTTTCACAGTCAGCGCCGTTTCCGCACACGCTCATTACATCATAAATGTTGGTTATTTCCGAAATAACCGCAGGATCGTTGTCGATTGCTACAACATCATGCCCCTCAGAAACAAGACTGTTTAAAACATTTGTACCGATTTTTCCACAGCCAACAACAATTATATTCATCTTTTTCACACTTTCCTTAATATACAACTATCTAACCGATTATAAATATTACCACATAAAACCACAAAATTCAAGTGGTAAAATGGCGAATTTTACAATATTCAACCAAATTCCCCCACCGCAAAAACGCCTGCGGCAGGGGAAGTGAATTTATGTCCGACTGTAAATTATCCGACTGATTTGAAACGTTCAAAAATTAAATCAGTTTTTGCTGTTATATTTTTCTTTATCAAGGACGCCCTCTTTGCAGTTTACGATAACATTTGTGGCTGCGTCGCCGATAACATTCAGCGTGATAACCGCCATTCCTGGCAGATAGTTCATTGCAAGAATCAACGAATATGCAATCATGCAAAGCTCGGTGTTAAGACCGACGCCCATCATCACGACATAGACCATTGTTGTGCCTGCAACCGGGATCGCCGGTGTGATAGCCGAGCGCATGGCCCGAAAGCACCAGATCGAAACGTACCTGAAAAACCTGCGGAGCCGGGAGCCGCTGACGGAGTTCCGGGACACCGACTGGCTGGCGATGGTCGATTTCATCACCGTCCACAGCAAAAAGGACATCCGGGTAACCTTCAAGGACGGCACCGAGATCAAAGCATAAGCCCATAGACGCAGAAACGCCTCTGAACCACATCGGCTCGGAGGCGTTTTTGTTTATGCGCTACTATTAATCCTTTAATTTTTGTGCTTTAAGAACCAAAAGTGGTTTTGACCATCCTCGGATTTTTCAATATCACATGCAAGGCTCTTTTTCTTCTCAGGATTTCTCGCAAGTAATACTCCGAGGATAGTATTGGCAAAAGCAATATTACGAGGTGCTTTCTCTTCGTTCACACGAATGTATAGAGCATATTCTGTGCCGTCCTCAAGGTTAATGAACTCATCAATGAAATCCTTGACATTTGACCAGCCATGTTTTTCAAAAACCACCTCGTATTCAGGATTGTGAAGAAAATCAAGATACTCTTGTTCTTCTGCTGCACCTTCTCCGTGATGGAACTCTTCAAAATCGTACTGGTTTATGTCAGAAACGACAATGTTATCAAAGTGGCTGTTCACGTTACCAATAATACCGGCATACTCGTCACTACTGATTCCAAATTCCTCTGTCGGGTCGTATTCATGCATTGCCTGAGTGATTTTCTTTTTTGCTTCGTTGATCTTTTCTTGAATTAGATTCATTTCGGTCTGATATGACTTCTGGATAGCTTTGATTTCTTGCAATCTTTTCTCCTCTTCAGCGATTTTTGCATCGAAGGCTTTGTAGATCACATGATTATCCTTATGATTATTAGCCCGATAAATACAAAAAGTCCGCCAAAAACGACGGACAATGTTTTTGAGCTAAATAAGAACGAGCAATAGATGAGATCATCGAGAACATCACTTCGGCGCTGCATGAAATGTTCGGGGCGGCTGAGCAGGATTCGGAAGAATATCAGCTGTATGAACAGGCAGGCGGCACATTCAAAGAGCTGCAAGAGCGGTTTAACAAGATGTTGTATGACGCTTCGAATGTCAGCAAGAAGAGCGGCACACCGACCGAATATCAATCGGGCGAGGTTATCAACGAGGACGGCGATTTGAGGTTTAAAGTTTCGAGTGAAAACGCTGATTTGCTTGACAGGTACACCGAAAAGACCTATAATAATTATGGGTGGATTGCGGTCAATAATGTATTGACGAAAAGCGAATGGTCACAATATAACCGAAAGATTCGTGAAACGCTCACCGGCAAGACGCCGAAGAACTTTTACGGCGAAAGCGTTATGACGGTCGGCGAACATTCTTCCGACATTTCCGCTTTGGTATATGTAAAAGGAACTGCAAGCAACCCGATTGTTACTAAGGTTGTGAGGGTAAACAGCGAAATACATAACGCCGAAAATATTTCAGATATTCTACAGGAGGTAATCGAGCGTGAGCGACAAGGATTTAGAAATCCGTATGAAATTGTTGAGGAATTTGCGGAGAAAAAAATATTCTTTGAAATCAAAAGACAAGATTTTTCTTCTCTTCAAGAACTTAGAAACAAGTCAAAAGGAAGCATTGGCCAAACGGTTGATTCCGATAGTGGAATCGAGCAAAACAGAAGAAGAAGCGCTGGAGCGGATTCAGCAGATAGCGAAGCAGGAGTAGATGATACTTCTGCTTTTTCTAATGGCGAAAAAGAGTTGAGGTTTAGCTTTGGGGGCGAGAATGCAAAAATCGCCGACAAGCTGAAATTGACTTTTGCAATGCAAATGGAAAAAGACGGCGTTGACAGCGAGACTATCCGAAAAGAAACAGGCTGGTTCAAAGGATATGACAATAAATGGCGGTTCGAGATCGACGACAGCAAATCAAAGCTTGTTGAAAATCCGCCGCTTGAATTACACGGCGACAACACAGACGGCTTTTACAGAACGGGTAAGCTGTCAGATTTGTATGTAAACACGGACCTTTACGCAGCATATCCCGAACTCAAAGATATTACCGTCATTATTCAGCAAACGGAAAACGGAGTGTCGGGCACCGCCTTTTCAAGGAACGGCGAAAATCAAATCGTTCTTTCGCAGGAGCTTTTCAAGCGTTATACGAAAGAATACAGCGACTATCTGAACGGCGGGCGGCTTGCCGAGATAAAGCGGATTGAACAAACACCCGAATATAAAGAATATCAAAAATATTATGATGAGGATAAATATTCGGAGCTTGATCCCGAAGTTTGGCTTGAAAAAGAAAAAGCGGCGAGAGATAAATTTTTCGGTTCCGAAATCGGCAAAAGGTATTATCAGCTTCAATGGGGCAAGCCGAATATGCAGAAATATGAACTCGGTTGGTCTAAAAACGCCAAAGAGGTGCTTTTGCATGAATTACAGCACATTGTGCAAAGCATTGAGGGAATGACGATGGGTTCAAGCCCCGAATTTTGGAGCAGAAAATTATTAGAGGCTGAGAATAATTATAAAACCGCCAACCGCACGCTTGACCGACAAATTGATAATTTGTTTGATGTTCTTGAACGCTATGGCGTAGGTGAAAAATATAACGACGATTTTGATATTTTTACCGGTGAAGGTGTGCCGGAGCTCCGTAATTATCTTAAAAGTATTGACGCCCCACGAGGCGTGTTTGATATGCTTGATAATATTAAGTGGTATATCGACGATAGTGCCAAGGCAAGAACGGAATATATGAAAATAAAAAACCGTTCATCCGGTGAGTTATATAGCTCGACCGCCGGCGAAATCGAAGCGAGAGACAGTGCCAATCGTTCAAGCCTCACCGCAGAGCAAAGAAAAAACACCCGACCCGATATTGACAGGACGGATGTTGTATTTGCCGACGGCGGCGTATATTCTGCAAACGCTTATGCAGACAAATTTGGTCAACAAATTGATGATTGGTTACAAGGAAAAATGCCGAAGGACGGCTATTTTGATTTAGGAATAACTTCACCGGCTCTCGTTGAAAGCGGCGCAGATAAACTTTCTCTTGTTATGCCCGAATCAGTAATATACAAATTTACGACCGACTACAACGAGCATGCCATATCTCTGGACGATATTAGGCGCTTACCGTATGAACTTCAAGACCCCGTTTTTACCTTTAAAGGCTCAGTCAAAAACAGTATAGTTGCACTATCCGAAATAACCGATAAAAGTGGGAATGAAGTAATTGCGGCTATACATCTTTCAAAAAGACAAGGAAGATATATCGTCAACAGAATAGCGAGTGTGTACGGAAAAAATAACATCAAGAATTATGTATTATCTCAGATCGAAAAAGGTAATTTAATCAATCCGAGCAGAAAAAAAGCGCTTAACTGGTTTACGACTAAAGGGCTCCAATTGCCCGAAGTGGTTCAAACCAAATTAAACGCTTATTCTGACATCAATATATCACAAAATGATACTGATGTCAATAGCATTATATCCAAAAAGTCGCAAAACGATACATCAAATTTCCGTTATTCGATTTCGGGCGAGGACAAGATTGCAAAGCAGGAGTCGAAAAATCTTGAAAAAGAAAACGAGGCGCTCAAAAATCGGCTGCATGAAAGCGAGATTGAGAACGACCGTTTGCGCCGTGAAACTCAGCTTACCGAATTTACGACAAAGGACGACCCGTCGGTCAATTCGTTTGCAAAGTCGCTTCGGCGGAAATATGGCTCGACAATGACGACAGCCGAGCTGCACCAAAGGCTCAATGACATTTATTATCACTTGGCAAAGAGGGGCGGCAAAGCGAGCAATGTCATATCGGATAAGTGCTTGAAGCTTGCCGAGGACATTGCGAACACGGCAACCCAAAAGCGGCAGGGCGAATTTTGGAATGAGCTTCGGGGATATTTCAAAGATAAGCGGATCACGCTGTCGGAGCAGGACCGCAACGATATGGGCGACTGGCAGTCGTTTAGGAAGAAATATCAACAGTCGTTCGGGCTTCGCAACGAGGGCGGTTTGCCGGTTGATGTTGTTTATATGGAACTGCATGAGCAATTCCCGGGGTTGTTTGATGATACTGTTACTCACCCTGCGGATCAGCTGAGAGAGATCGGGGAAGTGTATGAAAAATTGATTTTAATAACAGTGTATATAAAAAGAAAACGACCCGTAACAAACCGAAGTTCGTCACGGGCGTTTCCTATACATTCAGATACCCAAAAAACTGAATAAAGGTGGGGTGATGGAAAACGATGGGGTGTGTATAAAAGAATACACTAAAATTGAACCATAAATTGTAGGTCAAGCCCTCGACC
>CAKRRH010000023.1 GCA_934394855.1 uncultured Eubacteriales bacterium
CCGCCCGAAGAAAAGCAAACGAAACTGATTGAAATTGAGATAAATGTCTGAAGAACTGGCGCTGTCACTCCGACAGCGGTGTTTGAGCCTGTATTTTTGGCAGGAACGACCGTTTCAAGGGCGGTGCTTCATAATCAGGATTTCATTGATTCAATGGGATTGAATGTCGGCGATGAGGTGGTTGTCAGAAAAGCCGGTGAAATCATTCCCGAAATCGTGAAAGTCGCAAAGCATAATTCGGACAGCGTTTATAAATTGCCTAAAATCTGTCCGTCGTGCGGCGCGGTGCTTTACCGTGAAGAGGACGAGGCGGTGCTTAGGTGTGTTAATGCACAATGTCCGGCGCAGCTGACACGAAACCTGATTCATTTTGCGTCACGGGATGCAATGGACATTGAGGGACTCGGAGAGGCGCTTATCAATGTGCTTGTTGAGAAAAAGATGATTACTTCGCCGATCGATATATATAAGCTCACCGTTGATGATATTGCAAAAATTGACCGAATGGGCGAAAAATCGGCTGACAATCTCATTCGTGCAATCGAAAAATCAAAGCAAAATGAGCTTTGGCGGCTGATTTTCGGCTTTGGAATAAGAATGATCGGGGCAAAAGCCGCAAAGCTGCTTGAGCAAAATTTCAGCGATATTTATGAAATCATGTCGGCGGAGATTTCCGATTATACGGCAATCGAGGGCTTTGGCGAAATCATGGCTCGTCATGCATATGACTTTTTCCGCTTGCCTGAAACCGCCGTGTTGATTGACGGATTTAAAAATGTCGGAATGAATTTGAAATCCGCCGAAAAAAATGATGATATGCGTTTTAGCGGCAAAACATTTGTGTTGACCGGAACATTGCCGACGCTCTCAAGAAACGAAGCAACCGAATTGATTGAAAAATTCGGCGGCAAAGCGTCATCAAGCGTGTCCAAAAAGACAGATTATTTGTTAGCCGGTGAGGCGGCAGGCTCAAAGCTGACAAAAGCGCAGTCGCTCGGCGTGACAATCATCAGCGAAGCGCAGTTTATGGATATGATAAAATAAAGTAAAGTCAGAAAAAGCCGTTCAACAAAAATGATATGCACCCCAAAAGTCAGACGCTTTTGGAGGTGCATAGTTTTTATGGACAAAACTGAAACAAAAGGTATAGTGCAGAAGTAAAACAGGTGTTATATTATATATTGACCTATTGGCTGATAAACAAAAAGCTGAATTTGGCTTAAATATTCTTAAAATGATAAAAAGCATGAGGTTTTGCTCATGCTTTTTTGTTAATTTGCCGAATTTTTTTAACCGTATTTTTTTGTATTGACATTTGAAAAAACAGTGATAAAATAAGCCTATCGGAATTTTATTCAGGAGAAATTGAATTTATGTATTCGCTTATTCTTGCTGTAATTTATCTTGCGTTCATCAGCCTCGGCTTGCCCGATTCGTTGCTCGGTTCCGCCTGGCCTGTGATGCATGATGCACTCGGTGTTTCGGTGTCCTATGCCGGAATCGTTTCAATGATCATTTCAATCGGCACGGTGCTTTCAAGCCTGCTTTCCGACCGAATGACGAAGCGCTTTTCGGCGCAGGTCGTAACGGCTGTGAGCGTTGCTATGACTGCGGCGGCTTTGTTCGGATTTTCTGTGTCAAAATCATTTTTTGTGCTTTGCCTTTGGGCAATTCCCTATGGTTTCGGCGCAGGTGCGGTGGACGCCGCACTTAACAATTATGTCGCAATCCATTATTCCTCAAGGCACATGAACTGGCTTCATTGCTTTTGGGGCGTCGGTTGCTCGATCAGCCCATATATCATGGGATTTTGTCTTACGAAAAATTTCGGCTGGCAATCGGGCTATCGCACGGTATCAATTATTCAGACGGTGATTTTCGCAATCATTTTCTTGAGCCTTCCGCTTTGGAAAAAGCAAAATAAGCTCGATGATGTTGGCGAAAAGACGGAAGAAAAGCCTGTAAAAATGATTGATGCAATCAGAATTCGCGGCGTAATCTTTGCGCTGACAATATTTTTCGCATATTGCGCTCTTGAACAGACAGCAGGACTTTGGGCGGCGACATATCTTGTTGATTACTGCAAAATAAATGCCGAAACTGCGGCAACATTTGCATCATTGTTCTATCTCGGAATCACCGTCGGACGCTTTTTAAGCGGATTCATCTCGGACAGACTCGGTGACCGAAAAATCATAACGCTCGGTGTTTCAATGACGGTTTTCGGAATAGTTTTAGTGGCGTTATCGTTCATAACGGGCGTTTTGGCGCTTGTCGGACTGATTATAATCGGGCTTGGCTGTGCGCCGATTTACCCCGCAATGATTCATCAAACGCCGATTAGCTTCGGCAAGAATAATTCTCAGGCGATAATCGGAATGCAGATGGCTTGCGCTTATGTCGGAACATCGTTTATGCCGCCGCTTTTCGGACTGATTGCGGGACATATTTCCGTTGCACTTTTTCCGCTGTATTTGCTCATTTTTGCCGCACTGATTTTGATTATGTGCGCAAGGCTTAAAAGGGCAGTTGATAATAAATAAAAAAATCGGGTGAATGGCAGTTTTGTTGCCGTCCACCCGTTATTTTATATTACGATTTGCGCTTTGCTTGTGCCGTCGCTGTTTTTGGTTATGACGATCTGTTTGTCGATTCGGCTTTGCAGCTCAAAAACATGAGAAATTATGCCGATTATTTTATTGTTTTCGCTAAGCTCGAATAATGCTTTCATTGCAAGGTTGAGCGTTTCATCGTCAAGCGTTCCGAAGCCCTCATCAACGAACATTGAGCGAAGCTCAATTCCCCCGGCGGCTTGTTGGATTTCATCGGAAAGACCAAGCGCAAGCGAAAGGGAAGCCAAAAATGATTCGCCGCCCGAAAGCGTTGAAACAGGTCTTGTCGTGGCGTTTGAGTGGTCCATTACATCAATGTCAAGTCCCGATTGACCGACATTTGAATTGCTCTGCTCACGGCGCTTTAATTCATATTGCCGACCGGTCATTATCAGCAGTCGGCGGTTTGCATGGCGCAAAATGCTGTCAAAATAATGCATTTGAACATAGGTTTCAAGCGATATTTTTTGCTTGCCCGAAAGCGAGCCGTTCGCCGTATCCGAAAGCAGTTTTAACTGTGCATATTGCTTTGTGAGCCGATCTGTTTGTGCGATTATGTTGCAAAGTCCGTCATATGACGATTGATTTTTGGAAATTCGAGCCGAGATTTCGACCAATCTTTCATCATATACCGTCTTTTCATCGGATAAGACTTTCAGCTCACAGCGAAGCTTGTCAACATCTGCCTTTTGGCTTGAATCAATCCGTGTGCTGAGCGTTTTGATTGCGGCCAGCGTTATGTCATGCTGCTTTTGCAGCTGTTCAAATTCTTTTTTAGCCGACTCAAACGCAAGATTCAGTTCATTTTTTTCGGCTTGCAGCTTCTTTGCGTTATCATGAGCCTTTGCTCGTGACTCAAACGGCAGTTTTGCTTTCAAAGCGGCGTATTGCTTTTCTAACTGGCTTATGCGCTCAGTCGCCGTGGCAATTTCTGTGGTGATTTTTGTTGATTTGTCTGTTGCAGCATTAAGCCGGCTGTCGTTTTTCGGGATAAGCTCATTTGTGATGCTGTCAAGCCGCAAAACGCATTTTTGCATATTGTTGAGCTCACCGTTAAGCTTGGCTTTTTCGGCTTTTGCTTTGTCAAAATGAAGTTTGATGCTTTGAGGGATCGTTTCGGGCTCACATTCACCGAAAATCAGCTTCGCTGAATTTTGAATATGCTCGGCGTCCGCTTTGAGCAGTCCCTTTTTCTCACCGCAAATTCGGCTGATTTCGTCAACCTGCGTTTTATATGATTCAAGCGCCGACTTCATCTTCTCAAGTGTGTTTCTGTCAACGGCACCGTCGGTCAAAGCAGCAGGTGAGGGGTGAGTTGTCGAGCCGCATACCGGGCATTTTTCATTGTCCTTCAGCGACATTGCAAGCAGTCCTGCCTGCTCATCGAAAAATGCACGCTCAGCGCATCGATATTCGTCGCTCTTGTTTGTGTAATTTTGAGCGGCGGCTTTATATTTTGCGCTTTGCTTTGCATATTCCTGTTTTTGAGCGGTATATTTTTGATAGTCGGAATTTAGCTTTGTCAGCTTGTCCGTTCTGTCCTCGATTTTTTCAAAATTCGCTTTGAGTGTGATAAGCTTGGTCGGGCAGTCCTTTAAAGATGATTGCTCATTTTGCAGTTTTTGCTGTTCCGATTTAATGCTTTCGATTTGGTTCTCGTTTGTCTGTAATAGTTTATTAAGCGTCTTGAGCGCCGTTTTTTCATCTTCGATCTGCTTTGCCTGTGCGTCTAATGAGTCATATTCCTTTAGTGATTCAAGCGCATTTTGAAGTGCGATTGCCGCCTTTTCACGCTCGCCCTCACGGCTGTTTTCAAAATCATATTTTTCTTTCGCGGGCTTTAATTTTTCCGACAAAACGACAAGCTCGGCTTTGTCCTTTTCGATTTTCTCAAGGTCGCTTTTAAGCTGCTCGGCTTTTCCGAGTTTTGCGCTCAAATCCTTGATTTGGCTCTGCATTTTGTCGGCTGTTTCGGCAATTTTTGTGCGTTCTGCGTTGTCCCCGACGATGATTTTTTTAACAATGTCGATTATCTCAACACCCGGTGTTGTTTGCAAATGCTCCTTTATGTCCGTAATTTTTTCATAAAACGGGCTTGACTCTTCAATCGAAACCGAATCAAGATAAATTCGCTCGTTTTGCAGGGTTTTATCAATCTGCGAGGACATCAAATTCGCTTTTTCCTTGATTTTTTGCTGGAATGAAATATATTTGCCTGTTTTGAAAATCTCACGGAAAATTGCGCTTCGGGTTTTGGTGTCGGAATTGAGCAGCTTTTGAAAATCCCCCTGCGCTATCATTGCAATTTGAGAGAACTGATTTTTGTCAATCCCGATTATTTCATAAATCGCCGAGTTTACGGCGGTTTCTTTATATATGCTCGGTCGGTCGTCAGAAAAATGAAGCTCGGCGCTCGCTTTTTCCTCGGTTTCACCGCCGCCTCTTTTTGCACGGCGAATATATGTCGGGTTGCGCCGAACGGTATATTGCACATTCCGATATTCAAAAATCAGTTCGACAAATGTTTCTGTGTCAAGGTCGGCATAGTTGCTTCGAAGGTCCTTTGCGTCTCTCGAATTTCCGCTCGGCTTGCCGAAAAGCGCATATGCAATTGCGTCAAAAATCGTGGTTTTGCCTGCACCCGTTTTGCCTGTGATGAGATATATTCCGCTTTTGCCGAGCTTTGTAAAATCAATCACGGTCTTGTCTTTGTATGGACCAAAAGCGCTTATTGTAAGTTTGATAGGCAGCATTTTCAGTCCTCCGTTTGCTCGAAAATTTCGTTGATGATTTTTGTCATGTCATCGCTTAAATCATCGCCGTTTTGGCTTTTATATAATTCGCAAAAAAGCTCGGTCGGCGTTTTATTCGCAATGCTGTCAGCACCCGAAATCTCTTCGAAATGGCGGGTCTGCATATTGTCATAGTCAAGCTTCATTATGTTCGGGTAAAACTCCCGAAGCTTTGAGAGCGCTCCGGGGTCGGGGATTTCATCTGTCAGGGTGATATGAACATAATCTGACGGCGACGGGTCGTTATATCCGACGGCGGTGATTTGCTCATAACTGCCCTTTAGCTCTCTCATGTTGTGAAGGGGTTTAAGCGGATATTCGGTTACTGTTATGTTGTCTTTCTCATTCAACTCGACTAATGTGACCGATTTATCTTTTGCGGCTTCGGAAAATGAATATTTCAGCGGTGAGCCGCAATATCGCACATAATTATCACCCAGGGTCTGCGGCATATGGAGATGACCGAGCGCCGTGTAGTCAAACGGTGCAAACAATGATATATCCACATTATCTGAGCCGCCGACAAATATTTCTTCCGACTCGCTTTTTGTTGCACCTGTGACAAACTGATGACAAATCAGCACATTTCGCACGGTCGAATCGACATTTATGCTTGACAACACCGCTTTAAGCGCAGAATTAGTGTCGGTTATATCAATGTTCGGATAATATTTGCGAATCATTGACGGTTTGATAAACGGCAAAAGATAAAAGTTCACTGCGCCGAATCGGTCGCTTAGTGTGACGGTCTTGACCGCACCTGTGAAAACAGGGGAAATATGAAGTCCGTTTTGCTCAAATATCTTTTCACCGAAGCTCAATCGCTCAGCGCTGTCATGGTTTCCGCTGATGATGAGCGTGTCAATCGGGCGGCGGCAAAGCTCGGTCAAAAAATCGTCAAAAACGGTGACCGCCTCTGCGCTCGGAACGGATTTATCATATATATCGCCCGAAATCAAAACAGCATTTGCCTTTGTTTCGTCGATTGTGTTTAGTATTTGCTTAATGATAAACCGCTGATCCTCGATCATTGAGTAGCCGTTCACGGTTTTGCCGATATGAAGGTCGGACAGATGAATAAATTTCATGAAAATTCCCCTGTGTGTGGTTTTATGTATTATAATTATAATAAAATTTGAGTACGATAAACAGGACTTATTTGGATTTTGCTTTATATTCCGAACAAATATCGTGAAATTCGCAAAGCTCGCATTTCGGAGTCGGCGCTTTGCAAACATCTCGTCCGAACATAACGATTCGATGGCAAAAATCACTGCTTTCTTCCGGCGGCAATATTTTGCGAAGCTCGGTTTCAACTTTTTTGGGGTCTTTGGTTGCGACAAGACCGAGCCTGTTTGAAATGCGGATCAAATGGGTGTCGGTGACGACCGCAGGCTGATGATATATGTCGCCCATGATAAGGTTAGCGGTCTTTCTGCCGACGCCGGGCAAACGGGTGAGTTCATCGATTGAATCGGGAACTTTGCCGCCGAATTCATCACGCAGCATTATGCACATATTGACAATGTCGCGAGCCTTGGTTTTATAGAGTCCGCATGAGCGTATCATTTCGCCGACATCTTCGGGATTTGCGTTTGCAAAGTCGTCGATTGAGCGATATTTTTCAAATAACGGTCCTGTGACAATGTTTACACGCTTGTCGGTGCATTGAGCGGACAGTCTGGTTGCAATAAGAAGCTCATGCGGCTTTTTTGCAACAAGCGAACATTGCGCTTCGGGATAGCGCAGCTTTAAGCGGTCTACTGCCGTTTGTGCCTTTTGCTTTTTGGTCATCTCAGTTTCTCCCCATGTTTTTGTTTATTGTAATTTTATCATCATTTTGCCCCTTTTTCAATAGTAAACCTTAATCAGCGACCGAATGTAAATATTGCCTTAATATTTGTAATTTATCGTTGAATTAACCCTGTTTGTGTGGTATAATAACTCAGATAATGAGCAATTATATCATTTACAACCTTTTTCGTGAAAAAGGCAACGATTATTCATTACTTTTTCTGAAGAAAAAGTAACCAAAAAGACTTTATCTATTTTCATAAAAACATCAGAAGATATTTTTATGAAAATGTATGGGCTTGTTACTTTTTTCGGAATAGAGTTATGATTACAAGTTGTGCTTTTTTATACGAAAGAAGCAAAATATGATAATTTCACTATAATTTCAGTTAGAGATTAGTAAAAAAATATACGGTTGATTTTAATATTATGTTATCTGACATAATATTAAAATCCGAATAAAGCTTTTTGGTATTACCTTTTTCGAGAAAAAGGTAACGAACATATACGCATTTAGGGAGAATTTGATGATAATAATGGGGCTTGATCCGGGGTATGCGATTGTCGGATACGGGATAGTGGCATATGAAGGGAACAAATTTAAGACGCTTGATTTCGGTGCGATAACGACCGACAAGGACACCGATTTTTCGGAGCGGTTAAAGCAAATTTATGACGGCGTCAATTATTTGATGAAAAAGTGGAAGCCGTGTGCGATGTCGGTGGAAAAGCTGTTCTTCAACACCAACACGACTACGGCGATCGGAGTTGCGGAAGCAAGGGGAGTATGTTTGCTTTCAGCCTTCGAGAACAACGCAACGCTCTATGAATATACGCCGCTTCAGGTCAAACAGTCGGTCACCGGATATGGCAGAGCCGACAAAAAGCAGGTTCAGGAAATGACCAAAATGCTGCTCGGACTTGACAGCGTTCCAAAGCCCGATGACACGGCGGACGCACTTGCAATGGCAATTTGCCACGCTCATTCGTCGGGGTCGCTGACAGGGGCGCTTGGCAACATCAAGCTGCGATAGGCTTTGATTAAAATATCTGTAAAACGAGGACACAAAAATGATTTATTCTTTAAGGGGCAAGCTGATCTATTCCGATCGGTCAACGGCTGTTGTCGAATGTGCCGGAGTCGGATATAAATGCACGGTTAGTTACACCACTCTGAAAAAACTGCCCGAAATCGGCGACGAGATCATGCTCTATACTTACATGGCGGTCAGAGAGGACGCCTGTGACCTATATGGCTTTGCAAGCGCCGACGAGCTCGACTGGTTCAAGCGGCTGATTTCGGTAAACGGCGTCGGTCCGAAAGCGGCAATTGCTATATTGTCCGAATTATCATGTGAGAAGCTGACTCTGGCGATTGCTTCGGGTGACACAAAAACGATCACACGGGCAAACGGCGTCGGTCCGAAAATGGCACAGAGAATTGTGCTTGAGCTTAAAGATAAGGTTGTAAAATCAATGGGCTCGACAGAGTCGGGTTCGGTCAACATATTTGCCGAGGATACTCAAAACGGCGGCGGAGTTTTAAGCGAGGCAATTGCGGCGCTGATTGCGCTCGGCTATTCGCAGTCGGAAGCGGCAAGTGCGGTTTCGGGTCAGGATTTGACTCAAAGCGTCGATACCATAATCAAAAATGCGCTTAAAAAGTTGTTTTGATCAAGAGAAATACTATGTTTGCATATAATTTAAAGCAGAGGCAGGCAACACGATGAACGAAGAAATGGATTTTGAAAACCGAATCGTCAGCGCAGAATATAATGCGTCAGATTCGGATGTGGAAATGTCGCTTCGACCGAAGGTATTATCGGAATATGTCGGTCAGAAGAAGGCAAAGGAAAACCTTGAAATATACATAAATGCGGCAAAGATGAGAGACGAGTCGCTCGATCATGTTTTGCTCTATGGCCCTCCGGGCCTCGGTAAAACCACTCTTGCGGGCATCATTGCAAATGAGATGGGTGTAAATCTGCGTGTGACAAGCGGCCCTGCAATCGAAAAACAGGGCGACCTTGCGGCGCTTCTGACAAACCTTGCTCCGGGCGATGTTTTGTTCATTGACGAAATTCACAGACTATCCCGTGCGGTGGAAGAAATTTTATATCCCGCAATGGAGGACTTCAGCCTTGACATCATCATCGGAAAAGGTCCGTCTGCAAGATCGATCAGGCTTGATCTGCCGAAATTCACGCTCATCGGCGCAACCACCCGTTCGGGTCAGCTGACAGCGCCGCTCAGAGACAGATTCGGCGTATTGCTGCGGCTTGAACTATATAGCCCCGAAGAATTGGGTCAGATCGTCACACGCTCTGCCGGAATTTTAGGAATTGACATAACGCCCGACGGCGCACTTGAAATTGCCTCTCGTTCAAGAGGCACTCCGAGAATTGCAAACAGGCTTTTAAAGCGTGTTCGTGATGTCGCACAGGTTCAGTTTGACGGCATAATCGACGAACAAACGGCAATCAAGGCACTTGAGCGATTTGAGATCGACGAGCTCGGACTTGATGATTTCGACAGACGAATGTTAAGGACGATGATCGAAACCTATAACGGCGGTCCGGTCGGTCTTGACACGCTTGCGGCGGCAGTTAATGAAGAAGCGGTCACGATTGAAGACGTATATGAACCATATCTGATGCAGATCGGGTTCTTGACAAGAACCGCAAGGGGAAGATGCGTCACAGCGGCGGCATATCGTCATTTGGGGCTTACCCCCGTTACAAAAGACGGTCAAATGCTTTTGTGATGACATGAGTTAAAAATATTGATTAAAGGTTTAACGTATTTTTATATTTAGAGAGGAAAGAACGGCAATATGGGAAGACTTTTTGGAACAGACGGTGCAAGAGGCGTTGCAAACAGCGAATTGACGGTTGAGATCGCAACCGAGATCGGAAGAGCGGCGGCTTTGGTGCTCAGCCGTCATACCGATGAGAAGCCGAAAGTGCTTATCGGCATGGACACGAGAATTTCGGGCGATATGTTGGAGGGTGCACTGACAGCCGGACTTTGTTCGGTCGGTGCCGATGTTGTAATCGTCGGAGTTGTTCCGACCCCCGCTACCGCATTTTTGATTAAACAGCTCGGCTGCACCGCCGGCGCAATGATTTCAGCATCGCACAATCCGTGCGAATATAACGGAATCAAGCTTTTTGACAAAGACGGTTATAAATTGCCCGACGCACTCGAAGAGGAAATCGAGGCGATCGTGCTTGATAAAGCATGCGAGATTCCGACCCCGACAGGCGGAGAGCTTGGAAGAGTCATTCGCCGATATGACGCAAAGGAAATTTACATTAAGCATATTCTTTCGACCGTTGATGTTGATTTTTCGGGCATGAAGATTGCGCTTGATTGTGCAAACGGTTCGGCAAGCGTGACTGCCCGTGAGATTTTCTCATCTCTCGGTGCCGACATCACCGTTTTGTCGGCAGAACCAGACGGAGTGAACATCAACGATAAATGCGGCTCGACACACATGGAACAATTATCCGATTTTGTTAAATCAAGCGACTGTGTTGCAGGATTTGCGTTTGACGGCGACGCTGACAGATGCCTTTGCGTTGACGAGGACGGCGAAATTGTTGACGGCGACAAGATGATTGCCATTGCGGCATATGACATGAAACAAAACGGCAGGCTTATGAAAGATACCGCGGTAATGACGGTAATGTCGAATATCGGATTTTTCAAATTCGCAAAATCAAACGGAATCGAGGTTGCAACCACAAAGGTCGGCGACAGATATGTTCTTGAGGAAATGAGAAAAAGCGGATATAACATCGGCGGAGAGCAATCGGGTCATATCATATTCTCTGATTTTGCTTCAACCGGCGACGGTCAGCTTTCGGCTGTTCAGATCCTTGCAATCATGAAACGCACAGGCAAGAGCTTGCGTGAACTCGGAAACATTATGGAATGCTATCCGCAGGTGCTTGTCAATGTTCGCACAACGCCAGAAGTCAAGATGATTTGGGAGCAAAATGACGATGTTAATGCGGCAATCAGGCAGGTTGAAAACGAGCTCGGCGACAACGGCCGTGTGCTTGTTCGTGCATCGGGCACCGAGCCGCTGATTCGTGTGATGCTGGAGGGCAAGGACATTGACGAGATCACGGCGAGCGCTAACATGATTGCCGATGTTATCAAAAAGCTGTAAAATGTAGTTATTTCGGCGGATTTTAGACAATATAAAGGAACTGTTTAATGAGATATTCTAAACTTTGGCAGGATTATGAGTTGCTTGACTGCGGTCACGGCGAAAGGCTCGAAAGATGGGGCGACATTATTCTGATTCGTCCCGACCCGCAGGCAATTTTTGATGTTGAAAAAAAGGACAGCCGTTGGAAATCGGCTCATGCAAGATACATTCGTTCAAAATCGGGCGGCGGTCATTGGGAAAGATACCGTGATGTGCCCGATGTATGGAGCATAAAATATCGTGAGCTTACCTTTAATCTCAAACCGATGGGATTTAAGCATACGGGATTGTTCCCCGAACAGGCGGTCAACTGGGATTTGATGAGCGAGATCATTGAAAAATCGGACAAGCAGATGAATGTGCTTAATCTGTTCGGTTACACGGGTGCGGCAAGCCTTGCCTGTGCTAAAGCCGGCGCAAAGGTTACTCATGTTGACGCGTCAAAGGGCATGGTGCAATGGGGCAAGGACAATGCAGTTTCGTCCGAGCTTCGTGACTGTCCGATAAGATGGCTTGTGGACGACTGTGTTAAATTTGTCGAGCGTGAAATCAGACGGGGCAATAAATATGACGGAATAGTGATGGATCCGCCGTCATATGGCAGAGGTCCGGGCGGAGAGGTTTGGCAGCTTGAAGAAAAGATTTTTCCGCTTGTCAGCCGCTGTTGTGAAATATTGTCCGATGACGCACGCTTTTTCCTCATCAATTCATATACATCGGGAATTTCACCCTCTGTAATGGAATATATTTTGGGTGTTACCGTAAAAAATAAGCTGGGCGGAGTTCTTTCGTCCGATGAAATCGGGCTTCATGTCAGTTCGACAGGACTTGTTTTACCGTGCGGCTCAACCGCCGTTTGGACGGCAAAATGATTATTTTTTCGCAATTTATACTAATCGCAAATGAAAGGAATTGAAAATGCAACCTTTTATCGATGTTCAAAACATCTCGTTTACCTATAACCCCGATTCCGAGGACGCTCATACCGTATTGAGCGATTTTTCGCTGCAAATCGAAAAAGGCTCGTTCACGGCAATACTCGGTCATAACGGTTCGGGAAAATCAACGCTCGCAAAGCTGTTTAACGGACTCAATTTGCCCGATTGCGGTCATGTGGTCGTTGACGGACTTGACACAGCCGATGATGAGAATGTACTTCCGATTCGTGAAAAGGTCGGTCTTGTTTTCCAAAATCCCGACAACCAAATCGTTGCGACGATCGTTGAAGAGGATGTCGCATTCGGCCCCGAAAACATGGGATTGCCGAGAGAGGAAATCAGACGACGGGTCGACGAGGCTTTGAAGGCTGTTAATATGTTTGAATATGCGCACCACGAGCCTCATAAACTGTCTGGCGGTCAAAAGCAGAGAGTTGCGATTGCGGGAATAATTGCAATGGAGCCGGATTGTGTGGTATTTGACGAGCCGACGGCAATGCTTGACCCAAAGGGCAGAGCGCAGGTCATGAAGATAATCGAGCGGCTTAATCACGAAATGGGCAAGACGGTCGTGCTTATCACTCATTATATGGACGAAGCGGCAAAGGCGGACAGAGTCGTTGTCATGGACAGCGGCAAGATCATTGCGGACGGCACCGCTAAAAAGGTATTTTCACAGGTCGAGCTGCTTAAAAATGTCGGACTTGATGTTCCGCAGCCGACCGAGTTAATCTATAAACTGAAAAAGGCGGGAATGGCATTTGACAGCGACATTCTGACGGTTGACGAATGCGTCAAAGCTGTATCCGACGCACTTTTGGAGGACTGATTTTGGGAATCATTAAAACTGAGAACTTGAGTTATGTTTATTCGCCGGGAACACCGTTTGAAAAAACGGCGCTGAGCGACATAAATATCGAAATAAATAAAGGCGAATTTGTCGGAATAATCGGACATACCGGTTCGGGAAAATCAACACTCGTGCAGCATTTTAACGGACTTGTGAAACCGACGAGCGGCAAAATTTTTGTAGACGGCGAAGACATTTGGGATAATCCGAAAGAAATCAAAAAACTGAGATTCAAAGTCGGACTTGTATTTCAATATCCCGAATATCAGCTTTTTGACGAAACGGTAAGAAGCGACATTGCATTCGGCCCGAAAAATATGGGACTTTCCGAAGATGAAATTAAATCAAGCGTCGATTATGCCGCAAAGCTTGTCGGACTTGATGATGAGTTGCTTTCAAAATCGCCGTTTGATTTGTCGGGCGGTCAAAAACGCCGAGCGGCGCTTGCGGGCGTTTTGGCAATGAAGCCGCAGGTGTTGATTCTTGACGAACCGACAGCCGGACTTGACCCTGTCGGCCGTGACAACATTTTGACCCGAATTAAAGAATATCAAAAATCAAGCGGCTCGACCGTGCTCCTTGTATCTCATTCAATGGAAGATGTCGCAAAGGTGGCTGACCGTGTTCTTGTAATGGATCACAGCAAGGTCGCAATGTTTGACACGGTTGATAATGTATTCTCTCAGTCTGAAAAACTGCAAAAAATCGGGCTGAATGTTCCTCATATCACACAGGTTTGCATGGGACTGAAACGCAGCGGAGTTGACATCTCCGACGGAATTTATACCGTTGACAAGGCAGTTGAGGCAATCCTCTCGTTATATAAAAATAAGGGAGGTACGGCAAAATGCTGAACGGCGTATCATTCGGACAATATTTACCGCTTGACTCGTTTTTGCACAAAATGGACGCGCGGTTCAAGCTGGTGCTGACATTTTTCCTCATAATTGTGGCATTCGTCGCAGGAAACTATTGGTCATTGGGGCTTGTAACCCTGTTCACGATCATGATTGCGGTGCTCTCAAAGGTTCCGCTGAAAATGTATCTCAAAACGCTCAAACCGATTTGGTTCTTTGTTGTGCTGACGGCGGTCATCAATGTTTTTTACATCAGCGGCGATGTTTTGCTCATCTCATTCGGTGTTGTCAACATCTATCTTGAAGGCGTTTTAAAGGCGCTTTATGTTGCAATCAGAATCATTTTGCTGATAATAATCAGCGGTGCGCTGACCTACACGACCACCCCGACAGCGCTCACCGACGCAATCGAATATTTGCTCTCGCCGCTTTCAAAAATCGGCGTTGACATTCATACATTCGCAATGATGATGACGATTGCATTAAGATTCATTCCGACCTTGATTGAAGAAACCGACAAAATCAGCTCGGCGCAAAAGGCAAGGGGTTCGGACATGGATTCGGGCAACCTGATTCAAAAAATCAAGTCGGTTTTGCCGATATTGATTCCGCTTCTTGCAGGATCGATTCGCCGTGCGACCGAGCTTGCCGATGCAATGGAATGCCGCTGCTATCACGGCGGAGAAGGCAGAACACGGCTTAAAGTGTTAAAAAGCAGCAGCCGAGATTGGGTGGCGCTTATCTCATCATTTGCGCTGCTCGGCGTTGTTATCGTTATAAATATATTTCTGAAATAAACCAAAATCCACATCGGACAGGCTGTGAGTTTATGCGCTATTTGATGACAATTCAATATGACGGCACGGCTTTTCACGGCTGGCAGGTTCAGCCAAACGGAATTACCGTTCAGGAAACCGTCGGCGACGCATTCGAGAAGTTTTTGGGGCATCGTTTGAAGATAACAGGCTGTTCGAGAACCGACAGCGGAGTTCATGCGCTGAAATTTTGCTTTCATTTTGACTATGACGGCAAAATCCCGGCGGACAGGCTCGTTTTTGCGCTTAATGCTCATTTGCCTAGCGACATTTCTGCGATCGATTGCAGACAGGTGCCAAACGATTTTCATGCTCGTTACAGCGTTTTGTCAAAGCGATATGTTTACAAAATATATAACGCAAAAATTCGTTCTCCGTTTTTTGAGGGGCGTGCATATCATTTTAATATGCCGCTTGATGAAAAGATAATGGACGAGTCGGCAAAGCAGTTTATCGGAACATATGATTTTTCGGCGTTTTGCTCGGCAAATTCATCTGTTGAAGATAAAGTCAGGACGGTTTATGACGCAGGCGTTAAGAGAATCGGCGATGTTGTCGAGTTTTATGTTGAAGCAAACGGATTTTTATACAACATGGTGCGGATAATGGCAGGAACGCTGATTTCATGCGGCGTTGGCAAGCTAAAGCCGTCGGACATAATCCCGATAATTCAGTCAAAGAAGCGAAATTTAGCAGGTGTTACGGCACCGCCGCAGGGACTTTATTTATATGATGTGAAATATGATTTTTCGGAGTAAAGAGATATGAATGATGAAAAGGATAAGCGCAGAAGAGGCAGTCAGCTTGACTTTAACTCAAAGGTAGGCGGAAAAATCAAACGAATTCCGCCGAAAGCGCAAAATGACGGTGATGCTGGCTTTGACAGCCCAAAAAAGTCGCCAAAAAAGCAAGCGCCGGTTATAAATAAGAATAAAACAAATGCTCGGAAAAAGTCGGGGCATGATAATCATAAAGCGGGACTTAAGGATTCAAAGCGTGACGGCAATATTCTCACAGAGCGTGGGTATCATGAGCGGGAATATCACGAGCAGGATTATCGTGATGAGGCATATTTGCCTGAGCGTTCGGAAAGTACAAAAAAGCGCATTTCTCAAAAGAACCTCAAGGTGATCGAAGGCGGAAAAAGCCCCAAAAAAATGATGAAAAAGAGAATCATTGTCGGCATTTGCGCTGTTTTGGTGATTGTTGCCGCTTTGTTTTCATTCACCCGTCCTACCGGAATCGGCGAATGGATCAAGGTGAAAACATCATCGGCAGCAGCGGGCGACGGATTCCCCGTCAGCTTTTCGGATTCTGCCGCAAGCGGAATTTACCGAGAGGGTAATTCATTGCTCACTCTCGGCAGTACCGAGATTCGGTGCTATAACTCAAACGGCGGATTGATTTTTTCACGGCTTCACGGATTTACAACCCCGATTTTGCGGCTGTCAAAAATGAGATTTCTCACATTTGACCGAGGCGGAAACCAATATCGAATCGACACCTGCGCCGAGAATGTTTCAACGGCTAAGTGCGACGAACGGATAATTGACGCAGACATTGCGGATAACGGAAATTATGTTATCGCAACGCTGTCGAATTCGGAAAAATCGCTTGTCACGGTATATGATAAATCGGGCAACGAGAAATATAAATTTCATTCGGCTGATGATTATGTATCGTCGGTTGCAATCTCGAAAAACGGAAAAACGGTTGCAATCAACAAGATTTCGGCTAAAAACGGTGTGATTTCAAGCGAAATCTCGCTCTATTCGATCAGCAGCACCGAGGCAAAGCTCAAAAAGTCATATGAAAACGAAACGGTGTATTTGATGAGCTTTTGCGACAACAAAACGGTTAGGGTAATTTCAAACAAAGCAATCAAATTCATGAATGTCGGCGGCGATGTCAAGGATAAAAGCTATGACGGCAAAACGCTTGTGAAATATGAATTTTTGAAAAACGGCAACACATTGTTAGCGCTTGCGGGCGCTTCAAATTCGGCGCAAAACACGATAGTTATATTATCAAAATCCGCAGATGTCGTTACAAGCTTTGAGATAAACAACACCGTCAATGCAATTTCAGCCGACAACAACACCGTCTATGTTCTGTCAAATATGCTTTATTCATATTCATATACAGGAGAACAGACGAACACTTGGGACATTCAGGCAGGCGCTGTCGGACTTAAAGCCGAGTTTGGCACCCCGTTTGTGTTATATTCAACAAGCATTGAAAAAATGAACTGATTTTTGAAAGGCACGGTTAGATATGAATGCAGAGATAATTGCGCTTATAGTTGATATATGTCTTTTGCTGATTGTCGCATTATTCGTTTGGCAGTCGGCAAAGCGTGGCTTTTTGCGCACGCTCACCGAGGTCGTCGGATGTATTTTGGCAGTCGTGATCTCGTTTTCATTGGCGTCCTTTGCGGCTGAAAAATTTTATGATAATGCGGTCAAACCCGGAATTGTCGAGTCGGTCAACAGCACAGTAAACGGCACGAGCACTCAGGCAATCGGAGAGGCGATCGACAAAGCATGGTCGTCGGTGCCGTCATTTATTACAACGCTTCTTGTCGGCGACGGATATGATAAACAGACCGTGACCGAAAAAATCGAAGAATCGGTCAAACAGGGGAGCGAGTCGATCGGTGAGGCAGTCACCGATAACATAATCAAGCCGATTGTCACAGCGGCGATTTCGTTCATCTTGGCAATAATCATTTTTGCATTGCTGATGGTTTTGGTTCGGTTCATATCGAAAAAAGTCGGACTCATCAAAAAAATACCGCTGGTCGGAACGGCAAATGCGGTGCTCGGCGGTGTGTTCGGATTTTTCAAGGGATTGATTATTATATATGCGCTTGTCGTGCTGATTTCGATATTGATGCCGATGTGCCAAAACAAATTGTGGATATTCAACGCCGAGATGATCGGCAAATCATATCTGTTCAAAATGCTCTATGAGCTGAGCCCGTTTGTTCGGCTGACGGTTTAATTATGAACGGATTTTAAAGAATATTCTAAGATTATTTATAATTTATTCAGGAAAAACTACGGTGGTTGAATGATAATATATCATAGCGGCATTATATTATCATTTTGAAAAATAATTAGATAAAGGGAAAATCATATGAACAGCAAGGATTACGAAAACAAAATTTTTACAATTCCGAACATTCTCTCAATGGTTAGAATATTGCTTGTGCCTGTGTTTGCAACGCTCTATTTTTGGAATTTTGAGGGGCATTTCTATTGGGCAATCGGTGCGCTGACGCTTTCGGGCATTTCGGATATTGCCGACGGCACAATTGCCCGTCATTTTAACATGATCAGCAACTTCGGAAAGATAATCGACCCGCTTGCGGACAAATTAACTCAAGGCGTTGCGGTCATTTGCATTGCGGTGAAGCATCCGTCATGCGTTCCTCTGCTGATACTTTTCTGTGCAAAGGAATGCACAATGCTGCTCGGTTCATATCATCTGCTCAAAAGCGGTGCAAGACCGAGTGAATCAAAGTGGTGGGGAAAGCTTAGCACCGTAATGATGTTCGCATTTTTGGTTGTTGTGCTGATTTCCGATATTGTTGCGGTGCCTAATGAAATTATCGCCTGCTTTGAGGTGATAGCGGCAATCTGCCTTTTGTTCTCGCTGTTTAACTATTATCCCGTGTTCAAAGAGATTCAGACAGGGGAATATGATCTTGAAACCGAAAGCAAAGTTAAAAATGATAATGACAAAGCCGAGTGACGGCTGAATTTTATCGATATAACACATTAGATTTAATTTGAAAGGAGTTAGTGCCGAATTAAAGACGGCGCTGTGTGATTTTATGAAAATATGCTCAAGATGCAAAGAGCGGCCGGCTGTTGTGTTTGTGACAAGAGTCGAGGGAGATAAAACATTCCCGGAGGGCTATTGCCTTAAATGCGCAAAGGAGCTCAACATCGGACCGATTAACGATATGCTCAAAAACATGAACATCACCGACGAGAACATGGACCAGTTAAACGACGAGCTGATGAATGCAATGGACGGAATCGTTGACGATGACGGAAACATTGACCCTCAGGCTCTTAACGATAAAATGGACGACATTATTCCGGGCGGTGCGGCGACATTTCCGTTTTTGAATAATGTATTCGGCAAGGACGGCGAAGGCACCGAGCATATCATGGCGGAGGAAGTACCGAATGATAATGCAAGCGGTGCGCCTGAAAATAATAAAAAGCGTAAAAGAGTCGGAAAGTTTAAGTTTTTGCAAGGATATTGCACAAATTTGACCGAAAAAGCGGCTGAAGGCAAAATCGACAGAATCATCGGTCGTGATAAGGAAATGAACCGTGTGATTCAAATTATGTCACGCAGAACCAAGAACAATCCCTGCCTCATCGGTGAGCCGGGCGTCGGCAAAACCGCAATTGCGGAGGGATTGGCGCTCAGAATCGCAAACGGAGATGTTCCTGCTAAAATGATGGATAAGCAGCTCTATTTGCTCGATCTTACTGCGCTTGTTGCCGGAACGCAGTTCAGGGGTCAGTTTGAAAGCAGGGTAAAGGGGCTTGTTGAAGAAGTCAAGGCTTCGGGAAATGTCATTTTGTTCATTGACGAGATACATAATCTTGTCGGAACAGGAGACTCAGAAGGCACAATGAGCGCCGCAAACATATTAAAACCGGCGCTGTCCCGCGGTGAAATCCAGGTAATCGGTGCTACCACATTCAACGAATATCGCAAATATATCGAAAAGGACGCAGCGCTTGAACGCAGATTCCAGCCTGTATCTGTCGAAGAACCGTCGCTTGACGAAACCTTTGAGATGTTAAAAGGCGTCAAGTCATATTACGAAAATCATCATAATGTATCGGTCAGCGACCAAATGCTCCATGAAATCGTGCTTTTGTCGGAGCGATATATCAACGACCGATTCATGCCCGACAAGGCAATCGACTTGCTTGATGAGGCTTGCGCTTGCGCCGCACTTCGCAACAAGAAAGCGGACGATTATCTCAAAGCCGAGATCCGAATGACAAGGCTTGAGAACGAGAAAAATGAGATTGAGTCAGCCGAAGAGGTTGACTATGAACAGCTTGCAAATATCAACGCCGATATTGCAAGGGAAAAGGTTATCATTGACGGCACTGACGAGTCGGAGCTTCATTCCGATGTAATATTTGACGACCTCGCAAAGGTAATTCAGCTTTGGACGGGAATCCCGGCGGCAAAAATTCAGCAAAATGATTTCAAAAAGCTTGTCAATCTGAGTGATGTTTTGCATGAAAAAATCATCGGTCAGGACGAGGCAATCGATGTTATTTCGGCGGCTGTCAAGCGCTCAAGAGTGCAGATCAATAAAAAGCGCAGACCTGCATCATTTATATTTGTAGGTCCGACGGGTGTGGGTAAAACCGAGCTTGTAAAAGTGCTTGCAAACGAGCTTTTCGACACTCCCGAAACGCTTATCAGACTTGATATGTCGGAATATATGGAGAAACATTCGGTTGCGAAAATCATCGGTTCACCTCCCGGATATGTCGGTTATGACGAAGCCGGTCAGCTCACAGAAAAGGTGAGAAGAAAGCCCTATTCGGTTCTGCTTTTTGACGAGATTGAAAAAGCACACCCCGATGTACTTAACATATTGCTCCAAATTCTTGACGACGGACGAATCACCGACGCTCACGGAAGAACGGTCAACTTTGAGAATACGCTGATCGTCATGACCTCGAATGTCGGTTCGGACAAAAGGGAAAACGGACTCGGCTTTGGCAAAACATCGGACGATATGGCGTCGGAAAAGGCAATCAAGGGCCTTGAGGAATTGCTTCGCCCCGAATTTTTGGGACGAGTTGACGAGATCGTTGTATTCAAGCCATTAAGCTTTGAGTCAATGACCAAAATTGCGGGGCTGATGTTAAACGAAATCGTCGAGCCGTTGAATGAGCGCGGCATCACGCTTTCATATGATGAAGATGTGCTTAAAAATATCTCAAAATCTGCGGTCAATAAGCCGAGAGGCGCAAGAGAGCTTCGCAACTACATTCGCCGAAACATTGAGGACAAAATCACCAATGCATTGGTAGAAAATTATGATTCTCAGCCTGAAAAATTCATTGTTAGGGCTGACGGCGATAATGTTGTGGTCGAATATTAAATCTGAACATTACTGAATATAACATAAAAACCGCATTCCAAGTGAATGCGGTTTTGTTTATGTCAAAGGCCACTTAGGATATTTTTTCGGTGATTTATCAGAGGTGGGTGCAACGCCATATTTCTTTTTGTATGCACGGTAAAAGGTCGAATAGTTGTTAAATCCGACAAATGTGGCGGCTTTTGAAGCGGAAATTGAGCTGTCGTGAAGAATCTTATGGGCATATTCAAGCCTGATCGAGGTGATATATTCCCAAAAGGTCATGCCGGTATTATTGATTACGATTTCGTTGACTGTCGGGAAAGATACATAAAACTTATCCTTGATCGTTTCAAAGCTGATTTTTTCGGTGTAATGTTTGTTGATGTAGTTCATTATTTTTACAGGAATGCTGTTGGTATAATATTCTGCGTCACCGAATTTTTCGTTATAGTAGAGCGACACCTCGGACAAAATCGCCTGAACTCTCGGGTGAATGTGAGCACGGCTGCAATGGAGCTTGACGCAGCGAATAAGCGACATGAACAGCTGTTTTATTGTCGAATCTTTGAAATTGCCAATGTGAAATGTTTTGTCGTTTTGGTCGGGCAGCATGAACGCGTCAAGAAAATCTTCATCAAGTCCGATGAATGCCGAGGCGTGAAAGTCGATCGCCATAAATTCATAATCGTTTTTGGAAAGTCTGACAAGACGCAGTTCCTCGTTGGGCTTTCGCAATACCATGTCTCCGTTAAGAAGATTGGTTCTTTTGCCGTGAACATCAATGCAAAAATCACCCCTTACGATGAAAACGAGGCGATAGAGGTGAACGTTGGTGTCGGCGTGTTCAAATTGGGAAGGCATATCCATTGATTCTTTGCTTCTTTTTGTGTAAAATACATTTAGATCGTCCTGAAAAAATCCTGTTGATAAATACATTACAAATTCACCCTGAAATTAGTTTGGAAATAAAATTGATTTGTGCTTTAAATTATAACATATCACTTTAAAAAATGCAATATTTATGCTTAATATTTGTAATTGACAGTTGATGATTTTATATATATAATTTGGGTATAGAAACAAAAAAGTAGTTATGTTAATAATTGATTTTAAGTTTCTGTTCACGAAGCTTGAATGTGGAGATCGTTTAGGAGAAGAAGATTTTCTTTTTTAGCTTCCCCCTTACCATTGTGGTAGTCCGTTTCTTCGTAGAATGATTACCACAATGGCCCCCTATCATTTTTGATTTTTTAAGGCACGAAGCCTTGGAAAATATATTGGGAGTTCCGACGAATTTCGTTTGTGAACTAAATTATCGCATCAAAGCGGCTATTCTTTTGTGAATAGCCGCTTTGATGTTTTTAGAGTAATAGATAACGATAAATCTTGTTCACATGAACAAACGAATAATGTTATATTTTAGAAATTTTAAAAAATATATTGTATATGTGAACAAAATATGTTATAATATCAACAAGACATTATGCAAAATAGTAAATTATATGTTCTTTATAATTCGTAATTATGTTCGTTGGTTGTAATATGCCGTATGAAATTTACATATATTTATAAAACGAATTCGCGGTAATGATAGATAGAATCAGTAGGGATGGTGGAATTTTTGAACAGATCCGGGCAAAAATCTTTTTTAGACGGATTAAAATATTGGTTTATTGACCTTATTGTAATGATGGCCACATATTTTTTAAGTTATTTTGTTTACAGATGGATTTTCTATCCCGAAAGCGTGTTGCCTATCAGCAACGTTTACAGAATCACTGCGCTAATTATCATTATTCTTCATTCATTTACGTTTATTTTGCTCGGAGATCATTTTAACATTATCTCAAACGGCTATTGGAAACAATTTGTAGCGGTTTGTAAACATTGCTTCATTGTCTACGCTGTGCTGATCGTAATGCTTTTTGCAATTCAGCAAAGCGAAAAAATTTCCAGAGGAACGATCTGCCTTTTTGCCGTTTTAAATATTCTGCTGATGTATCTTGAGAGAATTATCGTCAGCAAAATCGTTAAAAAATATTTCAAAAATGTAAATAATTCGAAGTCCGTTTTGCTTGTGACGACAGCTGAGCTTGCGGAAACAATATTACATAATATCAATCAAAACCCCGAAGTTCATTGCTGCGGAATCGCAGATTTCGGAGGTAATAATATCGGAAGCATTATCGGCGGTGTCAAGGTCGTAGCGGACAAAAACAGCGCAGAGGAATATATTTGTTCTCATTGGGTTGACGAGGTATTTGTTGCGATTCCTAATCATATTTCAATTTCGGAGAGCTTTTTCTCAAACTGCTACAAAATGGGTGTTACAACCGACCTTGTTTTGCAGCGTATGGACGGATTTGCATATCCTATAAGATATATCAGAAAGCTCGGCGGTTATTCGGTCATCACGGGAACATTTAACCGTCAAAAGCCGACTCAGCTGATTTTTAAACGAATCATCGACATTATCGGTTCGATTTTCGGGCTGATTTTCACCGCAATTTTCACGATAATTTTTGCACCGATAATATATATTCAATCACCGGGACCGATTTTCTTTGCACAAAAGAGAGTCGGAAAAAACGGAAAGATATTTACGATCTACAAATTACGTTCGATGTATATGGACGCGGAAGAGCGCAAAAATGAGCTGATGAAACAAAATAAGATGGACGGACTCATGTTCAAAATGGACGACGATCCGAGAATTATTCCAATCGGTAAATTTATCAGAAAGTTCTCAATCGATGAATTTCCGCAGTTTTGGAATGTTCTGATAGGGCAGATGAGCCTTGTCGGAACCCGCCCGCCGACGGTTGACGAATATGAGCAATATTCCTATCATCATAAGGCGAGACTGGCGATGAAACCAGGAATCACGGGTATGTGGCAGGTGTCAGGCAGAAGCGACATTACCGATTTTGAAGAGATCGTTCGTCTTGACCGTGATTACATAGAAGATTGGAACATCGGCAAGGATTTCAAAATTTTGTTTAAAACCGTGGCGGCTGTGTTCATGGCAAAAGGCTCGGAATGACGGCTGAATCGGCATAATCTTTGTGTTTATGTCCTTGAATGTCACAAACCGAATAGATTATAATCAAACCGCAGACAAGAGTGTTGTCTGCGGTTTTTGCGTTGCCGATATAATACGCTCAAATGCGTTTATATCGAATAAAACAATATGAAAGGAACATCACATGATAATCAGAAATATTGATTATGTGGTCACTGAAAGCAACATCAGCCCTGTCACGGTGCAGGACGGCGGTGTTCAGGGGGATAATTGCTCGGTGGCGGTCAATTTTGACATATCGGCACTTGAAATTGCGGAAAATGATGTTATCAGAATCGACATATCAACAGGCGACGGCAACTTTTTTTCAAGCGAACATTTGAGTGTTACAGACAGCAAGGTGAAATATATACTGCCGATTGAAGTCAGCAAATCGGGCGGAATCGCACGGCTTCATCTGATTGTTACGACATTCGAAAACGGCGTTGAGAAAGCGGTGAAATATTCATATCCCGCCAAAATTCGATTTTCAAAAAGCAGCTTTGGCAGCACCGGTTATAATGAATATCAGGAGGGGCTGAGCGGACTGGCGAAAAAGTGCGAGGAATATGCGGACAAGGCGGTGAAAAGCGCTGAAAATTTGCAAAATCACAACACCGACATCACCGCACACCCATACATTTTAAATGAAATTCAGAGCGAGGCGACTGCCCGCGAAAAGGGGCTTAATGCTCACAATATCGACTCGAACGCACATAGCGCATTATTCGGCTCATTGCGAACGGCAGTCAGCGGCATTACCGGCGGAATGGAAAAACAGGCGGAATCAATAAATGAATTGAAATCGGCGCAGTCGGGATTTGCCAATGCATTTATTGGAAATATCAGCGGTGTTAATTGCATAAGGATTGACAACATATCTCCAATCAGTCACAAAATCAAGCTGTTAATCAGCGGCAACACAGATGAGAGCGGCAATGTGCTGACAAATCCGACGGTGCATATTTACGGCAAAAATATTGCAACGCTGACCGGGTGGACGAACAAGGCACAGCCCGGCGCAATCGGCAAGGTAATTGCAGGACTGAAATATACCTTTTCATTTGTTGCGACACAGAGCGATTCGAGCGTTGCAAAGGTCGGATTTAACCTGAAAGACTCAAGCTGGGCAACGATTGCTAATACCTCGACCTCTGCTGATTATGGCAAAGTCAAGGTCACATTTACCGCTACAAAAAACGGCAATGTCATTTTTAACGGATATAACAACATTACGGCAAGTGATGTCATGCTTGAAGTTGGCAGTGCTGCAACGGAGTTTGAAGCATATGCCGCTCCGACCGACATCACCGTGACGGGTGAGTTTGCGACAGGACAGACAGCGACAGCAGAATTTGACTCAAAAGCACCGACAATGACGGTAATTGTGAATGGTTCTGCGACTGTTGAGCCGAGCGCAATCACTGCGCAATATCATATCGACAGCAATGCGATAATTAAAGCGATTGTGGCACTTGGCGGCATACTTTAAACAATTTATACTTCTATATACAGTCAAAAAAGAAACTCGATAATGAATTAATCATTATCGAGTTATTTTTGTATTATGTTTTATCAATGTCCTCATTAGTTTTTGACAGTTTCCAATCGTTAGCCAGCGCATAGATCATCAGGAACAAGCAATAATATTGAATGTTATATGTTATCTCGATTGTTCCGATAAGAATATATACATAAATCAAAACGACTATCGGCAGGGAATAGGAATATACCGACGGCGTGCGTTTCAGGCGGAAGAAAACATATAACTGCCAGATTATCAGCAAAACCGAACCGACGACGCCGATTTCAAGCATTACCTGCATTAACGCATTTTGTGTGTCGGAATAGCCGATTCGCTTAGAACAAACATCAAATGCGCTTCCGTAGCCATAGCCATAGAGCCAGTGACCTGACATTATTCTCGGTATTGAATCATATATCTCGGTTCGACCCGTCAGCGTCAGGTTGGTGTTAAGATTATTCGTTACAAAATTACTGATTACACGGTTCTTAAGAATGACATCATATATCCACAAGAACCAAAAGCTGATTGCAGTCGAACAGAAAAGAGTTATTCTGTTAATGAAAAATCGGGAAGCATGGTTTGAGAGCAATAACATCAGCACAAGCATTGCCAATCCCACGACGCCGGTCATGCAGTCGGTTTTGATCGAAATGAATGCCGTTAGGAGAATCATGATCAAATAAACGACATATGTTGCGACCAAACGGTCTCTTTTGTTCAAAATGCTTTTTTGCGATCTTGTTTTATTATACAGATAATAAAATCCGATTAGATTGAAGTGGGTGTAAGCGACAGTGAATTTTGTGCCGACCAAATATAAGCCGTCCGATGCTCCTTTTGTAAGGATAAAAAAGTCAGTCAAGAGTGTTACGGCAAGCGTTAGATAGAAATATATCTTTATCATCAAATCGGTTTTTCCTCGGTCGGAGATATATTCCATTGAGAACAGAAACTCGAGAAATACGGCGGCAAAGACGATTGAAGCCAAAACAACATTTCTCTCGAAGCTGTTGTGTCTGTTTGCGATTGAAAAAATCACCGTGACCGCACAAAATATGATCGACAAGGTGTTGATTTTGGAATGTTTTTTGAAGGATTTATAATCAAAGCCGATGACCAGACAAATCGCAGTGGCAACGATGAAAACATATTTAATTGTATTGTTGTAAACAAAGAATGTCATTAAGTAGGTCAGAACTGACAAAATTGCCGAAATTCTAATTTTCAATATTCATCGCTCCTTTTGTTGATTTTTCTGTTTTTTTCAAGAATATACAACAATTAGTTTTATGTCTCTGTCAACGCAAAACTCAGCAATGGCGCTGTCGGGTTTTACAATTTTGAAATTGTTTTTTCGTTTTCCGAAAAGAAACAGTAATGTTTCGATCGGATAATATATCATCGGATATTTGCTTTTTCTGCGCAAAGCACGGAGCTTTAGCCGTGTTATTGTAATATCGTGAAAAAACGGAACGGCAAACACAGAAAAATCATCTGCCGACGCTTTGCTTTTTTTCACCGCAATGATTGCAGTGCCGCCGTCTTTCAAAATGCTGAAGGTGTGGCGCAAAAGCTCATATGATGAGGCAAGAGATGCGTTCGGTGTGTTTATTTCAACTGTGCTTTTGCAATTTACAACAGTTTGTGTGTTAATTTTTTCGCCGATTAGCAGGCAATCAACATTGCGAACAGTACCTGTCGGGCTGAAAACGCTTCTTATTGCGTTCATTTTTTTCTTTGCCGCTTTGTTTAGCAGATAGGTGGCGATTGCAAGAATCAACGGAATTATGTAAATTAGATTCCAAAAATTCAGCAGTCCGATTTTTAATATTATAACACAAAAAAGCAAAATATACAGTATAAATGCGACAATTAACGCAAATTTTTTTCGACTCATATTCCGGGGCATGCTATCGACTCCAAATATAATTTAAAATTTTGGTTTAACTTTGAAATTTGTGATATTTCCGCCGATGACAGCTCAAAATCAAAAATATCGGCATATTCGGCGATGCGTTCGGGTTTTCGTGATGTATAAATCGGAACGGCGCCGGTGTCGATGTGCCATCTCAAAACGACCTGACCGATCGATTTGCCGTGAGCTTTTGCAATTTGGTTTATTGATGGGTCGTCGGCGATTCGTTTGTCCATTTTGCAAAGGGGAGAATAGGACTGAATGATAATGTTGTTCTCTTTGCAAAGACTGATTTCGTCATCGCAGGTTCTCAGAGGATTTCGTTCGATTTGGATTATGTCGGGGCGGTCGTTTGAAGCAAGCAATTTCACAATGTGTCTTTTTCTGACATTACAAACGCCGATGTTTTTTACAACGCCTGATTTTTTGAAATCGACAAGCCGACTCCATGTTTCCTCAAAATATTCGGGAACAGGCCAGTGGATAAGCAATGAATCAAGGTAGTTAAGCTGCATATCGCTCAGCGCTTTGTCAAGAAATTGCTTGATGTTGCCCTGCTGCATTTGCCATGCGTCGATTTTTGTTTGAATAAACAATTTTTCTCTTGGGATATTTCGTTTTGCGCAGCATTCATTGAGCACTTGTGAAAGCAGTTTTTCGGATTTATAGCTCGGAGCTGTGTCGAATCCGAAAACATTGCCATCAAGACCGGCACCGATTATTTTAATCAGGTCGTCCTTGTCCTTGCTTGCCGAAACTCCCGTTCCGATCATTATGCGAACATTATTATTCAAACAAAATCACCTCTGTTAAGGTTAATATTATGATTTGCCGATTTTTTTGGTGAATTTTCCGAAAATTCGTTTAATCAACGATTCCATATATTTAAACTCAGGCATTTTTCTGTATATCAGCAGGAACAGAAGATTCGGGAATATTACGCAGATTGCGCCTTTTCCTATCAATGAGAAGAAGCCTGTTTTTGGCAGGAGCATACACACAAGGTAGGTGAGCGTTCCGACGATTGCGGTGATCAGAGTGTAAAATCCGATCTGCATGAAGAATTCTTTCGTTGAGCGTTCAAAATAATTCTTGAACAAAATCGAAGTGCCCCAGGGAATGTTGATGAATACCTTGCA
>CAKRRH010000024.1 GCA_934394855.1 uncultured Eubacteriales bacterium
TCCTGATCTGATACCAATGTTGCTGCAGGTGCTTCTGTTGTGGTCTCTTCTGTAGGAGCCTCTGTCGGAGCTTCTGTCGGAGCCTCTGTCGGAGCTTCTGTCGGAGCCTCTGTCGGAGCCTCTGTCGGAGCTTCTGTCGGAGCCTCTGTCGGAGCCTCTGTCGGAGCTTCGCCTTCAACATAGATCGGTGAAAGAACGAACTGATTCTCACCTGTCGGAATTACTGCACCGTTGTTGAAGATGTACATCTGAAGATCGCCTGATTTAAGGTTGCCAAGCGGAATCGATACAGTCTGACCTGCATTGATTACTACTTCGCTCTTTTCAGCGATATAACCATTGATTCTGAATTTAACAGAAACTGTTGAGTTATTTGTAAAGTCGATCCATGCCGGCTTATCTGATGATGACTTGTTAGTAAACATAAACTGGAGCTGGCTTGCTGTATCAACATTAGTGATTGTGCCGTTTACACTGCGCTCAGCGACTTCTGTGCCGATGATTGCCGAACCTTTATCATATTTGAAGTTCATGTTTGTGCCTTCGCCCCACCAGCTTGCTGTTGCGAGCCATACTTCTGCTTTGCTCCAAGAGAATGCATTTCTCTTGAATTCATATACATTCTGTTTGTTTTCCGGAGCTGACGGAGCTGCTGTTGTCGGAGCAACAGTTGTCGGCTCTGCTGTTGTCGGAGCAACAGTTGTTGTTTCTTTAGTTTCCGGAACAGAGAAGCCAACCTTGATTTCTACATTGCAAAGTCCGCTGCCATAGTAGTTCTGGAAAATAACCTGCATGAGCTTTGATGTTGAATAATCAAAGTCTTTCATGTCGATGGTATATTTAACTGAGTTGCCGCCTTTGAGCCAGCTTCCGCTGTCTCCGCCTGCAACAACTTTGCCATCAATAATAACCTTTGTGTGACCGCCGTCTGTCTCGGTCTTTTCAAGGTTCTTGTAGAATGTGCCGACACCTGTGTAGGTAACGACGAGCTTGTCGCCTGCTGCTTTGATTGCTTCAGCGTCAAGCTTTGAAGTATCAAACTGGATCTGATACTGATTAACAAGCTTTGTGTTGCCGAATACTACATCTGCAGCGCCGTTCTCATCAACTGTAACAGTTGCGTCTGCTGTCGGTTCTACTTTTGACGGAACACCGTCATAGAGAGCCATTTTATCTTTTTTAGCTTCTTCTGTTGTTGTTTCTTCAGCAGCTGCTTCTTTAATTGTGAATACATCAGAGTTTGTGAATGTGCATCCGCCAAGTGTTGTTGAACCGTCTTTAGCTTCAACTCTAAGGTGAGTATGTGTTGCAGTTTTAAGTGTAGCCGGTGTCAACGATTCGCCTTTTGCAAATTCCGAGAACAACATTGTGAATTCCTGGAACTCTCCGTTTTTAACTGTGATGTCTTTTACGCAGGTATACCATGTGCCATAGTCGGTAGCAACATATTTCACAATAAGCGGAACATCAGTCTTGCCGACTGAGTCAACTCTTATTTTGAAGCGAATACCAACAACATCATCGGTGATTGCGTCTGTTACAACGCTGCCCCAAGAATAGAGCTGATATTTAGCTGCGTCGTCTGTCCATGCGCTTGTCTGGAGGCGGTTTTCATTATCATAGGTCTTTGCGCCGCCGCTGCCGTTCGGGTCGCCGCCCTCCCATTTGTTGTACTCTCTGTAAGCGCCAACTACTTCGTACTTATCTGATTCAGCACTGATCTGCAAAGACGCTGTTACAACGAGCATGCTCATCAACATTGCAACCGCAATTACAACGCTAACGATTTTCTTCGAGAATTTCATTGTAAAATTTCTCCTCCCAAATAATTTATATAGTGTTCTACTATACCTATTTGAGTATAACACCAAAAACACTGCTTGTAAATTGACAAAAACAATAAATTTTAAATTAAAATTTGGTCTAATTTCACAAACAGTATATAATTCGTTTCGCTTAACAAATAATTTTATTCCAAAACAAATATACATTATATATATAGCAGTACCAAAATTCGTCAAATCTTCCAAAAAAATCTTAATTTGTTGGTTATTCTGCCGATTTTGCTTTTAATGACATAATCCCCTTTGACAAACGGCGGGTTTATGTTAAAATATCGATAATACATATGAAATTCAGGTGATGAGCCATGTTAGAAAATCAAGTTTTTCAAAGTACTTTTCTAAAGCAGTTTAAAGAATCAAAAATCAAATTCAAACCGGACCCTGACGCAGAGAATAAGGTCGTGAACATATACCCCGAAATGAAGTATCAAAAGGTGCTCGGTTTCGGAAGCGCATTCACTGATTCGTCTGCGGCAAACTATATTAAAATGAGTCCCGAGCGCCGTGATGAATTCATGAAGCTCTATTTTGACAAAAAGGACGGTCTCGGACTGAATTTTTGCCGAACTCACATCAATTCGTGCGACTTTTCGGAAGCAAAATACACCTATGTCGCAGAGGGCGACAAATTTCTCGACAGCTTCGACATCAGCCACGACAAGGAACGAATCATGCCGATGATCGCCCGTGCAAAGCAGTTTTGCAGCGACGAGCTGATGTTATTCTGCTCGCCGTGGTCGCCGCCTGCGTTCATGAAATCGAACGGAAATATGCTGCTCGGCGGCAGACTTTTGCCCGAATATTTTGAATCGTGGGCAAACTATTATGTAAAATATATTCAGAGCTTTAAAGAAAACGGAATTGACATTTGGGGTCTTACCGTGCAAAACGAGCCGATGGCGACTCAAACATGGGAAAGCTGTCGCTACACCGCAGTCGAAACTGCAATGTTTGTGCGTGATCATTTGGCGCCGGCGCTCAAAGCGGCAGGGCTTGACACAAAAATAATGATTTGGGACCACAACAAAGAGCATATTTTTGATTGGGGTCGGGATATGCACAAAGCGGACGGTGCGGCAGAGCAGATTTCGGGTCTTGCGTTCCATTGGTATTCGGGTGATCATTTTGACGCACTGCGAATGGCACATGAAATGAACCCGAATCTCTATCTCATCGAATCGGAATACTGCGTAGGCGTTTCTCATGCAAAGCCGCTGCCCGACTGGGCAGACGCAATGCACTATGCATATGACATTATCGGCAACTTCAATAACTATATGTCGGCGACGGTCGATTGGAACATGGTCCTTGACCAAAAGGGCGGTCCGTTCCACGCACGACTCGGCGGCTGCGGCTCAATGGTACATTATAACACCAAAAATGACGAGCTTGTTAAAACAAAGATTTATTATGCAATGGCGCATTTCAGCAAGTTTGTCGACAGGGGCGCTGAGCGTCTCGGCACATCTGTTTTCAGCCGAAACATCAACGCTGCTGCCTTTGAAAATCCCGACGGTTCGATTGTTGCGGTTATTCAAAATCACGGCAAGAGCGAAAAAATTGCTCTTCGACTTGACAATTATTCTGCGGACATAAAATTGCCGCTCGAATCGATTACAACAATCAAAATTACAAACAGAGATGTAAAATAATATTACAACACCGCCGAATGTGGATAAGCCCCCTTGTTCGGCGGTGTTTTTTCGTCATGTTTCGACTCAAAATTCGTGTGATATGCAGCTCTAATAAAATAATTTTGATTTTTTTAAAATTAGGGGTTGCATTTTCTCACTCAATCGTGTATAATGTATTAGCGTTCGAAAAGAGAATATATATCGCGGGGTAGAGCAGCTGGTAGCTCGTCGGGCTCATAACCCGGAGGTCGCAGGTTCAAGTCCTGTCCCCGCAACCAACAAAACGGAATCATCTTTTGATGGTTCCGTTTTTTTATTGTAGCCGCTCTAACATAATCCGTGCGACAAATATTGACATTTCTTTTATCGTGTAGTATAATCACGATACGCAATGATGGTTTCTTAGTAAAGCATCAATCAATATTTCAATAGATTTTATCATCATATAGTTTTAAGGAGAAAAAATGTATAATAACGAATTTTGGAATATAATATATAGCTTTATAGAAAACAATAAAATAGAAATAGACCGTCCCAAAGGATCGGCTCACCCGGTAATGAAGAATATTGTGTATCCTGTGGATTACGGATACATATCAAATGTCAGCTCATCAGATTCTGAAGAATTAGACATCTGGGTTGGTACATCTTGTGATAATAAAATAAATGGCGTTTTATGTACTGCTGATTTGCACAACAAAGATTGTGAAGTGAAAATTGTATATAATTGCACAAACGAGGAGATTAACAAAATTATATTATTTTCAAATGAAAGAACCGAAATGAAAGGAATTTTCATCCCAAATTCACAAGAATAGCATTTGCTGTTATTATTTTTAACACAGAACTAAATATACACCACAATAAAATAATTGTGGTGTATATTTAATCTATCCATCCAAAAAAATTAAAATTTTGACCATATTCTACTTCATATGGTTTGCAAAATTCTATTTCCTTTTTGCCGACATATCTTCTAATAACTCCGCCATGTGAAACAACTATAATTTTTTTATAATGATTATATTTCGACAAAACATTTGATGTGCGACTAATTATGTCATCAATTGTTTCCCATTTATATTTGCTATTTGGGTCAGGAAATCCCTTGTTTTTGCAAAATTCATTAAGCAAAAATTCAAAATCATTTTTTCCTTTATAATCAAATGATTTGTCAGGAATTAATTCATGCAAGTCGGTTTCAACACATAAGGGAAGCTGTGTGTGCCTAGAAATAATTGCAGCAGTTTGTAGAGCGCGTGTATATGGCGATGAAACGATAAGCTCAGCACCACAAAGTGACTTTGATTTTGCAACTTTTTCGGCTTGTAAAATTCCATTATCCGTTAGCGGCGCAAATTCTCTCCCTTGACCGATAAAATTTCTTTTATCACAATCATTATAATTCGGTTCTCCATGTCTTATAAAAATTATCTTCATATAAAAATCTCCTCTTAATACATTATATTATCATATTCCTTTTAATAATTAATTAACTATTTATTAAAACAGCTTGTCTGTCCTAAAATTTATAAATTCAAAGTGACATCACATTTAAATATTTGTTCAACACAAGATAAGGTTATAGTACATCGTATTTGTCAACAATTTTCCGAAGTGAATAAAGACCGAATCCGTGGTTGGATTTGTCTTGCTTAGTAGTTTGAATTGAGTTGGAACATTTTTACATTCCCTGCAAAAAAGGAGTAGGTTTCCCCACTCCCGTTTTGTCACATATTTTTCTCAATCGTTATGCTCTTTATAATAGCGTTCTGCGTCGTAATAATCGAAGAAATCATCATAATGATCGTCGTAAAAATCTTCCTCATTACTGTAATTCTTCGCATCATATGGGTCGTCGTCCTTTGTATACGATTTATACGACTTGCGTTTCGGGGTGTATGAATAGCTGCTTTTAGTGGTATATTCCCTCTTTGTGGTGCTTTTGTAATAATTGTTATCATAATCATAAGACCGCTTGTAGGTGGTTTTTTCGGTTGTATTATTTGCCGGCTTATTAACATAATTTTGCGTGTCGGTTTTAAACCCGCCACCCCAAATATATATTAACAGTACACCCGCCAGCACCAGAATTATTCCTGAAATTTTGTCGCCTATTGTCATTTTTCATTCGCTCCTTTTTTTGTTATGGTTATATATTATCATATTCACAGTCCGATAAAACGGACTTAATTCAATAAACGCTTTTTCGCAAGAACGGTTTAAGTCCTGTTTATCGGACAATTAGCGGTGTATAATGAATACAAAATCAAACAGGGAGGATTTTTATTATGTGTAAAGATTATGGTTATTTCGGTGAAGGAATTGAGGGCTATATGCATTTCATGCAGGCGTTTAAGGCGACAATGAACGATTCGGAAAACGATGAGTTCGACGATGAATCATTTGACGAAACGGACGGATTTGACGACGGGCTTGATGATTTTGATGATGCAGACGAATTTGAAGATGATTTTGATGAATCATCGGAAGATGAACTTGACGACGGCATTTTCGGCGATATGGATTTTGATGATTTCGGTTCCGATGAATGATATTCAGGTAATTTGCAAAACATTAAAAAAAGGACGGTTTTCACCGTCCTTTTTTTAATCAATTATGTACCCCCTCAGCCTACAAGCGCTTTTCCGAGGGCAATGCAAGCATTTTTTGCGTCATCGTCGGGTGCATCATTACATATTACCGGCTCTGCCGCCATTACTGCACCGTCGGAAATTACATTCTGCTCCCAATCTCTCATCCACTGACCGTCGCCCCAGCCATATGAGCCGAAAAGTCCGACCTTTTTGCCGCTAAGGCTTGATTCAACACTTGTAAACATCGGCTCAAATTCGCCCTCTTCGAGCGTTTCGTCGCCCATTGCCGGGCAGCCGAATGCGATTGAGTCATACTCGTTTACCATATCGCTTGAAAACTCAGCCGCTGTGAATGTCGCCGCTTCGCCTCCTGCTTGTTTTACACCGTCAGCAACCGCCGACGCCATCATTTCGGTATTACCCGTACCGCTCCAAAAAACTACTGCAACTTTCATTATAAATAACATATCCTTTCGTTGTATTATTTTTACTATATCAAACGGCAACTGTCAGCCGTTCAACGCTTTTTCCGCTTTTGTACTGACGCTTGTAAACATCGGTACATTTTTTATATTTGGCAAAGGTCTTTTTTGCCTTTTCGACATCGCCATAGACCTTCCAACAGCCGACCAGCTTAAAATTTTCGGCATGATTTTCGATAAAGCCGCATACATCTTCAGGCGGATAGCCCAAAAACAAGCCGATTTCATGAGGAAATTCGTCGCTGTGCTTCAGCCTTTGGCGCAATTTTACCACACATTCGTCTGAATTTCTGCAATGATAATCATTTTTGACGAGCAGTCTTTTAGCGACATCATTTTTTAAATCCTGCGACAGCTTTTGAGGGCGATATAAATATAACAGTGCCTTGCCGTCATGAAGCCTGAGTGTTACAATTCTCAGCCCTTTCGGTACAAAAACCGAATTAAGCCGTGACAAATCGCCGATAAGCTCACGCTCGGTCGAATATTCACAAATAAACAAGCTGCCCGTTTTAAGTCCGGCAAGCGTCGGTGAGCAATGGGTTACAAGCAATTCCTCAGACATTGTTCAGCCCTCCAGCGGCGCGTGTTCGTTCAATATATTTTTCAGCGCCGAAATCGAGCTTGTGTGGCATCTTGCAACCGTCGTGCTCGAGCCTTTGATCTCGCTTAATGCGCACCGCACCATTTTATGCGACATTGTGCTTGTAAAAAGAATCAGCAAATCGGGCATTCCGATGTTCTTCATTCCCTTAATTTTCGTATATACCTTTGCGCGACATTGATGCTGCTCGCACAAATCGACATATCGCCTTTCCATGCACTCGTTGCCGCCTACTATCACCACGCTCATCTTAACGCTCCTTTTATAGTTAGCGTATGCTAACTTATCTTCATAATAAATAGTTAGCTGTTGCTAACTCTAAGCGATATTATATCTGTTTTTTCCTAATTTGTCAATAGTTTAATTTGTGAATTTTTTGTATATGAAATAAGCGTGCCGAACGACACGCTTATTTTGTGCTATTTTGTTTCAAAAAATGCGGCAATATCATCATAAACCCTTTGCCGCTCTGTTTCATTGAGCACCTCATGATACATATTTTCATAAACAATCGTCGTAACATTATGATAGCCGAGGCGGTTCAGCGTTTTAACGGTATCTTTAATTCCCTTCTCACCGCCCGTTACAGGGTCAAGCTCACCGCTTACGCTTAATATCGGCAAATCCTTGTTTTTCACCTCATAATTATCATATTTATGAAGCTCGGCATTTATTTTAAACACCTCGTTCATGCTTGCAATCGGATATTTATAGGTGCACAGCGGGTCGCTGCGATATTTTTGCAATGCGTCAGGGTCGCCCACTACCCACGAATCGTCAAGGAAATTTGCAAACCGCTCAAGCAATTTGCTGTATCCGTGGCCTGTCTTGATTTTATGCATTATGTTTGCGGTCGCAATTCCGATTTTGCCGGCAGAAATATAATTCGCCGTGCCGCTTAACACGAGCTTTGTCAAAGCGTCATCATGCCTTTCAAGATAGACCCTCGCAATCATCGAACCGAGAGAATGACCGAGCATATATATCGGAACATCGGGGTAGACTTGCATAATATATTTTGTCACATCATATTGGTCGCTGACAATCAGGTTAAAGTCATCCATGAATCCAAGCGGATAGCGTTCATTCACCGATTCTCCGTGACCTCTGTTGTCGGACACGACCGCCGCAAAGCCGCATTTATTCAAATATTCCATGAACGGATAATAACGTTCCTTATGTTCCTTTGCACCGTGAACGATCTGAACGACCGCCTTTGGGTTATCGATCGCAAAATCAGTAGCCGACAGCAAAAATCCGTCGTGTGCCGCTATTGTTACGCTTTTCATAAAATTCACTCTCCTTAAATTAGAGTATAACCCGAAATTAAAAATATAACAACCGACAAAAGCGGTGATATGTCGAAAAAATGCCCCGGAGTTTTCGGCTTCGGGGCAATTCATATTGTTTATTTTCTTCCGAATGAGAAAAATCCTTTTTTCTCATATGGCGCAGACTCGACCGACAAGAGCTTGTAGCCTGTTGCGTCGATTGTCTTATGAAGTGCCGATTCATCGAGCGGATTTTCGCTGATGATTTCGGTTTCGCCCTTTGAGTGTGACGAATTGACCTTTTTAACATCAAAATCCTTTCTGATTGCGTCGTTTACATGAGATTCGCACATTCCGCACATCATTCCGTCAATTTTCAAAGTTGTTTTTACCATTATAAATTACCTCCGTAAATATTGTTATTTATCCTTAACAGAGAGCACCTTGTACCCCTGTTTTGTGACTGCGTCTTTGATAATATCGTCTGAAATCGGCGCCTTGAGCTTCACTTTCGCAGTTCCCTTTTTATGGCTGACATCTGCCGATATTACTTCATCAAGCGATTCAAGAGTCGTGCGTACCCTTTTTTCACAATGCTCGCACATCATGCCCTTTATATGCACCGTTTTGATAATATTATCATCATTTTTCGATATTACATTTGCTTTGCCGTGAAGCTTCACAAGATTAAGCCGCAGCGCATTTGTGACTACGCAAAAGCTCGAAAGGCTCATTGCCGCCGCTCCGAACATCGGGTCAAGCGTTATGCCCGCAAAGACCAGCGCACCTGCGGCAAGCGGTATTCCGATTATATTGTAAATGAACGCCCAGAACAGGTTTTCGTGTATATTCTTAAGCGTTGCACGGCTGAGCTTGATTGCACCCGACACATCGGCAAGACTGCTCTTCATCAGCACAACATCCGCCGCGTCGATTGCAATGTCGGCGCCTGCCCCGATTGCGATTCCGACATCAGCCGAGGTCAGCGCCGGTGCGTCATTGATTCCGTCGCCGACCATTGCGGTTTTGCCCTGCTTTTTAAGTTTCCTGATTATGCTTTCCTTGCCGTCGGGCATTACACCCGCGATTACATCATCAACACCGGCAATTTTTCCGATTGCCCTTGCCGTGCGCTCGTTATCGCCTGTAAACATGATCACACGAACGCCCATTTTCCGAAGCTCCGCAATTGCGGCAGGGCTTTCGGGCTTGATCGTGTCGGCGACTGCGATTATTCCGAGAAGCTCATTGTTTTTTGCAAAGCAAAGCGGCGTTTTGCCGTCATTTGAAAGTGCATCGGCACTCTTTTTCATTTCATCGTCAAAATCAACAACAGAGCTTATATAACTTACACTTCCGCCGACGATAACATCGCCCAGATGATTGGCTTTCAGTCCGTTTCCGGGCAATGCCGAAAAGTCGGTAACATCATATTTTTGTATGTTGTGAGTTTCGGCATATTTTGTAATCGCACGGCTTAGCGGATGTTCGCTCATTGCTTCAAGCGAATAGGCAAGACGCAAAAGCTCATCATCGCCGTTTTTTGAAATTATGTCGGTCACTTCCGGCTCGCCTGATGTGATCGTGCCGGTTTTGTCAAGCGCCACGGTCTTGATTCTGCCTGTTTCTTCAAGCGACTCCGAGGTTTTGAATAATATTCCGTTTTTTGCGCCGACGCCGTTTCCGGCCATGATTGCAACAGGAGTTGCAAGTCCGAGCGCACAAGGACAGCTTATTACCAACACGGAAATCGCACGGGCAAGCGCATAACCAAAGCTCTGACCGACAATCAGCCATATTATTAAGGTGATCAGCGACAGGGTTATTACAACAGGGACAAATATACCCGAAACCTTGTCGGCAATTTTTGCAATCGGCGCTTTTGTTGCCGCCGAATCGCTCACCATTTTGATTATCTGTGAAAGTGTTGTATCTTCGCCGACACGGGTCGCTTTGCAGCGAATGAAGCCCGATTGGTTCATTGTAGCGTCATAGACCATGTCGCCGGCTGTTTTGTCAACCGGAATGCTCTCTCCCGTGAGCGCCGATTCATTCACAGCGCTTGTGCCTTCGATTATCTCGCCGTCAACAGGCACCGCCGCACCCGGACGAACAATAAATATATCTCCCTTATTAACACGCTCGATCGGCACGGTGACTTCTTTTCCGTCTTTATAAAGCACCGCCGTTTTCGGCGACAGATCCATCAGACCTTTAAGTGCGTCGGTCGTTTTGCCCTTTGACCGAGATTCAAGCATTTTTCCGAGCGTTATCAGCGTCAAAATCATAGCCGCCGACTCAAAATAAAACTGATGCATATAGCTCATGACCGCCATGCGATCGCCGATATTCTCGGCATGGCACATCATGAAAAGCACCGCAACGCTCCAGACAAACGACGCACCCGAACCGAGTGCTACAAGCGTATCCATGTTCGGCGAACGGTGAATCAATCCTTTGAATCCGCTTATAAAAAAGCGCTGGTTTATCACCATCACAATGCCACAAAGTAAAAGCTGAATCAGCCCCATTGATATATGGTCGTTTGCAATGATGCTCGGCAGCGGCCACCCCCACATCATATGACCCATTGAAAAATACATCAAAACGAGCATGAACACAAGCGACCAAACGAATCTTTTCACAAGCTTCGGCGTTTGCTTGTCGCTCAGCTCATCCGAATTATTCACCGCCGATTTTTCATCATGATTTAATTTTAAACTTGCGCCGTAACCCGCTTTTTGCACAGCCTCGATTACAACATTCGGGTCAACCTCGCCCTCAATTCCCATCGAGTTTGTCAGCAAGCTCACCGAGCATGATTTCACGCCCGACAGCTTTGACACCGCTTTTTCGACCCTTGCGCTGCAAGCGGCGCAGCTCATTCCGGTAACATTATATTGTTCCATAAACTACCTCTGAAATTATTTCATTAGCTTTTGGAGGGTTAGCACAAGCTCGTCGATCACTTCGTCCTTGCCCTCTCTGATGTCTCTTGCAACACAGCTTCTGATATGACTTGCAAGCAGTTCTTTATTAAACGCATTCATTGCCGCATTGACCGCCGAAGACTGAATCAGCACATCATTGCAATATGCGTCCTGCTCGATCATCGACTGTATTCCTCTAATCTGTCCTTCTATTCTTTTAAGACGGTTGAGCAGCTTTTTCTTTTGCTCATCGTCCCTGTGAGTTGTTTTTGCCATGCATCCGCAGCATTTATTTTCATTATCCATATTTTAAACCGCCTTTTTGATATATACCCCATTAGGGTATTTTCAGTATATACCCCCAAAGGGTATTTGTCAAGCATATTTTTTAAACTTTTATTATTTTTACCATAATCCTTTTAGATTGCACAATATATATTGTTTAATTCCCCAAAATTGAGAAATCAGATTAATTTTGGTTGGATTTTGCATTGATTTTATGCTATAATTTAATAAAATATAACAAAAAAACGAGGAGATGGTACGATGAAATCGCTCAAAAGAATCAACCCCCTGAACCTGCTTTTGCTGACGCTTGCCGGAATAATCAACGCTGTCGGCGTTACAATGTTTTTGGCGCCCGTCAAGCTCTATGACAGCGGAATTTCGGGAACATCAATGCTGCTCGGTCAGCTCACCCCCGAATATTTGCCGCTTTCGCTGTTTTTGATCGTGCTGAATGTCCCCATATTTTTGTTCGGACTGAAAAAACAGGGCAAGCTGTTCACCGCATATTCGATTTACACCGTCGGAATATATTCGCTCGCCGCTTGGCTCATCACCGACATATTACCGATCGATGTCAGCTTTGTGTCGCCGCTTGCCGGAAAAGATTTGTTTCTTTGTGCGATCTTCGGCGGAATAATCTCGGGCGTCGGAAGCGGTCTTGCAATCAGATTCGGCGGCGCAATGGACGGAATCGAGGTTTTAGCCGTAATTTTTGCAAAGCGGATCGGAATTACCGTCGGAAATTTTGTAATGATATATAATGTAATACTGTATATTGTCTGCGGTGTTGCAATCAACAGCTGGATCTTGCCGCTTTACTCAATCGTGACATATATGGCGGCGCTGAAAACAGTAGACTTTATCATTGAAGGCATCGACCGTTCAAAATCCGCCGTAATCATAACGACAAAGCCCGATGAAATTTGCAAAGAGCTGTCAGAGCAGTTTGAAAACGGAATCACGATTTTAAACGCCAAGGGTTATTATTCGGGCGACGACAAAACGATGATTTATTTTGTAATCAACCGATTCCAGGTCAGAAAACTTCGTGAAATAGTACAAAGCATCGACAAAAAAGCATACATTTCAATAAGCGAAGTTGCCGATGTTTTCGGCTCAAACTGACCAATCACGAAATCAATATATTGTGGTTGACAATTTTTGATATAATACAGTCAATCCCATTAATCGCAGTTTGGAACAGCTAAAATCATTTTGTCAAGTCAAAATCGCAAAATGTTGCAAAATAACTGCTTTTTCAGCATTTTACACAATTATTGTTGCCTTTTTTCTAAGTCCGTTTCACCATTTCTTTGTCAATTAGCAATTGACAAAGCACACAATATATGCTATCATTGTAATCGTTCAAAGCCCAATATATTGTGACTTGTGCTGATAAAAGGAAAGGATATGGCAATATGAAGATAATTAAGAGGAATGGTTCCGAAACCGAATTTGACATTCAGAAAATAGTTATCGCAATTACAAAAGCAAACGACGCAATGATTGAAAAACACCGTATGACGCCCCAACAAATTGACCGAATTGCTGAAAGCGTTGTGCTTTCATGCGAACAGCTCGGCCGTTCACCGAGCGTCGAAGAGGTACAAGATATGGTAGAGCACCAAATCATGGCTCACGGCGCTTTTGAGGTTGCAAAGGCATATATCACCTATCGCTATAACCGTATGCTTGTCCGTCAGTCAAACACGACGGACGACCAGATTTTGTCTCTTATTGAATGCAACAACGAAGAGGCAAAGCAGGAAAATTCAAACAAGAATCCGATTGTAAACTCGACCCAGCGTGACTACATGGCGGGCGAAGTTTCAAAGGACATCACCAACAGAATTTTGTTGCCCAAAGAGATTGTTGACGCTCACAACGAGGGTATCATTCATTTCCACGACATGGACTATTTTGCACAGCATATGCACAATTGCGACCTTGTCAATCTTGAAGATATGCTCCAAAACGGCACGGTAATCACCGGAACATTGATCGAGCGTCCGCACAGCTTCTCAACCGCCTGCAACATTGCAACTCAGATCATTGCACAGGTTGCCTCAAACCAATATGGCGGTCAGTCGATCTCTCTTGCTCATCTTGCACCGTTCGTTCAGGTAAGCCGTGACAAGATTCGTGCTCAGGTCAAAAAAGAACTCGAAGAATGCAATGCTGATTTGAGCGCCGTTGACAAAATCACCGAGGCAAGAGTCAAGGAAGAAGTCAAAAAGGGCGTTCAGACAATTCAATATCAGGTCACAACGCTCATGACCACAAACGGTCAGGCTCCGTTTGTTACGGTATTCATGTATCTCGGCGAAGCTAAAAACGAACAGGAAAAGCGTGACCTTGCGCTGATAATCGAAGAGGTTCTTCGTCAGCGTTATAAAGGCGTAAAAAATGAAAAGGGCGTTTGGGTAACGCCTGCGTTCCCGAAGCTTATCTATGTTCTTGAAGAGGACAATATACATAAAGACAGCCCCTATTATTATCTGACCGAGATGTCGGCAAAATGCACCGCAAAGCGCATGGTTCCCGACTATATTTCGGAAAAAATAATGCTTCAAAACAAAATCGACAAAAACGGCGAGGGTCATTGCTACACCTGCATGGGCTGCCGCTCGTTTCTCACTCCCTATGTCGATGAAAACGGCAAGCCTAAATATTACGGCAGATTCAACCAGGGTGTTGTAACGGTCAACCTCCCGGACATCGCTCTTTCGGCAGAAAAAAATATGGATAAATTCTGGCAGATTTTCGACGAGCGTATGGAGCTTTGCCACAAAGCGCTGATGTGCCGTCATGAACGACTCGAGGGAACCGTTTCCGATGTTGCGCCGATTCTTTGGCAATATGGCGCATTGGCTCGTCTGAAAAAGGGCGAAAAGATTGATAAATTACTCCACGGCGGCTATTCGACATTATCACTCGGCTTTGCGGGTCTTTGGGAATGCGTATATGCATTAAACGGCAAGAAATTGACCGAGCCGGAGGGCGAAGAACTCGGACTTCAAATCATGCAGAAGCTCAACGACTATACTGCTAAGTGGAAAGCAGCCGAGAAAATCGACTATTCGCTCTATGGCACACCGCTTGAATCTACAACATATAAATTTGCAAAGGCTTTGCAAAAGAGATTCGGAATCGTCAAGGGCGTTTCGGATAAGAATTACATCACAAATTCCTATCATATTCATGTAACCGAGGACATCAACGCATTTGATAAACTAGCCCTTGAGTCAAAATTTCAAATTCTCTCTCCGGGCGGCGCAATTTCATATGTCGAGGTTCCGAATATGCAGGAAAATCTCGAAGCGGTAATGCAGGTTGTAAGATTTATCTATGACCACATCATGTATGCCGAGCTTAACACCAAGAGCGATTATTGTCAGGTATGCGGCTACGACGGCGAAATTCAGATCGTCGAAGAGGACGGAAAGCTTGTTTGGGAATGCCCGAACTGCGGCAACCGTGACCAGGATAAGATGAATGTCGCACGGCGCACCTGCGGATATATCGGCACACAGTTTTGGAATCAGGGCAGAACACAGGAAATCAAAGAGCGTGTAATGCATCTGTAAAAACATTAAAACGCTCAAAGGCCAAAACTTTGAGCGTTTTTTAAATAATGATTGAAAAAGGAGATAAAAATGCATTACGGTGAACTAAAAAACTGCGACATCGCAAACGGCGAAGGCGTGAGAATATCGCTGTTTGTGTCGGGCTGCACCAATCATTGCAAAAATTGTTTTCAGCCCGAAACATGGGATTTTGAATATGGCAAGCTTTTTGATAAGAGCGTTGAAGAAAAAATCATCGAAATGTTGCGACCCGATTATATAAACGGATTTTCGCTGCTCGGAGGCGAACCGTTTGAGCCGCAAAATCAGCGTGATGTTTTGCCGCTCATCAAAAAAATCAAACAGAATTACCCCAAAAAAACGATATGGGTTTATTCGGGTTTTACCTATGAGGAATTAAGAACGCCGGGCTCGCATCCGAATTGCGAAGTGACCGAGGATATTCTGCAAAATATTGACATTTTGGTCGACGGTCGGTTTGTCGAGGAGAAAAAGGACATATCGCTTCGCTTTCGCGGCTCGTCAAATCAGCGGATAATTGATGTGCCGAATACCCTCAAAAGCGGTAATGTTGTCTTGTGGGACGAACCTCAAAAGGGTGTATGATAATTCGCACAATTTACAATATAGATATCACAAATGTCTAAACATATTGCAAATAAACGCAGATTTAATTGCCATAATAAGTTGAAATATCACATTGCAAACGCAAAGAAAAACGGCGTAACGCAAGAGGAAATCGCAGAGGCAATTACTCATATTGCGTTTTATGCAGGCCGGCCGAAGGCATGGGCGGCGTTTACCCTTGCAAAAGAAGTTTATGCCGACTGATTTTCCGTATAAATAATCAAAATAAAACCCTGTTAATGATCAACTCATTAACAGGGTTTTTTCACGGTATATTGTCAAAATAGCTTGCGAAGATGTCGCAGTCGATGTCCCAAATGTCGCTTATCATAATCAACTTGTCGTGGGAAAGCATGATTGATTTATCATAATCGTCAATTCTATGCAAAATGCCGACGGATTTTATATATTTTCCGCCCGATTTTCGGCTGTCGGGAACAAAATGCTCCACCGTAACTTGCAGATCATCGTCAATATATTCCTTTAAAATTGCCAGTTTTTCGTTGATTGTTTTAAGCTGTTCTTCGCCCAAAATCAACTTTTCATCGGTGCGCCTTGCCGTTTCCTCCACCGCTTCTTCATGACCGTTTAGCGCCGCAAACGGTGCAAACTGTGCCGCTCTTGCACTCGTTGACATATGAGCGTGTTTTTGCGAAACAAAATGCGGCAGATTGATTATATCATCATAATTTCGCTCATTTTTATTGCTCATTTTTTCTGCCGTCTTTCTTCAAAATTCCGAGGTCAAGCGCACCTTTCGGGCATTCGTCAACACACTTCATGCACAAAATGCACTCGGTTCCGTTTTTTCTGCGAAGTGAGTTGCTGTCCGCCTCAACCGACATTGGGCATATTTTTTCGCACTTTTTGCAGGATATGCATTTATCCTTGTTAACCGTTACCCGAATTAGCGAAAAATAGCTCATCGGCTTTAAAAATACCGTAATCGGACATATGTATTTGCAAAATGCTCGGTTATCTTTCAGCATGAAAGCCAAAGAAATACCTACAACATAATATAGCAAATTTCCGACAATGAAACTGACAAACATTATTCGCTCCAAATTTTCGGGATGAATTATGAACAGAATTAGCACATAAACAAATGACACGGCAAACATGATATATCTCACAAAGCCGAATTTTTTGCGTTCCGTCTTTGGCTGTTTAAACGGCAGCAAATCAAGCACCATTGCCGTCCAACAGGCATATCCGCACCAGCCTCTGCCGAAAATCAGCGGACCGATGATTTTCGCCACGACATAATGAATCACAGCCGCCTCGAAAACGCCCAAAAACAGATAATACCAAAAGCCCTCGATCTGCATATTTTCATTGCAGATTATTCCAAGATAGACAAGCATATATAACCCGACGGCAAGCTGAACGAGATTTCGTGCATATTTATTTTTCCGACTGAACAAAATCAGACCTATGGCAAGACATATTCCGATATAAGAAAAATTGAACAGATAGAATATGTTATCAAGCGCCAGCCACAGTGTCACAGCGATCGTTTCAAAGATAATCCCCATTGCAATCGCAGGTAAATATTTTTTCATGCTCTGCTCCTTTCATAAACAAAAGCTTACATAATTTATGCTTTATGACCGCCGATTTGACGGTTTCGGTCGATTGCGGTCGCGCCCTTTTTGAGGTTCATGCCCTTTAATATCGCATTTTTGCCATATCTCTTCTTTATTTCAAGAACTGCCGATTGGGTGCGTTCTTCCCTTTCATCTTCCGCTTTCTGCTGTGCGGTTTTCTCATTTTTCTTATCATAATCGGTGAAGAAATCAAGCTGTTCATATTGCGTCATGCTCTTTGCCTTGCCGCAATCGATCGTATTATTTGCGGTAATATTTATTCGCCTGATGAGCAGATCCCGATTCACCACACGGTCATAGAGCTTCATCATCTCGTCAACGATAATCTTTGCCGATGAGGTATATTCATCAAGCTTTGCCGAGCCGTGAGCGTGCTTCGGAATTTTTCTGCCATATGCGTCGGTTGTCACTTCGCCGTGATATTTTGACGATATTTTATAATCGCTCAAATTTTCACGGTCATAGCCGACAGTCAGAACAATTTGATTGCAAACCAGCCGCTTTTCCACCAAATCAAGCACCAAAAGCTCGGTCATTTCACGGGTGATGAGCTTTGCCGATTCTGCGTCATAGGGCGTGTGAAGCACTTGACCCGAACCGAGCGAGCTCGACTGCGGTTTATATGATTTAATCTCGGCGATGGTACACGGTTCATATCCCCACGCATGGTCGATCAGCAATTCGGCGTTCACCCCGAACAGCTTATAGAGCAGATCTTCGTTGAAATGCTCATTGTGACTGACCGAACACCGTGCGACATCGCCCATTGTAAACATACCGTATTCGGCGAGCTTTTTCGCATATCCCCTGCCGACTCTCCAAAAGTCGGTGATTGGTTCATGCGTCCACAATTTCCGCCGATAGCTCATTTCGTCAAGCTCTGCGATTCTTACGCCATTCACATCCGCCGGTATATGCTTTGCGACAATATCCATTGCGATTTTGCAAAGATACAGATTTGTTCCGATTCCTGCGGTCGCCGTGATTCCGGTGGTGTCAAGCACATCAAGAATTATCTTCATTGCAAGCTCACGGGCGGTCATGTCATATGTTTTAAGGTAGTGTGTAACATCCATGAACACTTCGTCAATCGAATAGACATGAATGTCCTCAGGCGCAACATATTTTAGATATATATCGTATATTTTCGTGCTGTATTCGATATAATATGCCATTCTCGGCGGTGCGGTAATATATGACAGCGAAAGCTTGGGCGAATATTTGAGTTCGGTCGAGTCATATGATTCGCCGATAAACGAATGGATCGGTGATTTAAGAAGTCTGGCTTTATTAATCTCTTCGACCTTTGAAATCACCTCAAAAAGCCGCGACCTGCCCGACAGACCATATGCTTTAAGCGGCGGAGTGACCGCAAGGCATATTGTTTTAGCCGTGCGGCTTTCATCAGCGACGACCAAATTTGTCGTCATGGGGTCAAGTCCCCGTTCAACGCACTCGACCGACGCATAAAATGACTTTAAGTCTATCGCAATATATGTCCTTTCCATCTTAAATCACCACCTTTTGGTTTGTAGTTATTTTTATTTTATATTTGCGAGAGAAACTTTTTGTAAAAAGTTTCTCTCGCGCTCTTTTCAAAAACTTTATTTATGAGGTTTTATATTATATAATGGTGTAACAATACCGCTAACTTCTAAATATACAGCTCAACCGTAGGGTGCGTCGGCATCATACGCACCGCTGAATAATCAATAATAGAGCGAACAAAAAATCCTACCGCTTAATAAATCTCAAAACCGTTTTTGTTCCACCTTCGCTATCCTCTTTATCATTCTTTCAGAACAAAAACTCGCTTGGGGGTGTACGATAACGGACATCAAACTACCCTTATCCATCGTCTCGTCGTGCCTTTTCTCAGCACGACAGTTTACTCAAATGTCAAATTCCGTTATCGTACAGGGGAAAATCGAAATTCCCCCTCGGGATTTTTAAGGGCTGCGCCCTTAAATGCACTTTCCGCCATTTCTTGCACGAGAAATGGCGTGCCCGTGCGACATGAGCACATTGGAATTAGATATTATTAAAAATTATCGTGGAGAACTTTTTTGAAAAAAAAGTCCTCACCCATCAATATTCATATTGATGATAACCCCCTCTCAAAAAACTTTATTTATGAAAAATATTATTATAGTGCGCTACAATACAATCAACATCTAAATACACAATTATATTTCCCGATAATTTTTTTCCACAAAACCTATTTTCCCTACGCTACACAATAATTATATCAAAAACAAAACCCGGCTGTCAATCATAACAAACAAAACAAGTGTATTCTAAAACAGTTGCAATTTATATTTATTATTCACCCTTTAATACACAAAAACAAAAAACAGAAGTACAATCTATACTAACACTACACCTGACAGTATATTTTTTATAAATGAAGTTTTTTGCATAATTGTTCAAATATTATAAAGCCACTACAATAAAAAAATGATTGTGCTCGACAAATTGTTACAAAATGTCCAAAATAATGTTGACAAACAATGAATAATATGTTAACATATATGTAGTAGATAGTCTACAATTTTTTGGAGGTATTATAATATGGATCAGAACAATCAACCTATTCAGACTCCCGATCAGCAGCCGCAGGAGCCGAAAGGCAACAACGCAAAGGGTTTTTCAATCGCAGCGCTTGTTTGCGGAATTCTTGGTATCATCGGCGCATGGATTCCGGTAGTTACCTATTTCACTTTTGTTCTTGCAATTCTCGGTATCGTTTTCGGTGCAATGGGCAGAAAGCGTGCATTGCCGAATGAAAAAGGTCTTGCAACAGCAGGTCTCGTACTTGGTATCATCGGAACAGCAATCGGCGCAATCGGAATTATTTGCGTAGCTTGCGTTGGCGCAGCTGCAGTTGCCGGCGGTCTTTTATAAGATTCGATTTTAAATAATGATTTCAAAAAGTATGCGTTGATTTTAACGCATACTTTTGCTTTATAATAACAATTTAAGGGAGAACATTTAATGTTTCCAAGCTTTAATTTATTCGGAAAAGAAATCGGAATGTATGCGGTTTGTGCAATTATCGGTGCTTTTGTTTCCGGATTATTTTGCCTAAACTGTGCAAAAAAACGCAATATTGATGTTGATGATACGCTAATCGTATTGCTTTTTGGCGCATTAGGTGCGATGATTTTTTCACATTTGCTATATGGCATTACTAATCTCGGTTCTCTTTTCAAATATCTCTCCGAAAACGGTGCACCGACCTCATTCAAGACCGTTATCAATCTGCTTACATTCACATTCGGCGGAAGCGTTTTCTATGGTGGTCTGATTGGCGGATTGATTGTCGGCACAATCGCGGTAAAAGTTAAAAAAATGAACTTAAACGCTGTTTCGGATATTGCAGCCCCGACAATACCGCTGTTTCACATATTCGGAAGAATCGGTTGCTTTTTTGGCGGTTGTTGCTATGGAATTCCGTGGGAACATGGCATAACATTTATAAATTCGCCAAACACAGCAGCAAACGGAGTTGCACGCTTTCCCGTATCGCTTTTTGAAGCGGGAATCAATCTTCTGATCTTCATATTTCTCATGATTTGCCTGAAAAAGGAGTTTTTCAAAGACAAATTGATATATATTTATCTCATCATCTACCCGATTGCTCGGTTTTTTATCGAATTTTTGCGTGACGACGAAATCAGAGGTCATGTGCTTGCGCTGTCCACCTCGCAATGGATAAGTATATTCCTTTTGCTGTTTTCCGTTGCAAGTCTTGTAAAAATCAAAATTTCCGAAAAGAAAAATTTGATGTAAAAATATATTTTCGGGGAGGACTTTTTTATTATATAATGTGTTACAAAACACACTACCTCTAAATTTATTTAGCATAAACCGTAGCGTGCATCGTCCTCGGCGCACCGAATAGAAACATATATAAACCCAAAACAGAAGCACAGGTCGTCCGTGCCTCATTCATTATATTTTAAAGAAAATTTTTGAAGGGAGTCCGAGGGGAACTTTTTATAAAAAGTTCCTCTCGGAAAACATATATTTGCACACAACAAAAAGAAGTACAGCAATCGCTGTACTTCTTTTGTTATTTATAGCAATATTACGATTATTTATTTGACAAATATTCGTCGATTGCGGCTGCTGCGTCTTTACCTGCGCCCATTGCAAGGATAACGGTTGCAGCGCCCGTAACGGCGTCGCCGCCTGCATAAACACCCTCACGAGAGGTAAGACCTGTTTTCTCATCGGCGATAATTCCGCCCCATTTTTGGGTTTCGAGTCCCTTTGTGGTCGATTTGATAAGCGGATTCGGAGATGTACCGATTGCCATGATCATGCAGTCAGCTTCGATTTCATATTCGCTGCCCTCAACCGGAACAGGACGCTGTCTGCCCGATGCGTCAGGCTCGCCAAGCTTCATTTCCTGGCAATAGAGTGCCTTGACCCAGCCGTTTTCGTCGCCTCTGACTTCAAGCGGAGAGGTAAGGAATTTGAACTGAATGCCCTCTTCCATTGCGTGTTCAACCTCTTCACGACGAGCCGGAAGTTCATTTTCGGTACGACGATATACGATTGTAACATCAGCACCAAGACGCTTTGCACATCTTGCCGCATCCATTGCAACATTACCGCCGCCGACAACAGCAACCTTTTTGCCGTGCTCGATCGGTGTTGCGGAATCGGGTTTATATGCTTTCATAAGATTGATTCGGGTCAAAAATTCATTTGCCGAATAAACGCCCTTGAGATTTTCACCCGGAATGTTCATGAATCTCGGCAAGCCTGCGCCCGAACCGATAAACACAGCCTCAAAGCCATATTCACTCATGAGCTCGTCGATCGAAACGGTTTTACCGATTACCATGTTTGTTTCAACATCAACGCCGAGATCTTTGAGTGTATCAATTTCCTTTTGAACGATTGTTTTCGGCAAACGGAATTCCGGAATACCATAAACCAAAACGCCGCCTGCAAGGTGAAGCGCCTCAAATACGGTTACTTTATATCCCTTTTTAGCAAGATCACCGGCGCAGGTAAGACCAGACGGGCCCGAACCGATTACCGCTACTTTATGACCGTTTGACTGCGGAGCCTTTGCTTTTTCGGCACAGTTAGCGTTATGATAATCTGCGACAAAACGCTCAAGTCTGCCGATTCCGACAGGCTCACCCTTGATTCCGCGGACACATTTGCTCTCGCACTGTGATTCCTGAGGACATACACGACCGCAAACAGCCGGCAATGAGCTTGACTGTGAAATGATCTGATATGCTCCCTCAAAATCGCCCTCTGCGACCTTTGCGATGAAGTCCGGGATATGAATTGAAACCGGACAGCCGCCTACACACGGTTTATTTTTGCAGTTAAGGCAACGCTTAGCTTCGTCGATTGCCTGTGCTTCGGTGTAACCGAGAGCAACCTCCAAAAAGTTCTTATTTCTTACATCAGCTGCCTGTGACGGCATTTCATTTTTCTTTAGTGACATATTTGGCATGATTATTTTACCTCCTGTTTGAAAAGGTTGCAGGCTTCGTCATATGCATGGCGCTCAAATTCTTTATATGTTGCGCCTCGTGCCATAGCCTCGTCAAAGTCGATCAAATGACCGTCAAATTCCGGACCGTCAACGCAGGCAAATTTTGTTTCGCCGCCGACAGTCAAACGACATCCGCCGCACATACCCGTTCCGTCGATCATGATCGGGTTCATGCTCGCAACGGTCTTAACGCCATATTCTTTTGTGAGCTTGCAGACAAATTTCATCATGATCAGCGGTCCGATCGTGATTACTTCGTCATATTCTTCTCCGCTTTCAATCAGCTGTTTGAGAGCGTCTGTAACAAGACCTTTTTCTCCCCAGCTTCCGTCGTCGCTCATTCTGACAAGCTTTGTGCTTGCTTTTTCAAATTCATCTTCAAGAATTACCAAATCCTTGTTTCTGAAACCGACGATCGCATGAACCTCACAGCCCTGTTCATGAAGCTTTTTTGTAACCGGATATGCGATTGCACAACCAACGCCGCCGCCGACAACGGCAACTTTTTTAAGACCCTCTGTTTCGGTTGCACGACCGAGCGGTCCGACGAAATCATGAATGAAATCGCCCTCATTGAGATGGTTGAGCTTTTCGGTAGTAGCACCGACGATTTGGAAAATGATTGTGATTGTTCCGTTTTCACGGTCATAACCAGCAATAGTCAGCGGAATGCGCTCGCCGTTTTCATCAACACGAAGAATGATGAACTGACCCGGCTCAGCCTTTTTCGCAATCATGGGAGCGTCAACTTCCATGAGAGTGACTGTTGGGTTAAGAACCTGTTTTTTAAGAATTTTGTTCATAATTCATGGCTCCTTTATTATTTTTCACCTATTTATTGACGCCGAAATAAGTGCGTCTATTTATAAAAATGATAGTCGTCATTTTTTATTATAAAACATACGCCAAAACGACCAACAATAACATTATAACAACAAGACGACATTTTTTCAACATCTATTATACACCAAGGTAGATTTTTGAAAAATATCGATAAAAATTTTAAACATATTTTGCAAAAATGGCTGCCGCTTTTCAGCAGCAGCCATTCTCGCTGTTTTTATTACGAAATTAGAAATCAACTTCTGTATCATAGTAGCAGCATTTAAGCAGCTCTTCCATCTCGTGCTGTGAAGGCTGACGGGGGTTAGAACCTGTGCAAGCGTCAGCGATCGCATTCTTAGCGATTTCCGGCAATCTCTCAAGGAATACTTCCTCAGGAACAAAGCCCTGATCTACCGGATAGCTGTCGGCACCGTAATTCTTGATGCAATGCGGAATGTTGAGGTCGTCGTTCATTCCACGGAGATGTTTGATAAGAAGGTCGATCTTCTCTTTCTGAGTTTCACCGCCGAGACCCATGAAGTCAGCAATATAAGCATAACGCTTTGCAGCTGTTTCGTCTTTTGCGTTGAAAGCGATAACCTTCGGCAGATACATTGCGTTTGCAGCGCCGTGAATGATGTGAGCACCGTAATCTGCAAATGCAGCGCCGGTCTTATGAGCCATTGAGTGAACGATACCGAGCAGTGCATTTGAGAATGCCATACCTGCCAGACATTGAGCGTTGTGCATTGCGTCACGCTTATCCATGTCGCCGTTGTAAGAATCAACGAGGTCGTTCTGAATCATCTTGATTGCATGAAGTGCAAGCGGATCTGTGAAGTCGCAGTTAGCAGTTGAAACATAAGCTTCGATTGCGTGTGTCATTGCGTCCATACCTGTGTGAGCAACAAGCTTCTTCGGCATTGTTTCAGCAAGTTCGGGATCAACGATTGCAACATCAGGTGTGATCTCAAAGTCAGCGATCGGATATTTGATACCTTTTTCGTAGTCTGTAATGATTGAGAATGCAGTAACTTCCGTTGCAGTACCCGAAGTTGACGAAATAGCGCAGAAATGAGCTTTTTTACGAAGCTTCGGAATGCCGAATACTTTGCACATATCCTCAAATGTGATTTCCGGATATTCATATTTGATCCACATTGCTTTTGCAGCGTCGATCGGTGAGCCGCCGCCGATTGCAACGATCCAGTCCGGACCGAATTTTTCCATTGCAGCAGCGCCCTTCATTACGGTTTCAACTGACGGATCCGGCTCAATGCCCTCGAACAGTTCAACCTCCATGCCTGCTTCCTTAAGATAGTCAACAACCTTGTCAAGGAAGCCGAAACGCTTCATTGAGCCGCCGCCGACACATACCATTGCTTTTTTACCCTCGAATGTTTTAAGAGCCTCGAGCGCTCCTTTTCCGTGATACAAATCTCTCGGTAAAGTAAATCTTGCCATAATAAAATCCTCCGTTTTTCTAAGTTACATTTATGTAGTTCATAATTAAAGACGCTTGGCGGATTAAATAAAACTTATCAACCGCTGCTTCTTCCTTCTGTGAATATTGTATCAAAAACAATTCGATTTGTGAAATGCTTTATTTGTATATAGATATAACTTTATCGATATAGCATTATCGATAAATCAAAGGCTGTTTTGTTGTGAAAATTACACAAACCAAGCGATAACATAAAGAAAAATGCGCCTTATCGGGAAGATAAACCGCATTTTTGTTTATTATGTGTTAAGCCTTTGTAAACGGATTATGAATCGTGTCATTGAGGTGTTTTGACAGTACCGCAAGCGACGCTGCCATGTTTTCATTTTGCACCAAAACATCATCGGGCACGCTGAGACGGACATTGGCAAAATTCCAAATTGCCTTGACTCCGCCCGCAACAAATTGGTCGCATACCGTTTGGGCAGCTTTTGACGGCACGGTGATGATTCCGATATGCACATTCAGCCGCCTGCAAACATCGCTGATTTTATCCGCAGAAAGCACATTTTTGTCTGCAATTCGGCTTCCCACAACGGTTTCGTCGCTGTCGAACGCCGCAACGATCGACACTCCGCAGTGTTCAAATCCCGAATAGGACAGCAGCGCTTTCCCCAAATGACCTACCCCTGCAAGCACCGCTTCATTAGTATTATTAAAGCCCAAAACGCTCTCGATCGAATTGATCAATTCATCAATGTCAAAGCCCGATTTTGGCTTGCCTTTGCCCGAACAAACCGCCGCAAAATCCTTTCGCACCTGAATTTCGGAATAGCCAAAGCTCCTTGCGGTCTTTGCCGCCGAAATTGAAACCGCGCCGTTTTCCCGCTCTTTTTTCAAATAATGCAAATATCCGGGCAGGCGTTTCAGCGTCTGCAATGATATCGCAAGTTCGTTTTGATTGTTGTTATTCATAATATAATCCACACACTTTTATCGATAATAATATATCGAAATAATAACCTAAACCGCCGCAAAAGTCAAGCATTTTTGTGATATTTTAATTTGACTTTTAGATTTTCTACTCAACAACGCAAAAAATGCGTCGTTTTTGGGTAAATTATTGCTGAATAGTGATATGCTTTTCCACATAAAAAGAGCGATTTTATATAAGAAAACCGCTCTTTTTTGAATATAAATTCGCCGTTATAAAGCATGAAATCCATATTGACTAAACATCATTTTTTTGCGACCGTTACACCATATAACAAAATGTTATAGCCGTTATTTGCCCCGCAAA
>CAKRRH010000025.1 GCA_934394855.1 uncultured Eubacteriales bacterium
GGAAAGTGCATTTAAGGGCTGCGCCCTTAAAAATCCCGAGGGGGATTTCGATTCCCCCTGTACGATAACGGATTTTTACAATCGTGTAAACCGTCGTGCTGAGAAAAGGCACGACAAGATGAGTGAATGAGGGCGGTTTGATTGCCGTTATCGTACCCCCCCTTAAAACGAGTTTTTGTTCAGTAAGTAAGATTATGAGGATAGCATAAATTGAACAAAAACGGTTGTGGATTAATTAAGAGGTAGGTTTTTTTGGCGGTGCGCCGAGGACGACGCACCCTACGGTTTTATGAATAGTTAGAAGCAGAGCGTACCGTAACGCTATATAATAAAAAATATGTCATAAATAAAGTTTTTTAAGGGGAGCACGAGGGGTGCTTTTTTACAAAAAAGCACCCCTCGTAAAAATCAATTATATAAATTTAATTACACATCATTGCGGATGATGTCCTCATAGGTTTCGCGTTTGATGATTATGCGTGATTCGTCGCCGTTTACCATTACCATTGCGGGTCTCGGAATACGGTTATAATTCGACGCCATTGAATAGTTATATGCGCCTGTTGAAAGCACCGCCAAAATATCTCCCGGAACCGGCTTTGCAATATGCATATTCTCGCCGATAAGATCGCCGCTTTCACAGCACTTGCCGCCGACTGTCGCAACATAATCCTCATCATTATCCGCACGGTTTGCAACAATCGCCTTATACTGCGACTGATAAAGTGCATAGCGCGGATTATCGCCCATTCCGCCGTCAACCGTAACATAATTTCTTACATTTTCGATTTCCTTTACAGCGCCGATCGTATAAAGCGTAACGCCTGCCGCACCGACGATCGAACGACCCGGCTCAATCAGCATTCTCGGAACATCAAGTCCGTTTGAACTGCAATAATCATGCACAACATCCGACACCTTAGCCATGAACTTATCATATGCCATCGGGTCGTCGCTTTCGATATATTTGATTCCGAAACCGCCGCCGAGATTAAGATCTTCAAGCTCAACGCCGAAATCATCTTTGATTCTCTTGTAAAATTTAAGCATTACAAGCGCCGCTTCGACAAACGGATGATCGTCGAAAATCTGCGAACCGATGTGGCAATGAAGTCCGCACAGCTTAACATTTTCAAGCTCCAATGCGTGCTTTACTCCGTCATATGCTTCGCCGTTTTCGAGTGCAAAACCGAACTTTGAGTCGATCTGACCCGTTCTGATGAAATCGTGTGTATGAGCGTCGATTCCCGGCTTGATTCGGAGCATGATTTTCGGGCAGACCTGCTTTTTTGAAGCCGCCAAATTAAGCGCTTCAAGCTCATATATGTTGTCTACGATTATTGTGCCGATTTTTTCGTCAACCGCCATCTCGATTTCGGCTGCCGACTTGTTATTTCCGTGAAAATACAGCTTTGACGCAGGCACACCGGCTTTGAGCGCCGTGTAGATCTCACCGCCTGATACGACATCAAGTCCCATTCCCTCGTCATTTGCGATTCTGCACATTTCAAGGCAGTTGAGCGCCTTTGAAGCATATAGCACAAGCGACTTTTTATAATGCTTTTGCATTGACGATACGAACAATTTGCAATTTTTGCGAACAGTCTGTTCGTCCATAACATAAAGCGGCGTGCCATATTTTTGCGCAAGCTCGACGCAGTCGCATCCGCCGATGAAGAGATGTCCTTTGTTTTCGGTAATGTTTTCGTTGTTAAACATTTTCGGTTCCTTTCTGTGGTTGCTGTGGTTTATGCCTAATTTTGAAATATCATTCTTCAATTACTGTATTTTCATCGTTTTCCTCATTATCTTCGTCCTCGGCGCATTCCTTGATAACCGAACGAAGTTCGTCCATTCCGGTGCCCTTTTCGGACGAAGTTACGATCATATACGGCATTTCATCGAACATATCAAGCTCGCTCGGCAACGCTTTCAGCCGCTTTTCAAGCTCTGATTTTTTGAGTTTGTCCGCCTTTGTCAACGCAATTATGAACGGCAGACCCATGTCGCTCAAAAACTCGAGCATTTGAATGTCAAGCTTAGTCGGCGAATGACGAATGTCAACCAACTGAACCACCAAACGAATGTCGCGGGGCTGTTTGAAATAGCCGTCCATGAGTTCCGCCCAACGGGTCTGCTCCGATTTTGACACTTTGGCATAGCCATAGCCGGGCAAATCGACCAAATATGCGTTTTCAATGTCATAGAAATTGATTGTTGCGGTTTTTCCCGGAGTCGAGCTTACCTTGGCAAGCGCTTTTCTGTTGAGCAAACGGTTAATGAGCGATGATTTCCCGACATTGGAGCGACCCGAAAAAACGATTTCGGGATATTCCGATTCGGGGAGTCCGCCCGATGTGCCATATGCCGCTTTAAAAAATGCTTTGTCAAATCTCATAGTTGTAAATCCTTTGTGTTATGCCGTTTTTGATTAAATTATTTGTTGGAAATAAGCGGGAGCGGCTCTAAGAAGATGATGTCATGACGCTTTGCGGCGTCGCCTTCTGCCAAAACCGAGCAAGCGGCAGCTTTGATTGCACCTGCCTTTTCGACGAGTGCTTCAACTGCCTGCAAAGATGCGCCTGTGCTGATTACATCATCAACGATGAGAACTCGTTTGCCTTTCATTTCTTCTGCCTCAAGCTGACCGAGATATAATTTCTGCACCTTTTCGGTTGTGATTGACTTAACCTCAACCGAGAACGGCTCTGCCATGTAAAGCTTCGGACCTTTTCTTGCTACGATATATTTTTTGCCCGACTGTCTTGACATCTCATATGCAAGCGGAATCGATTTTGCTTCCGGTGTGAGGATCATGTCAAATTCGGGAACCTTTTTAAGCAGTTCGGCAGCCGCCGCAACGGTGATCTCGGTGTCGCCGAACATGATGAATGCCGCAATCGATACATCGTCTGAAATCGGAAATTCGGGCAACTCACGCTCAAGCCCCGCAATAGTCATTTTGTATGTTTTCATAATTATTTTGTCCTTTCAAAATATGATTATATTATTTCTAAAGGGGAAATCAGTCCATTTTTTCGCTCATTTGTTTTCCGCCGAGCAGGTGAAAATGGAGATGATGAACCGACTGACAGCCGTGTTCACCGATATTTGTGACGATTCTGAAGCCGTCCTTCAAATCAAGCTGTTTTGCGATTTTTGCCGCAGCCTCGAATACATGAGCCACGCACTCGCTGTTTGAAGAGTCGATTTCTGCCGCAGATGAAATATGCTCCTTCGGAATCACCAAAACATGAATCGGGCACTGCGGATTTATGTCGTTGAACGCATAGACATAGTCGTCCTCATAAACCTTTGTTGACGGAATTTCGCCCGAAATTATTTTGCAAAATAAACAGTCTGCCATTTTTAATTACCTCTGTTTAGTTTAATTTTTGTTATGTGATTTATTTGTTAAGCTGACGCTCAAGCACATCGTCAACAATCAGCAATGCTTCGTCAACTTTTGTAATGTCCTTGCCTCCTGCCATTGCGCTGTCGGGTCGTCCGCCGCCCGAACCGCCTGCAACCTTTGCAACCTCTCTTACAAGATTGCCGGCGTGAGCGCCTTTTTTAACAGCGTCCTTGCCGCAGCAAGCGCAGAATGTCACAGTGCCTTTTTCCTCATATATTCCTGCGATTACCGCAACAATATCTGATTTTGCGTCCTTGATTTGGTCGCACATCTTGCGAAGTGCGTCGGGAGATACATTTGTAAGGGCAGCCGCAACATATTTTATGCCGCAAATCTCTTTTGTTTCGCTGAGCAGTGCCTTAGCACGCTGTGCCGCAAGCTTTGACTGCAATGCGTCAACCTGATTTTGCTTTTCACGAAGCTCTGATACTGCCTGTTCGACTTTGCCGACAAGCTCGTTCGGGTTGCCTGCTTTAAATGCTTCGCAAGCCTTGCCGATAATCATTTTCTGGGTCATGATATATTCCATTACGCCGTGACCTGTAACAGCTTCGATTCTGCGAACGCCCGACGCTACCGAACCCTCTGAAATGATATGAACAAGACCGATCATGCCGGTGTTAGAAACATGAGTACCGCCGCAAAGCTCGACCGAATCGCCTGCGGTAACAACACGAACGGTGTCGCCGTATTTTTCACCGAACAGCGCCATTGCACCTTTTTCTTTAGCCTTTTCAATCGGCATTTCTTCCATTGTAACGGGAACGACCGCCATTATTGTCCGGTTCATCAGCTTTTCAACTTCGATGATTTCCTCAGCGGTCATTGCCGAGAAATGAGTGAAGTCAAAACGCAGACGGTTGTTGTCAACAAGCTGACCTGCCTGTTCAACATGAGTGCCTAAAACCTGTCTTAATGCATTTTGCAAAAGGTGAGCGGCTGTGTGATTTCTCATGATGTCAAGACGGCGCTCGCTGTCAATCTTAGCTTCAACCTTGTCGCCGACCGTAAATTTGCCCTCTTTAACAACGCCCTTGTGAAGATAAACGCCCTCGGCATTTTTAACGGTATCGGTTACTTCAAATACTGCGTCGTCGGTGCTGATAAGACCGGTGTCGCCGACCTGACCGCCCGATTGAGCATAGAACGGAGTGGTTTTGAGCGCGATCATTGCCTTTTCGCCGACAAGTGCTTCGCTTGCCTGTTCGCCCTCGGTGACGATTGCCGCAATTTCGGTTTTTGCTTCAAAATCGGTATAGCCGACAAATTCGGTTGCCGCAATGCCGTCGAGCTGTGTTCCGTCGCTTGCCCAGCTTTCCGAATCTGCTTTCTTTCTTGCGTTTCTTGCACGCTCACGCTGTTCAGTCATCAGCTGCATGAATTCGTTTTCATTTACACCAATGCCCTGTTCTTCAAGAATATCCTTTGTAAGGTCAAGTGGGAATCCAAATGTGTCATAGAGCTTAAATGCGGCTTCACCCGACATTGTTTTGTCCTCGATTTGGTCAATCATGTCGTTTAGCAGTGAAAGACCCTGGTCAATCGTTTTGTTGAACGACTCTTCTTCGTTTGCAATAAGCTTTTTGATAAAATCACGCTTTTCGACAAGCTCCGGATATGCCGTTTTGTTTTCGTTGATAACGGTATCGCATACTTCGGATAAGAACGGACGGTTGATTCCGAGCAATCTTCCGTGACGAGCCGCACGGCGCAAAAGTCTGCGCAAAACATAACCTCTGCCTTCGTTTGAGGGCATTACGCCGTCGCCTACCATGAAGGTCGTCGAACGAATGTGGTCGGTGATTACACGAAGAGAAACATCGGTCTTCTCATTGTCGCCGTAATGAACTCCGGCGATTTTGCTGATATGCTTCATGATATTCTGAACTGTGTCAACCTCAAACAGGTTGTCAACGCCCTGCATGATGCAGGCAAGTCTTTCAAGACCCATTCCGGTATCAATGTTCGGATGGTCGAGCGGAGTATAATTGTCATGTCCGTCGTTGTCAAACTGTGTGAAAACCAGGTTCCAAAATTCTACGAAGCGGTCGCAGTCGCAGCCGACGCCGCAGGTGGGCTTTCCGCAGCCATATTTTTCGCCTCTGTCAAAATAGAGCTCAGAGCACGGACCGCAAGGACCCGAACCGTGTTCCCAGAAGTTGTCCTCTTTGCCGAGTCTGACAATATGAGATGCGTCAACGCCGACTTCATTTACCCAAATATCTTTTGCTTCGTCGTCGTTTTCATAAATCGAGATCCAAATCCTGTCTGTCGGAAGCTCAAGCACCTTTGTGCAGAATTCCCATGCCCAAGCGGTTGCTTCATGTTTGAAATAGTCGCCGAAAGAGAAGTTTCCGAGCATCTCAAAATATGTTCCGTGGCGGGCTGTTTTTCCGACGCGTTCAATGTCCGGGGTGCGGATACATTTTTGGCAAGTTGTAACTCTTTTTCTCGGAGGTGTGACTTCACCTGTGAAATATTTTTTCATCGGAGCCATTCCCGAATTGATGAGCAAAAGGCTGTTGTCGTTATGCGGAATCAGCGGAAAGCTTTTCAGCCGCAAATGACCCTTGCTCTCGTAAAATGAGAGAAATTTTTCTCTCAGTTCGTTAAGACCTGTCCATTGCATAATAGTAAAATCTCCCTTTGATATAAAATTCAGCAAAATAAAAAACGCCCGACACAACATCGGGACGAAAACCAAAATAAATTCCGCGGTACCACCCGAATTGCGCATAAGACGCCATCTTTAACAATTCCGATAACGGAGAATAACACCGCCGCATTTTTGTGCGGAACCTCGACGAAAATAACACTCGTCATGCAAAACGGCTCGCTTAAAATCGGTCAATGCGGCTTCCAGCCCCGATTGCAAAGCAATCATCGTCCGCAGCTCTCTGTGTGACAGAAAAAATAAGCTTCTTTTTGCAGGTCAAATCAATATTTTTGCTTTTACCTACCTATTATATAAGAAAAAATAATTTTTGTCAACAACAATACCCCGTTTTTTTGAAAAAAACGGTCTGTTTTTGCGTATTTTTTTGTGATAATACTTGAAATATGGCGTGATTTATATTAAAATATTAAGAAAAAGATTTGAAAGGACCATGTTGTTTTGGATTACGCTAAAATGAGCAAAGAGCAGCTCGAAAACGAACTCGAGTCGCTTAAAAAAGAATATGATGAATATAAGGCTTTGGGACTGAAGCTTGATATGTCAAGAGGCAAGCCCTGCAAGGAGCAGCTTGACTTGTCAAACGAACTGCTTACAAATGTCACAACAGGCAACACCGACACAGAAGACGGCGTTGACGCAAGAAACTATGGCGGACTTGTCGGAATTTCGAGTATGCGCCGAATTTTCGCAGAGCTGTTCGGCTGCCCCGAAGATAATGTTATTGTCGGCGAAAATTCATCGCTTCACATGATGTTTGACTGCATTGCGCAAGCTTGCGGCAGAGGACTTGACGGCGAGAAGCCGTGGCTTATGCAGGGAAAGGTCAAGTTTTTGTGCCCGTCTCCCGGATATGACCGTCACTTCGGCGTTACTCAATATTTTGACATTGAAAACATCATGATCCCGATGACGCCGGAAGGTCCCGACATGGACATGGTTGAAGAATATGTCAAGGACCCGCTTGTAAAGGGAATTTGGTGCGTGCCGAAATATTCTAACCCCGACGGCTACTCCTATTCAGACGAAACAGTCAGAAGACTTGCCGAGTTAAAGCCGGCGGCAAACGATTTCAGAATCATGTGGGATAACGCTTATGCCGTTCATCATCTCTATGACGACCGCCGTGACAATGTTCTTTGCCTTTATCAGGAGTGCTTAAAACGCGGCACGGACAAAATGGTTCTGATGTTCATGTCAACATCGAAAATCACTCATCCGGGCAGCGGCGTTGCGGCAATGTGCGCTTCAAAACACAACATCGACCTTATTAAATATCGCTTGAAATATCAGACAATCGGGCCGGATAAGGTAAACCAGCTGAGAATTGCCCGTTACCTTAAAAATGCAGACGGAATTGCGGAGGTTATGAAAAAACACGCAAACATCATCCGCCCGAAATTTGAGCTTGTGTTAAAACAGTTTGACGAAAAGCTTGCTCCGAACGGAGTCGGCCATTGGACAAAACCGAACGGCGGCTATTTCATCAGCTATTATGCTCCGAACGGCTGCGCAAAACGCACGGTCGAGCTTTGCAAACAGGCCGGTGTCACAACGACCCCGGCAGGCGCTTCATATCCCTATGGCGACGACCCGAACGACAGCAACATCCGTGTTGCGCCGACATATCCGCCGATTGAAGAGCTTGACAAGGCAATCAGCATTTTCACGCTTGCCGCAAGAATCGCATATATCGAGAAGTTGTTGGCATAGTTTACAAATTTATCTGCTTTTGCGGTTGACTTTTATATGCATTTGTAATATAATTAACCCCATAAGTGCAATTTATTGTGCAATTTTTCAGACCGAACGAGGGAGTCTTCGGTCTGAATGATTTTTAATCGACAAGGAAGGATTGATTTCCCAATGAAGAAAGCAAGAAAATCGACATTCTTCATTGTTGCGGTTCTTATCATCGCTTTCACCGTGCTCACTTTCACAGGTGTGCGCAGCTTTTACGGTGACAACGAAACCGTGTATGTCAAGGGACTCAGCGACATTCGCTGGGGTATCGACATACAGGGCGGCGTCGAGGCGGTTTTTACCCCCGATATTGACACCGATAAGATCACGGCGCAGCAGATGGACGATGCCGAAACAATTTTAAAAATCCGTATGACTAATAAAAATATTACGGATTATGAGCTGTATAAGGACAGCGAGCATAAACAGCTCATCGTTCGTTTTCCGTGGCAGTCGGGCACAGCTGATTTTGACCCGACCGAGGCTGTTTCCGAGCTCGGACAGACAGCGGTTTTGACATTCTGCGAGGGCAGAGAGAACAACAAAACGGTTATTCTCGAAGGCTCAAAGGATGTTGATTCGGCAAGCGTCGGCGTTCAAAACGGAAACTATGTTGTTCAGCTTAAACTCACAGGTTCGGGAAAATCAAAATTTGCCGAAGCGACCACACGCCTGAAAGGTAAGACTATCTCGATTTGGATGGATGACCAAATGATTTCCGCACCGAATGTTAACGAAGCAATCAACACGGGTGAGGCAATCATTTCGGGTAACTTTGACGCTGATTCGGCAAAGGAGCTTTCCGACACGATCAACGCAGGTTCGCTTCCGTTCGGACTTACCGTTGATAACTCAAAACTCAGCATCGTAACCCCGACGCTCGGTCAGTCGTCACTTCAGGTAATGCTCATTGCGGGTCTTATCGCATTTGCGCTTATCTCGATCATGATGATCGTGCTTTACAGGATCCCCGGTGTTGTCGCAGTATTCGCTCTTACCTGCCAGATCGCAGGCATCTTTGCTTGCATTTCGGGCTTCTTCCCGATTTTCGACAGCTTCACGCTCACCGTCCCCGGAATTGCGGGTATCATTCTTTCAATCGGTATGGGCGTTGACGCAAACGTAATCAACTCGGAGCGTGTAATCGAAGAATTGAACGACGGCAAGACGATCGACGGCGCAATTCAACTCGGTTACAAACGAGGCTTCGGTGCAATTCTTGACGGTAACGTAACCGTCATAATCGTATCTGTTGTTTTGATGGGCGCTTTCGGACCGCCTTCAATGATCTGGTCAAAGATTCTCAATGTTTTGGGAATGTTCCTGTTCAGCTCGTCGATCACCGGTACAATCTATTCATTCGGCTACACCTTGCTAATCGGTGCTATCTTCAACCTGCTAATCGGCGTATTCCTTTCAAAGGTAATGGTTCGCAGCATAGCCCAGTTAAAGCCGCTTAGAAAACCGAGGCTTTTTGGAGGTGCTAAAGATGGAAAATAAGAAAATAATGAATTTTGTCGGAAAGTTTAAAATCTTTATCAGCATCTCATTGGCAATCATTTTGGTCGGTATTGTGATGAACATCGTGTTCGGTGTTAATCTTGATCTTAACTATTCCGGCGGTACTAAGATTACATATTCGCACACAGGCGACATTGATAATTCAGAAGCAAAATCGGTGATTGAAGCTAAAAGCGAATATAAAGTCGATGTTACCGACAGCCAGAACTACACAAGCGGAACAAGCTCAATCGTAGTTTCAATCGTCGGCAACAAAGCGCTCACAACCGAAGAAATCGAAACAATTACAAAGGCGCTCAGCGATAAATATAAAGACAACAAAATCGAATTGCTCGAACAGCAGTCGGTTGACCCGACAGTCGGCGCAAGCTTCTTTGCAAAGAGTATGTATTCACTCGTGCTTGCTTGTGCGTTGGTCGGAATCTATGTCGGCTTCCGTTTCCGCAAAATCGGCGGTGTCAAGGCGGCTCTCACAGCAATCTTCGCACTTGTCCACGATATGGTCATCGCATATTTCGCATTCGTAATTCTGCGGTTCCCGCTTGATGCAAACTTCGTTGCGGTAATGCTCACGATCCTCGGTTATTCGCTTAACGACACAATCGTAATTTATGACCGTGTCCGTGAAAATAACCTCATCTTTGAGGGCAAAAAGCCGATTCGTGATGTTGTGAACATTTCCATTACACAGTCGTTCAGACGAACCCTTATCACATCGATCACAACATTTATTGCAATCGGATGTGTATCGGTAGTTGCCGCAATTGCAGGTCTTTCGTCAATTCTTTCATTCTCGATCCCGATGTCAATCGGCGTCGTTGCAGGTTCATATTCGTCAATCTGCCTTGCAGGTCCGCTTTATGTTTTCTGGAATGAACACGCTGAGAAAAAGGCTAAAAAGAACCCGAAGAAACCGGCATATGTCAATCGCATGAAATAATATTGGTTGAATATTAAAAAAAGGCGTTGTTTTCATACAGCGCCTTTTAATATTCGTTGAATGCACGGATTTGTTATAAATTAACTGACATTGAATTATTGTCAAACGCAAAATTTCCTTTACAACGACAAAAAAATATGGTAAAATAAATTTGTTATCCGCCCATAGTCTAACCGGATAAAACATCGGATTCCGATTCCGACGTTGGGGGTTCGAGTCCCTTTGGGCGGGCCAAAAAGGAACGGCAATTTTCGAGAGAAGGTTGCCGTTTCTTTTTTGTTCTCTTCACTTTTCTCTTCTCGTTCTTCTCTTTTATCTCAAATTGCCGTTCTTAGATAAAAGATAAAGGAGAAGAGATAAAAGAAAATGTAGCTTTGCTCCGCAAAGCATTGATTATGTTATTGTGTAAGACTTCATATGCTTGCAATTTTAAAAGAACAATTGTGTCATTTTGTCACGCAATTACAAAAATCCTGTTCGCTTTAGTGAGCAGGATTTTTACTTATTACTTCTTACCTCTTCACCCTTCACCCTTACTATAAATAAAGTTTGATACCGGATTTTTATTAAAAAACTTTGCTGTTTTGCGAATGATGATATGAAAATATTTAGTAAAAGCAAAAAAGACCACCGTTTAAACGGTGGTCTTTTTTGCTCAGCAATCAATGAAGTCTTCGACCAATTCTGTCAAGGTGCACGGCGTGACCTGCCCGCCGGCGAGCATTTTAAGAAAATGCACCGCCTTTTGGCGATTTGCCGTGATATTTTCGACTAAAGACGAGTCAATCATTGTTCCGTTGCTGTCGGTTTTATCAATTTTCACGCCGAAACCGTCAACAACCACGCCGTCAACAACAAATTCACTCTCAATCAGTTGATAATTCAACAAAAAGGTTTGATTACTTATTGAAATATTATTTTGGTACAACATAGATCTCACTCCGTAAAAAATATTACAGAATTGACCTTGTGAACCGAAACCACATATATTATATACCGTTTTTTTCATTTTGTCAATAACATACCGAAATATTTTAAAAAAAGTTATCGACAAAATCCGCCTTTTGTGTAATATTTCATTGACACAGCATATAGCTGATGATACAATATAATCAAAGATTCAGCAAAGGGTGACCCATATGAAAAAGTTTGTTTTTGTTATTTTGTCGATTTTTGCGTGCTCGGTGATTTTGATTTCGGTCGGAGCAACAGTCAGCGCAGAAGAACCTGCAACATCACCCGATGACACGGCTGTTACCACAACAACGACAGCGACTTCATCAAACGAGCCGACGACCCCCACGACAATATCCGCAACCGAATCTACGACCGTTGCGCCTTTGACCGCACCGACAACAGGCAAACAGGATAATTCGGAAACAACGACTGCGGCTGAACAGCCGACATCTTCTTCTGAGCAACCGACTGCTCCCGAAGAACAGCCCACAACGGCTCCCAAACAGCCTGCAACAGAACCTGATAAGCCGACATTGCCGAAAATATACGGCGACGCCGACGGAGACGGCATGATAAATGCAAAAGATGTGCTGTTGCTCAGAAAATATATGGCAGGCTACAACATTGAAATCAACACCGAGCTCATGGATGTAAATCTTGACGGCGCAATCAATGCTAAAGATGTGCTGTTGATCAGAAAATTCATGGCAGGTTATAATATTATTTTAGGCGACAAAAACCCCGAGAGATATAATTTTAAGATAAATGCGGAATTTGTCGATTACACGAAAACATCGGTAACGCTCGGCTGGACTGTCCGAGGAGATTATCATTTTGTCAGAATTGTTGACTCAAAGGGCAACATGATCGCCGAAGTTGACAACGCTCAGTCACAATATACGGTCGAGGGACTTGAGCCGAACACCAAATATGATTTTACAATAGCTGCGGGCGCTTTGATAGGCGATAAAACATACACAAATTCAGTCAAAATTTCGGCTATTACAATGCTTGACAGCGTGAAAACCTCGGTTGTCGGAAAATCGGCAAGCGAAGTGAGCATCAGCTGGGAGAACAGCAGCATTTACGAAAATGTCGAGCTCTATTATTCGCTTCACGGTGAAAACGATTATACATATTTCAACACAGTACCGGCAAGCCGGTCTTTCGCATTGATTTCGGGACTTACTCCCGGCACACGGTATGATGTGAAGCTTCGGGGAACATATATATTTGACGGCAAAATAATATACAGCGAGTTTTCACAGCCTCACTACGGAACGACGAAGCCGGGCAACCTTTCGGGTCTTAAATCAACACGCGTGACATCTTCATCTGTCAATCTTTCATGGAATAAAGCAGCGTCGGCTGACAAATATCAAATTTATTACAGCACGACTAAAAACGGCAAATTAAAAAAAGCGGGCGAGACCGAATCGCTCGAATTCACCGTTGGCGGACTGAAATACAGCAGTGAGTATTACATTCATGTCAGAAGCTACAAAAACATAACAGGCACGGATTATTACGGCGCATTCAGCGTGATTCATGTCAAAACGGCGGATAACTACATCACCTATAAATACGGCACATCATATCAGGGCAGGGATTTGACGGCATATATCTTTAATCCGAACGCCGCAAAAACGATATTCATTGATTTTGCGGTGCATGGATTTGAGGACGATTATTACCGTGACGGCAAGGTTTTGGTCGAATGCGGCAATAATATCGTGAAATATTATAACGACCATTTGAGCGAATTAAACGGCAGACGGCTGGTTGTCGTGCCGTGTGCAAATCCCGACGGAACATATGCGGGCACCAACAATCAGCGAGCTTGCAAAACTGCGTTTGGCCGCTGCACGGCAAATCATGTTGACATCAACCGAGATTTCTATTCGGGCGGATTCAAGGCAAAGGAAAGTCAGGCGCTTCGTGACCTCATGAAGAAATATAAACCGACTTACTATGTCAATTTCCACGGCTGGCTCGATGAAACGATCGGGGACGCAAAGCTCGGTTCGCTTTTCAGAAGTAATCTCGGACTCACCGATAACCGTGACGGAAAATATGGCAGCGGAGAGGGATATATCATCGCATGGGCGCGTGATACTTTCAATGCAAAGGCTTGTTTGGTCGAATTTAAAAATCCGAACAGCGTGAATTATAAAAATGTCGCAAAGTGCATCAGCAAAATCGCAACATGGTGATATAGGATTGGGTCTTTGTCTTAATTTGTAAGAAAAGTGTTGTAATTTTGATAGATGGTGTTGTATGATGAAGAAAAAAGAACTTAAATTTATAAACAATCTGTTCAGATTTAAAATTATAAAAGATAAACAAAACAATTAGTATGTTTTGTTTAAGAGCAGTAATTTTAAACATTTAGACGAGATAGGAGAATGTTACAATCCGATAATAAAAACCACCCGTTTCACGGGTGGTTTTTATTATGCAAATTTTCACCGCCGTTATGGGTTTATATAGTTCATATTTTTCTTCATTAACAAATATTCATTGTTAAAAATAGCCTAATGTCACCCGTAAATATTGTGAACTATATCCATTTACTTTTAGTTAACAACGTGCTAATATTACAACATAATAATAGAGAGGATGTTAAAAATAAATGAAGAAAACCCTAAAAATCATATCGGTCATTCTTACAATATGTATGATGTTCGGTATAATTTCAATGGTGGCAACGGCGCAGTCAGCGGCTCAGATGCCGACGCTTACTGCCAATGTTTCCGATTGCGAGATCGTGAAAGAGCTTGTTGCCGAAAGAACGGAAAACACAAAGACATTTTTAATGTCGGACGGCTCAAAAACCGTTGCGGCATATGATCAGCCGATTCATTTTCTCGATGAGAACGACACATGGCAAGATATAGATAATACAATGACATCGGTCGGCGATGAATATATGACCGTTGACTCTAACATTGAATCATCGGTCAAAAAGACCCTTTCCGACGGAATGAGCGTGTCTGTTTCGGCAAACGGACATGACATCTCGTGGGGTTATTTGAATGTAAACGATTCAAAAGCTGCTGTTATAAATGAAAGCAGCTCACAAAACACCGACAATCATCTTGATCTTACCGACCTTACAAGCAAGGTTTTGTACAGCGATGTATTCGAAAGCGTTGACGCGGAATATATTGTAACTCCGACCGGCGTAAAGGAAAATATCATTCTCAAGGACAAGAGCGCACAAAACGAGTTCTTGTTAAAGTATAATTACAGCGGACTTTCCGTATCTCAAATTTCCGACAAAACAATCTGCCTTAAATCGGGCAATGATGTAATATATACGATCTCGGCGCCTGTAATGACAGACAATGACGGTCAAATCTCCGACGATCTGCGATTTGACATCATCTCAAAATCAGACGATGAGCTTGTTTTAAAGCTGACGGCAGAGCGTTCGTTTTTGAACAACGCAAAATATCCCGTAAGCATTGACCCGAACCTTGAAATCAAAAGCGCAAGCGACATTTCGGTATCACGCTATAATACTTCGACAGGTTCTGATTATGATTATATTTACAGCGGTGATGTTCCGGGACAGAAAAACTATGTTATTCTCGGCGTGAACGGTCAGCCGAAAATTCCGCTAGGCGCCGTTGTTAAAAGCGCAAATTTATATCTTCCGTTCTCCTATTTTGCCGGAAATTTTGAAATATATAAGCTCGATGCACCAATTTCCGGCAACCTTTCTTCATCTGTTTTCAACTCCTCCCTTTCAGAATATCCGTTTGATGTATATGACGCTTCAAACGCAGGAATCAGCGGTACTGCAAAATTCAACATTACTTCATCGGCTCAGGATCTTTTGACCGACAGCTACATGAGCTTTGCGGTAGATACCGGCGAAAATTCCTATTATCCCAATTTTACAACCTCAACAATGCCGTCGATCTCGATTCGCTATGAAGACCGTTCGGGCATCAATGATAAATATTCCTATCACACCCAGGAAGTTGACGGCGCCGGAACGGTATATGTCAACGACCTCACACAGAAAAACACCATTTTAAGAAACGATTTCAGCATTTCATCGGATATTTTGCCGATGAGCGCTGCAATGATTTATGCACGCAAATATTCAAAAACAAGCTATGATAAATATGCGTGGCGCAGCATCTATAATCAGACAATCACCGTTTTGGGAAGCGGTGATGACACCGAATATATCTGGGAAAACGAAAACGGCGAAATCGTATATTTTATCACAAAACAGACCGATTCGGATAATGTTGCATATTACAGCGACAGCGCCGATTTGGGATATAAATATTATCCGTCGGACAAAAAAATTGTGTCCGAAAACGACGATATATTCTTATTTGAAAGCGCAGGCTCGTCAAAATTAAGACTATGCGCTTTGTCTGCAAAGTATTATGAGCAAAAAGACGACAGCGGCAATGTTACCTATTCGTCAAAAGCCGTCATCACCTATTCAAGCTCGTTGGTAATCGACACCGTTACCGACGGCGACGGCAACATATATAAATACAGCGGCAGCGGCGTGTCGGTATATTCAAAAGACGACGCCTCTCTTTCAAACGCAAAGGATTCTGTTGAATATTCCTATTCATCGGGGCTTTTAAGTTCGGTTACATATAACGGCAAAACATCACATTACGAATATTCGACCATTGGCTCAAATTCTGTTTTGAAGCGGGTCGTTTCCTATAACGGCACAGGCGTTGAATATGAATATAACGCGGCTTTGTCAGTTACAAAAATCACCGAAATCGCAAAAAACGGCGATGAATATATTCTCGGCAACAGCCTTAGCGTTTCTCACAAAAACGGCAAGACTGAATTTTGCGATGAAAACGGCAATAAAGAGATATATGTATTTGACGACAACGCAAATCTCATTACAATAATGAATCAAGACGGACTTGCAATCAACAAAAAGTCCGACAAAAAAGGAAATCTTCTCGGAAGCACCGATGTTACCGTAACATCGGTCAACCTTGTCAATAATTCGAGCTTTGAAAGCGGACTCAGCGGCTGGCAGAGCGTATTTACCGAGTCAACTTCTGATAAGTCATATTCAGGACTTAAATCGGCAAAAACAACGGGCGACGCATTCATCAAAAGAGATGTTTCGGTAAACCCCGGCAAGACCTATTCGTTCTCGGCTTATGCGTTCACGCAGAGTATCGGCGAAAACGGCTATTCCGTGCTTAGCGTAAGCTACACCGATTCAAACGGAAAAGAACATATTCGCACAGGCAAAAAGCTTGAACAAAATTCGACCGATTGGCAAAGAGCAAGCATATCGGTGAATGTTCCGAGCGGCGTTAATTCGGTTGAAATCAAAATCGAAACAAATGCCGATTCGGGCGACGGCGTTGCATATTACGACGCAGTGCAGCTTGAAGAGCACAAGGCGGCTTATGATTACAATATCATCGAAAATTCCGACTTTGCTTCATCAAGCGGCTGGGATTTTAACAACGCCTCAATCGTTGAAAATGATACGCTGCACGGCGGACTTGACAGCAAGGTCGCAAAGCTTGTCGGCAACGGAAGCAACAGCTCATATATCTCGACCGATGTTGCAATAAACGGCACAAAGGATATGCAGTTTACACTGTCCGCCTGGATAAACGCAAACGGAATCAAAAACGAGTCTCTCGGTTCGGATAAATATCGCTTTGCAAAAATCGCAGTATATCAATATTCCGGTGACAGCGTTGTTGATTCATCCGAAATCGACATTCCCGCAAGCATTCAGAATAATTGGTACAAAATCGCCGACACGATCACGCTCGGTCAAAACTGCGACAAGCTGAGGATCAGGGTTCATTATGAAAATCAGTACAGCATTTTGCTTGTAGACGGTCTGTCGCTGGGTCTTGGCGGATTTGCCGAACCCGAAACGGAAGAAAAAGATGAAACCCCCGAGATCAGCGAATCCAATGATCAAGACGGAAACAGAGTTGTTACCGAAACCTATTCTGACGGCAGCAAAACCGTAACGGTATATGGCACCGAAATCAAAACCGTCACCGAATATGATTCTGACAACAGCGTAATCTCAATCACAAAATATAATTCCGACGACAAAGAGATATATTATGAATCCGACGGCAAGTTCAGCCAGTTTTCATACAGCGAGGCAGGAGATGTCCTCGAAATCACACGGGACAAGCAAACATTCCACGAACTTACCCGAGTAATCACCGATTCGCTCGGTCGTGAAACATCTCGCAAAGACAGCACAACCGGAATCACAAATCGCTACACCTATGACGGCGAGAGCGAAAACACGACCTCGGAATCGACGACCGCAGACGGCGTCACGCTCAAAACATTCACCGCATATTCCAAAGATTCAAACGGCAACAGCGTGACCGCCTCGACCGACTTTGCAGGACGGGTGACCACGACAGTCGCCGACGCAATCAGCGGACTCAACCTCTCAACCACCGACGGCAAGGGCAATGTTACAAGCTATGCCTATGATTCGCTGCAAAATCTCACCTCGATGTTGAGCAATTCAACCGACATTCAGACCGACTACACCTATTATCCCAATGGTTCGATCAAGTCGATCACCTCAAATTCAAAAGGCACATCGCACATCGTCTATAACTTCACCTATGAGCCTTTTGGCAATATTTCGGAAATTAAGGCCGGAAATACCACACTTGTCACATATAATTATGATAATATTACTCACAACCCCTTGACAATTTCATATGCTAATGGTAATATAATCACATACACCTATGATTCTCTCGGCGCACTCGTCAAGGAATCATGCGGCAGCACATTCGATGTTCGCTACACCTACACCGAGGTCGGTTCAGTCTATGAGCAAAGCGACATGATTCTCGGCACCGTCACAGTCGTTGTCGATGGCGAAACCGAGGTCTGGTCATCGGGCTATTCAAAATTGCTCAGCGCAAATTCATCGACCGAAAATTCGACTTCCGAAACAGTCGGCGATAATCATTATTTAACGAAATATTCATCGACCGACCAAACAAAAGATACACAAAAAACAGACGCCGTCACCTTTGGCAACATGACCCAAACCACCTACACCGACAAATTCGGCAGAGTGAGCAAGGTCGTCACCAAACACGGCGAAACTGAAACCGAGCGCCGTGAATATTCCTATGTTTCACGCACCGAAAACGGCGAAACTCTGAGCTCCGACCTTGTCGCCTCGGTTACAACAACAGTCGGCAGCAGCCAAACGACCGATTCATATTTATATGACGACAACGGCAACATCACCAAAATCAAACGCAACGGTCAGCCGCTTTACGAATATCAATATGATTCTCTCGGTCAGTTGACAGATGAGTATGATTTTTCAACCCATGTCAAAACCACCTATTACTATGATTCTCTCGGCAACATTCGCTCGGCTGTTCGCTTCTCGTTCACCGTCGAATCCACCGGCGAATATAATTTCACCTTCCAAAAAGCGGAATCATATAGCTATGACGATGACAACCGTGCCGACAAGCTGACTTCAGGCTCTTTTGGCGCAGTGGATTATGACGCTCTCGGCAACCCGACAAGCCTCAAGGGTTACACCCTCAACTGGAAAAACGGAAGACAGCTCGGCTCAATTTCAAAGGGCGGAAAAGTTACATCATATTCCTATAACAGCGACGGACTGCGGACAAAACGGACTGTTGACGGCGTTGACTATGATTATACTTGGCGTGACGGTCTTTTGACCCACCAAAAACAAGGCAACAACGAGCTTCACTTCTTCTACGATTCAAAAAGCTCAATTATCGGCTTCACGCTAAACGGCGGCGCTTACACCTACCTCAAAAACTTGCAGGGTGATGTAATCGGAATTGTAGACGGAAACGGAAATAAGCTTGCCGAATATTCTTACGATTCATGGGGCAATATTATTTCACAAAGCGGTCCGTTGTCTTACATCAACCCGATACGCTACAAAGGCTATTACTATGATAGCGATACAGGTATGTATTACTTGCAGTCACGCTATTACGACCCGGCTTTGAGAAGATTCATCAATGCAGATGATCAAACTATGATTCCAGGTTTATCAATAAATTCTTTATTTGGATGTAACCTATTTATATATTGCAATAATAGCGGTATTCTTAATAGCGATCAAAACGGATATAGTAATGCTTCAATTATTTTAAATATAGTGTCTATTGTTTTTAGTATTTTTTGTTTGTTTTCTGGTTTTGCATGGTTTAAAGTTGTAGCAGGTGTTGCTTTAGCTGTTGCAAGTGTAATAATCACAAATCGAGACTATAACAACGAAGTAGATAGAATTAAAAAACTAAGAAAAAGGAATAAAATATCAGAAAGCAAAAAGAATTCCATGCTTAAAATTGCTAAATTTTGGAGAAATCTAGGATATGTTGGTGCGGCTATTACTTTGATTTGTGCAATAGCCGGAATGCCATTTAAACGGTTTATGAAATCAACTATTGTCGCTGTTATTAATGCATTAGGTTTTGCAAGAGGATTTGTCATTTCAACTACATCACTTATAAACGATATAGTAAGTGCTACAAACCATAAAAAACCAAGTTATTACTAAAGGTGATAATATGTTTGCATGGAATATGTTAGGCATTAGCTATAATGAATACATTGCGACTGATATTTCAGGAATATATCTTGACGCCATAATGTATTTTGGATTATTATTTTATCTTTCTTGGATACCGTTTTTTATTAAAATCAGAAATAAATACTTAAATTTTTGGACATTTGGTAAAATAGGTACATACTTAGTAACACTACTTGCGCAGCTTGTAATAATATATATTTTTTCGATTGTTTGGGATATTGTATTCTGTATAGTTGTTGCCATCGTCACATTTTGCTTGTGCAATTATTATAGTGTACCAAAAATGTATCGTGGTATAAAAGAAGGCAAAACGGCAGTACTCGACAGCGCTAGAGAAAAGCAAAAGAAAGACTTCTTATATCTGACAAATGAACAAAAAAAGGAGTTTTGGAGTCGAATTCCTCCGCTTGAAAAAATGCGTGTTCATGTTGTGCCTTTTTCTCTAGTTTGTGTTGTTTTACCAATCGCTTATAGCTTTTTATACCTCTTTGTTATATTATGAATCATAAGTCCCGTCGATTGTGACCTATGATCGACGGTCGAATCACAAGTGATTATGTCACAAAAGGCGGCGCTTCAATCACAGGCACAAACACCCTTTTGTACTTCATCTATGATAATTCGGGCTTGCCGATTGGTTTTGAAGTTTCATACTCATCCACCTATCCGTCAGGTGTTTACACTTACCAAAAGAATCTTCAGGGCGATGTAATCGGAGTTGTGGACAGCAACGGAAATCAAGTCGCAACCTACTCTTATGACGCATGGGGTACTATCACCTCTTCGTCGGGTACTATGGCTGACATTAACCCGATACGCTATAAGGGTTACTATTACGATAGTGATACAGGAATGTATTACTTGCAGTCGCGCTATTACGACCCTGCTTTGAGAAGATTCATCAATGCAGACGATCCGAGTTTGATTGTAGGTCTTTCAAGAAATTCTGTAATAGGCGCTAATCTGTTTACATATTGCGGGAATAATGGTGTAAATGATAGTGATCCAAAAGGATATGCTGCTTCTAATATTGTCGGAGGTATTGTAGGTGGAGTTATAGGTGCATTGCTTGGATATATTATCGCTAACGCCCTTGGTTTAAAGGGGTGGAAAAAGTGGGCACTAATAGGTATAGTAACTGTTGCTGGTGCTGTATTAGGTGCTGTTTTGGGACCATACATTGCGAAAGCATCAAAAAAAATTATTAGTATAATTAATTCTGGAATAAGAAAAGCATCTAATGCTGCGTTTAAGGCAGCGCGCAGAGTTAATAAGTTTTCAGTTACATCTAAACATTTATCTAATGCAGGAGGTCGATATGCAAAATTTGCTACAACAAGCCAATCTCAAGTTCGCTCCTGGATTTCCCAAGCCCTAAAATCAAAAAATGCTGTTTTTTATCCAAATGACTCTAAATCGTACTACATTATAACAAACATGGGCAAAAAAATTGGAACAAAAGGCGAACATTCAATAAAAGTTATTTTTGACCTATCTGGCAAGATATGGAGTGCATATCCTGTAAAATGAATTATGATTGAATTTAAAAGTAATTTTAAAAAGTGTTGCAAATACAAACAACTAAAATATCCAGATATTTTAAATTATGAGGCTTATTTTTCTATAGTAATTTCCGGAAAGGTTTTTTTTGAAGAACCAAATTTTCCATTACTCGAATTTTTATATTATGTAAACCAATGGGAAGAAACGCAAAACAAATCATTGGAATATATTAGTATTGAAACTGAGGACAATCCACTTATAGTTTTTAAATACAATAATGGCAGGTATTTAATTTCATCTCCATGGCAAAATTTCAAATGTGTTGATGAATTTACAAAGGAAGAAATTATATCTGCCCTAAAAAAAATAAGCACATAATATTGGATGCGCCGCAGGTTAACCCCTGTGGCGCAGCAGCGACGGACTGCGGACAAAACGGACTGTTGACGGCGTTGACTATGATTATACTTGGCGTGACGGTCTTTTGACCCACCAAAAACAGGGCAACAACGAGCTTCATTTCTTCTACGATTCAAATAGCTCAATTGTCGGATTTAGTTATAACGGCAACTATTACACTTACATCAAAAATTTGCAAGGCGATGTAACAGGTGTAATAGATGATTTGGGTAATACAGTCGCAAACTACTCCTATGACGCTTGGGGTAATGTTACTTCACAAAGCGGAACATTAGCTGACATCAACCCGATACGCTATAAGGGTTATTACTATGATTCCGACATTGGTATGTACTATCTCCAAAGCCGTTATTATGACCCTGCTTTAAGAAGATTTATCAATGCAGATGATCCGAGTTTGATTACTGATTTGTCTAAGAATTCCGTAATTGGTGGAAATATATTTGCTTATTGCGATAATAGTGTAATAATAAATATAGATTTAAACGGACATAAAGGAAAAACAATTATTAAGCAAGCTCCGCATATACCAAAAAATTGTTGGAACATTATTAAGAATTCAAAATTTGTAAAAAATAGAGATATTAGTTCATGGTACTATTTTGATTCAAATAGGAAAAATGTTAGCTTAACAAATGCATTAGTTAAAGGCGAATATTCATACTATACATATTATACTTTCACAAGCGGCTTTTTCTTCCCCGGAGAAAGATGGTCTACATATACTTTCCAAACAAAAAAGGTTAAAGATTGGAAAAAGCTCATAAAACGCACTACTATAGATTTGTCAAAAGTTTTTGATAATCAGTTGACAAGACTTATAGATAATATATCCAGTGTCGGAACAGGCAATTTGAAGATTGATTTTGTTTTAAACTCAATTTCTTTTTCAATTACAACATTAAAGAAGCACTTTTCAAAAATAAAAATTACCGGTCGTTTTTCAGGATATATTGAACAATGCATTTATGGAAAGAAAGATAATGATAAAGTGCCGATACTGATAGCTGCAGTTACTTATCAGAATATTGGAACATTTTCATTTTCAAAGAAAAAATTAAAACGAGTTGCTTGGTGGGATATATGTTATTAAAAAGATTAAATGCAATAATTCTTACATTGATAATTGCTGTCGTTCTGTCTTCATGTGAAGCGTCCGTTGGAACTCCTGATATTTTCGGTGCATATGGAACATATGACTACCCATTATCTATTCAATATCAAAGCAATGATTCGTTCAAATTAGGAAAAATGTCTTCTGACGATTATGCTGCTAAATCTGCCGGCGGAGAAGATGTTCAGATAAATGATAAGTCGCTTGATTACGGTGATTATCCTTGCATTCTAGCAAACGATAACGCCTTTGTATTAAATAAGGCGTTTGCAATGAGATTGCTTGACATGGACAATGAACAAGCAGATGAATTTGTATCAATAGACAGCGGATTTACAATAGATAATTTTTTTGATATAAGCGTTGGTCGCAGAGGCAATTATGGCAGTACGGATAATGGTGTGATATATATGTATCAAGACGGAACGGCAGACTGCATAATTTCGGCTACACCGTTAGGTGACTTGACAGATTTATCAAAAGAATATAATATCGCTGTAAAACATGAATCCATTGCTGAAGATGCTATTGTTTTTTTCACTTCGACAAAAAGTGATTTTGATAATCTTGACAGTTCATCAATTACTGAAATTTACAGCACCAAAAGCAAATATACAATATTCCAGCGTGAGAAAAACAGCACAACAAGAACGTTGTTTGACTATTATGTAATGAACGGAAAGGAATCTATAGACGGAAGACTTGTGCAACTGAATGAAGCTATGGATTCTGTAGGCAAGGTCTCTGAAGAATATATTCCGGAATCCAATTCAATAGGATATTGTACATATAGTCAATTCTGTTTAGCATATAAATCAAATCCTGACATTAAGTTGCTTAGCATTAACGGCGTGCTACCGAGCAAGGACAGTATTTTGAGCAAAGAATATGCCTTTTCCTTTGAATATAATTATTATTACAAGCCTGAAAGTAAAGATAAAGCCGGTGCAAAATTTCTTGATTATATTAAATCAAATGACGGAAAACTTTGCATTGAAGCTGCCGGGCTAATCCCACTTGATTAAATTCCAAAATGCGCCGCAGGCTAACCCCTGTGGCGCACCGAAAACGGAATCCGCACATCAAAGCAAAGTGTAAATGCTTCCGAGATGTGGGGCGAAAACCACGAATACACAACGATCGACGGTCGAATCACAAGCGATTATGTTACAAAGGGCGGCGCTTCAATCACAGGCACAAACACCCTTTTGTACTTCATCTATGATAATTCGGGCTTGCCGATTGGTTTTGAAGTTTCATACTCATCCACCTATCCGTCAGGTGTTTACACTTACCAAAAGAATCTTCAGGGCGATGTAATCGGAGTTGTGGACAGCGACGGAAATCAAGTCGCAAGCTACTCTTATGACGCATGGGGTGCTATCACCTCTTCGTCGGGTACTATTGCCGATATAAACCCGATACGCTACAAGGGTTACTATTACGATAGTGATACAGGAATGTATTACTTGCAGTCACGCTATTACGACCCGGCTTTGAGAAGATTCATCAACTTGGACGCTTATTGTGATACCGGTACAGGCGTACTTGGTACTAATATGTATGCTTATTGTAATAATAGTTGTGTTGTGGGTTATGATCCAACAGGAGAATGGGACGCAAGCGAACACAACAAGATGGTTGTAAACAGTAGTTCTTCCCTTTCATCCAATTATAAAAAATTAATTGGAAAATATGATCAACTTTGTGATAAAGAGTTCAAAAACAAAAAAGATAAATATGGCAACTATATAAGTTATCCATTCCATTCAAGATCAGCTGCAACATTAACAAAATCAATAAAACATTTATACAATTATGCTCGGGATATAAAGAAAAATAAAAAGAAGAAAAGGTTTTCATACGGTGACCTTATTAAAGACTATTTTTCCGCATATGATAGGAGCAAAAATACAAATAATAGATTTACAACATCAGCGGAAGAAGCTAATTTTAGAATTCTAAATTATGTAAACAAAGCAAGTAGCTATACAGAACAGTCAAGTATTCTTATGGGCTTCTGTATGCACATGTTGCAGGATTTTTATGCTCATCAAATAAAAGTTTCTGTATATAAAAAATCGGGTTCAAAGTGGAATTTGATAAGAAAAAATAAACAATACATATTTGCTACCACAGAAGTTAATGCACTTATAAATGCATCAACCATGGAATTTGAAGATAATAAATCTGTTCTACCGTGGAGATATTCATTTTCGGTAGAAGGAACAAACCAAATGCTTGATATATATGCTAAAAACAAAAAAATAAAAAAGATAACTTTAAAAACTGACTCAAGTAATACTAATATGTATAGCACTGAAATGCGTTTTAAAAATAATAAATATAAATTCGCGTCATATTATCAAAAAGTAATATTTACTACATACTAATCAAGGTGTTATTTATGAAAAGAACATTAGTAATTATTTTAGCAATGATAGTTTGTTTTGGGCTTGGTTCTTGCGGCAAGAATAATTTCTCGAAAAGCAACAATGATTCTTCAAAAAATGAGGTACATTATGCAGGCATATATACCGCAGATAGTAACTTTCAGGCTGAGGAGAACATAGACACAAATAAAGTTTGCGTCCCATACTTTGGTTTTAAAGATCAAGGAAAAAAATATGATGAATCCGCATATGTTTTTCCCAATAGTGATACCGCCAAGGCGTCAAAAGATAATCCCGATTATTTAATTACCGAAAATAACGAAGGGGTTTGTATAGTTTCATATGTCGGACACAGCGATAAAATTATTATCCCGGATTACTTGGACGGTAAAAAAGTAATTAAAATCGGCGGGAATATGGTTTCTGAAAGTGCTGACGATGACGGTTCGTCATATGAACAGTATCTTCCTGCATTTAGCGGAACATATTATAAAGAATTGCATATTCCGAAATTTTTAAAAGAAATATCCGAATTGAACTTTCAAATTGAATTATTTGAAGAAAACACGCATCGTAAATTAACTGTTGACAAAGATAATCCATATTATTCTGAAAAGGATGGATTATTATGCTCAAAGGACGGTAAGACCGCTCTTCTGTATTTCGGAGACGATGTCAAAAGTTACACTTTCCCGGACAGCATTGATACTATTGATCGTCATTTTGGATTTATGACAAACACAATTCAGAATGTAACTATCGAAAAAAATGTAAAAAACATCTATTCCGAGAGTTGGGTCAGAGATAGGATTTTATATCCATATGAAGAATTCGGCGGCTTTAATGATTTTACAATCAGCGGATATAAAGGAACAGCAGCAGAAAAATTTGCAAATTTATACGGTCATTATTTCATCTCGCTTGATTAAATGTCAAAATGCGCCGCAGGCTAACCCCTGTGGCGCAGCAGCGACGGACTGCGGACAAAACGGACTGTTGACGGCGTTGACTATGATTATAC
>CAKRRH010000026.1 GCA_934394855.1 uncultured Eubacteriales bacterium
GAATATTCTTACGATTCATGGGGCAATATTATTTCACAAAGCGGTCCGTTGTCTTACATCAACCCGATACGCTACAAGGGTTACTATTACGATAGTGATACAGGAATGTATTACTTGCAGTCACGCTATTACGACCCGGCTTTGAGAAGATTTATCAACGCAGATGAACCGAATTTGATTCAGGGCTTAGCAAAAACTTCTGTAATAGGTTCTAATTTATTTAGCTATTGCGGGAATAATGGGGTTAACAGGGTTGATTATAATGGAAATGACATATATTCCGACTTTTGGCAATATGTCAACGGTTTGCCTATAACAAAAAAAGCTACGAAATGGGCAGGTTTTACATGGGATAAATCGCAGCAAATATGGTATTCAAATATGAATCCGATTCAGAGAAAATTTGGATATTGCGATTTGTATGACACATTAGCACCTTTAGCCGGAATTTTTATAAAACACAAAAAAATGCCATTTAACTATAATGGGAAAGAATGGATGATTTGGCTGTGGAAAGGTCAATATGGTATTACTGTTGGTGGCGAAATAGGTCTATATATATATTCTAAAACAATTAAAGTCCAAGCTTTATTTATTAAATATAGTTTGAGGTGGTATCGATGCGCCAACGACAACGAGAGAATTAAAATGGCATTTACATTATACAAAAATGGAAGAAAATATTTTGAAAGACCGTTTCAATTACATTGGTGGTTAACGGGATTTAAAGTTGGCAACTTGAGAAGAAACGATGAACTATCAATGAGAATTGAACTTGGTTTTAGTAACGAACGCATGGCTAACGCATTTTGTAAGAGATATAAACTTAAGAAAAAAACTTCTACTAAAGTAATTTTTTGGTGGTAATTATGAAAAAGATATTCTTTTTACTTGTTGGTATGTGCTTGGTTCTAACAAGCTGTTCTGTGAGTGTTGATGACTCTATACCTATCGATAAAATGTATTCAAGAAGTAATGTTAAAGAAATGACAGAATCAATCGGATTTGGGAAAGGCAGTCTTGATGATGAATATGTTGCTTGCATTTATGTCTATTCATCAGAAGAACTCAAAAATATATACGGCAGTAATTTTGAGTTAAAATATGATGATATTACTTGTGTTTTAAATGAATGTGAAACTTATTTTTTAAAATCGATATATAAAGGTATTTCAAAATATGATTTCAATTTTGACAACAAGACATATGAGGTTACCGTTGAAAAGAAATATTTTGGAAAATGGGAAGTTACAAACGCAGAATGGATTTAAGCTGTTTTTCAAATATATTTAAATTCATCCCACTAAATTAACTAATCCGTCAAAGCGCCACAGGCTAACCCCTGTGGCGCAGCAGCGACGGACTGCGGACAAAACGGACTGTTGACGGCGTTGACTATGATTATACTTGGCGTGACGGTCTTTTGACCCACCAAAAACAAGGCAACAACGAGCTTCATTTCTTCTACGATTCAAAAAGCTCAATTGTCGGATTTAGTTATAACGGCAACTATTATACTTACATCATATGTAGTAAATGGCGAAATTCTATTTTCAATGTATGGATATATTGGAGTAGGTAAATTAGTATTGTTGCCAACAATATACAAAAATAAATGGTACACAGCCTTTATGTGGAAACGAAATATAGAGTATGCAATCAACAACCATATGATTGAAGCTGTGATAAAATCATTAAAGAAAGCAGGATATAAGTAATGAAAAAAGTATGGTGTTTTCTTTTAACACTGGTGTGCATATGCTTAACCATGTGTTCATGCGGAAATGTCTCAAAGCCTGCTGTCAAATCGAAATCATTTTCGGTAAAAATAGTATATACAGTAAACGGGACGCAAAAATCTTATGTTGACACATTGAACATTAAATATAAATTCCAATTGTTAACTGATGACGGTTGGAAAAATCAGTATTCTGTTAAATGTGAAAACGGTGATGACAAATTAGTGATTTACGATTTCATTACCAATAAGGGAATGGAGGATTTTGGCTACAAAGACAACATGAAAGCATCGGTTTATCTTGATTTGGGCGACATAGACCAATATATGCTAAATACCGCTGATGATTATTCTAAATATACATCGTTTCCCGATTTCACTGTGCTTTTAAATTATGATGACATCGGTGAATCTTACATAACTATGTCATCTGATGCTTTTTATGATGCTTATGGGATAAACTTGTCATTAGACAGTGTGAAAATAGACGAAATTGATACATAGTGTTGTGTGCCGCAGGCTAACCCCTGTGGCGCAGCAGCGACGGACTGCGGACAAAGCGGAGATATTTATAACCGTACATATTTAAAAATAATTATATCATGCATCAAAGCAATGAAAAATACAACACATATGTTGTTGCATAAACAAAAACCGGCTTTTCAGCCGGTTTTTTTCATTATTCCCCGATTATCCGATTGCGGTTGTTGAGATTAAATCATTATCCTTGATGTCAGTGCTCGGCACGGTTAAAAGTCCCTGTTGCGGAATCTGTCTGCCCTCAACATTTATCGTGTAGTTTTCCTTGTAAATCAGCTCGCTTATCGGTTTGAGCGTATATCCGTCCGACTGCAATTTCTCAATCAGCCTCGGCAACGCTTCGGGAGTATTTTTTGCCGCATTGTGGAACAAACATATTGAACCCGGCTGAACCTTGCTTGTGACTCTTTCAACAATTTCGTCGGCGGTCTTGTCTTTCCAGTCAAGACTGTCAACATCCCATTGAATACAATACATTCCCTGTGACTTTACCGCCTCAAGCACGGAATTATCATAATCACCGTATGGCGCACGGAACAATATCGGGCGTTTTGCGGTGATTTTTTCGATTTTATCATTGCAGTTTTTGATTTGCGAAATCATCTCATCACGGCTGATCTGCGTCATGTGCGGGTGAGAGTCGGAGTGGTTCATGACTTCATGTCCGGCACTTGCCAGTGCTTTTACCGACTCGGGATATTTGTCAACCCAACTGCCGACGACGAAAAATGTTGCCTTGACATTATATTTTTTTAAAATGTCGATCAGCTGCTGCGTATCCTCATTCCCCCAGGCTGCGTCAAAGCTGAGTGACGCCACCTTTGAATCCTTTTGCGTGCAGTAGATCGGCAGCTGCTTTGCCGAGGCGGAAGCGGGAGAGGCGACAGCCGAGGTTACAATGACGATCACCGCCGCAAGAATTATCAGCACAGCAGATGAAATTATCATCAGCGTTCGCTTGTTGATTATGCAATATTTCATTTTAGACATATCTATTCGCCCTTTCAGTCGATTTGGTTGATATAAGTATATGTCACGGTAATTTGTCCGTATTATCAAAGCACCGTATTTTATTGATTATATTATTTTAAGTCCGTTTTATTGGACTACGCAAATTATATAATAATAAATGAAATGAAGTAATAAAAAGCGTTTGAATTGACATTTATATACATATTTGATAAAATGATAATAACGAAAGGAAACGAGATGTAAACACATATTCACTAAGGTTCAAAAACAGGTGATAACAGAATTTACCGCTTGTATAAACTAAAATTATGTAGTATTATTTTTTACAAAAGGAGATTACAATTATGATTTTGTTAGTAGCAATTGGATGTTTTATTTTAGCAGCACTTATTGGTGGAGGAAAAGACCAACCTCAATGGAGAAAAGAAGGATTTTCGAGTTGCCCAGAATGGGAAAAAGCGTGTTTATGTGGACGAAAAAAAATGACACATCAAGAAGAAAGTTATTATTTTAAAAAGGCGTGTAAAGAGTGGGACGACCCTAAATGGACTGACCCTGAGATTTTAAGTTTTGTTAGAGCAAACGAACGGCTTAAATGGATAGATGAAATTGCAATGAAAATGGCTTATGATGACGGATATGCTCCTTATCCGGATATGCGTGAATATGACCCTAATAACATTCATAAACCATATTGGAAATTTGTAGATTTCAAATTTAAAAAATGGAAAGAAGAAGGAACAATGTATTAAAAATCTTATTTCACTATTGACAACGAACAAGTGTTCGGTTATAATTATAAAGCATTAGAAACCAAAGTTAAATTTGATTTGAAATTTAAAGGAAAATATCTGCTATGACAGAAAATGTTATTTTTAAAACTAAAAAATCGTCATATGATTCATATGGCGATTTTTTTGTTGCTATTATATATATTTTATTATTTTTTGCCCTTTGAGCCGAATGAACCGCCCTGTGACAAAATGTTGGTTTCAAATGAGAAGGAGAGCTGCTGCTTTGTGCGCTCACGCTTGAATCCGAGGTCGATCAGAGTGCTGAGCAGGTCTTTATATTTAACGCCCTTTGGCTCCCAAAGATAAAACGCAAGCGAACCCGGGATCGTGTTGATTTCGTTGATATATACCTTGTCGTTATCAACATCATAGAGATAGTCGATTCTCACAACTCCGTTACAACCGAGTGCTGTGAATGCACGCTTTGAATAATTCTCGATTTTTTCACGAAGCTCAGTTGAAATATCCGCCGGGATTTTGCGTTTGACCGACGCCATTCCTTGATTATCCGCGTTTTTGGAAGATTTTCCGCCGCTTTGATATTTGTCCTTATAGCTCAAAATCTCGTCGCTCATTACCGGCTCTTCAATAACCGAGGTGTCGCATTCATCAATGTCGCCGACAACCGAGCAGTTAAATTCACGCAGATTTGTGATTGCGGGTTCGACCAAAATCTTGACTGCATAATCCATTGCCTCGTTGATCGAGGTGATGAGCTCATCTTTGTCATGTGCCTTTGAAATGCCAACAGACGAGCCTAAATTTGCAGGCTTAACGATTAACGGATAGCCGAATTTCTCTTCGATTTCAGCGATTATCTCGTCTTTTGAGGCAATCCACTCTTTAGCATAGAATGTTACGCAATCGAGCGTCGGGATCTTCTTTTGAAGCAACAGATATTTGAACATTGCCTTATCCATTCCGACTGCCGCCGAACAAACATCGCAAGAAACATAAGGTATGCCGAGCAGTTCAAAAAATCCGACGACCGAGCCGTCCTCGCAGTTGGTTCCGTGAACGATCGGGAATGCAATGTCAACGCTGCAAATCGGCTTTTTAAAAAGGCCCTTTTTAAGCTCGATCAGCTCAAATTTATCACCGTTTTTGATGAGCGTTACGGGTTTTGACTCCGAAATCAGCTTCGGAATATCTTTAAACCGGTTAATGTCGATCATTTCGGGCGAATGATACATCTCGCCGTTTTTGGTGATATAGACAGGGATTATGTCGTATTTTTCGGTATCCATGCTGTTCATTGCCTGAACAGCCGAAATGACTGCGACCTCGTGTTCAACCGAGCGTCCGCCGAAAAATACTCCGACTTGTATTTTCATCGTTAATCAGTCCTTTTGTGAAATAATATGATAATTTGTGTTATTTTGCGTAGTTATCGGGCAGGTCGTTTTCAAAAATGACAACGGTATTTTTGTCGCATTTTGTTTTAAGCTCTGCCGCCGCGTCAAGAAATGTTTTTACAACATGAATTTTCAATTCATCAAAATCGGTTGATTTTGCGCCCTCAACCAACGGCTTTGAACGCATTTCGCCGACAAAATAAATTTCGTCCGCATTTTCCGCCGCCGCTTTTCCGAGCGCTTTGTTGCACTCATATTCACGCTCGCCGAGCTCAACCAATCCCGGTGTCACAACGATTCGCTTCATCGGCGCAAACGAGCCGATCACCTTCATCGCCTCAACCGAGCCTGACGGATTTGCGTTATATGCGTCGTCAATCAGGATCGAGCCGCCGACATAGGGCTTCATTTGAAGTCTGTGTTCGATCGGCTGCAAACGCTCGATTGCATAACGAATGTCGGTGTCAGAAACACCGAGGTCAAGCGCAATTTCAACTGCTGCCAAAATGTTCAGCACATTGTGCATTCCGAGCAGCTTTGTTGATGAATGGATCTTTATATCGCCGCTGATGATGTCAAATTGCAGACCGTTTCTGTCCGCATGAATGTTATCGGCATAAATTTTCTCATTCTTATTTTCGATTCCGTAGCCTTTATAATTATATTCGTCTTTCTTTTTGCAAATGTATTCGTTGTCGCAGTTAAGATAAACCGTTCCGCCGTTTTTGCAAACATCGTCCGCAAGCTCAAATTTTGTGTTTGTAACATTCTCAATCGAATGGAATGTGTTAAGATGCTGCGGTCCGATTGAGGTGATTATTCCGTAATCGGCGTGAATTATGTCGCAGATCTCTTTGATGTCGCCGACCTTTTTTGCACCCATTTCAACAATGAAGATCTGTGCGTCGGGCTTCAGATGCTCACGAACCGTGCGGACAATGCCCATCGGGGTGTTGAAGTTGCCCGGAGTGATCGCAACATTATATTTTTCCGATAAAATTCGGGATAAGATATATTTTGTGCTGGTTTTGCCGTAACTGCCTGTCAGCCCGATCACGGTCATTTTGTTGTGATTTTTCAAAATGCGCTTTGCGTCGTTTATGTACCATCTCTTAGCACCTCTCTCAAACGGCGCATTGATTAGGTTTACGAGCATTGCCATGAACGGGGAAAGTGCTGTTGCCGCCGATGAAACGGCAAGCCACACGATCGGGATTTTATATAACAATCCGCTTATCAGACACAGCAGGGTAAGCGTTACATACATTCGCTTGACACGAGATGTGAATTTGATTTTTACCTTTGCGTGAGAGAGCTTGTAAAGGGTGTTGATTACACGAAATACACAGCAAACAGCGGTGAAAATCATGCAGACAAGCGGTGAGAAAAACGCAAGAAATACGGTTAATGTTGCAAGCAAAACCGAAACGATGGATGAATTTTTGATGTTTTCTTTCAGAAAGTCAAAATATCTTGAATAGAAGTATGAATTTTGTTGAAGCATATGTAACTGTCTTGTGATTGTAAATTCGAGCGTCACAAGGCAAATCACAGCGGTTATTATCAGAAAAATCGAATCCATATCCTATTATTTACCGCCTTTCAAAAAGCTTTGCAAAATTGCGTCTACCTGAACGGGATTTTCAATGAAGCACCAATGGGTGCAGTTGTTTAAAACGCACAGACCGCTGCCCTTGATCTCACGCTCCATTATTTTTGCGGTATAAAGCGGAGTTGCGGTGTCGTTTTCGCCCCAAATCAGCAATGTCTGCGCCGTGATGTTATGAAGTTTCTCGGTCAAATCGACATTGACAAGCTTGACAAGTGTCTGGCGCATTACGGGCGGTGCGGAATTATAGTCGGCCGAGCCGAAATGCGCCCGTGCGTCATTTAGCAGGCTTTCGGTATAATTTTTGACGATAGGCAAGGTGAGAGCGCCTTTGATTATCTTGAAAGTTCGCTGTCTTGCCTTTTGTTTGAATGTCTTTTTCGACGGAATTCCGGCAGCCCCGAACAATATCATCTTGTCAGGGTCAACGATGTGCTCTGCGCACATATTCAGCGCAATTCGTCCGCCGTTTGAGTGACCGATCAAAATTGGGTTGCAAAGCCCCAATTCATCGATGAATTTTTTAACGATTCTGCAATAGTCGTCAAGGTCGAGGGGGTCTTTTGGCAAATCGGACTTTCCGAAACCGGGAAGGTCGAGGGCAATGCACCGAAAATCGCTTTTAAGCGGCATTATCATTCGGCGAAAAGCGTCAACGCTCGAACCCCAGCCATGCAAAAACAGGATGTCTGCGCCGTCGCCGACAATCTCATAGTAAATATTCATATTTTCTATAACGGTTGTCATTTCAGCCACCATCCTGTTGTGTTTATATTATTATATAATTTATATGGCAAAAAATCAACGATATACCGTCGAATTATGCCTTATTTTTGCGGTTTTCGGCTTTTGCGCGAAGCTCCTTGTTAAGAATTACTTTTCTTAAACGGATCGATTCGGGAGTAACCTCAACAAGCTCGTCATCCTTGATAAATTCAAGTGATTTTTCAAGGCTGAACACTGACGGCGGAACAAGCTTCAATGCTTCGTCGGAGCCTGCCGCACGCATATTTGTAACCTGCTTTTTCTTGCATACATTGCACACAAGGTCTTCGTTTTTCGGCGATTCGCCGACGATCTGACCCTCATATACTTCAACGCCGGGACCTACAAACAAGCGGCCTCGGTCTTGTGTGTTAAACAAGCCATAGCTTGATGTTGTGCCGGTTTCAAATGCAATGATTGAGCCGGTGAGACGCTGTTCAATGTCACCCTTATACGGCTCGTAATCCGAGAATACATGGTTCATGATTCCGTTGCCGTTGGTGTCGCTCAAAAACTCCGAACGATAGCTCATCAGTCCTCTTGCGGGAATTTTGAACTCAAGATGCGACATTCCCGTGTCACGGGTGCCCATGTTAAGCAGTTCCGCTTTTCTTGTGCCGAGCTTTTCCATTACAACGCCGACATAATTTTCAGGCACTTCGATCATGAGCAGCTCAACAGGCTCAAGCAGATTTCCGTTTTCGTCTTTTTTATAAATTACGCTCGGACGGGATACTTGAAATTCATAGCCCTCACGGCGCATTGTTTCAATGAGAATTGAAAGATGAAGTTCGCCTCTGCCGGATACTTCAAAAGTGTCCGCCGAGTCGGTTTCTCTGACTCTCATTGATACATTTGTTTCAATCTCTTTAAACAAACGCTCTCTGATGTTTCTTGATGTGACAAATTTACCCTCACGGCCTGCAAACGGTGAATTGTTTACCATGAAGTTCATTGAAATCGTCGGCTCGTCGATCTTGACGAATTTCATCGGCTCGATGTGTTCGGGGTCACAAGCGGTCTCACCGATGTTAAGATCGGCAATTCCCGAAACCGCCACAAGCTCACCTGCGGGTGCTTCGTCGCATTCAACACGCTTTAAGCCCTCAAACGCATAAAGCTTGCTGATTTTGACATTTTGCTGTTTGCCTTCTTTGTTGCAAAGAACAACTCTGTCGTTTACATGAACAACGCCACGCTCGATTCGACCGATTCCGATTCGACCGACATATTCATCATAGTCGATGTTCGAGAAGAGAATCTGGAGCGGACCGTTTGGATCATTGTTCGGTGCGGGAACCTCTTTTACGATTGTGTCCATCAGCGGACGAAGGTCGCCCGAACGGGCATTTTTGTCAAATGACGCATAGCCGTCACGGCCTGATGCATAAACAACAGGGAAGTCGAGCTGATCGTCGTCTGCACCGAGTTCAATGAATAAATCAAGAACTTCGTCAACAACCTCATCGGGGCGAGCACCGTCGCGGTCGATTTTGTTGAGTACGACGATCGGCTTTTTGCCGAGTCCCAATGCCTTTTTAAGAACGAATCTTGTCTGAGGCATACATCCTTCAAATGCGTCAACAAGCAAAACAACACCGTCTACCATGAGCAAAATGCGCTCAACTTCACCGCCGAAATCGGCGTGACCGGGAGTGTCAACAATGTTGATCTTGTAGTCGTTATATCTTACTGCTGTGTTTTTTGCAAGAATCGTGATTCCACGCTCACGCTCAAGGTCGTTCGAGTCCATTACCCTCTCGGCTACCTGTTCGTTCGCACGGAATGTTCCGTTTTCTTTGAGCATCTCGTCAACCAAAGTCGTCTTTCCGTGGTCAACATGAGCAATTATCGCAATGTTTCTTATGTTTTCGGTTTTGATCATTAAAAAAGCTCCCTTTCGGCTTGTCCGCAAATCATTTGCGTCAGTTTGTTTATATACATAATTACACAAATATATATTATAACAAATTTCATGCAAATTTCAAGGTTTCTTTTGAAAAAATATATGTTTAGAGACAGAGTTTTTCCGAGGGGAACTTTTTATAAAAAGTTCCCCTCGGACTCCCTTCAAAAATTTTTAAAAATAATACTACTATTATTATTGCGGTATGGACAACCTGTACTTCTGTTTTTTATTGCGTTTATGTAGCCTATATGCGGTGCGTATGATGCTGCCGCACCCAATAATTTTAAATGTTATTAAATTAAATGTGCTCATGCCGCACGGGCACACCATTTCTCATGCAAGAAATGGCGGAAAGTGCATTTAAGGGCTGCGCCCTTAAAAATCCCGAGGGGGATTTCGATTCCCCCTGTACGATAACGGATTTTTGCAACCGTGCAAACCGTCGTGCTGAGAAAAGGCACGACAAGATGAGTGAATGAGAGTGGTTTGAGCGCCGTTATCGTACACCCCTTAAAACGAGTTTTTGTTCCGAGAGTGGGATAGTTAGGGTAGCATAAATTGAACAAAAACGGTTGTGGATTCATTAAGAGGTAAGTTTTTTGTTACGCTATATCATAATATAAGTTTTCATAAATAAAGTTTTTTAAGGGGAGCTCATCAATATAAATATTGATGTTAGGGGTGCTTTTTTACAAAAAAGCACCCCTCGTAATTTTGCTATAAAAATATTAAACGATTCTCTATGCTTGGTCTTTGGATTTTGAGCAAAGAGCGGCGAGATAGCTGATGACGATTGCGGTGGCGATTCCGCCTGCGGTTGCGGTGAGTCCGCCTGTTAATATGCCGATGAAGCCATATTCAAGTATCGCTTTTCTGACGCCCATTGCGAGCGAATAGCCAAATCCCGTCAGCGGCACAGTCGCACCTGCACCTGCAAATTCGACCAAAGGTTCATATAACCCGACTGCTGTCAAAATGACCCCCGCAACGACATATCCCACAAGGATTCTCGCAGGGGTCAGCTTTGTGTAATCAATCAGCAGCTGTCCGACAACGCAAATTGCGCCGCCGATTACAAACGCCCAAACATAATGCATAATATCCATAAATATTGTCCCTTTTCAGAAAGTGTTATATGACAATATTTTTGCATATTTTTCGCCGAATATTCATTATCAGCCGGCAATTCCTTCCGAAATTCCGAAGAACATGATTCCGACAAACGCAATCGCAATCGATATGTATTGCCATTTGTTCAGCTTTTCTTTAAGGAAGATTCTGCCCCAAAGAAGCGAGAACAGGCAGTAGCATGAAATCATCGGGGCAGCGCCGTGCGCATTATCCGACATTGCATAGGTGTAAAAATTCTGTCCTGCGGTTTCGCAAACGCCGGGCAGCACCATTTTCCAGCTCTGTTTGCCTATGAATATGTTTTGCTTTTTGATGAATTTGATGTAAATTACCGCAAAAATCGCCATTGCCATAAATGTAAATCCATATGCAATAAGCACGGATTTTTCACTCATGATGCCCCATTCGTCAAGAACCATTCCGTCGCCGAATGTTCCGAGCGTGTCGATTACGCAGTAAAGAAGCGGGAACATAAGCGCCAGGGCACCGTGGGTATATTTTTTGTCGATTTTTTCGCCTCTGAGCGCCATTTCCTTTTTATCAAGCTTTTGCTCAACAATCGCAAGCATTACAACGCCGAATGTGATTGCAACAGTACCTGCAATCTGCCAGCCGTCGATCTCGGAAAACTGCCCAAATATTATAAGTAAAACGAAGGTCAGCGCACCCGAGGTGTTGCTCACGGGAGAAGCAATCGATACTGCAAGATAGCGCAGTCCGACATAGCCTATAATCATTGACGCAATGTAGCAAGCGGACACAGGCAAATAGGTGATGATGTCGACGGCATTAAACGGGTCGGTCGGTTCTTTTGAAAATGCGTCAATCAGCACTAATACTATTGATTGAATGCCCATTACCGTGCCGACTGAAATTACTATTCGCCAGTGGCTGAGTTTATCGTTTTCGTCAGATGTGCTTTTGCAGGAAAGATCGCCAAAGCTCCAAAAAAGTATTGTTAAAAGTGAAAGCCAAAACCAGTTCATTATCTAAATAAATCCTCTCATTTTAAAAGTCTATTGACCCGGTTGTTCGGGGAAACGGAAGAACATCGCGAATGTTTTGAACCCCTGTGAGGTACATTATCATTCGTTCAAATCCAAGTCCGAATCCGGCGTGTTTTACCGAGCCGTATTTTCTTAAATCGAGATACCAGCGATAATCATTTTCGTCAAGTCCCGATTCGTTCATTGCCTTAAGCAATACATTCAGCCGTTCTTCACGCTGAGAACCGCCGATTATTTCGCCGACGCCCGGCACCAATAAATCGACTGCCGCAACAGTCTTGCCGTCGTCGTTCCTGCGCATATAAAACGCCTTGATTTCCTTTGGATAGTCAGTCACAAACAGCGGCGCTTTGAAGACCTGCTCGGTCAAATAGCGCTCGTGTTCCGTTTGCAAATCGCAACCCCAGCTGACGGGATATTTGAATTCGACATCTGCCTTTTCAAGCAGCTCGATCGCCTTAGTATAGGTGATTTTCGCAAATTCCGAATTAACTACCGAATTTAGCCTGTCAATCAGCGTTTTATCGAAGAATTTGTTGAAAAATTCAAGCTCCGTTGCACAGGTTTTCATGCAGTGAGAAATGATTGCTTTGATCATATCTCTTGCAAGCGCCATGTCGTCGTCCAGATCCGCAAAGGCGATTTCGGGTTCGATCATCCAAAATTCGGCGGCGTGGCGGGGAGTGAATGACTTTTCGGCACGAAATGTAGGACCGAATGTATATACCTTTGAAAATGCGGTCGCCATGCACTCTGCCTCAAGCTGACCCGAAACCGTCAGCGACACGGGCTTACCAAAGAAATCCTTTGTAAAATCAACCTTGCCGTCGTCATTTTTCGGCAAGTTGTTCATGTCAAGCGAGGTGACACGAAACATGTCACCCGCACCCTCACAGTCGGAGGCGGTGAAAATCGGCGTATGCGCATAGACAAATCCACGGCTGTGGAAAAATTCATGAATTGCAAATGCCGCTTCGCTTCTGACTCGATAGAGTGCGTTGAAGGTGTTGGTGCGAGGACGAATATGCGCGATCGTCCTCAAAAATTCCATTGAATGACGCTTGTTTTGAAGCGGATAGTCGGGTGTGCTATGACCCAAAATTTCAATTTCATCAGCATTTATCTCAAAGCTTTGCTTCATTGTCGGGGTCAAGACAACATGACCGTTGATTGAAACGGAAGAGCCGATATTCAGCGCTCCGATTTCATCAAAATTGCAAAGCTTGTCGCGCTCGAATACGATTTGGACGCATCTCATGTCCGTTCCGTCGTTGAGCTCAATAAATCCAACCGATTTGGAAACACGGATATTGCGAATCCAGCCCGAAACCAAAACAGCGTCATTATCCTTAGGCGGTTTTTCAAAAACGCTGCGAAGCTCAGTTCTGATAATCTCCATGTCCATCATTCCAATCTTTTTGTAATATACATAAAATTATCGGGGACGCAAAAGTGACCCCGATAACTTTATTGTCTTAAATCAGTTAGATTATTGTGTCGTTATCGTCCGACTCATCGGTTATTGATTCATCGGATAAATCATTATTATTTTCAAACGCCTTTTTAATTGCGTCCTCAACACTTTGTGAGCTCATGTCATTATGCTCTTCCGAATCGACAGGCAAATCAGCCTCTGTTTTGTCACTTATATCCAAATCGTCGTTCGTCTCAACCGTTTCTTCGACTGATGATGAAATGTCGTCAGAAACGGGAACAGACGCATTATCAATCGCCGGATATTCCTCTAACAAGCCCTTGTCGTTCGGAGTCATTACCAAAATTGATTCGGGGTTCTTTGCTTTGAGCTTTCTTAACAGATAGTCGATAGCAAACAATGCAATCAAGCTGATAATCGACATCGGCAAAGCAAGATAGAAACCATATGGGTGATAATTTATGTCGATCGTGTGTGTGCCTTCGTCAAGGTCGCAGGCAAGAAGTGCGTCTTTAACGCCAAATGCATCAACCTTTTTGCCGTCAACCTTAATTGACCAGCCCTTTTCATAAGGAATCGAGGTCACAAATGTTCCGCTGTCTTTGACTGTGATCGTACCCGAAATGTGAGTATCCGAGTGGCTTGTCACTTCAAGCATTTCATCGCTGAGCTTTGAATATGCGCTGTTCCAAACATCTTCGTCAAGACCGTTTACATAACATGAAATGTTGCCGGCTTTGCCCTGCTCATAGCTTATGTCAACGGTGATTTTGTCACCTTTTTTAACTGTTCCGAGGCTGTTTACCGAACCCCGGTTATTTTCAAACGAAACCGTGTTGCCCGATGAAGTCGTAGCCGAAATAGTAGCAGCGTCCGACGCTTCGATAAATGCATAGATCGGTTGGGTCTTGGTTGCCGTATAAACAAGCTGAACCGATGATGTTGATGATGAATCGGTGTTTGATACCGACATCGTACCCATGCTGTAAGGACCTGTGGTAACATTTGTGCCTGTTACGACAGGCTCGTCAAGCTCTTCGAAAACAGGAGTGCTGACGCCCGTTGCGTACCAAACATATTGATTTTGCACGTCAAATGGGTTTGTATATTCCGTTGACCAATCCTTAATGTCGCTATATGCCATGTAGCCGATCGAGAGCGCATATTTATTGCGATATATTGTCGAGCCGTTGCTTGTATAAAGCGGTGAGCCGAGCGCAAAATCATCGACTGTGCGTGAGCGTCCGATAATATATTTCACATTGAGCATTGAATTTATTACCGGTGTTGTCATTGAATATCCGAAACGGTTGCTTCCCGGATCTGCGGCAAGTCCGATCGCTTTCATGAGCGTTGTGACTTTTGCATTGATTTCCGACGAGAACTGAGATACTCCGTTGTAGCCGTAAAGCGCAGGGTCGTTTGTGGTCCATGCGTTTGAGACTTCCATTCGATAAAATCCGTCGTCCTCTTTTTCAACTGTGTTTATCAAAGCGGTAACATCGTCATAATCCGCAAAATAGCTTGTGCGGTTAGATGAGCCGACCGCAGAAACGCTTGAAATTGTGTAGTTGGTCATTTCGCCGAATACGACAACAAACATCAGCACGCCGACCAGCGTTTCTTTGTAGCGGCCGCTTTTGTGAATTGCAAGAACGATCGAATATGCCGCAAGGAGCAGAAGCGATATATAAATTACCTTGTAATCAAAGGTTTGGTCATATATCTTTTGGGCAATAATGATGTAGATGAATCCGCCCGCCGCAACTCCGCCGATTTGTCCGGGGGTCAGGTCGTCAAGATGCAGATATGCCTGATATGCCATTGTAATCAGGATAAACGAGAATACGAACGAATAGCGATAGGGGAGCTCGTTCGGGAAGTGCAAACAATGCCAAATGTAGTCAAGCTTGTTCCAGTTAAAGCTGAGTATTAAAAATGCAAGAATCAAGCTGTTGAGCACCTTTTGACGAACGGGAATTTTTTTGCAAAGCAGGAAAAGCACCGCCATCATGAACGAAAGAAGTCCGCAATAGATGTTCGGCAGTCCGCCTCTGACGGTGAGCGCAACATTCGGCAAAAGATTGCTTACAACATCCAAAATCGGATTGTAGAATGTGTCGGTTGCCGGGAAGCTCGGTTTAATGTAGTATGTGTTTTGCATACTGAAATATGTCGGGATCAGGATAACAGCGGCAATGCAAGCGGCAAGAGCCGAGAACAAAGCGGCTTTGACCGAGGTTACGACAAAATATTTTGTACCTCTCGGTTTTAATCTTGAAAAATAGATTACAGGGTAGTAGATGACAATGAACATACACATCATAATGCCGATGTAGTAGTTCGAGATGAGCATGAGCGCAAGCGAGAGAACATATAGCTTAAATTTGCCCTCGTCAACAAGTCGGTTAAGACCGAGCAGACAAAGCGGCAAAATCGCCATTACGTCAAGCCACATTACGCACCAGTAATAGCCCATTGCAAATGCGCTGAGCGCATAGAGAATCGAGAAGGTCGCTGTGCCGAAATCGTTTCTTTTGAAAAGAGAACGAAGATAAATGCACATGAACGCACCCGAAAACGATATTTTCAAAACAACAACTGCCGCAAGAGCCTCTGTGAGATATTTTGTCGGAACAAATATTGTCAGCAGATTGAGCGGACTTGCCGCATAGTAGGAGATCAGCGCAATGAAGTTTGTGCCGAGTCCGCCCTGCCATGTATAGAGCAGACTGCCGCCTGTTTGCAGTTTTTCATGAAGCACCTTGAAGAACTGGAAGAACTGGTGCCACATATCGATTACCATAATTTGATTTTCGCCGAACGGATAAAATTCGGCAACAATAAAGGCATAGCTCATCAAAAGAAGCGGAACGCCGAATGCTAAAAATACAAATCGGTTGCGCTTGAAAAAGCCTTCCTGCTTAATGAGCGGAGAAACATTTTGCGGCTTGTTAAGCCCGATTCCGAAAAAGTCCTTCAAAAATGTTAAAACACCCGATTTATTCTTTTTTACGGCAACTGCCGCCGCACCCGATGTTGGCTTAACCTCAATATCTGTGGGCACCTGATTATCTACCGAATTATCAACGACATCGGCGGTTTCGATAATCTCGTTTTCGACATTCGGATTATTATTCTCTGTCATATCTTTACTCCTTTACGGTGTTATTTTCTTTGTTTTTAAAAATAAACAGCTTCGAAAAAATATAATTCAAAATTACCACAACAATCGCCGCGATAACCTTTGCAACAATAAGGTTCATTGCAATCAGCGGCGCAATGAAGATGATAAGCTCTTCACAGATAAACGAAATCAGTCTTGCGACTGTAAACGAGCCGAATTCAAAAATCAGTTTTTTGAAAGAAACATCACGGCTCTTGAAAACGATGAATTTGTTGGTGATAAATGCAAATATCAGCGCAACTACCCAGGCGATTGCGTTTGCAATCAGCGGCATGAGCATTTTGTTAAACTCATCCATATTTGAAAATGCCGCAATGAAGTCGACCTCGGTGTTGAACGGAATTTTCATCAGCGCACAGCAGCCCCAAAAGCTCAGAAGATTAACAACCGTTGCAAGCACACCGTAGAATATGTAGGTGATCATCTCATAGTTGAATAATAGCCGGAAGGGTTTTAGCGTCATGCATTTTTTGCAGATTTTCAAATTGCAAAACCAACTGACGATTTTGAGATTCATCATCCAATCCCAAAACGGCTTGTCGCTGCGAGTGTTATTTTGCTGTTCGCTCATCCTTTTTTTCTTCCTTTTTCTCAATATTTGTATCCCTTGTAATGAAAATCGGTCGGCGCTTTGTTTCCATATACATTCTTGCAAGATATTCGCCTATGATTCCGAGCGCCAAAATGATTACGCCGCCGATAAACAGCAAAATTATTATGGTGGAGGCGTAGCCGGGTTGTCCGATTCCCGTGACGAGTGTTTTGATCAGCTCAATTATCAAATAGATGAAAGCGGCTCCCGAAATAATGCAGCCCGTGATTGTCGCAAGACGAAGAGGAAAGGTTGTGAAAGCAACGATTCCGTCGATTGCATATTTGAACAGCGACCAAAAGCTCCAGCGTGATTCGCCGACGATTCGTTCGACATTTTTAAATTCGATCCATTTTGTCTTAAATCCGACCCAGCAGAAAATGCCCTTTGAAAAACGGTGGACCTCGGGCAATGATATGATGGCGTCAACCATCTGCCTTGTCATCATTCTGAAATCAACCGCACCGTCAACGATCTCGACTTCGGACATTTTGTTAATCAGCTTATAGAACATTCGTGAGAAAAAGCTGCGGATCTTCGGTTCGCCCTCACGGCTGACTCGGCGTGCGGAGCATGAATCATAGCCCTCGACATCGATTGCATAGAGCATTTTTTCAATCAGCTCGGGCGGATGCTGCAAATCTGCGTCGATTATCGTTACTCTGTCAGCGGTTGAAGCTTTAAGACCGGCATACATTCCCGCTTCTTTTCCGAAATTCCGAGAAAAAGAAATATATTTTACATTATTGTTTTTGCTTGCGAGTTTTTTGATCTCGTCAAGAGTATTATCGCGGCTTCCGTCGTCGATAAATATGAACCTAAACTCATATCCGTCGATTTTTGAAACTATATCCGAGGTGGTGTTGTAAAACAGCTCGACCATTCCGCCTTCGTTGTAGCACGGCACTACCAAATCTACTGTTTTCATCTGTCTTTTTTCCCACTCCTTTTAATGTTATGCATACTGTTTTATTATACTTTTTTCGGTGCTTTCTGTCAAGTATTACAGGCGATATTTAACAACAGGAATCGCATTTTTGAAATTATAAAATAATACTAACTGTATAATCGGTGACATAATGATTTTCAAATATAATTATTTAACCGAAAATCTAATGTAATCGCTTTACATAATTTTAACCAAAATTCAAAATTTGTTTAAAAATCTGTTTAAAACAGGTGATTGGTATGTTGATAACTATGTTGATAATGTTAATACATTCAGTAAATAGGGAAAAAGTGCTAAAAATCATACCATATATATATGTTATTTAAAAGCTATGGACAAATTGAAAAATGTGTGGTACAATACATGATGCAATACTGTAGTTATATCATTTTTTGTGCGTTTTCAAACAGCTTTTCATATTATAAAATCCGCTTATGGGAGTGAGTGTGTTGAATCAGACCAAAAAGCGCAATCTTGCGATTATTTTTCTGGTTATCTGGGATATACTTTCCGTGCTTATATCCGTCTTTTTATCATTCAGAATTTGCTATGCTTTTAACTATAAAATAAACGGCGTGTGGTACAATCCGCTGTCATGGGTCCCGACCGATGTTTACGGCGGAAATCTGTTTTTGTTTTTGTTGATTGCCTGTGCGGCTATCATCATGCTGAATTTGATTTTCCGAAACTACATGAGCATGGTTCGGCATTTCGGAATCAACGAAATGTTCCGAATTTTGCTCTCCTGCCTGATTTTTCTTGTGACATTTTTCGTTGTAAGTACGCTTCTTGACTATTTCAGAGCCGACTACATAATCATAATGGGTCTTATCCTGACCGTTTTGCAGGTTGCGGGACATTCATGGGCAAGAATATATAACGAATTTTCCGCAAAGGTCAACACGATCAACAAATCCCGTTCGGACGATTCGGTCAGAACATTGATTTTCGGAGCAGGCGAAGCGGGCGCATATTTTTGCAATAAAATGAAAAACGACAAGGATAGCAAAAACCTGCCTGTCGTGTTCATTGACGATAACGACCAGCTCAAAAAGAGCAAGGTTCACGGCGTGAAGGTCTATGGCGGTTCGGACAAGCTTGCCGAAGCGATCGATAAATTTCACATTGACGAGGTAATCGTCGCAATTCCGACAGCGTCAAAGGAACTGCTCAAGTTTGCAATGGATGTTTGCAAGCAGAAAAAATGCAAGCTGCGCAGATTCGGAAACATCGATGATGTCGAGATGGCAAAGGTAAATCTTACACAAATCGACATTGAGGATTTGCTGAAGCGTGACAGCGTTCATCTGAACATGGACACCGTCAGAAAATTCATTGAGAATAAAGAAGTAATCGTAACAGGCGGCGCAGGTTCGATCGGTTCGGAAATTTGCCGTCAGGTGCTCAAATTCGGCTGCAAGCACCTTGTAATATTCGATTTTAACGAAAACGGACTCTATGACATCGAACAGGAGCTCAAAGAGGATTATAAAGATAAATTCAATGTCCGGCTCGGCTCAATCAGAGATAAACGCAGACTTGCCGAAGTGTTCGATGAATTTCAGCCGCAGATCGTGTTCCATGCAGCGGCTCATAAACACGTGCCGATGATGGAATATTGCCCGAAAGAGGCAATAAAAAACAATGTTAAGGGTACAATAAATGTTGCAACAGCCGCAATCGTTCATAATGTCGAGAAGTTCATTTTGATTTCAACCGACAAGGCGGTAAACCCGACAAATGTAATGGGCGCATCAAAGCGAATTGCGGAAATGGCGATTCAGCTGTTAAACTCAATGTCAGACACCGATTTTTCGGCGGTTCGATTCGGAAATGTATTGGGCTCAAACGGCTCGGTCGTGCCGCTTTTCAGAAAGCAGATCGAACACGGCGGTCCTGTCACCGTAACTCACCCCGACATTCGCCGATTCTTCATGACGATCCCCGAAGCTGTCCAGCTGGTTCTTGAGGCAGGAGCAATGGCGTCGGGCGGTGAAATATTTGTACTTAACATGGGCGAACCCGTCAAGATATATGACCTTGCGTGTGATGTAATCAGGCTGTCGGGCTATGAGCCGAATGTTGACATAAAAATCGTGTTCACGGGACTTCGCCCGGGCGAAAAGCTGTTTGAAGAGCTTAGCCTTGTCGATGAAAGCATGACAAAAACTCCGAATGAGAAAATATTTATCATGGAGCCGATGACCTTTGATTCAAGCATTTTGTCGGCGCATATCAAGGAGCTTGAGAGTGCGGCAATAGGCGACGACCTTGACGCAATGTTCAAAAAAATCAAGGAGCTTGTTCCGACCTTCGACCATAACACAGGCACAAGCCATATGTAATAATCCTATAATTCGCAAATTGAGATAGGAGAAAAGTTCCGTTATGTTTCTTTGTCCGTTTGAAAATCTGCCGAGTGAAATGCAGACAGACAAAATTAAACAATATTATGACATTTTGCAGGGCAAAAAGGCGTCATTGTTTGTAAAACAGCTGTTTGACTTTTTGCTTGCGCTGATTTTGGTAATATTATTGTCACCGCTCATGCTGGTTCTTGCAATCATAATAAAATGCACATCAAAAGGTCCTGTTTTCTTTTTGCAAACAAGAGTCGGACGATATTTAAAGCCGTTTAAAATCATCAAATTCCGAACAATGAGGACAGACGCCGAAAAGACGGGCAAGCAAATCACGGTCGGCGAGCGTGATCCGAGAATCACCGGAGTCGGCGCATTTTTGCGGAAATTCAGGCTCGATGAATTGCCGCAACTTTTTAACATAATCGCAGGTCAGATGAGCTTTGTCGGAGCACGACCCGAAGTGCCGAGATATGTTTCGGAATACAGCGGGGCAATGGCGGCGACATTGTTGATAAAACCCGGAATCACGGGCTATGCGAGCGTTAAGTTTAAAAATGAAAACGAGCTTTTGGGCAAGGAAAGCGACCCCGAAAAGGCATATATCGAACACATTATCCCTGTGAAAATGGCGCTCGACCTTGAATATATCACCGATTTATCGCCGATTTGCGATATTAAAACGATGTTTTTGACGGTGAAAGAAGTATTTTAAAATTGCTTGCAGTGATGCCGACTTTGCGGTATCATAAGATACAGCTAAATATTAAGGGAATGAGGTTCTCCCGAAGCTTTTGCTTAAACCGCCTGAAAAATTCGGCTGATGACTTCTGCAATTATATTTTTGCGGAAGGCTCATCGGCTTTTTGCGTTTTTAAGGAGTGTTTATTGTGATTCTTTCCCTTGCGCTTATTCTTTTGGTCGGACTGTCAATGGCTTCAATTTGCGAAAAAATTAAGCTGCCGAGAATTGTTGGTCTGCTTGTATGCGGCATAGTTTTAGGTCCGTTCGTGCTTGATCTGCTTGATCCGAAAATTCTGAATATATCATCGGAGCTTCGGCAAATTGCGCTGATAATCATATTGATAAAAGCGGGATTGTCGCTTAATCTGTCCGATTTGAAAAAGGTCGGCAGACCGGCTGTGATGATGTCGTTTGTGCCGGCAAGCTTTGAGATTTTGGGCTATTTTCTCTTTGCGCCGATGTTGCTGCAAGTCAGCAGAATAGACGCCGCAGTAATGGGAGCGGTGCTCGGCGCTGTGTCGCCTGCGGTTGTCGTGCCGAGAATGGTTGAGCTGATAGAGGAAAAGCGAGGAACGGACAAAAGCATTCCCCCAATGATTTTGGCAGGTGCGTCGTGCGATGACATATTTGTAATCGTGCTTTTTACAGCCTTTGTCAACATGGAGCAAGGCGGCAGTGCAAATTTAATCAGCTTTGTGAATATTCCTGTTTCAATCGTGCTCGGCATAATGCTCGGGGCGGTTGTCGGATTTATCATATCATGGCTTTTTGAATTATCACACTCTCACAACAAAACAATACGCAACAGTGTTAAGGTGATAATTTTGCTCGGTGCGTCGTTTATGTTGATGTCGATTGAAACATTAGCCGAAGATTATGTTGCAATATCCGGACTGCTTGCGGTTGTGAGCATGGCGTGTGTTGTAAAAATCAGATGTGTTGCTTCGGTATCAGAACGACTTTCTCAAAAATTCGGCAAATTGTGGCTTGCGGCTGAAGTCATTTTGTTCGTGTTAGTCGGAGCGGCTGTTGACATTCGTTATACGCTCGAGGCAGGAATTGCGGCAATCGCAATGATATTTATTGCGATTATTTTCAGGGCGATCGGCGTTTTGTTATGCCTTGTGAAAACGAAACTAAATGCCAAAGAGCGGCTGTTTTGCGTAATATCATATCTGCCGAAAGCGACCGTCCAGGCGGCAATCGGCTCTGTGCCGCTGAGCCTCGGACTGCCGTGCGGCAAAATCATATTGTCAGTGGCGGTGTTCGGCATATTGATAACAGCGCCGCTCGGTGCGATTGGAATTGACAAAAGCGCAAAACGACTGCTTGAAATGTCAGAATGAATAATGAAATAAAGCCAAAAGCGAAATCATGAACAAAGTCGCCCTTGGCTTTTATATATATTTATGATTCAATCGCTTTTAGCTTTTCGGGAAAAAACAGCAAACAGCCGTCAAGCTTGAATTGGTTGATTTTTCGCTCGATTACGCTAATGTCACATGAAAGATAGTCGGCAAGGCAAGCTTTGCAAAAACAGCTTTTTGCCTCACGGTCAATCATCTTTTTGAAAATTGCGATGTCATCGGTATAAAGCAATGCGCCGCATTTTGAGCAGTTCACCGTTTGTCAACCACCTTTGCACGATATACCGCACAGCTGTGAGCAGGAACATTTTCACGATATATTCCGTTAGTCACAAGCTTTTGCTCGCCTGTGTAAACATCTGTCATTAGCAATGTTTTGCCTGTGCTTTCGGGAAGCCCCAAAATGTCGGTTGAAATATGCAACGGGTCCCAGTTTGATATTTCATATTCGGAGAAATTGAAAATACCTATCGCAATGTCGCCGTTATCAAGCAGTTTTGCATATGTAAATGTTTCGTTCGTCGGATATGGCTGATTTTCGTCGGTTCGCTCACAGCCTAACATGAACGGCTGATTTTGCGCCGGGTCTTGGTTTATTTTAATGAGCTCGGCGTTTGTGAGAATCGCCTTTGCGTCGTCGTCCATTTTTTCAATGTCGCAACCGATCATCAGCGGTGAACCGAGCAGCGCCCAAAGCGCAAAGTGCATTTTAGACTCCTCAAGACTAAGCCCCGAAACGCCGATTTTTCCGTTGCCATTTATCCCGACAATCAGCATATCCATGTCCGCAAAGCTGTTGACGCTGCTATATTCGAGTGACTTGACCGCCGACAGCGAATGGTCCTTCAGCGACTGCCAGTTATCGAATAAGTCGCCTGTTGAGCGCCATATGTTAGCGCCCGACGATTTCACCCAATGCTTTGTGCCGTCAGCACCCCATGAGCAAGCGGAATATAATATATCTCTGCCGCAGTTTGCAAGCGCCAGCCCCATTCGTCTGTAATTTGCATAGCCCTGAACGGTCTGCGGGTGAAAGCAATAATCATATTTCAAATAATCGACGCCCCATTCGGCAAAGGAACGAGCGTCCTCCCATTCATGCTCAAACGAACCCGGATAGCCCGCGCAGGTGAGGTGACCGGCGCATGAATACATACCGAATTTCAAGCCCTTTGAATGAATGTAGTCAGCAAGCGCCTTCATTCCGCTTGGGAATTTTTCGGGATCGGCAACAAGTCTGCCGTTTTCGTCACGCTCTTTGAGCGACCAACAATCGTCAATTACGATATATTCATATCCTGCGTCCTTTAGTCCGCTTGATATGAGAATGTCGGCAGATTTTTTTACAACATCTTCGTTGATGTCGTGACCGAATGTGTTCCATGAGTTCCAACCCATTGGCGGCTTTGAGATAAACATATTTTTAGTCCTCCGTTTTTTATGATTGACAAATTCATCATATTTGTTTATTCTTATTATATATGTATTTATCTTTCATTTATATTGAATTTTGTGTCAAAAACATATAAATTTGTTGCATATTTCGGAGGGCGTTATGACAGAAGGACTTGTTTGCAGAGTCAGGGGAGAGCATGACTGCACGGACCTACACAGCTGGGGACCCGGTGTTCGTGATGTTTACATTTTTCATTATGTGTCGCGCGGCCGTGGATATATTGAGGTCGGCGGTGACAGATTCAGCGTGGTAAGCGGGCAAATTTTTGTGATTTTTCCGAATACCTGTGTGAAATATTATCCCGACCCGACCGACCCGTTTCATTATCATTGGATTGATTTTGACGGAGATTTGGCGAACAAGCTGTTTTCGCAAATAACCCTGTCGATGAAAAATCCTGTGAGCGTAATTTTGCCCGATGATGTGATCGAATGCTTTAAGCCGTGCAATGATGACGGTTATGAATATTCGCCTTCGCTTTTGAAATTGTTTGGAATATTGATTGAAAAAATGCCCCGAAAAACGCCGAAAAAACATAACGGTTCGGTTGAAAAAGCAGTTGAATATATCAAAAATAATCTCCATAAATCAAGTCTTTGTGTTGCGGATGTTGCGAATAACTGCGCTTTGTCACGCTCACAATTATATCGGTTGTTTATGCAATCGTTTGACTGTTCTCCCATAGATTACATTGTAAATAATCGCATGAATTTAGCAAAATCATATTTGCTTGATACTGATTTAAACATAAAAACGGTGGCTTTTTCGGTGGGCTATTCCGACCCGCTGTATTTTTCAAATGCCTTTAAAAAACATTTTGGTGTAAATCCGTTGCAATATCGAAAAAGAAAAGATATAATATAGAAAAGAAGACCTTAAAAGGAGAAATAAAATGGCAATCAGCGTTACGGTTATTGATGAATATAAAAACTTCGGCAGATGCATCAAGGTCAGCAACGGCACTGTTGAGATGTTGGCGACTGTTGATGTAGGTCCGAGAATCATTCGATTTGGCTTTGTCGGCGGCAAGAACATCATGTTTAACGACATTGACAGAAAGCACATCACTCATATTGATTCGATGGACGAATATTATTATGAGGGTGCGAGCTGGTACAACTATGGCGGTCACAGGCTTTGGGCGTCACCCGAGGCGCTTCCCCGGACCTATTGCCCCGATAATGATGCGGTGGAATATGAGATTATTGAGCGTGGCATGATTTTGATGCCAAAGCCGCAAACAAAGAACGGAATTGCATTTACGATGAAAGCAGAAATGGCGGACGACGGTCGGCTTATCGTTACGCATTATGTAAAGAACATTTCAAACGAAGATAAGACAATGTCGGCGTGGGCGGTGTCGGTGCTTGACCGCGGCGGTGTTGAGATAATACCGAATAACACCGAGGATACAGGGCTGCTTGCAAATCGCAGAATAGTTGCGTGGAGCTATACCGATTTGTCCGACGAGCGTGCATATTTCGGTCGTGATTTTATCACATTGCGGCAAAAAGACGGCAAAAATGGCGCATTCAAGCTTGGGCTTGACAATCACAGCGGTGTTGCGATGTATTTAATCGGCGACTTGCTTTTTGTAAATCGATATGTTCATGATAAATCCGCCGAATATGAGGATTACGGCTGTTCGTTTGAAACATATACGGGTGATGATTTTCTTGAGCTTGAAACGCTCGGTGCAAAAACGCTCACTCATCCCGGTGATGTAATATCTCATGTCGAAACATGGGAGCTTCACAAGGTGAATGAACCGATAAACGAGCGTGACGACGACTCAATCCACTCTGTTTTGGATAGGTTTATGTAATAAATTATGGTGTTTTACGAGGGGTGCTTTTTTGTAAAAAAGCACCCCTCGTGCTCCCCTTAAAAAACTTTCATTTTAAAATAATAAAACAGAAGTACATCGTTAGGTTAGATTGTGCTTCTGTTTTTGTTTAGTTCTATATGTGTATGCGGTGCGCCGAGGACGACGCACCCTACATATTTTTATATTTAGAGGTAGACTGTATTGCTCTATACTAAACAATTAAAAATATTTCATAAATAAAGCTTTTTGAAAGGGGGTTCGGGGGAGAACCTTTTTCTCGAAAAAGTTCTTCCCCGACAATTCAACATAATATTAAAATACAATGTGCTCATGCCGCACAGGCACATCATTTCTCATGCAAGAAATGGCGGAAAGTGCATTTAAGGGCTGCGCCCTTAAAAATCCCAGGGGGATTTCGATTCCC
>CAKRRH010000027.1 GCA_934394855.1 uncultured Eubacteriales bacterium
CGCAAATATCGCTGATTTACTCCGATAATCATGTCATCATGTTCGCCGCCGATTTCGATTTCATCAACAAAATCCGCCGTTCCGCCCTTTGCCGACAAAATTAAGCTGTCGCCCTCAAAATGTAATTTTGCAGGATAAACATCGTCAACGACTGCGCTCATGATGTCGAGTTTGTCCGACAAAACAGCGCTGTCAATCGTGGCATGATTTTCGTAATCGGTCAAAATCTGCGTGTAATCAAAAAACTCGCCGTAGATTTTCTTTGCGTATATTTTCATATCGCCGCAAGAAAAGATGATGTTTTTGTTTGTTTCCGAGATTGTCGTTTCACCGTTGAGCATTCCGAGCGATTTAATCGCATTTTGCGGTAATACTGTTTCAATCGGGCATTTCGTGTGACATATCGCAATTCTGACTCCGTCGCAAGCGGCAATTTCATCGCCGATTTTAACACCTTTCATCACGGGCTTGTCGTCGTTTTTGCTTGTGGCGTATGCAACAGACTTCACGCTGTCAACAAAATCATCTGGGAGAGGATATTCTTTTTTGCCCGAATCATTGTCAATCTTCGGGAACTCATCAGGCGACACAAACGCAAATCTCGTTGTTGATCGTCCGCCTTTGACAATAAGCATATCGTTGTTTGTACTGATGTCAATTTCAGCTGCCGAGGATTTCTCGATAACTGCCATTGCTTTTTGCGGTATCAAAATCGGTTCAGTGCTTTCCAAATCAACCGATATGCAAACTGATTCGCTCCATCCGATCAGTTTGCCATGCCCGAGATAAGCGCATTCGGCAGCTGCAACAGGCGACTTATCAATCGCCGTGCGTACCGTTTTAAGTTTTTCTTTTAATTCATGCGTGTTATATTTCATGGTTTTACTCCTTAAAATTTGATTTTGATTTGTTCAGCTGAAACGACTGATTTGCAGTTCTTTTCAGCTTGCTGATAGTAACTGTCTTTTAATTCACAGCCCCATGCTCTTCGCCCGAGCTTCAATGCCATATATGCTTCACTTCCGATCCCCATGAAGGGAGTTAAAACAATGTCATTCGGATTGCTCCACAACTGCACAGCCCTGCGGATTACTTCAAGTTGTAACGGACAAATATGCTTTTCGTCTTTTTCGTCTCTTGCCGATGTTCTTTGCAATGTGTCGGAGGGATTTATATCGAGCCAAATAGGACTGGCAAATTTCTGCCACTCTGATACAGGAAATGTTTCGTTCGTGTGTGCGATCGGCTCGGGATTTTCGCCGGGCTTACGCATGATCACAAGATAATCAGGAATACCGACTCGTGACATTGCGCTGTCCTTTTTCAGCTGTTTGTGCAAAAGCCCGATTGCCTTTGTTCTTTGCATTGCAATAACAGGATCTTTCCAAATGCAAATTTCCGAGTGATAAATAAATCCCGATTTTTCAAACAGCTTAATCAAATCGCCCCGAAAATCATCAATTCCGATGAATCCGTCACGCTGTTTTGTTGTCGGTAAATTCATGCAATGTACCGCCATGATTCGCCCCGGCATGAGCGTTCGATATAATTCTTTGACGATATATTCAAACTGCTCATAAAATTCGTGCTTTGTCTTGCAATTTCCCAAATCTCTCTCGGAGTTTGAATATGTGTAAAGACTGCAAAATGGCGGCGAATAAATCTGCATATGCACGCTGTCATTAGGCAGACTTTTCAGCACTTCGCAGCTGTCGCCGTTATAAAGTGCCATTCTGTCATCTATGTATTGGTGTTTAACATTCATTATTTCATGCTCCTTTTATCCATTGCGGTATTTCGATAAGTTCTGTTGCGATATAGCTTTCGCTGATTCTGCAAGTGTTTTCAATATCAGCTTTTAAAATCTCCTTTGTGTATTTGACAAGCTCCGCCGTCATTTTCTTTGTGTCTTTTTGCTTTCGTTCAATGTTCGCCTTGACCGCTCCCTCTTTTTCGCTGATTACGATAAAAACATCAACCGGGCTTTTTTGCCCGAATCGCCAACAGCGGCGGACTGCTTGATAATAAGCCTCGAAACTGTCTGACAATCCGACAAATATCATCGTGTGGCAGTTTTGCCAATTCATGCCCTTGCCGCAAATGCTCGGCTTTGTGACTAAACATCTGACTGAGCCGTCAGCAAAGCCTAACATGGCATTTGTTTTGTGTTCTGCCGTGTCAGATCCTTTGACCTCAACTGCACCGTTTATGCTTTTAGCAAGCAGATCGCTCTCCGAATTAAGGTCGCACCAAACGAGCACTTGCCCCGAAAAGCTGTTCGCAATATTCGCCGCTCTTTGCACTCGTTCTTCCAAAGTTGACCGTCGTGCTTCTCTGCGTTCGTTGAGCGTTTGCACAGTCGAGGGCAAAAACATCATTTGACCGTTTGCGTTTTCGGTCATGCCTGTTTTAACGACGATCTCACTAATATTCAGCGGAGGCAAATCATAACCGTCTTGCTCAAATCCTAAATCTCTCGGATTTGTCATAACACATGCCCAATTTGCGATCCATTCCCAGAACTTTTCTTTAGCGTGTCCTTTCAATCGCCATTTTGATGTGTCGCCGCCGTCGTGAACGAAGAATGTTGACAACATTTCGACTTGGGTCATTATGCCTAAAAATTCGGCATGATTTCCGAGCTCGGCAAAATCATTAGGGCAGGGAGTAGCGGTGCAGGCGAGTTTAAACTGCGTATTTTTAAATTTTTCGATGATCTCTGTGCGCATTTTTCCTTTGCCGTCTTTTAAAATACTGCTCTCGTCAAGCACGACTCCCGAAAAATCATCAGCCGAGAAGTGTTCGAGCATTTCATAATTCGTAATGTTAATTCCGTTTTGCAAGTCTGCGCTTGTCCGGCAAATCGTCGAGCTGATTCCGAATTTCACACCCTCCGATTTTGTTTGATTTGCAACTGCCAACGGTGCAAGAATTAAAACTCTGCCGCCTGTGTGTTTGCAAACCTCGTCCGCCCACGCGAGCTGCTGAATCGTTTTGCCAAGTCCTGTATCGAGAAACAACGCTGCTTTGCCTTTCTTCAGTGCCCATTTGACGATATATTTTTGCCACTTAAACAGATTTTGATTAAGCGACTCAACTTCAACATCAAATCCGCTCGGTGCAATTTGTATCTGTTTTGTTTTTAAAAAATCGATATATTCCATTAGTCCTCCTCGATGACATATCTTGCAAAACGCACCTTTTCACCGTATCTGTTTTTGCTTTTAACTTCGACTTTTTTGATATTTATACCCATTTGTCTCAGTTCGCAAATTCTGCTTGCAAGTCGGGTCACAGCGATTGCTCTGTCTGCTTCTCTTGATGTGATACTTCCATATTCACGCAGATATGCCAAAACTCTCTCTTGTTGTGCTGTCATGTTGTTTCTCCTTTAAAACGGCAAATCACCGTCATCAAGCGTGTATTCCTCGAAATCACTCGTATCAATATCAGTCGCTTTTTCGCTGTTTCCGCTCTCACTCTTTGAGCCGCAAAAGCTGGCTTTTTCTGCAAGAATTTCAAACACATATCGCTTGTTGCCCTCTTTATCGGTATAGCTCCGTTGCTGGATGCTCCCGACAATCGCAATCATCGAACCTTTGCGGAAATATTTTGTGATGAATTCAGCTGTCTGTCGCCATGCAACGCAGTTGATGAAATCAGTAGGACGATTGCCGTCTTTGTCGGCATATCCACGGTCAACTGCAACCGTAAATGATGTAACGGATAATCCGCTCTGTGTTGTTTTAAGTTCCGGGTCAGCGGTCAAGCGACCCATGATAACTACTGTGTTAATCATTGTTTTTATCTCCTTTACCATCCAAGGTTGCTAAAATTATTAGCTTTAGTTTCGATTTGTTCAATATTGTACGATGTATCTTTTTTTGCCGTTACAACAGTCAAATCATCTTCCCAACGCTTGCCGTTTAGCCATGTTGCCGGATAAGGAATAAATTGTCCGTCGTCCTTTGTCCATTGCTCAGACTTTGACTGTTTGTCAATAGCGTTTATTATTGCTTTGAGTAGCTCATCATCAGGATTGATTTTTGCAAATGCTTTTTCAGCTGATGACTTACCTACTTTTTTTGGATATGCCGCCCAAAACTGCGCAAAATGCGCATTATTATGTTTTCGTATGGTTTTATTTTGTTTTATTTCCTTTTCTTTTGTTTGTGTATTATTGCTTACATTTTCGGGGTTAATGTTGACATTAACTTGATTTATGTTGACATTATTTGAAATTTTTGCAACATCAACTAAGAGGTATTCGTTTTTGACATTGATTATTTTGCGACGACTGACCGCCTCGAAGTATCTTTCTTGTATTCCTTTAGATGTAAGAATTTGATACCTGTCATATAAAACTTTGTCAAAAATACCTCTTTTGATAGCGGCTCTCACTATTTCAGAAACGACATTGCCACCCTCGCAGTTTCGGTTTGAAATACCGCATTTATGCGAAAACAACAATGCAACCTCCTCTGTCCATTCACAATAATAACCTTGCTCTCCGTATATCCTTTGAAAGAGCTTAACGATTATCGCAAATCCTGTCAGTCCAAATTCAGCCTCTATCATTTCAAATTTTGTGTCAAGCACAGTGTCAAGCGGAAAATAGTCAACCCCGTCCTTAATCGGACGAGCCAATGACGATCATTCCTTTCTATATCTTAATTTGCCTTCATTCCAGTCGGGATAACACGCTTTCAAATGGCTTTCAAAGCGCCATTTAATCAAGTTTCGCAATTCGGGATTGTTCCCGTTGTCAAGCGCCGTGTGACAGTTTACGCAAAGCATAGCGAGGTTTTGAGCGTTACCTAACCCGCCCTGCGAGCGTGCGATATAATGAGCGCATTGCAATCCGTATGTACTGCCGCAAAATATACACCGCCCTTTGTCGCGGCGATAAACTGCTTCTCGCATTAACGGCGATATGCCAGTCGCTTTTGTTCGATTATTCATACCTCAACCTCGCTAATTCTTCGGGTGTTAATGTTTCAATCCCGACTTCTTTGCATTCGCTGACAAGACCGTCGATCAGCCTTGCCATCTCTTTTGTGTCATAATACCGACTGCCTTTAATCAGCTTGTAGTGTCGGAATCGCTTTTTTTCGACCCAACCGTCGCCGATATATTTGTAATAAATGCCGCTTGGCAATCCCTCAATCTCTGCTTGTGTGGAGATAATAACTGCTTGTCCTTGCTCATCTGTGAGCACTGTGCCGTATCTTTGCAACATCAACAGATGCATCTCATCATCAGATGTCCGACAAACTGCCGCAAGCTGATTTAGCAATGACCAATAATATCCGTTAGCTGTCAAGCTCCGCTTGTTTTGGCACTCAGTTATCTTGATCGAGTAATCACGATCATCGGCAAGAGTGTTTATGTAATCCCATATTTTTGAGATTATTTTTGGGAATTCAAGCTTTTTAAAAATTATTGTTTTTGCCACACGAAACACCGCTTTTTCAGACTTTTATTCAAAATTGATAACCCGACGATTTCGCCGTTTTCAATCTTGATTTTCTCGACTGCGAATTTGTCATAAGTAGTCGGCTTATTGTTTTTTATCATCTTTGTTGCGTCGCCCTTTTCAAAACTCACAAAAATAAAAGGTGAGGTGTAAAGTTCTCGTCCGATGCCCCAATTAAAACAAGCTCGCTTGAAACTGTCGCTTGCTTCGCCTTTTTCTTTTTCGGTGTAGCTTTCCGTGCCGCAATCGGATTTAAAAACCCATTCGCCTACTTCGTCGCAGAAAATACCAACTCGGCAAAACAAATTTCCTTTGCATTCGTAATGCTCACGCTGCCAATGTTCCGCTCCGACTGTTTCGTCCAAAATTCGCATGTCACACCGTGCGTCCTTGTAAAGCAATAATGACACGCCTTTGTCGGTGCACTGAGCAACACGGACATCAATCTCGTTTTCGTTTAATGGTCTAAAGTTCATTCGTCATCCTCCTCAAAGCTTAGAGGACACAGCCTGTCTACATCCCGATCGGGATAAGGGGGTACAAGATTGCGGTCAAGTCCACAATGCTTTGTCGCCTGACTGTAAAACTGACAAAACTTGCAGGCAATGTTGTCCTCCGGGAAATTAACCGTCACAAGGCAATGCCCCTGTGTGTAATAATCAATGCTATTCTTCGTCCTCGGCATCGTCGTCGTCCACCTCGATTTCATAATCGCAATTCTCACGCTCATCTGCGAGCATTTTTTGATACAGCTCTTTGTTTGTGAGCTTGTCTATATTCATTCGTCATTGTCCTCCTCTTCGCTTACGACGACCACAACATAACGATCATCTTCATATTTTTCTGTATGTCTTATAACTTCAAGATATCGCCCGACTGTCAAATCTTCGATGTTGAGCACTTGACCAATACCAAAGTCGACAATTAAAACATCTTCGCCGTTTTTTGCGGTATCGAGTGCTTGCCATGGGTAAACTGTTTTATATTTCATTTGACTTATTGCTCCTTTTCTGTTAAAATAACAATGGTTTTATTTTTGTTTGCCCTTTTCGGTGTTAGAGCGCCGAGAGGGCATTTTTTATTTTCTGCTCGCTTGATTGTACTTTTCACACTCGAGCATTGTCTTAGCTTGATTTGTGGCAACTCGCCGTTGCTCGATTTCAAGCTGCTTCTTGCGGACTTCCAACTCTTTGTATTTGCGCCGCTCTCTGTGGTCGGCATATTCGCAAATGCCGATAATTGTGGTCCATGTCAAGACCAAAATGATTACAAATGCTATCATTATGCTTCTCGCTCCTTTCTCATTCTCCTTTAGGTACAATTTTAATTTGTAGGTTGAGCTTGTCGACCAAATCAATCAAATCATCAAGTCTAATTTCTTCCGGGGATCTCAAAACTCTGCACAATTTTTGATAGTTGTCGGTACATTTCCATGGCAATAAATTTGCCAAATGTCTGTTATCCCACCCTTTAACCGTTTGTGCATACTTAATTGTTGCCGCAACGGCAATCAAAGTCTTTTCTTTCACCGATTGTTTCAGTTTCGGCATACCGCTCACCTCGCTTAAATTTATGCAGGACTGCATGTCTTACTTTCGTTCAATTTGCTTTGTTGAAATGCTCTCTCTTTCGTGCTATAATCAAAAAAATATAGAAAGGAGAAAACATTATGAAAAATGATTTGACGCCCAATTTAGCTAAAGGAACACAGATTCCTGAAAGTGCGGCAATGTATATAATGGATAAAGAAGAACGCAAAGCCGAAAGGAATCGTGAATTTAGGCATGATTGGTTAATTGCTCTATTTAGCTCAATATCAGGCGGCATTGTTGGTTTTTTAGCCTCTTTGGTGTTTTGGCTGTTAACCAAATAACTTGGCGACAACTACACAACCACTGATAATTAAACTGATAGATATTACAATCAAAAAGATTGCTACTAATCTCCAATCACGAAGACTGTCTTCCAAGCTGTCTATTTCCGATTGTTGGAGTTTAATTATTTCTTTAAGCGATTCTTTTTCGCCCATTGTATTCTCACTCCTTTCTTTGTTTGACATATTATTCCTGTTGTGTTATACTCACCTTAGATTGGAGGTGAGTCAATGAAACTGAACCAAGATTGCATAAGAGACTTATTATTATACCTTGAAGAAAACCTTGATTACTGCGATTGCTTAAGTATCAGCGATATAGAATTACCTGATTATGATATAAAAACAATACTTTATACCGCACAAAAGCTAAAGCAAGCCGGATACATATCTGCCGATTTTTCCATTCTTGACACAGATGATTTATGTGCCGATTTTCTTGAAATCACATGGGACGGTCATCAATTTCTCGACACAATAAGAGACAACAATGTATGGAAGAAAACAAAATCAGTTGTGTCCAAACTATCGTCTGTGTCCGTAACAATAATCTCTAATGTCGCGTCACAAGTTTTGACCAATCTTATAAATCAGCAATTAGGCTTGTGTTAGCTTCTTTTAAGCCAATGTCGAATCACCCATTTTGTGAGTCTTTCCAAATCCTCAGTGGGTGGTTCGATATTCTTTTCCGCAACCCACGCCGCTAACACTGTCAAATGCAGACGGTTGACGACCCAACCTATGCACGCAATTATCAGCAAAACGGACAAAATAAAGTAAAACATCACTTCTCTCCTTCCTTTCTATTATTGCACAGTTTGTGAAATCATTTTGCAAAAAAAATCTTTTGCACTGATGTGTCATAAAACGCTGCAAGTTTAACTTTAATCTCATCTCTCGGAATTCTGTTGCCCTGCTCATACATTGAAAGTGCTGAAACGCTTATCCCACAAGCTTTAGCAACCGAATCAAGCGTTTTGCTACCACGAAGTTCGACAAGTCTCTTTCCTATTTCCTTTGAATCCACCTTAATTCACCTCGCTTTTTTAATTTGCACATATCGTGTAATCATATGATACACTAATCATTTATATTTGTCAAGTACTTTTTTCACATTTTGTAAAATTTTTTCTTGACATTTTCACATTGCGTGTATATAATTAAATCAAAGGAGTAGATACAGATGTCAACATTTGGAGATATATTAAAAAAATTAAGAAAATCGCAGGATTTAACTCAAACACAATTAGCCGAAAAGTTAGGGCTTGCGTTCAGTACAATAAGTATGTACGAACGAGGCGAACGTGAACCCGACTTTGAAACAATGGAAGCTATTGCAGACTACTTTAATGTTTCAATGGACTACTTACACGGTAAATCAAACTCTTTCCACGCCACCGAACCAAACGCTACAGTCCTCGACAGCAAGGTGCGAATGATACCGCTGTATGAATCGGTATCGGCAGGCTTCGGAGTGTGTGCGCAAGACCGTGTGGTTGATTACATACCGCTCCCGATTGAAAGTGATTACGAAGCGGATGAAACGCTCTGCATTAGGGTGTCGGGGAACAGCATGTACCCGAAAATCGAGGACGGCGATATAATTGTAGTAAGAAAACAATCGAGCGTTGACAGCGGCAAAGTTGGCGTGTTTATGATAGATAACGATGACACCGTAGTGAAAAAGGTTGAATACATAGACGGCGAGGATTGGCTGATACTGATTTCGTTCAACCCCGAATATGCCCCACGTCGGTTTGAGGGTGCCGAGGTTCAGCGTGTGCGTGTCCTTGGACTTGTCAAACAGGTAATTAAGGAGATATGATTCAAAATTCGGTGATAAAAATGAAAGATAATTTATTCAAAGTCGGAACATTCTTAAAAAATTATAATCGGATATTAAACGCAGCATTTCCTATTTTACCAATATATAAATCAGAAGGCTTGAAGATTCATGTTCAAAAAAAGCATTCTAATTGTTTAAAATACATAGAACATATATCCGAAATACTTATAAATCCTGATTATATAGGTTCAAAAGATGAACAGAGTGTAGAATTAATCAAAAAATTTGATGAAAACATTCTCTTGGCACTGAATCTTGATATAAAAAATCAATATTTCTATGTTGCGTCGTTATATAATATCACTGAATCAAAAATCAATAACAGATTAAATAGCGGACACTTAAAAAAATATAAATAGTTGTAAAAATAATTTGACAAAATAAAATAAATATGGTATAATGCAGTTGCAAAGATGATACACTATTAATAGATTATTGAGGTCGGAAATGGCACCCGACACACTCATCATGAGTACCTGAGATGCAGGATACGCCGCCCTGCCGATAATCTGAAAGCGATAAAACGGACAACTGTCTTATGGTGGTTGTCCGTTTTTCGTATTTATGTAAAAGCATAAATGGCGATAAAACTTCAATAAATTTAAACTGTTTCCAAAATGGAAATAGTTATAGTTGTAAAAAAAGTATAAATTGGTAAAATTTGAGTGTTGACAAATAACATAAAATCACATATACTAAGAGTGTAAATCTTAGATTTACAAAAATATGATAGTGAGCTCTTAGTAGTAGTTCCCCCACCATACGGGGTTTTACGAGGCTAAGAGCTTTTTGTTTTTTAGGAGGTAAAAATATTATGGAAGAAAGAAAACATTATGATAGACACAAGTTTGAAGTAAAAACAGCAATTTTGGTTGACGGGGGGTTTTATAGAAAAAGAGCTAAACATTTTACTGGAAGCAAAACTCCTGCCGAAAGAGCTGATGAATTATTTACCTACTGCTGCAAACTTCTTTCGAACGATAGAGAATATAGAAAACTATATCGTATTTTTTATTATGATTGTCCTCCTATTGACAAACATATTTACAATCCTATTACTAAAAAGACCATTGATATGGGAAAAAGCGATGAATACAAGTGGACATGTGAATTTTATAATGAACTTAAGAGGCATAGAAAAATTGCCCTTAGAATGGGAAGGTTAAGTGAAGAGCAAATACACTACCAAATTAAGCCTGATTCTTTCAAAAAACTTGTTAATGGAAGTTTGAAAGTTGAAGATCTTACCGAGCGTGATGTATACATAAATCTTGAACAAAAAGGCGTTGATATGAGAATAGGTGTAGATATATCATCGTTAGCTTTTAAAAAGCAAGTGGATCAAATCATACTTATTTCAGGGGACAGTGACTTTGTTCCTGCTGCAAAGCAAGCGCGACGAGAAGGAATAGATTTTCTTCTTGATCCAATGGGGAATCCTATAAAAGCAGATTTATTTGAACACATCGACGGCTTATTGAGCCGACGACCCTTTAAAGAGAATTAAAAAAATCGCCCACCCTGCGCCAACAGGATGAGCGATGGAACCAGCGGAGCGTGTCCACTGATTAGGATTGAGTACCCTAATCAATATATTAACACATGCTCCGTTGATTTGCAATACAAAATTCAAAGGAGTGTTTTTATGCCCAAAGCAACAAAACTTCCAAGTGGTAACTGGAGAGTTCAGGCGAGCAAAGTTATCGACGGCCAAAAGGTAATGAAATCTTTCACAGACCCGGACCGTAAAAAAGCACTTGCTAAAGCTTCACAATGGTATGCCGAAAACAATAATACAGACATTGAAAGTATTACGCTAAAAATAGCATACGAACGATACATTGATAACAAGTCAAAGGTACTTTCTCCGGGTACAATCAGAGAATATACACGACAAAGCAAGCGCTATTTACAAACGCTAATGCCCTTAAAAATATCAACAATTTCAAACGAACAAATACAACGGGCAATCAACATCGAAGCAACAGATAAATCACCGAAAACGATTCGTGATATAATCGGACTGCTTTCGGGAGTAATGAAAATGTTTCGACCCGATTTCAAAATAACTGTCACTTTGCCTAAAAAAGAGAAACCTAAATTCTATATTCCGACCGAAGATGAAGTACGCAAAGTAATAGAAGAATCCGAGGGAACGGAAATGGAGCTTCCGATATTGCTTGCCGCTTTCGGTCCAATGCGCCGTGGTGAGATTTGCGCCCTAACCGACAAAGATATTGACGGTTGCAAGGTTACAATTAACAAGGCATTAGCTCAAAACGAAAAAAAAGAGTGGGTGGTCAAAGCGCCCAAAACAACAGCAGGTTTCAGAACCATATATTACCCGGATTTTATGAAAGAAAAATTAAGCTCTGTCAACGGCAAAGTATTCGCACATACGCCCAATGCAATTACATCACGATTTGAACACATATGCAGCCGTGCAGGAGTTCGTCAATTTAAGTTCCATGCATTGCGTCACTACTGTGTTTCTTATCTCCATTCAAAGGGAGTGCCGACAAAATATATAATGGCTCGTGGCGGATGGGAAACTGAAACGGTTATAAACCAAATTTATAACCACACTCTCAACGACGCAACAATCGAAATAAACAAGATCATAAATGATAATTTATCTGACATCATAACAAAAAGTTCACACGAAAATTCACACGACATTTAAAATTCCGTTTAAATAAAGGCTTTTTACGATTTATACCGCAAGTTCAAATCTTGTCGCCTCGACCAGATAAATAACAACTGTCCGACATGGACGGTTGTTATTTTTTTGTTTTGATATGACAAGGTTTGTTCGCAGCGACCTTTGAAAAGCGTCAGCTTTTCATGCGTTATTCGGATTTGATTTTGACTTTTTCATTTTCGTATGTTATACTACCGATATAACCGCTTTTCAGCAAGTCGGTAGGCATATAGAAGCCTACACGGGTTAGCAGATTAGCGGTTATCTTTTTGTTTTTTGAAGCATAAAGAATGTCGCTGTTTTCAAAAAAGTGTTTAATCGACTTGTCAACATATTTGCCGTCGGCAAGATTGGCAAGCTTGATTTCTTTGTTTTCGCCGAGTTTTTTAACAAACTCATCAAATGTGAGTGCGCTCTCGCCGAAAATAGGTTTTAGATAATCCATAAGTTTTTTTCCTTTCCGCTCTGGTAAATCGCTTTGATTTATAAATCCGCAGCTGCTCTGCGTCGGAGCGTCCGTGCGGTTAAATGTCAGCACGGCAAGACTGATTTTTTGTATGAAAAAAGCACCCTCACAACCGATTATTGCTTGTCGATTGCAAAAGTGCTTAGTTCCTATATTATGTTTTAATTTTTCTTTTTTTCTGCAAATTCTTTTTGCAACTCGTCATATGAAATACCATAATATTTTTTGCATATTTCATCACGTTTTGACGGCTCCATCAACTCCAGTGGAGTATCATCTATTTTTATTTGTTTAATCAATCTTTAAATACCTCCATCTGTATTTAACCAAACATTAGATTAAAAGGCACTATTGTCCACACAAAACCAAAAAGAAAACCGCTAAAGTAAAGCCACGCAAAGCAAAACATAAGCGGTAATCCAAACAGCGAGGGGTTGGAAACAATCCCTCCGCTATCCATCTTTATTATACGCAATTATGATGAAAAAGTCAACTGTAATACTTATTATTTTATCCGCAATGTTTATCGCAATCGCATGGTTATTTGATTACCCATATAGATTCATATTTCTATCGGTTGCCGTTATGCTTGCGACAGTCGCCTTAATCGTTGAAATCAAAAGGAGAAAACCATGACAGATAAAAGTGCGGCGCAATTTATTTAATTTACTTTTTGCTGTGTTTATTAAGGTGTAAACCTTGCATTATAATTCGTGCCGAAGGCACACCTAACTTATTACCTATTACTTTTTACTTATTACTTTCCAAAAATCCCGTATCAAGCTTTATTTGAAGTAAGAGTGAAGAGATAAGAAGTAAAAAGTAAAATCCCGCACACTAAAGTGAACGGGATTTTTGGCACGCCGGAAGGGATTCGAACCCCCGACCCTCTGCTTAGAAGGCAGATGCTCTATCCAACTGAGCTACCGGCGCATATCGTGTCAATTCATTATCCAAATTGACACCGAATGATATTTTATCATATTGCAAAGCAAAATGCAAGTATTTTTTTGCAATATTGACGATTATATTATGTTTTTTACATTTTAAACGCCGAATATATTAAATCAAACAATTCGGGACAGCTTTTTCTGACGCTGCACGGCTCGGTCGAAAGCAACAGAAAAAAACCGATTATGATTGATGACAAAAGCAGCAGCACGATTGCAAAATAGCACAATTTATGCCCATATCCCCTGTTTCTCATGCGTTCTTCGCAAACAATCAGCAAAACCGCTGCGGCAACGCAGAACATCGGCGCTATGTCGGCAAGATAACGAAGATTGACGCCGGCGACCGAGAAATCCAAAAACGCAATCACGACAGATAAACCGATTGTCGCTCCGACAAAAGCTTTGAATTTTCCGTCAAGCCTTGTCTTTTTTACAACCGTCGGATATAAAACTGCCGACCACATAATCGGGAAATTAAACAAACCGAATGAGGCGCAATTGTAAAAATAGCGTCCGACATTACCGATATTATATAACCTCGGTGCGATTTGCGGGAAGGTGCCGCTTACCCCGACAGGTTCAAAGAAATAATAATAAATCGCCGGCAGGAGCATTAAAAAGCTGACCGTATTATAGCTTATGTCGCTGACTGTGAGCTGATATTTTGCGCCGAACTCAAACACCGAATCAAACCGCATATAATTATATGCCATAAGACCTGCCGCCGTGATCATCACAGGGATTGCGAACGCTAAAACGCACAACATCTTATTTTTTGCGCTATGTTTTTTGTCGGTCAAAATTCCGATATAAAACGGTGCAAGGCTCAGGCACATGATTATCAAGGTCGGGCGTGACGCCGCAACGATTGATGCGCACACGCCGCAGGCAAGGCAAATGTACCATCTTGGGTTTGAGTATGCACCGATCGTGAAATATGTAAGCAAGAGCAAAAACGCAATTCCGCACAGAATCGGAATCGAATAGAAATCGCCGAAGGTGCAAAGAAGCAATATGCCCGACGACAGCGAAAACGCAACTGCGCAAAGCAGGGTTATGAGGTAATTCGGGCGTTTTGCGACGGTGTTTGCGATTTTGAAAATGAGCATGAACGAAAATATCACGCAAAGCATTGCAAAAAACGAAACCGCTGTTTGATTTGACGGCAATTTATGAGTCAAAAGATAGGTCGGATAATAGAGCAAAAATTCGGGTGCAACACCGAAATAGACATAATATTTTCCGTTATAATATGCTCTGTCCCAATCAAACGACACCGCATTATTCATAAGATAGCTTGTGTCATATGCCTTGTCTCCCGCTTCAATCAATCTCTCATCCACAGGCACATCAAGGTTCAGCTGTCCCTTTTGGAATGCGTCAAAAAGCTGATGATAGGGCGATTTTGACATAGGTGACACATCAATGTCATAATCCTCAAATGCGCTGTCGGCTTTTGCCGCAAAAAGCGTTATGCATACCGCCAAACAACAGCACATCGCAATCATTGCGACAGCAAACTGCCTGACGCTTTTTTTGTTGATTTTAATGTCATAGAGCTTGCATTTTTTAATAAATATTGCGGCTGTTAATATGAACATCAGCACAAGCACTCTGAAAATGCTGACACTAAACGGACGAATCGGGTCAAGCGTAATATCATCAATATTCGCCTCATCAGCACCGTTGATTTTTACTTTAAGCTCCGATATTTTATCTGCCTTCAGTTTTACGATCTCGTCTTTGCCGTTTACCTTGACCCATGCGCTTGACGAATCAACAAAAGCGGAGGATATGTTTGCGTCCTTGAATAAAAACGATACTTCTGCCATTTTAGGTTCACCGTCATTATCCGACAGCCTTACCGACACGCTGTTAATGTCAACAGACGCTGTTTTCAGAGTAAATTCGGCATTATTACTTTGGTTTACCGTCAATCCGCTTTCAAGAACGCTCATGTCATTTATATCATAGGCGCTTGTTAAATCAAGGCTGAGCGGTTGATTGTTCATGCTTAAAAATGACGATATGTTAAACAATGTGCATTCAAGCAAAACAATAATCAAAGCGGATTTTGCGGCTGTTTTGACAGATGAACCGACACCGCTATTACTAAACTCAACGCCGAATTTATCGGCAAACGCAAGGTTTGCACCGAGCGACAAAACCGCCGCAATAAATGCACTCGGAATGCTTGTTTTCACACCGACCAAGCCAAGCATTATGTTAAAAAAGGTAAAGACCGCAAGAGAAACGGCGGTTGTCAGCACAAATCCGCAAACCGCCGATTTTATGCCGACGGAGAATCTCACGATATTAAACTTTTTCAGCAAAAGCAAAATCAGAAATAAAACAGCCGACGCCGCGATTGCAACCGGCAAAAACAAATAATACATTATAAATATTCCTTATTCGTCGTATTTTCGGAGTTCGGTTTTGATGAATTCTTTATACTGCTCGGCGACCGACTTCGGGGAAATGATTTTCACACCGCCCAATCCGAAAAGCCAGCCGAAAAACTGACGGCTCACCCAAATTTCGGTCGATATGTCAAAATGATCCTCGTCCGCCTTTGAAAACCAAATATCCTTGCCGAATCGGTCGATGACGACAGACGCAAGGCTGTTTTCAAACCGCAATGTCACATCGGTAAGCTCGCCCGTGAACATTGAGAACATCTTGCTGCCGATGCCTTTATAATCCTCTTCGTTGAACCGGTCATGACCGACCCGCTGTTTTTTCAAAACATTGATTTTCTCGATTCTGTCCGCTCTGAAGTGGCGGATAATCTGATTATTAGCGTCAAACGCAACGAGATAATAATTATCGCCGTCAATCAGCATTGCAAAAGGACTGACTACATATTCTCCGTCGTTTTTCGAATATATTTTTTTCTTATCGGCACCGAAATGATAATATTTGAACGAAATCTGTTTGTTGTCGTTAATTGCCGAAAAAATCACATCAACGGTATTATAAATGCTTTCGTTCATCTTCTTGATTCTCGGCTGCAAAAACACCTGCGACGAAAACGACTGAGCCTGATATTTTGATGAAAATTGTTCCAGCTTTTTGATGAGCTCGGCGGATTTTTTCTCGGTCAAAAATTTTGATGATGAAACGCTGTCCACAAGCAGTTTTATTTCGGGCAGCTGGAACTCACGCTCACCGATATAATATTCTCCCCTTTTCGGGCTGACAATGTCGATTCCGTATAAATCACGCAGCAGCTCAATGTCATTATAAATGCTCTTTCGCTCCGACTCAATTCCGTTCGATTTCAACATCTCGATTATCATCGGCACGGTGACGGTGTGTTCCTCGTCGGAACTGCTGTATAAATAGTCCTTAATATAAAGCAATTTCAGCTTTTGAAACGGCTTTTTGGGCATAATCTCACCCCTTTTTTGATTATAATTCAGTATAGCATATATGAACGAAAATTACAACCAAAAGGGTGAGTGATAAATATGAAAACGATCTGCAAAATCACGCCGAGTGCAAAGCTCAAAGGATTCAGAAAACATGAGATTGAGAAGAAAGAATTCATGGGGCGTGAATATATTGAGCTGAAGATTTCAAAAAGAATCGGCAAGCGGGAGTTTTTCGCTTTAATTTGTCGGCTGAAAAATGAGATTTCGCTGTTTTTGTGCCCGAATAAATACCGTGAAATAATAAAACAATGCGGCGTTGAAGTGTTTGATGAGCACAGAATTTTATCTCTGCTCACATTAAATTTTGCCGTAAAAATGCTGAATCACAACAAAAGCGCCGCAAAATCAATGTCATTGTGCCTTGTTGACAAACGGCTTGAATATAAATCGAGCATTCACCGTCTTGTCACGCTTTGCAGATCCGTCAAAATTATGGGCTGCGAAACACTTGATGAATTCAGCACGCTTTGTGATGATATATTCGAAAAAACAGGGGCTGAGCCGTCAATTTGCCGTTCAAATGCAAAATTCGATATGATAATTTTGCCGAAAACACATACGCTAATCATAAATCGGCAAAAATATACCGTAACTAAGGGATGCTTTGATTTAGGAGAAGAAAACCTGCTTGCACTTTGCATGATAAGCGTTTTTGGTGCCGCGGCAATGCCAGATATGACGCCGATTTTGCAGATGAATGACAAAACCGTGGGGCTGTTTGATATTTTGCTTTCATCGGAGTCAAAAAATGTCATATGGAAATAATTTTTTTGTTGCAATGATAAAAGCTGTATGTTAAAATAAAATGGCATATGAAAGCATTCGCTTTACATATGAAAAATCATCGAAATGAAAGGGATGAACACAACTTGAGTTCCGACTCTACACATCCGCGAAGTTGCGGAGACATTGACAAACCGGGCGGGCGTGGTTGTGTCCGTTGCTTCACTGCGCTTCTCCGGTAAAAAGGAGAGAAAAAAGATGATAACATTTTACAAAACGGTCGATAACTGTGTTTGTGAAACCGAGGTTTATGAACAGGGCTGTTGGATGAGCGTAATTTCACCCGACAAGGAAGAAATCGATTCACTCAAACACGAGTATAAAATCGATCCGACCTACATCAGCTCATCGCTTGATGAAGAGGAATCTTCGCACATTGAAACCGAGGACGGATTTACATTTCTGACCTTCGACATTCCGTGCGTCGAAAAAGAGGACGATAACCTCATTTATAACACATCGCCTATCGGTGTGATCGTCACCCCCGAATGTGTTATTACCATTGCAAAAAAGGATAATCCGGTGTTAATGGATTTTGAGCAAGGTGTTGTAAAAAATGTGCAGACAGCGCATAAAACAAGATTCGTTTTGCTGATGCTTTTCAGAATGGCTACACGCTTTTTGCAATATCTGAAACAGATCGACAAATATTCAAGCAATCTTGAATCAAAGCTCCGCCGTTCAATGAAAAATAAGGAATTGACCCAGCTGCTCGATCTTGAAAAATCGCTCGTATATTTTCAAACATCGCTTAATTCAAACAACACAATGATCAAAAAACTCGCCAGAGGCAAATATTTAAAGCTATATGAAGAGGACGAGGATCTGCTTGATGATGTTTCAATCGAAATGGCGCAGGCAATCGAGATGTGTAACATTTATGCTTCAATTTTGTCCGGCACAATGGACGCTTTTGCTTCGGTAATTTCAAACAACCTCAACATTGTAATGAAAGTGCTTACTTCAATTACGATCTTGATGGCGATTCCGACAATGGTGTTCAGCTTTTACGGCATGAATACCGGCTCGCAGGCAGGCGGACTCCCCCTTGCGGGATTTTGGCTTTGGCCGACGCTGATTGCGCTTGCGGCAACCGTCATCGTCGGTATAATTTTGTATAAAAAAGATATGTTTTAAAAATTAGCCGGAGCACCCACTCCGGCTGAACTTATTTATATTTTAAAAGGAGTATTATCATGCGCATTTTGATAATTCGCCACGGCGACCCCGATTATTCGATCGATTCGCTCACCGAAAAAGGCTGGCGTGAGGCTCATCTTTTGGCTGACAGGCTTGTTAATGAAAAAATCGACGACATATATTGCTCAACGCTCGGTCGTGCCCGTGACACGGCAAAGGAAACGCTTGAGCGCAAAAAAATGACCGCTACATACTGCGAATGGTTAAAAGAGATAAACTACATGAAGGTTGACAACCCGAATGAACCGGGCACCGAAAAATCGATGTGGGATTTCATGCCGAGATTTTTCTGCAACGATGAGCTTCTCCACCAAAAGGACGCTTGGAAAAACGACGGTTTATTCGATAATACCGAGATCACCCGACAATATGATGAGATATGCTCGGCGCTTGACGGGGTTTTGAGCAAACATGGATACAAACGGCACGGCAATATGTATTTGACCGAATGCGGAAACCACGACACCGTTGCATTTTTCTGTCATTTCGGACTTGGCTCGATTTTGCTTTCGCACCTGCTCAATGTGTCTCCGTTTATCACGCTGCAAAACACATTTTTGGCGCCGACCTCGGTTACCGAAATCATCACCGAGGAACGAATCAAGGGTGAAGCGTCACTCAGAGCGCAGAAAATCGGCGACATATCGCACTTATATGTCGCAAATGAGCCGATATCATTTTCTGGCAGGTTTTGTGAATGCTTTGAAGATGACACAAGGCACTGATTTTTATGTATTTTGCACAAATAATTCATAAAGATTACAATATAACTTGACAAACAATCGGTAAAAGCGGTAAAATAACGATAGAGAGATTTACTTTAATTTTGCAAGAAGGTGTTTTTTCTATGGCTAATCTTGTTTTTGCAATTTCACGCACTTTCGGCAGCGGCGGAAGAATCATCGGACACAAAATCTCTGAAATGCTCGGCTGCGATTTCTATGACAAAGAGCTGATCAAGCTTGCGTCAATCGACAGCGGAATTAACGAGCGTCTGTTTTCAAAGGCAGATGAGAACAAAAAGCCGGGACTTTTCAAATCAACGGGAGTATATCGCGATGAGCTGATTACGCCCGATTCAAGCGACTTTGTATCGGACGAAAATCTCTTTAACTATCAGGCTAAAATCGTAAAGGGACTGGCGCTTGCAAAAAATTGCGTAATCGTCGGCAGGTGTTCGGACTATGTTTTGAGAAATGAGGACATTAACCTTGTCAAGGTGTTTATTCATGCGCCCGAAAAGGTGTGTGTAAACACGGTCATGGAAATGTATTCATTATCCGAAAAGGACGCCGCAAAACGCGTTGAGAAGATCGACAAGGCTCGTTCGGAATATTATAAATATTACACCGGAAACGAGTGGGACGATGTTAATAATTTTGACATTTGTCTTGACAGCTCGGTGCTCGGTTATGACAAGACCGCAAAAGCAATCATTGAATATGCTAAGCTTCGTTTCGAGAGCTGAAAACATAACAGATTTTAAAAATATACTTCGGATTTTTCGTCCGAAGTATGTTTTATGTATATAAGCAAAAGAGGTAGATTTATGGACATCAAAGAAAAAGCACTTAAAAAGCATTATGACTGGCACGGCAAAATCGAGGTGAAATCAAGAGTTGAGGTTAAGACCTCCGAAGACCTTTCAACGGCATATACCCCGGGTGTTGCTCAGCCGTGTCTTGAGATACAAAAAGACGAGGATTTATCATATTCGCTGACTCGAAGAAGCAATCTTGTTGCGGTAATCACCGACGGCTCGGCGATTTTGGGACTCGGAAACATCGGACCTGTTGCGGGTATGCCCGTAATGGAAGGAAAATGCGTTTTATTCAAAGAATTTGCCGATGTTGACGCATTTCCGCTTTGCATCAAGACTCAGGATGTTGACGAGCTTGTTCAGACAATTTACAATATTTCGGGTTCATTCGGCGGAATAAATCTTGAAGACATTGCCGCTCCACGCTGCTTTGAGGTTGAACGCAGACTGAAGGAAATGTGCGACATTCCGGTGTTCCACGACGACCAGCACGGAACGGCGATCGTTGTTGCGGCGGCGCTCATAAATGCGCTTAAAGTGGTAAAAAAGCAGCCGAAAGATGTTAAAATCGTAATCAACGGCGCGGGTTCAGCCGGAACTGCGATTGCAAATCATATCATGAAGCTCGGCGTATCGGACATAATCATGTGCGACAAATTCGGAATCATTTGCGACGGTGACGACACACTGAGTGATGCGCATAAGGAGCTTGCGAAATATACGAACAAAGGACACATTCAGGGAGCACTCAAAGATGCGATGAGAGGCGCTGATGTATTCATCGGAGTATCTGCGCCGAACATTGTGAATGAAGAAATGATAAAGTCGATGAACGACGGTGCGATCGTATTTCCGATGGCGAACCCGACGCCTGAAATTATGCCCGATTTGGCGCTGAAAGCAGGTGCGGCGGTTGTCGGAACAGGACGCTCGGATTTCCCGAATCAGATTAACAATGTGCTTGCATTCCCGGGAATATTCAGAGGTGCGCTTGATTGCAGAGCGTCGGACATAAACGAGGAAATGAAGCTTGCGGCGTCATATGCGATTGCGTCACTGGTCAGTGACGACGAGCTTTCGGCTGAATATATTTTGCCAAAGGCATTTGACAAGCGAATCGGCAAAACAGTCGCCGAGGCTGTCGCTAATGCAGCAAAATCTTCCGGTGTCGCCAGGATTTGATGTATTTGTGGATATATTATATTTAGTTTTATGCGAGGGGTGCTTTTTTGTAAAAAAGCACCCCTCGCGCTCCCCTTAAAAAACTTTATTTATGAGAAATATATTTATTATGATAGAGCGTTACAATACCACCAACTTCTAAATACACAATTATTTATTTAACAACCGTATGGTGCGACGGTATCATACGCAACACAATATAATAATATATACAAAAACATAAGTACAAGCCACCCTAACGCTGTGCTTATATTTTATTTTTAAAGAAAAATTTTTGAAGGGAGCACGAGGGGAACTTTTTATAAAAAGTTCCCCTCGTAAAAAATAATAATCCTACACAAAAGGGGCATGATATATATGGAGGAATCAGAAGATGAAGATAGCCTTTTTTGACACAAAGCCCTATGACAAGACATGGTTTGAACCGCTCAGCGAAAAATACGGTCATCGGCTCAAATTTTTCGAGGACAAGCTGAACATTGACACAGCACCACTCGCACAGGGCTGTGATGCGGTATGTATATTTGTCAACGACGACGCAAACGCCGAAGTAATCGATATGCTGTACTCACTCGGCGTAAAGATGATTGCGCTTCGATGTGCCGGATACAACAATGTTGACCTGAATGCGGCGCAAGGCAAGATCACGGTCGTCAGAGTGCCGAGCTATTCTCCTGCGGCGGTTGCCGAGCACGCAATGGCGCTGCTTTTATCGGTCAACCGACGAATTCATAAAGCATATCTTCGCACAAAGGACAACAATTTCAACATCAACGGACTGCTCGGCTTTGACCTTTCGGGCAAAACCGCCGGAATCATCGGAACAGGTCAAATCGGACGGCTGTTCATCGACATCTGCCGAGGATTTCACATGAACATCATTGCATTTGACGCATATCCTCAAAAAAACAGCGACATTGAATATGTCACAAAAGACGAGCTTTTTGCACGTGCAAATGTAATCAGTCTGCATTGTCCGCTGACTAAGGACACCTATCATATCATAAACCGTGAGAGCATTGAGAAAATGCAGCAAAACACATTCATCATAAACACCTCCAGAGGTGCGCTGATTGACACAACTGCGCTGATTGACGGGCTTAAATCGGAGAAACTCGGCGGTGCGGGACTTGATGTTTATGAAGAAGAAAATGAATATTTCTTTGAGGATTATTCAAACGAGATCGTAAAGGACGATGAGCTGCAGCGGCTGCTGTCATTTCCGAATGTGATCGTCACATCGCATCAAGGTTTTTTTACCAAAGAGGCAATGAAAGCCATTGCGACGGTGACGAACGAAAATTTCAGCCAATTTGAACAAGGCAACATCATCAATGAAGTCTCGTTGCAAAACGGCTGAGCCCTTTTATATAATTAAATCAACGCTGTGGTGATATATTTTTTCATCACAGCCTTTTTTCGCATTTTGCACAGATAATCTGCAAAAATTTTGATTAAATAATATGTTTGAAATAACGAGAAAAACAGAGATATAGTGAGGATTTGAGAGAACAGCATTTATTTGATTATTTTTTTGCATTTTTCGCTTGACAAACCCCTTTTGATGTGGTAACATAACACTTGCGTTAAAAATAATTCTTATATGGAGGAAATGCATAATGTCAACTTACATGGCAAAGCCCGCTGAAGTTGAGCGTAAATGGTACATCATCGACGCTGCCGGCAAACCGCTTGGCAGAACCGCTGTTGTAGTCGCTAATCTTCTTCGCGGTAAAACAGAGCCTACCTTCACTCCTCATGTTGACTGCGGTAACCATGTTATCGTAATCAATGCGGACAAGGCAGTTCTTACAGGTAAAAAACTTGAACAGAAATATTATCGTCGTCATACCGGTTATATCGGCGGACTCAAGGAAGTTCAGTACAAGACACTCATGAACGAGCGTCCTGAACTTGCAATGGAGCTTGCTGTTAAGGGTATGATCCCGGATAACACAATCGGCCGTCAGGCACTCACTCGCCTTCGTGTTTACAAGGGCGAAGAACATAAGCATGCAGCTCAGAAGCCGCAGACTTATGAATTTTAATTGAAGGGAGACAGAAATCATGTACGAAACCAAGCCATATTTTTACGGCACAGGCAGAAGAAAAAGTTCTGTCGCCCGTGTAAGAGTTTACAACGGCACAGGTAAAATCACAATCAACGGCCGTGACATTGACGATTACTTCGGTCTTGAAACACTCAAGCTCATCGTTCGTCAGCCGGTCGCTCTCACAAACACAGCTGAAAAGTTTGACATCGTCTGCAACGTTACAGGCGGCGGTGTTACAGGTCAGGCAGGCGCAATTCGCCACGGCCTTTCACGCGCACTTTTGCAGTATGATGAAGCTCTTCGCCCGACACTTAAAAAGGCAGGCTTCCTCACTCGTGATCCGAGAATGAAAGAGCGTAAGAAATACGGTCTCAAAGGCGCTCGTCGTGCTCCGCAGTTCTCAAAGAGATAATTATTACAACAAATATTTGTCTTTTACAAAACCTCCGAATCCACTGTGGGTTCGGAGGTTTTTTCATTGCATATCCATTTGTTTACAGGCGATTTCACTACAATATAATACAAATCAGTCCGCTGCAGCCCTCATTGATGAGCCGTTCAAGCGTTTGAGCAATTCGCTCTCTTGCATCCTCGGGCAATTTTGCAAGCTTTGCGTGAAGCCCCTCATTAACCAGCTCATTTAGCGACTTTCCGAATATGTTTGAATCCCAAATTTTCAGCGGATCGTCCGAAAAATCATTCATCAGCGACATCACAAGCTCTTCCGACTGTTTTTCCGAACCGACGATCGGCGTTACCTCGGTCGTAATATTTGCTTTCATCAGATGAATCGACGGCGCAGACGCTTTCAGTCGAACGCCATATCTTCCACCCTGCTTCATGATTTCCGGTTGCTGAAGCTCAAGCTCGCTGATGTCAGGCATCACGATTCCGTAGCCGGTTCGTTCAACCTGATCAAGCGCGTCTCTCACTCGGTCAAATTTCGATTTTGCAATGCTCAGCGCTTTCATTTCATCCATCAGCTGTCGGTCATTTTCAATCTTGATTCCCGAAATGTCGGACAGAATATTATAATATAGTTCGGGGCGTAGCGTCATCATGATTTTAACGCTGCCCTGACCCAAATCAACGCCCTCGATTTTGCAGTCCTTCACCTGCTCACAATTCATGATTCTTTCGGGCAGCCGTTTGCAATCCCGAACACGAACCGCACCTTTCGCCGAATCCATTATTGCGGCCGATACCGACTTGCGAACCTCGTGGTCAAGCGGTAATGAAGAAATCCATTTCGGCATATCAAACGCAATTTCCCTGATCGGGAACTCGAACAGAACCTTTGAGATAATTTGCTTGATCTGTGCCTCGTCAAGGTCGGCACAGCTTACCGCCATTACAGGCACGCCATATTTTTCACTCAAGCTGTCCGCCATTGTCTGCGCCTTTTCGGTCATTGGGTCAACGCAGTTGAGCAAAACGATGAACGGTTTGTTGATTGCTTTCAGCTCCTCAATTACCCGTTGCTCGACTTCCTCATATTCCTCACGGTCAATGTCACTGATGCTGCCGTCGGTCGTCACAACAAGCCCGATCGTCGAGTGCTCGTTAATGACCTTTTGCGTTCCGATTTCAGCCGCCATGTTAAACGGAATCGGCTCATCATACCACGGTGTCATCACCATTCTCGGCTGGTCGTTTTCAATATATCCGATCGCACTCGGAACAATATATCCCACACAATCGATCATACGCACCGAAAAAGCGGCATTATCGTCAAGCGTTACCCTCACCGCATTTTCGGGAATAAATTTCGGTTCGGTCGTCATGATCGTCCTGCCGCCGCTTGATTGCGGCAATTCGTCGTTTGCCCTGTCTCTTTGATAGTTATCGTTTATATGCGGTATTACAAGCTCATCCATAAACCGCTTGATAAAGGTGGATTTGCCCGTCCTGACCGGTCCTACCACCCCAATGTATATGTCGCCTCCGGTCCGTGCGGCAATGTCACCGTATATGTTGCTGTTAGTGTTCATGACAGTCCTCTCTTTCCGCTAATACTCGTCTTTTGCTAATATGTATGAGAAAACCGCCTTGTTTATGCTATTTTTTTAGTTGAAATAATTTTATATTTTTGTGGGAAACCTTTTTTGTAAAAAGGGTTTCTCGCGCTCTTCCAAAAAACTTTTATTATAAAAAATAAAACAGAGGTACAGCGTTAGGGTGGCTTGTACTTCTGTTTTTGCTATGGATATGTTCGTATTCGGTGCGCCGAGGACAACGCACCCTACGGTTGTTAAATAAATAATTGTATATTTAGAGGCAGTGAGTATTGTTTGGCTTTATCATAATAAAAAATTCTCATAAATAAAGTTTTTTGAAAGGGGTGTGGGGGAAACTTTTTTACAAAAAAGTTTCCCCCACATAA
>CAKRRH010000028.1 GCA_934394855.1 uncultured Eubacteriales bacterium
AGCCCTTAAATGCACTTTCCGCCATTTCTTGCATGAGAAATGGTGTGCCCGTGCGGCATGAGCACATTCAATTTAATATTATTAGGTAAAATTTATGCGAGAGAAACTTTTTGTAAAAAGTTTCTCTCGCGCTCTTTTCAAAAACTTTATTTATGAAAAAATTCAATTATGTAATGCGTTACAATACCACCAACTTCTAAATATATATATTTGTATGGACAATAAAATCGTGGGGTGCGGCGGCATCATATATAATACAGAATAATATAAAAACAGAAGTACAAGCCATCCTAACGCTGTACTTCTATCTTATTTTTTATAATGAAAGTTTTTTGGAGAAGAGCATCATCAATATTTATATTGATGTGGGGGAAACTTTTTATAAAAAGTTCCCATCGTAAAAAACTCTCAAACCTTTATAAACAAAATTCAGACAAGCTGAATATAATGATAATGCCACTTAAAATGGCGAAAATAATATTAAAGGAGAAAGTACAAATGTGCAGCTCACCATTTAGCAAATGCATTGGCATTATCATCAGTGTAATCGTTGGCACGGCGTCGGGGATTCTCATGTTTTTTGAGTTTATCACAAACATCACCGCATTCGCTCTGCCGTTTATAATCATTTTTTCCGCTGTTGTTGCATTATTTATGCTTACGGCAAATTTAATATCATCGTGCAACCGTGATTGCATGAGACTGCGCCGTGCGATATGCGCCGACCGTGGTTTTGTGATCGGAACAGCTGTCGCAACGCTTGTTGCCGCAATCTTCACAATTGTTTTGTCACCGACAACCGCATTCGTTTTGTCAACAATTCTTTTCGGAATCGTAATGTTTCTGTTTACACTCATGCTTACAGCCATGTTTTGTTTTTCGGACAGCTTTTGCAATCACCGAGAACGTTGCGAATGCAAAAATGACGACGACCGTGACGAAATTTTCTGAGTAGCGGATAAATATTCAATATAATAAAATTCAGTTCCTCAAAGCGTTATAAATCCGGTGTTACCCAAAACGCTTTGGGGGATTTTTTATATGTTGGAACGGCGAAAAATATATAAAAAATACCACTTGACAAAGAGGATGTTTCGGGGTAAAATGAATATACAGACGAACAAGTGTTCGACAATCGGAAGGGAGTGGTGAGAAATGCCGAGAAAGGCGTATGTTCAGGTTACAGCCGTTTTTGATATTGACGGAACAATAATCCCGGAATGTATCTTTTGGGAGGACGGCACGGTTTACAACATCGACCGTGTTGTCAGCGTGTGCAGAGCTGCGTCGCTCAAAGCAGGCGGTGACGGCGTGCGATATACCTGCAAAATCGGCAATAATCTTACCTATCTTTTTTTGGACGATAACCGCTGGTTTGTCGAGGCAAAAGCGTGACGAATTTCCTAATCATCAATATAAAAACAGAAGTACGAGTAATGATTATACCGTACTTCTGTTTTTATGATTCTATATTCTATAAATTATCGCCGAAATTTAATCTTTGTCGGGCTTTTCAACCATCGGACCGACGATTTCATCTACACGGTACGGTTCATGACACCATCTTACCGCATTTTTGATGACGGTTCGTACATTTTCATCATAATAGGTCGGATATGCTTCGTGACCGGGCTGGAAATAGAACACTTTGCCATATCCTCTGCGCCAGCAACAGCCCGAACGGAATGTTTCTCCGCCCTCAAACCAGCCTGAGAACACAAGCTTTTCGGGTTCGGGGATTCCAAACGGCTCGCCGTACATTTCCTCATGAGGCAGGTTGAAATAGCGTCCGAGGCCTTGCGCAATCGGGTGTGACGGATCAACGACCCAAACACGCTCAAAATCTCCGCTTTCTCTCCAGCAAAGTCTGCATGATGTTCCCATCAACAGTCTGAACGGCTTTGACAAATGAGCCGAATGGAGGAAGATTATGCCCATGCCCTTGAGCACTTCCTGATGAACACGCTCGGCGATCTCGTCGGGAACATCACCATGCTTGCAATGCGCCCACCAAATCAATACATCTGTATTTTTAAGCACTTCCTCGGTCAATCCGCATTCTTCGTCATAAAGCGTTGCGGTGCGAACCTCAATGTCGTCTTCCTTACCCAAAAAGTCGGCAATGCAGCCGTGGATTCCGTTTGGATATATCTTTCTGATTTCTTCCTGACATGATTCATGGAAAAATTCGTTCCATACAGTAACTCTGATCATTTCAAATCACCTTTATTGCAATTATTGTTTATATATCTGTCTTGATAACAGCATTATTTTTGTCCGACTCAAACGCCGCTTCCATTACCTTCATGACCCTGAGTGCCTGTTCAGGCTTAACATATAACTCTCCGCCCTCGATTGCACGGACAAAGCCTTGATATACGACGAATATATCGTCAACAACATCTGTCGGTTCATGAAGCTCGATAGTTTCAACGGTATCGCTGCGTCTCGGCGCCATTGTCTTTGTCGGACCCGCTTTCGTATATATGATTTCCTCATCCCACTGTGATTGTTTGTCTTTGCAGCGGACGATTTTGCCCTCGCAGTTCCAATCATCGATCTGAAGCGTTCCGTCACGACCCAAAACATACCACCGTGGGTGGGTGATGAAGTTATTTGTCGATACTTCAATATGCACAAGCGGGCCGTTTTCAAGCTGAAAATCCAGTCTGAAATTATCGTCAACATCAGGATAATCGATTGAAAACATCTTGCAATATACGCTCGTGACCTTGTTATCATACATGAACATTATCTGGTCGATGAGGTGAACGCCCCAGTCAAGCATCATTCCGCCACCGAGCGCTTTGATTGTGCGCCAGCCTTTGGGCATTCCTCTCGACCCCTCAACACGGGATTCGATAACATACGGCTCGCCGATGATTCCGCTTCTGACATTTCTCATCATCAGAACAAAATCTCTGTTTGTTCTGCGGTTTTGGTCGATCGTGAAAATGCGGTTTTCCTGCTTTGCCACCTCAATTATCTCGCAAAGCTCAGCGGACGAAAGGGTGGCGGGCTTTTCACAAATAACGTGTTTTTTGTGGCGGAGTGCGTCAATGCATATTTCTTTATGTGCCTCGTTCGAGGTCGCAACCAAAACCATATCAAGCTCGGGGTCACTAAGCAATTCTTCACGAGATGAATAAACATGGAGACCTTTTTCTTTTGCAAAGTCGCATCTATGCTCGTTTATGTCATAAACGCCCTTTACATCGACTCTGACATCATGATATTTTAAGCACTCGTTGTGACCCGACGCCATGCCGCCGAATCCAACGATTCCAAGCTTGTATCGTTTTTCATTCATAATAAAACCACCGATTTTCCAAAGCAAAAAGCTTTATAATAATAAGTTTTTTTCTCCTGAATATAATATATATTCATTAAGCCTATATTTTAAAAATAACGGCATGGCGTTAATCAAGGCGATAATCAAGCAAGATTTATGCCCACCACATTTCGCCTGCTTTTTTGTAGATGAGAACATCTTTCAAAAAGGCGATTGCTTTTTCAAGACCCTCTTCGGGGGACATCAGACCGTCCTCATGCTCAATGCTGATTGCGCCGTCATAACCGACTGCCTTTAACATCGAGATGATGCTGTTCCAGGTTTCTTTGCCGTGACCGTAGCCGATCGTTCTGAATACCCATGAACGGTGGAGAATGTCGCCGTAGGGTTTGGTATCAAGCACACCGTTGACGCTGCGATTTGTCTTGTCAATCAGCGTGTCTTTTGCGTGAAAATGATAAATCGCATTGTTTTCGCCTAAGAATCTGATTGCCTCAACAGGGTCGATTCCCTGCCAGAAAAGGTGCGACGGATCGACATTTGCGCCGATTATGTCGCCGACGGCATTTCTAAGACGAATGCAGGTTTCGGGGTTATATACCACAAATCCCGGGTGCATTTCAAATGCGATTTTCTTAATGCCGTGAGATTTTGCAAATTCTGCGGTGTCTTTCCAATAGGGGATTACTTTTTCGTTCCACTGCCAATCGAGAATTTTTGAAAAATCATCCGGCCACGGGCAGGTTACCCAGTTCGGATATTTTGAATCATCGCAGTCGCCCGGACAGCCTGCAAATCCGATTATTGTATCAACGCCGAGCTGTTCTGCCGCAAGGATTGCGTTTTTGAACTGTCGGTCATAGTCCTCGGCGATTTCCTTTTGAGGATGAAGCGGATTGCCGTGACAGCAAATTGCCGCAATTTTCATATCATATTTCGCCATTAAATCAAGATAATCCTTTGCGGCTTTTTCGTTGCCGATTATCTCTTCTGGTTTCAAATGATTGTTTCCCGGAAATCCGCCCGCACCGATCTCCATTGATTGAACACCGAGCGAATGTAAATATTTCAGCGCTTCTTCAAACGAATATGAATTAAGCACAGGGTTCATTACACAAAGTTCCATTGTATAATACATCTCCTTTAAAATTCAGATAAGGTTTAGAGTATAACCTCTTTGCCGATTTCAGCCGATTTGTAAATTGCTTCAAGGATTTTGACCATGTTGACGCCCTGTTCGGGTACAAACATCGGTTTTGTGCCGTTTTTAAGGCAATCGACAAAATGACGCAGGTTAGCATCATGACCCGACGGAGCGGGGGCAAATTTCGGCTGAATGTCAACCGAGCAGCCGTTTTCTTCGGTAAATATTTTAAGAGTGGGCTCGTCATATTGTAAATATGCGCCCGATTTTGTTCCTCGAAGCTCAACGAAGGTGCATTCTTTTTCGATGTTCGACGCCCATGAGAACTCGATCTGCAAAACAGCGCCGTTGTCAAAACGAATGAAGCCCATTGCAAGATCCTCAACATCAAATGTGCCGCCCTTTACCGCGTCGCCGAATTTTGAATGAATCGAATCGCTCTCGCTTTCGTCATTTGCAAATTTGCAATATGTCGCACCGCTTACCGCAACAGGCGTCGGGTTGCCCATCAGCCACATTGCAAGGTCGATCATGTGAACGCCGAGGTCGATCAGCGGACCGCCGCCCGACTGTTCTTTAGTCGTGAACCAGCCGCCTTTTCCCGGAATTCCTCTTCTTCTGCGCCAAGCGCATCGAGCGGTATATATTTCGCCCATTTTGCCGGCGTCAATATATTTTCTGAGATATGTTGACGAGGGCATATATCTGTTGTTTCTCATTACCATCAGCATTTTGCCCGATTTTTCAGCCGCCGCTTTCATCTTTTCGGCTTCCACAACCGAAATTGCGTCGGGCTTTTCACAAAATACATTAAGTCCGTGTTCCAGTGCATAAACCGCAATTATCGAATGAAGATAGTTTGGTGTGCAGATGTCAACAGCGTCAAGCTCGACCTTTTCGATCATTTCTTTGTAGTCGGTGAATGCTTTTGATTCGTCGTTACCGAAATGCTTTGCAAGGCTCACCGCACGGTCCTTGATGATGTCACAGCAAGCAACGATCTCAACATCTTCCATGCTGTCATAGGGCGGCTTGTGAGCGCCGTTTGCAATTCCGCCGCAGCCGATGATTCCGATTTTGATTTTATTCTCCATTCAAAACACCTCTTAAAAAAATATTATTTTTTATTTCGCTCAAAGTATAGCATATTGCAATAAAATATGTTACAATATATTTATTCAAAAATATCAAATTTTTGTCATCGAGGTATTATTTATAATTATGAACAAGGGATTTGACGAGGGAAAATTTAAGCTTGACGGAATTGAAATGCCGTTTCAATGTATGCTGCTTAATGTGCCGAAATATAAAAAGAAAATACCCGAGCCGCATTATCACGATTACATCGAAATTCTTTACAGCATCAGCACCGATTCGGACATATATATCAACGGCAGGCGCTATCGGTTTAAAACCGGCGACCTTGCGATTATCAACGCAAAAGAGGATCATGAGGTATATTTTGACCGTGCCGACGCTCACTATGTTGTGATAAAGCTGTTGCCCGAAGTGCTCTATACGGGCGAACAGACGGTGTTTGAGATGAAATATCTCTTGCCGTTCATAATCGTCGATTCTAAGCACGAGCGGGTGATAAATGTTGACGGCGATGACAATTTCATTCATGACACGGCGACAAATATAATGTATGAATGGAACCGTCGTGAATATGGATTTGAGCTTGCGATTCGTGCGGATATTTTGCGAATTTTCCTTTGGGTGCTTCGTCACTGGCAAAAAAACAATATTGACGCACTCGACAGATTCGATTATTCCGACGATATGATAAAAACGGTTCAGTCGGTGACCGAATATGTCTCGGAAAATTATTCGACTGCGACCGCAAAAGCGGCGGCGGACTATTGCAATTTGAGCTACAGCTATTTTTCACGCAGCTTTAAAAGGGTAATGAATCAAAGCTTCACGGAATATCTTAATTATGTCAGAATAACCAAGGCGGAACAGCTTTTGTCAACCACCGACAAGAGCATATCGGAAATTGCGGACGAGGTCGGTTTTTCGACCGCAAGCTATTTTATCGAGCAGTTCAAGAAATATAAGCAAAAATCGCCTAAGCAGTACAGACTCGGCATTATTGACAAAATGTAAAAATAGCTTGATATTTTGATTTATATGTGTTAAAATATATAAACGCCGAATGTTACGCAAAAAGTTAATAAGATTTAGCTGTCCGTACTTTTAAGTATGCGGATGTGCGGGTCCTGTGCGACGGACCGCTGTGAACCATGTCAGGCGGGGAACCGAGCAGCATTAAGCGGCAGTGTCCGTGCGCCGCAGTAAACCTGTTCGTCCGCAGACTTAAGGGTATGGGCATTTTTTATTTTAATAATTCATTATTTTTAAGGAGCGAGGCAAAAATGCACAGAGCGTTGTACCGAAAATATCGACCGTCGACCTTTTCCGATGTTTACGGTCAGGATCATGTTTCTCAAACGCTGAAAAATCAAATAGCGAACGGCACACCGTCCCATGCATATTTGTTTACGGGATCACGCGGAACGGGCAAAACATCGACCGCAAAAATACTTTCAAAAGCGGTAAATTGCCTTAACCCGCAAAACGGCGACCCATGCTGTGAATGTGAGATGTGCCGAGGAATCGACAACGGCTCGGTGCTCGATGTCGTCGAGATTGACGCCGCTTCCAACAACGGTGTTGACAACATTCGTGAGCTGCGTGAAAAAATCGCCTATGCGCCGATTTCCGCGAAATATAAGGTATATATCATCGACGAGGTTCATATGCTCTCGGACGGTGCGTTCAATGCGTTGCTCAAAACGCTTGAAGAGCCGCCCTCACACGCCATTTTTATTCTCGCAACCACCGAAGTCCATAAAATCCCGGCAACGATTTTGTCCCGATGCCAGCGTTATGATTTTTCCCGAATCCCGGCGGCGGTAATTGCGGACAGATTGAGATATATTTGTGATAAAGAAGGCTTTGATGCCGACGAAAATGCGCTCAAATTGATTGCAAAGCTTGCCGACGGCGGAATGAGAGATGCGGTGTCGATGCTTGACCTTTGCGCGGGCGTGTCGGGAAGCGTGACCGAACAGGGAGTTGCACAGTCGGTCGGATTGATTGACAAAAGCTATGTTTTCAAGATTGCGGAGCTGATTGAGAAAAAAGACACCGCCGCACTTCTTGGCGAGATAAACACGCTCTATAATGCTTCGTGCGACATGGAGCGGCTTTGCTTTGAATTGATTTCTCATTACAGAGATTTGATGGTCGCAAAGACGACAAAGGGCTTTCGTGATTTGATAACCGCAACGAACGAAGAGCTTGACGAGATCGAAAAGCAGTCAAAATCAATCAAGTTTGAAAATATGATGTATGCGGTGTCGATGATTTCCGAATGCGTCAAGGCAATGAAGAGCGGCGGCGACAAAAGAGGCGCTGTCGAAACGACAATGATAAGACTTTGCGTGCCGAGCCTTGATTCGTCTGTCGAAGCGCTCGTTTCAAGAATTGCGGCGCTCGAAGAAAAGATAAAACACGGCGTACCAATGGTGCAAGCAGGCGAAAATGCACCAGATATGCCGAAAAAAGATAATGCTGAGCCAAATAGTCCAAACGCTGCCGGCAATATGAATAATGAGCCAAAACCGACTCAAAACAATAATAATGCGACGCAAAATTCGACAGATGAAGTAATACCGTTTGATAATTGGGCGGAGGTAATGGAGCGGCTGTCGTCAGCTCAGCCGATGCTTCATGCGGTAATGGACGAATCGAGTGCATATATCAGCGGCACGAGACTTTTGATAGACGCACCCAATCCAAGCTTTCGACCGCTCATCAACGGAAATCCGAAAATGTATGAGGCGATAAAAGAAGCGGTATTTTCCGTTTCGGGCGTTCGTTACGGAATCGGACCCTATAACAGCCAGAAAATCGCCGAAAGGCGAAATGTCGAAATCGACCCGCTTGAGCGGTTTGCAAAAAATAACAGTGATGTTGTCGATGTCGAATAAAATATATGATTAAATTTAAGAATTTACGCAAAAACAGAGGTTAGTTGAAATGAAAAAGAAGTTTTTGACGGCGACTTTGCCTGCCGCTGTCGCAATGATCGCCGTGCTCTATATCTTTGCGGCTGTCGCTTATTTTTATGACGCAACTTTGATGGTTGTTGAACTGATCGTCGCAATCGTGATGACCGCTGTGTTCATCATCAGCTTTTTGATGATGAAGAATAACCTTCAACATTATTTTGCAAGTGCGGCGAGGACCGTTCAGGGGTCGGGCACACGAACGCTTGCCGATTTTGTAATTCCGATAATGGTGACAAACTCGACCGGCGAAATTACATGGTACAACGAAAATTTCCGTTCGTCGCTTTTGCATGGCAATGATGTGTTTGCCGAGCCGCAAAGCCTGTTTTTCAGCGATGAGGACATTCGCAGATTAAAAGATAACGGCAAAACGAGAATCGACTGCAAAGGCAGAAAATATCTTGTGTTTGTCTATGATTTTGACGAAGACATGAACAACCAGCATATGTTCTTCTTCATCGACGATACAAGCAACTTCAAGATTGCGCAAAGCTATCGTGAAACCCGCCCGTGCATGATGATGATTCATGTTGACGGGCTTGATTTGCTTTTGAAAAATGCGCTTGAGAGCCAAAAAACCGAAATCAAAGGCGAAATTGAGCGACAAATTGAGATGATTTCAGCGGTATGCGGCGGATTTTTGCAGAAAATTTCCTCAACGAGATATTTGCTTGTGACCGATTTTCGAGGATATGAAAAAATCCGAGAAGATAAATTTTCGGTGCTTTCAAAGGTGCGTGAGCTTAATTTCGGCGACAGAGGAGCGGCGAGTCTTTCGATCGGCGTCGGTCTCGGCGGCGCAAACATCGTCGAATGCGTCGAATATGCCAACAATGCGCTTGACATGGCGCTCGGACGAGGCGGAGATCAGGCGGTAATTAAAAATAAAGATGAATTTTCGTTCTTCGGCGGTGTGACTCAAGCCGCACAGGTGAACAGCCGAGTCAGAACAAGAGTAATTGCGGCAACGCTTAAAAAGCTGATCGAAAACAGCGAAAATGTCCTTGTCATGGGTCATGCCTATTCGGATATGGACAGCTTCGGTGCGGCATATGCGCTTTGCAGCGCCGTTCAGTCGATGGGCAAGTCGGCAAAAATCGTTGTCGATGAGAAAAAATCACTTGCACGACCGCTGATAGAATATGTCAAACAGAGCCAAAAACAGCTTGATTTCATTGAAAAGCCAGAAACGGCGGCAATGCATATCAATCAAAAAACGCTGCTCATAATCGTTGACACTCACCGTCCGTCATTTGTCGAAAGCCGTGCGGTGTATGAAAAAGCGTCTACGGTCGTCGTAATCGACCATCACCGTCAGACAGTCGATTTCATTGATAATTCATTGCTTTTCTACCATGATCCGTCGGCGTCAAGCGCCTGCGAAATGGTAACCGAGCTTTTGCAATATATGGGCACGAATTCCATCGGAAAGGTTCAGGCGGAGGCGCTGCTTTCGGGCATATCGCTTGATACCAGAAACTTTGTGATGAAAACAAGCACAAGAACCTTTGAAGCGTCTGCATATCTGCGTTCTAAGGGCGCAGACCCCGTGAATGTCAAACGGCTGTTTGCGGATTCGCTCGATACATATACCGCCCGTGCAAGCATTGTTGCAAACGCAACGCTTTACGGCAGATATGCTATCTCATCCTGTCCGCCGAGCTGCAAAGCCTGCCGAATTGCATCATCACAGGCGGCTGACGAGCTTTTGTCGATTCAGGGTGTTGACGCGTCATTTGTAATGTATATCGAAAAAGATACCGTTAACATTTCGGCAAGGTCATTTGGCGCTGTTAATGTTCAGTTGATAATGGAGTCGCTCGGCGGCGGCGGACATCAGACAATGGCGGCGGCGCAGATCGTCGGCGGCACTCTTGAGGACGCAAACGAAAAGCTCAAAGCGGCGATCGATACATATAAACTGAGCAGAGGTTAAGATGAAGATGAACACGAACTATCCCGACAAGAATACGGCAATGAAGCTGCTCGACGAGGGCGTTGCCTTGAACCCCGGAAGATGGCGTGAGCATTGTGTGATTGCAGCGAATGCTGCCGAAAAAATTGCGGATAAATGCGGGCTTGATTCTGAGCGTGCATTTGTCAATTCGCTTCTTCATGACATCGGCAGACGAGTCGGCGTTTGCAACATTCGGCATATTATCGAGGGTTATGATTACATGACGGCGCTGGGATTTGACGGCGTTGCACGAATTTGTCTTACCCATTCATTTATGACAAAAGACATAAACGAATATCTCGGCAAAATGGATATTTCAAAAGAGCAGACGAATTTTATTGAAAATTATCTTGCGTCTGTTCAATATGACGATTATGACCGTTTGGGTCAGCTTTGCGATTATGTTTCGCACCCGGACGGCGTGTGTATGCTTGAAAAGCGCATGGTTGATGTTGCAATGAGATATGGATTTAACGACTTGACCTTGAAAAAGTGGCAAAAAGCGTTTGAAACCAAAGAACATTTTGATAAACTCGCAAATTGCGATATATATACGCTGATTTTACAATAATCAAACTAAATTTTGAAAGGAACGACTTAAATTATGAAGGTTATTTTTCAACAGGATGTTAAGGGCGTCGGCAAAAAAGGCGAACTTAAAAATGTATCGGACGGATATGCACGCAACTTTTTGTTGCCGAAAAATCTTGCAATCGAAGCAACCGCACAGGCAATGAATGAATTTAACAACAAAAATGCGGCGGCGGCTCATCACAAGGCAGAAGAAAAAGCCGAGGCTCAGGCTCAGGCCGATAAGCTGTCGGGCGAAATTGTCAAGCTATCCGCAAAAGCAGGCGAAAACGGCCGTCTTTTCGGCGCAGTTACCACAAAGGAAATTGCGGCGTTGCTTACCAAAAAATATGGATTTTCGGTCGATAAACGCAAAATCACAGCACCCGAAATCAAGGAACTCGGCAGTTACAAAATCGAAGTTAAGACCTATCAGGGAATCGTTGCCGAGATGACCGTTGCGGTAATCCCGGAATAATCATAAATCTATCTTGCTAAACCCCCGAATTTTAATGCCCACTTGAAAGGATTTGAAAAAATGGCGGATGAGTTGCTGTTAAATGCCGACGGCGCAACCTTGCCTTTTTCGCTTGAAGCGGAACAGGCGGTTTTGGGTTCGGTGCTTATTGATCCGAGTTGTATTATCACGATTGCGGACATTTTGAAACCCGAAAATTTCTATTTGCCCCAGCACGTCGCAATGTATAAAATCATATATGAAATGTACTCTCTGTCAAAGCCGATAGATGTTGTAACGGTTTTAGCCGAGCTTAAAAAGCAGGGCGTATATGACGACGCAGGCGGCAAGGAATATCTTTTGCAGCTCGGAAAAATCGTTCCGACAACCGCAAATATCGAATCATATGCCAACATAATCAAGGAAAAATATTATGTTCGGTCGCTGATTTTGGCTTCTCGTGACATAATTGCACAGGCGGCAGACGAGGGTGTTGACGCAAATTTGCTGCTTGACAAAGCAGAGCAGAGCATTTACGAAATCAGACAGGGCAGAGAAAACGGCGGACTCAAGCACATCAAAGATGTAATTACCGGCGAGACGATGGAGCGAATCGACAAATTGACCCATGAGGACACAAAAGCGGAGTTTGTCGGAATTTCCACCGGATTTTCGGGAATTGACAAGCTTACAACGGGAATGCACCGTTCCGACCTCATAATTCTCGGTGCTCGACCCGGCATGGGTAAAACAAGTATGGCGCTGAACATTGCATCAAATGTCGTAAGAAGCGACCCGAAACGCACGGTATGCATATTCTCGCTTGAAATGACCCGCGAACAGTTAGCGGAACGACTGATTGCAAACGAAGCGTCGATCGTATCGTCAAAGCTCAGAACAGGCGAGCTTGACGATGATGAATGGAAGCGGTTTGCAAAGGCTTGCGGACTGTTGTCGGAAACCAATATATATCTTGACGAAACACCGGGAATCACCGTTCCCGAAATTAAAGCAAGACTCAGACGAATGAGAAGAGTCGATTTGGTTATAATAGACTATCTTGGCCTTATGCATTCAAATAAAGATTACGGAAGTGCAAGAGCGCTTGAAATGCAGGAAATTACCACCAACCTTAAAGCAATGGCAAAGGAATTGATGGTCCCTGTGATCGCCTGCGCACAGCTCAACCGCGGCACCGAAACAAAGGGTAAATCTCACCGACCGATGCTCTCCGACCTTCGTGATTCGGGCTCTATCGAGCAGGACGCAGACACGGTTTGGTTTTTGTATCGTGAGGTCTATTATTCTTCCGATTCAAACAACCCCGAAGAGCTTGATAAATCACAGGCAACCTGCATAATCGCAAAAAACCGTCACGGCGAAGTCGGCGATGTTCCGCTTCATTTTGACGGTCAGTTTACACGATTTACCACACCCGAATTTATTCATGACGACAATGCAGATGATTGACAAGGTGCTTCGCACCGTAAATGAATATGACATGATAAAGCCCGGAGACAAGGTTACCGTGGCGCTTTCGGGCGGTGCGGATTCGGTCGCTTTGCTGAAGTCGTTTATCAGCCTTTCAAAGCAGCTTGAAATCTCGATTGACGCGGTTCATCTTAACCATAATCTCAGAGGAGACGAGTCGGACAGGGACGAGAACTTTGTAAGAGGGCTTTGCTGTGAAAATGACATTCCTCTGAATGTTTTCAGCGAAAACATTTTGCAGGGTGCTAAAGAAAATCATATGGGCACAGAGGAATATGCGAGAACCCGGCGATATGCTTTGTTTTTTGAGCATTGCGAAAAAATCGGCTCGGTTCTTGCAACGGCTCATAATCTCAACGACCTTGCGGAAACGCTCATTTTTAATATTACACGAGGCTGTTCGCTGAATGGGCTTTGCTCGATTGCCTATAAGCGCCCGGGCGTGATTCGTCCGTTGATTGAAATTTCACGGGACGAAATTGAGGAATATTTAGAAAATATCGGTCAAGATTATGTCACCGATTCGACAAACCTTACTGATGATTATACCAGAAACAAGATTCGGCACAATGTTTTGCCGCAGCTTGTTTCAATCAATCCGTCGTTTTTGCAAGCGGCAAAACGGCTGTCAAAAACTGCAGGAGCGGCAGAGGATTATATTAAATCAAGCGCCGAAAGTTTGATTGAATCGGATGTCGGAGCTGATGAAATTGCCAAATGCAATGATGCGGTGATTGCGGAATATTTGCGGATTTTGTGCAAAAATAAGCTTGGCATAACCCCCGAATATTCTCAAATTTGCACGGCGGTCGAGGCGATTCGACAAAATGGCAAACAGGCGCAGATTCACGGCGGCAACTTCATTTATGTAAAAAACGGAAAAATCGAAGTCGGCATTCCGTCAAATGACGAACCGATTCCGTTTTGCACCGAATTTAACATAAATCAAACTGTCACGCCATATAAAATATATGAATTTTGTGTGATTTCGGGCGAAGAATTATTTGAAAAACAAAAAATTAACAATTTATTATTAAAAAATGCCGTTGACTGTGATAAAATGGGCAATAGTTTGATAATGCGTTCAAGAATTGCGGGAGATGAAGCAAGGCTTAAAGGAAGACATAATAAAAGCCTTAAAAAGCTATTCAATGAACAAAAAATCCCTGTAAACGAACGGAATAGACTGGGCATTTTGTCAAACGATAAAAACGATATTATTTGGATCGAGCGACTGGGTGTGACGGATAAATATGCCGTCGATGAAAACACAAAGCGAGCGCTCATTGTTAAAAACATAAAAGGAGTGAAACATCATTAAAAATCTTAAAAATATTTTGCTCTATCTTGCAGTTCCGTTGCTGATCGTTGTAATGGTTGCGGTGATGTGGGGGTCAAATCTACAGACAGCCGAGATGAAATATTCCGATATGCTCGATCTGTTCAAGCAAGATAAAATTGCGGAGTTTTCGCTGAATTTGTCAAGCCGTGAGCTTGATTATACCCTGCGTTCCGACCCGAAAACCGTGATTAAATATTCGGTTCCCGACTCCGAGCTTTTCATCAACGACTGGAAAGAGGTCACGAAAGAGCGTGACGAGCTCATCAAGAGCGGAACAATTAAAACCAACGGCAATGTACCATATGATTTCCGTTACGGCGGAGAAATGAACTGGCTTTACAGCTTCCTTCCGTCAATTTTGACAATCGCCGTTTGCGTGATTGTGCTTGTAATGATGACAAGGCGAATGAGCGCAATGGGCGGCGGTGATAAAACGCTTAATTTCGGCAAAATGAAATTCAAAAATAATGCCGATGAAAAGAAAAAGACAAAATTTGCCGATGTTGCGGGTGCCGATGAAGAAAAGGCGGAGCTTGAAGAGGTTGTGGAATTCCTTAAAAGCCCCGAAAAATTTAATGAACTCGGCGCTCGAATTCCGAAAGGTGTTTTGCTTGTAGGCCCTCCCGGCACAGGTAAAACATTGCTTGCAAAAGCGGTTGCGGGCGAAGCCGGCGTTCCGTTTTTCTCAATTTCGGGTTCTGATTTTGTGGAAATGTTTGTCGGCGTCGGTGCGTCGCGTGTTCGTGATTTGTTTGAACAGGCGAAGAAAAATTCACCGGCAATCGTGTTCATTGACGAGATCGACGCAGTCGGTCGTCAAAGAGGCGCAGGTCTCGGCGGCGGTCATGATGAGCGAGAGCAAACGCTCAACCAGCTTCTTGTTGAGATGGACGGTTTCGGCGCAAATGAAGGCGTAATCGTAATTGCCGCAACAAACCGTGCGGACATTTTGGATAAAGCATTGTTAAGACCGGGTCGTTTTGACAGACAGATCGTTGTAAATTATCCCGATGTCAAAGGCCGAGAGGAAATTTTGAAGGTTCATTCAAGAGGAAAGCCACTCGGACCCGACGTCAATCTCAGAACAATTGCACAGTCGACCGCAGGCTTTACGGGCGCTGACCTTGAAAACCTGCTCAATGAAGCGGCATTGCTTGCTGTAAGAGAAGGCAAAAAAGCGATCGTTGAGAAGAACATTGAGGACGCAACCGTCAGAGTTATGATGGGTACTGAGAAGAAATCTCATGTCATCACCGACCGTGATAAGTGGATTACATCATATCACGAGGCAGGCCACGCGATCGTATCGTTCAATTTGCCGACTCAAGACCCCGTTCATCAGATCTCGATTATTCCGAGAGGCATGGCGGCAGGATATACGATGTATATTCCCGATAACGACAATCAGCACGTATCCAAGAAGAAAATGACCGAGGACATTTGCTCGTTACTCGGCGGCAGAGCGGCTGAGGCATTGACTCAGGACGATATTTGCACAGGCGCTTCAAATGACATTCAGCGTGCAACCGAAAATGCGAGAGCAATGGTTACGAAATATGGATTCAGCGAAAAAATCGGTCCGATTTGCCTCGGCAACGACCAGGGTGAAGTGTTCCTTGGCAGAGATTTCTCATCAACACCGAGCTATTCCGAAAAGATTTCCGCAGTCATTGATGAGGAAATCGAGCGAATCGTTTCGACCGAATATGATCACGCAATCAGCATTTTGAAAGCGCACATGGATAAGCTTGACGCTGTTGCAAAAGAGCTTTTCTATAATGAAAAGATTGACGGCGAGCGTTTCAAGGACATCATGAACGGTGCGGCACCTTTGATTGACGAGGCTGAGAAGCCGGAGACGGATGACTCTCATTCAAATGATGAACAAAAGGCTTTCACACCTGAAAGTGACATTTTCGATCACGACGATAAATAAATGATAAAATCGGCTCGGACATTTGGTAACACATCTGTCCGAGTTTGTTTTATGAGGAGATGATTTTATGTGGTGGATTTGGTTGATTGCGGCGGTAGCCTTGCTCATAATTCTAACCTTGATAATATGCTCGTTCACGGCGAAATATATGCTTCACCCGAAAAATCCGAGAGGTGAAGCGGCAATGCAGAGTGAAACCGATTTCTGGGGATTTGACAGGGCGGTTTTTGATAGCTACGACAAAGAAAAAATAAGCATAAAATCGCAATATGGCTACACCCTCGGCGGCCGGTACATAAAGTCCGATTGCCCGAAAAAAGACGGTATTCGGCGTGTTGCGGTGATTTGCCACGGGTTCACATCGTCGCTTTTCGGCAGCGTTAAGTATGCGAGAATTTATCTGTCGCTCGGTTTTGACTGCGTAATATACGACCACCGCAACCACGGCGACAACGAACGCAATTTCACATCAATGGGTTGGTATGAAAAGGACGATTTGAAAACGGTTTGCGACTTTGTTCGTGACAGATTCAAGGGCGAGAGGTTGATTATCGGAACGCACGGCGAGAGCATGGGAGCGGCAACGGTAATGCTTGAATCGGGAGAAGATGATAATCTTGATTTTGTTGTGGAGGATTGCGGCTATTCAACGCTTGAGGAGCAGGTTGATTGCTCGATCAAAGCGCTGTTTCATCTTCCGAAATATCCGTTTGTGCCGATCTCATCAAGGCTCATTAGGCTTAAATACGGCTTTAAAATGAGCGATGTGCGCCCGATTGACGGCGTTGCACGGTCGAAAATGCCGATGCTGTTTATTCATGGCGAGAACGATAAATTTGTGCCCTATTATATGCTCAAAGAGAATTATAACGCGAAGAAAATCGGATATAAAGAGATGATCAGCGTAAAAGGTGCGGCTCATGCGGAGTCGGTAAAGGTGGATTTTAACGCATATTATAATTATATTGAGTCCTTCCTTAAAAAAATCGGCGCATTATGATTTGTAATTCGGATATGAAAAAAGCTATTCGTTAAAAACGAATAGCTTTTTGTTTTGCATTATTTTTATCATTTGTTGGCACAGTTGTAAATTTCTTTATATACTTCGCAATTTTCCAACAACTGCTCATGAGTTCCAAGCCCGACAGCCTTGCCGTCGTCAAGCACTAAAATCTTGTCGGCACTCATAACCGACGCTGTTCTTTGCGAAATGATTATGGTAGTCGGCTTAAACGGCAGATTTTTGATTGAACGGCGAAGCTCAAGATCGGTCGCATAATCAAGAGCCGATGAGGAATCGTCCAAAATGAGGATTTTCGGCTTTTTGACAATGGCACGGGCAACCGACAGACGCTGACGCTGACCGCCTGAAAAATTCTTTCCGTTTTGCGCAACCGGCGAATCAAGCCCCTTGTCCAGTTTCGCCACAAATTCATATGCCTGTGCGGTTTTGAGCGCGTCAATGATTTCTTCATCGTCGGCGTCGTTGTTGCCCCAACGAATATTATCTCTGATCGTTCCTGAAAACAGCGCCGCTGTTTGCAAAACGATTCCGACAAACGAGCGAAGCGTTTCGTTATTATATGTTTTAACATCTTTTCCGAATATTTTTACAACGCCTTTGGTTGCCTCATAAAAATGCGGAATCATCATTGCAACCGAGGTTTTGCCCGAACCCGTCGAGCCGATTATTCCGAGCGTTTCACCTGCGTTCAGAGTGAACGATATATCCTGCAAGGCGGCTTCGGGCGAGTTGTTGTAATTAAGCGAAACATTGTCAAAGCAAACAGCCGGAGCCGAAGCGTTTTCGGGTGAGCCGTCGGCATATTGATTGTCGTCTTCGGGAAGCTGCAAAACATCGTTGATTCGTGCAGCACTTGCAAATGATTTATTTGTCAAAATTACGGTATTTGCAAGCTTTACAAGCTCAACCAAAATCTGCGACATATAGTTATACAGCGCAACAACGGCGCCCTGAGTCAAAAGACCCGAATCAACACGAATCGCACCTACATAAATCAAAACGGCGATTGCAAGGTTGATTAAAACATAGGTAAGCGGATTGAGAAGCGCCGAAATCCGACCGACAAATATCTGAGATTTATTAAGCTCCGAGTTTTCATCTTCAAACTTTGATTTTTCCGATTTTTCAAGGCAAAACGCACGAATGACCCTGATTCCGAGGAGATTTTCACGGGTGCGTTTGAGAACCTTATCAAGCTTGCCCTGAACTTTTTTATAAAGCGGAATGGTGATGAGCAATATTGCGAAAACGACCGCAAAAAGCACGGCAATTGTGATTACAAAAACGATTGATGATTGCGGGTCGATCAAAAATGCCATGAACAATGCGCCGAAAACGATGAACGGCGAACGAAGCGCCAGTCGCAAAATCATGTTTACGCCGTTTTGGAGCTGGTTGACATCGGTGGTCATTCGGGTAATTATTGTGGAATTGCCGAGATAGTCAAGCTGTGAAAATGAGAGGGAATTGATTTTTTTGAACATATCCGAACGAAGTCCGGTTGCAAATCCGACAGCTGATTTTGCGGCGAAATATTGTGCTGTGAGCGCAAAGCCCAGACCGCAAATTCCGAAAAGCACAAGCAATCCGCACATTTTAAATATATATGGCTTGTCTGCGTTTTTGATTCCGACATCGATTATTTGCTGCATGATGAGCGGCACGAGCAGTTCGAAAATTACCTCGCACAGCTTAAAAAGCGGCGCTAAAAGCGTTTGCGGAATATATCCTTTAAAATATTTTAAAAGGTGCTTCAACTTAAAAAATCCTCCATGATTTTTGGCATAATATTATTTTGACTTCGGAGCGTCGAGCGTTGGCGATGAGCCGAAATGCTTTTTATATGCACGATAAAACGACGAATAATCGTTAAATCCGCAAAGCCGTGATACATCACCGATTGCCTCTCCGGTCTTGATTCGCTCTCTTGCGAAAAGCAAGCGCTTGATCATGATATATTCCCAAACAGCCGAGCCTGTTGCCGATTTAAAGATTCGGTTAACCTGAGATTTTGACAAAAAGAACCGTTCGCTGATCGTTTCAAGATTTATCTGTTCAAAAAGGTGGTTGTTGACATATCCGATAATGTCGTTCGCCGACCCCTGCTTTTCTTTATAATCCTGTGCGTCGTGCCGTTTGTCATAGCACATTGCAAGCTCGTAGATCACCGGCAGGAGATAGGCAATCGTGTGCGTTCTCATCTCATCTCCGCTGACCTCGTCGTTTGCAAGCTCCAAAATATGCGCCTGCAGCAGTTCGTTATTCAGCTCGCTTTTACGATATAGGTTCAATTGACCCAAAGGTCTTCGTGTAAACGGACGAAGCAGCTTTGTTTCATCTATCATTCCGTTGAAAACCGACGGCAAAAAGTGAATTGACACATATTCATACGGCTTAGTCGATTTTATTGATAATGTGTGCGCTTCGGACGGACGCATCAGCAAAATGTCACCGGGGAGGAGTTCATATTCCGTGCCCTCAATGTTATAGCTGCCAAGCCCCCGAATGAAATAATACAGCTCAAACATCTCGTGAGCGTGCATTTCGCAGTCGTTCGGATTCGGCACGGCAACATAATCCTTATGCACCGAAATACCGCTGTCCTGAAAATAAAAGCTTTGCAAAGCCTAATCACCAACTTTTACAAATATAATGATATTTTACCATACTATGCGTTTATTTGCAATACACTATGCGAAAAAATGCAATAGAATTGCAAAATAAATTATTGTATAATGAAAATGTTGAGTATATTATCAGTTTTTCAGGAGGAAAATGAAATTGGAGAAAATGAAACTCGGCATAATCGGAATGGGCGAAATCGGCATTGATTATGCAAGAAAGGCACTCGATGAAGATAAATGTTCGGGGGTTTTGCTTTTGGCGGTTTGCGATTCCGATCCAAAAAGCCTTGAAAAAGCACAGGACGAAATGCCCGATTCTGTTAAGGTTTATTCAAATGCGGTTGAAATGCTCGATTCGGGTGCGGTGGATTCCTGCATTATCTGCTCATCGAACTATGAACGCATGACCTATTTGGCAGAGTGCGCAAAGCGAAACATAAATGTGATGATCGTGAACCCTGTCGGGGCATATACTAAGCAAATATCGTCAGCGGCTGCCGAATTAGGCGAATCAAAATCGGTAATCTGCACGGCGTTTGAAGAAAGAACAGACCCGCTGTATATTCGCCTTAAACGAATCATTGACAGCGGCGAATTCGGCAAAATCAAGCGTATGTCGATGATCTATACCGATTGCTATCGCACAAACGCATATTATGATGGCGAAAAGGGTGCGCTCAAAACAGGATTTGCAACGACGGGCGGCGGAATCATCATCAATGAATGTTTTGAAAAGCTGGACATGATCTGTTCGCTGATCGGCTTGCCGAAAACCGTTCAAAGCGTGCTTCATATGAATAAGCACCGCAAAATAAATTGCGAGGACGACGCATTTGCATATTTTGAATTTGAAAACGGCGCAACGGGCACATTTACAACATCGATCGGCGACGCACCCGGCACCGACAGATTTGAGATTGACTTTGATTGCGGAAAAATCGTTTGCGAGGACGGCATTTTGAAAATATGGCAGTCGGAAACGGCAGAGAGCGAATGGGCAAGCTCATGTGCGTGCGGAGTTGAGAAACCCGAATATGAATATTACGAATATAAACCAAAGTTTGATAAATCGGGAAAAACGGGAATAATAAATTCATTTGCGGATAAAGTGAACGGTGAAGACGGCTTTGAGGCGGACATTTATGAAGCAAAAAATGCGCTGACGCTTTGCAACGCAATCTATTTGTCGGCGTTTCTGGGTCGCACGGTCGAAATACCGTTTGATGAGGATTTATATTACAAAGAACTGCTGAAAGCGGTAAAAGCGACAAGATAAGAGAATTATTTTTGAAAGGGAGAACGGAAGATGTGCACAGCGGCAACATATAAAACAAAAGATTTTTATTTCGGAAGAACGCTCGATTATGAATTTTCATACGGTGATGAAATCACAGTTACACCGAGAAATTATCCGTTTAAAATGCGCCATTCGGACGATATTTTGACTCATTATGCAATGATCGGCACAGCGCACATAGCAGACGGCTATCCGCTCTATTATGACGCAGTGAACGAAAAAGGACTTTGCGTTGCCGGTTTAAATTTCGTCGGCAATGCGGAATATTTCAAACCTGTTCCCGACAAGACCAATATTGCGCAGTTTGAGCTGATTCCGTTAATTTTGGGCAAATGCGAGTCGGTTGATGAGGCTGAAAATATGTTAAAAAACATCAACTTTACCGATACGCCGTTCAGTGAAAAGCTGCCGATCGGCAGGCTCCATTGGATAATTTCGGACAAAAACCGTTCAATCACCGTCGAATCGGTCAAAGACGGACTTAAAATATATGATAATCCGGTCGGCGTTTTAACAAATAATCCGCCGTTTGACAAGCAGATGTTTGCGCTGAATAATTATATGAACCTGTCCGCAAAATCACCGAATAATAATTTTTCCGACAACCTTTCGCTTGAACAATACAGCAGGGGAATGGGTGCGCTCGGACTTCCCGGCGATTTGTCGTCGCAGTCACGCTTTGTCAGGGTTGCATTTGTCAAGATGAATTCAAAATCGGGTGATGACGAGCTTTCAAGCGTCGGTCAGTTTTTCCATATACTCGGCTCGGTCGATCAACAAAGAGGCTGCTGCGAGCTGGAACAGGGAAAATATGAAATCACGATTTACACATCATGCTGCAACGCAGACCGTGGAATTTACTACTACACAACCTACAATAATCATCGGATAAACGCAGTTAATATGCATAACGCTCCGCTTGACGGCGCAGAGCTTTCACGATATGCTTTGCTCGATGATGAGGACATAAACTATCAAAACTAAGCTTATTGAAAAAAAGGACGGCAAAGCCGTCTTTTTTATATGCACCGATATTCTTTTCGACAATTATTGACAAATGTCGGAAAATGCCATTTTTTACATTGCATTTGTTGCTGATTTATGGCATAATGTTTACAATATTTGTATTATGAGGGGTAGTTTTATGCCTGTCCGGCAGCTTGTTTTACATATTTTCCTGTGGGCGCTGATTGCCGCCGCCGCACTTTTTGTAATATATCTGGCGGTGCTGACGATTGCTCCGTTGTTTGTGGATACAAAGAAAGAATATGACAAAGACAGCCGTTTTTTCAGATTTTTGCTATATAGCTCAACTGCAATCGGAATGAGAATCATGCGGCTGCATTTTCATGTAAGCGGAATTGAAAAGTTGCCGAAAGACAGCCGATTTTTGCTTGTCGGAAATCATTTATCAAACTTTGACCCGATAATCGAATGGCACATTTTGCGAAAATTCGAGCTTGCGTTCATCTCAAAAGAGGGCAATTTCAAAATCCCGATTTGGGGCAGGATCATCAGAAAATGCTGCTTTTTGTCGATTGACAGGGAAAACGCAAGAAACGCAATGAGAACGATAAATAAAGCGGCGGAGCTTATTCGGGCAGATGAAGTTTCGGTTGCGGTTTATCCCGAAGGCACAAGAAGCAAATCGGGCGAGCTTTTGCCGTTTCATAACGGTGTGTTCAAAATCGCAAAAAAGGCAGGCGTGCCGATTGTCGTTGCGATGATCAAAAATACAAACCAAATCGCAAAGAATTATCCGTGGCACAAAACCGATGTTTATCTTGATTTTGTTACGGTGATCGGGCGTGATGAGGTAAAGGCGAACACATCGGGTGAAATCGGCGACAAGGTTCATGAAATTATGAAAAATTACATTGAAAATAAAGGAGATTGAAAAATGTTTCATGTTTTGTATAATCCCTATGCGGGTAACAACAAGGGAGAGGAAAATGCAAAAAAACTATGCTCAATTACAGACGAGGAGCTTAAATTTCATGATATGACCAAGGTGGATTATAAGGCTTTCTTGAGTGAAATAGGCGCAGATGAGAAGCTGTTGATTGCAGGCGGAGACGGAACGCTGAACAGATTTGTCAATGATACGGACGAAATTTTGGGCGAGCGTGATGTTTATTATTTTGCAACCGGCAGCGGTAATGATTTCATGAGAGAGGTCGGCGGCAAAAATGAAATTGTCAATGTAAGCCGTTATCTCAAAAATTTGCCGAGCGTTGAAGTGAACGGCAAGAAATATAAATTCATCAACGGAATCGGTTACGGAATCGACGGCTATTGCTGCGAGGTCGGCGATAAAATGAGAGAAGAGGCGGTTAAGGATATTAACTACACTTCGATCGCAATCAAGGGGCTGTTGTTCCATTATCACCCGACTAACGCAACGGTGACGGTTGACGGCAGAAAACATACATATAAAAAGGTGTGGCTTGCACCGACAATGAACGGAAAATATTATGGCGGCGGAATGATTCCGACACCCGGACAGAACAGAATATCGGAGGACAGAACCGTTTCGACAATGGTATATTACGGTGTCGGTAAGCTGAAAGCACTGACGGTGTTTCCGTCAATCTTTAAGGGTGAGCATGTCAGCCATAAAGATATGGTCGATGTTATGAGCGGTCATGAAATCACGGTCGAGTTTGATAAACCGACGCCTTTGCAAATCGACGGCGAAACGATACTCGGCGTTACAAAATATACAGTAATTTCAAAAGTCAAGGCAAAGCAAGAAGCATTGGCTTGAGGTTTGTAAAATAGGTATTGTTTGCGGGGAGGACTTTTTTGTAAAAAAGTCCTCCCCACACCCCTCTCAAAAAACTTTCATTACAAAAATAATAACAGGAGTACAGCGTTAGGTTGGCTTGTACTTCTGTTTTTTTGTTGTGTGGTTATATGTTCCCTTATGCGGTTCGCCGGGGACGACGCACGCTACGGTTTATATAAATAGTTAGAAACAGAGCGTACCGTAACGCTATATAATAATAAAAATATGTCATAAATAAAGTTTTTGAGGAGAGCGCGAGAGGGACTTTTTACAAAAAGTCCCTCTAACATATCCCCATATATAAATTAAATTGAATGTGCTCATGCCGCACGGGCACACCATTTCTCATGCAAGAAATGGCGGAAAGTGCATTTAAGGGCT
>CAKRRH010000029.1 GCA_934394855.1 uncultured Eubacteriales bacterium
GGGAATCGAAATCCCCCTGGGATTTTTAAGGGCGCAGCCCTTAAATGCACTTTCCGCCATTTCTTGCATGAGAAATGGCGTGCCGTGCGGCATGAGCACATTAAAATATAAATCTAATTATGATTATGCGAGGGGTGCTTTTTTGTAAAAAAGCACCCCTCGCGCTCCCCTTAAAAAACTTTATTTATGAAATATTATTATATAGAGCTATAATACCGCCAGCTTCTAATTATACAAATATTCAGGTTCGGCGGAATTGTACACACCGAATACGAATATATAAACACAAATAAAAAAACAGAAGTGCAAGCTATCCATTTGCTGTACTTCTGATTTATTTTTTATAATGAAAGTTTTTTGAAAGGGGCCCGGGGGAAACTTTTTTACAAAAAAAGTTTCCCCCGGAAAATCCGATTACTAAATTTTATACAAACAACTTCACATCCGCCATATCGGTGATGATATGGTCGGCGGCGGACAGGTCCTGATTTCCGGAATGGGGATTGACAAAGCCGATACACGCCATATTAGCGGCTTTTGCGGCAAGCACGCCGTTATGAGAATCCTCGATCACAAGGCAATTTTCAGGGCTGATTCCGATATTCTCCGCCGATTTCAGAAAAATATCCGGTGCGGGCTTACAATGCTCAATGCTTTCACCCGAGATGAGGCTTTTGAAAAGCGGCTTGATTTCGAAGCTTTCGGTCACCTCATAAATAATGTCGATCGCCGAGCCGCTTGCAAGCGCAAGTGCATATTTTTCTGCGCAATATTTCACGACATCAACCGCATTTTTGACAGGCGTCCAGCCCTTTTCTTTTGCAACCACCTTGCGCATATCGTTAAATTCATTCACCATTTGCATAACATCAAAATCTGCGCCAAAGTCGTCCTTTGTCTTTTGAAACGCCTCAATGCTGCTGCCCCCGGGAAACTGCGAATAATAGTCAAACCCGAAAGAAATATCATATTTTTCAAGCGTTTTCAGCATTGCATGATAATTCACCGTTTCGCTGTCAACTATCACGCCGTCCATGTCAAAAATTATTGCCTTGATTTCGTTCACTTTATTTTCACTCCGGAAATTGTTGTTTTATCACTATTTGTAACTGCTTTAAACTCGATCGTGTCGCCGACTTTTGCAAAAGGCAGTCTGTCGGAAAGCGAAATGTCAAGCGTATAAACACTCTCGTCCGACTCGATCATAATGTAATATTTAGTGTTGCCGCCGACAACCGCCGAATTGATTGCCGCAATTTTGCCGCTCACGGTTTTTTCCGTTGCGGTGGAGTCCTCTACTGCAATATCCTCCGCGCCGAGCTTTGAAATATAGCTATCTCTTGCGGAATTGACGGTCGTTCCCGTGCCAACGATCTGATATTGCTCAACATCGACGAACGCATACATCTTGACAAGTCCTGCGTCGTCTTTAAGCGACATAAAATAGGTCGGGCGGTTTGATATATTAAGCAAAATCGGGAAGGTTGACTGATATTTAAGGTTTTGAACCTGACCCTCCGCAGACGCCATTGCCGAGGCTTCCTCAGCACCAGGAACGGTATAATATTTTGCTTGCTTTGTTCTGAGGTTTACAAGCACAAATCCGACATTTGACTCGTCGCTTGCCACCGAGGTCATGCCTGTATAGAGCCAAACATCATCATCGATTGCAAGATAGTTATAGCCGCTTGTGGTGCAAACAACATTCTTCTGACCGAAAATCGAATTGAAAAATCCCGAACGATATTTGCCGTTGTAGTCAAGCTGAGATATGATCATGTCCGAATCAAACACCTGATCAACCCAAGTCGGAATATCCTTTAAATCATAATATCGGCTTTCGCCGTTGATCGCATTAACAAGCACCGCGCCGCCGATGTCACGGCCGCTCCAAAGCCCGATTCTGAATTTTACGGTCGACGCAACATAAAACGGAGTGCCGTTTTCGTCGATCTCAAAGGATATGTTGTCAAAAATTTTGAACGGATATTTGAAACGCAGATAACGGTTGATGTTGCGCATCAAAATTTCGCTTTCGGAATATTTCATGCCCTCTTTAAGCCTTACAAGCGTTGTTTCCTGAGTGGTCATGTCAACGCTGATATATGCGGGCAAGCCCTGCGATTGGTTGTTGAACCATTTGATAATGTCGCCGTATTCAAGCGGAGTTACCCTTGTCGGGCGGTTTTTATAATTTATTTGTGTGTAGTTGTCGGCAATTTCAAACTGCGACACAAGATCGCTCATTTCGCCGAGCTTTCTTCTTCCGAGCCGCTCTGCCGAATCACGGTCAACGACCGGGATCTGCGACTGTGAGATTTCCGATACATCTTTCACAAAGTCGCTGTTTTCAAGCGTAATCAGCTTGTTATAGCTGCCGGCATTAAACATTTCACAACCAATGAGCGATGCAATTGCACTGAAAAGTGCGATTGCAATGACTGCTCCGACAGCGCCGACGATCGGTTTTGAGAAGTTTTTTAAGCTGAATTTTGTTTTTTCGCCCTCAACACGAAAACCTTTTTTAGAATTGTCGGAAAACTGTTTGATAAATCCGATTATCTGCGAAAAAGCATTGATCACGACGCAAATGACGATTGAGATTCCTAAGAACTCCCAAAAATCGGTGCTGCGAAGATTGATTGCGGGCAGCTTGAACCAGAACAAAATGAAAATTGCGAATGCCGAGAGCAATATTTTAATTATCACTCTCATAATCTTTTTTGAGTTCATGAAGATTATTCCCTTTCTTGTTTTCGGGCAAATCCGACTTACCCGTTAGTTTAAAAGCGTCCTCACATCCCCGAAAAGGGCTTGCAAGGGCGCTTTATCTGATTTATTTAAACCAAACCGTCGGAATCAGGAAGGTATAGGGTGCTGTCAAAAAAGCGAACGCCGTCGCTACTCTGTGCTTATATCTGTTGGGCAAACCGTTAGTGTTAAAGGTCAGCTTGATATTTAAAAAGTAGCTGATAATCGCTGAAATAATGATGGCGATGATTACCAAAATGAGTCCGAAAATGTTTGAAAACGGATTAAGCGAGATTGACGCGCAAATGTTGCTCAAAAATTCGGGGTTGCCGAAAAGCGCGCTGATTGCAAAAAACAACCACATGAATAAATATCCCCCGAGCGACGACAAAATGCCGAAAATCCACGCTTTGAACACCGTTTTAAAATATAGCTTGCGAATGTTGTCAAACTTGTATATTTTATAAATCAATATCAAAAATGCACTGTCGATTGCAAAATTAACCGGTAGCAGGGCAAACCACAGCCACGGAAATAATATGACCGCCCAAACGGGAAATATTAAGCTGTAAAGTTTGTCTTGTTTTTTCATGGCTTAAAAATCTCCAACAAAATTAAAAAATACAACTGATTTTAGCACATTTTCAAAGCATTTACAATACGCTTTTTATTCACACAATGACGAAAACGGCGAATTTTATTTCATGATGTCACGAATAAGCGCCGCAACTTCCTGTCCGAGCTTCTGATGCTGCTCGACTGTCGGATGACCGTCGCCGCCTGACTGTGATCTTGTGAGTCCGTTGTAATAGGTCATGTTGTCGGTGCTTTCTGCAAGCTTTGCAAGCTCTGAGTCAATGTCAAGCTTGCTGTTTTTGAGCTGACCTGTAATGCCGGTGAGCCAAAGGATCTTGCAGTCCGGATTATGAAGACGAATCTTGTCAACAAGTGCTTTTGCCGCTGTTGCAATGTCCTCCTGTGTGATTTCAACGCCGCTTGAAGAAGCTGTCAAATCGTTTGTGCCGAGTGTGATCACCGCAATGTCAGCGTCATAGGAATAATCCCATGATTTATCATTTGCTTCATCGATTGCCTTATCCATGATCGTTGCAACGGTTCCTGTTTTGCTGCCCATGTTTGAGCAATAGATTCCGTGGCCCGAACCTGCACAGATCGAGAAGTCTGCATCAAGCTCTTTTGCCGCATAAACCGCAAATGTCTTCATGCCGTTCTCATATTTAGCCGAGCCCGCATTTGCCGTGCCGTTGGTTGTGAGGTTGCCATAGCCGCAGGTGAGCGAATCGCCGTAAAATTCGATTTTGAGTGATTTTTCAACAGGCTTATTTTCAACGATCTCACCGTTTAACGCAATCGATTTAAAGGTTGCGTGAGAACCGTTTGTGTAAATGTTGAACTCGTTGAGCTTGATTATGCGGATCTTGTGCTCGCCTTTTTCAAGTCCGCTTGCAACAGTCCACCTTGTCATTGACGAATCAACAAATGTTTCGGTCATGTTGTCATAATCATCATCAATCACAACGCCCATGTAACCGCCGTTGTTGATGTTTGAAAGACGAATAGTAACATCACCCTCGCAATTTGCGGTAAATTCAAATCCCGAGTTTGTAAAGTCACAGCGAAGAGCATTTTTTTCAAATGCGCTTCTGCCGAAACGGGTGATTTTATCCGAAACCGAAGAAAGCGAATATGTTTTGCTTGAATAGTCGATTGTCGGCTCGGTCGGCCCCAAAACAACGTCCATTCCGGCAATGTATTTACGCATCAACAAAACGTCTTTCATGTTAACTTTGCCGTCAACCGCAACGTCCGCAACGGATTCGTCGAATTTAACGCTCATTCCGGCAATATATTTACGATAGGCAAGAACATCCTTCATGTTGATTGCGCCGTCGCTGTTTACATCACCGTAAAGCGGCTTGTCTGCGGCGCTTGCCGGAACGATGAATGCAGAGAAGATAAGAGATAATGATAATAGTGCCAAAACTATGCGTTTCATGCAAAAGTCCCCCTTATAAAAGTATAAATTTGTAGTTATGCATCGTCTTTGTGTTTGATTTTATAGCAAAATGTCATCAGGCTGTCGCCGAGATGGACATTTTCAACCGCAACATCCGGATATTTCAGCGAAAGGTCATAGTGGCTGAAATTCCAAAAGCCTTTTACACCGAGCTTTACAAGCTGCTCGGCAATTTCGGGAACAGCGGCGCCGGGCAAACATAAAATAGCGGCGTCAGGACGGTTCTCTCTGCAAAATTCATCAAGACCCGTGATGTTCCTGACGGGCAACCCGTTGATCATTTGCCCCGTGATCGATTCTTTTTTATCGAAAATTCCGATAAGGTCGAATCCGTCACGCATGAACGGCATTTGGATCGTGATAGCACGACCCAGGTTGCCTGCGCCGACGACAATTGCCTTAAACGCCGAATTGAGTCCCAAAATCGACGCAATTTCGTCACGAAGCTGAATTACATTATAGCCGTAGCCCTGCTGACCGAATCCGCCGAAGCAGTTAAGATCCTGTCTTATCTGAGAAGCGGTAAGCCCCATTTTGTCGGCGAGTTCTCCCGAAGATATTCTTACGATATTTTTATCGGAAAGCGCACACAAAAAACGATAATATCTCGGCAGGCGCTTAATTACCGACCTGGACGCATTGTGCTTTGCCATCCATATCCTTCCTTTGCCTTAATATATTTTGAGGATAAAGCCTCGTTGCTTTATGCGTTATGTTTTGTGTAGTTAAGAAGTCCGCCGTCAAGCAGCATATCACGCTGGCGCTTTGAGAAATCAAGCAAAACGGTGATTTTTTCGCCGTTTGTCTTATTGAGCAGTTCAAATTCACTCTCACCGTCTGCGATCGCTTTGCGAATGCCCTCAAGCGCAAGCTCATCGTTTACGCCGATTTTGTCATAATCCGCTTCATTTTTGAATACAAGCGGAATGATGCCTGCGTTGATAAGGTTTGCAACATGAATTCTTGCGAAAGATTTTGTAACAACGGCTTTGATTCCGAGATAGAGCGGAACGAGCGCTGCGTGTTCACGGCTTGAGCCCTGACCGTAGTTAGAACCGCCGACAATGATTCCGCTGCCTGCCTGTTTGCAGTGCTCAGCGAAGTTTTCATCGCATTGTTTGAAACAGAACTGCGAAAGATACGGAATGTTTGAACGATAGGGCAGGATCTTTGCGCCTGCGGGCATGATGTGGTCGGTTGTAATATTGTCGCCGACTTTAAGCACAGCCTTTGCCTCGATCGTATCTGCCATTTCGCCGATTACCGGGAACGGTTTGATGTTCGGACCGCGGAGAATCTCAACGCTGTCCATATCTTTTTCGTCAACCGGTTTTACTATCATGTTGTCGTTGATGAGGAATTTTTCCGGCATTACGATAGGTTCTGCCTTGCCGAGCGTTGTCGGGTCGGTCAAAACGCCTGTAAGAGCTGATGCTACCGCTGTTTCAGGGCTGACAAGATAAATCTTGCCGTCGGCAGTACCCGATCTGCCCTCAAAGTTGCGGTTAAATGTTCTGAGTGAAATTCCGCCCGAATTCGGTGACTGACCCATGCCTATGCACGGACCGCAAGCACATTCAAGCACACGAACGCCAGCCGCAATAATATCGCTCAATGCGCCGCACTCTGCAAGCATATTGAATACCTGCTTTGAACCCGGAGCAAGAGCTACCGAAACATCGGGATTAACCGTTTTGCCTTTGAGCATTGAAGCAACTCTCAGCATATCTCTGAGAGATGAGTTGGTACATGAGCCGATAAGAACCTGATCGACTTTGATTTTGCCGATCGATTCAACGCTTTCAACATTATCCGGCATATGCGGTTTAGCCGCAAGCGGTTTAAGTGCTGAAAGGTCAATGTTGATGATTTCGTCATATTCTGCGTCGTCGTCTGCTTTGACTTCGACAAAGTCGTCGCCTCTGCCTTGTGCTTCCATGAACTGACGGGTGATTTCGTCTGCCGGGAAAACAGATGTTGAAGCGCCGAGCTCTGCGCCCATGTTTGTAATTGTCGCACGCTCCGGAACAGACAGAGTTTTAACACCCTCTCCGCCATATTCAACGATTTTTCCGACTCCGCCCTTAACGGACATAATGCGAAGGACCTCAAGGATAACATCCTTTGCCGAAACATAATCGTTAAGGTGACCTGTGAGGTTGATTCTTACCATTTTCGGCATTGTGATATGATATGCTCCGCCGCCCATTGCAACTGCAACGTCAAGTCCGCCTGCACCGAACGCCAACATTCCGATGCCGCCGCAAGTCGGTGTGTGGCTGTCTGAGCCAATCAGCGTTTTGCCCGGAATTCCGAAACGCTCAAGATGAACCTGATGGCAAATGCCGTTGCCGGGGCGTGAAAAATAGATTCCGTGTTTTTTTGCGACCGAACCGATGAAACGGTGGTCGTCTGCATTTTCAAAGCCTGTCTGAAGTGTATTGTGGTCGATATATGCAACCGAACGCTCGGTCTTAACTCTCGGCACACCCATTGCCTCAAATTCGAGATATGCCATTGTGCCTGTTGCGTCCTGGGTCAGAGTCTGGTCGATTCTAAGACCGATGTCCGTACCTTTGATCATATCGCCTTCGACAATATGCGCTTTAATAATTTTTTCTGCAATCGTCATGCCCATAAAATTATCTTCCTCCGTTTTATATAAAAGTATGTTTTTACATATGCTAAATGCGTGCGAAGACCGCCTTGCATTTATAAGGATACGATTATTGATAATTATATCACAATATTTTAACTTTGTCTATTACAAATCAAAATAATAATCGTTCATATTTTGTAAATTTTTTTGTTTATTGACTTGTAGAGTAAAATGGTATACAATAACGGTATACTAATCATTAAGGAGCCGTTTCATGGACATCTGCGGCATTGTCGCCGAATTTAATCCGTTTCACTACGGACACAAATATCTGATTTCTTCGGCAAAGGCAAAAATCGGAAACGATTGCGCAGTTGTTGCGGTGATGAGCGGCAATTTTGTTCAGCGCGGAGAGCCTGCGTTTTTCGACAAATTCACAAGAACCCGTGCGGCGCTTGAAAACGGCGTTGATGTTGTAATCGAACTGCCTGTGCATTATTCCGTTGCGACTGCCGAAAAGTTCAGCTTTGGGAGCATAAAAATGCTTGAAAGCTGCGGAGTTGTCTCTCACATTGCATTTGGATCTGAATGCGGCGACATTGACCTGCTCAAAAGAGCGGTGTCGGCAATGAATAATGATGAAGTAAGGGCTGCTTTAAAGGATAATCTGAAAAAAGGCGTAACTTTTGCGGCGGCTCGGCAAAATGCGGTCAAATCGGTTTATGAAAACAAGCCTGAAATTGCCGAAATTTTTAAAAATTCAAACGACATTTTGGCGACCGAATACCTTGACGCGATGAATCGGTTGTCGGCGGATTTTACACCGATCTGCATAAAGCGAAACGGCGTTATGCATGATGATGACAAAACAAGCGGAAAGTTTACATCTGCATCAAATTTGCGGCACATGATTGAAAACGGTGAAGATTTTTCGTCATATTTGCCAAACAGTGAGATTTATTTTGACAAGCTGAGATCGGGCGGCGCACCGGCAAGTCTTAACAATGCCGCTCGTGCGGTCATGATGAAGTTAAGGGGCATGGGCATTGACGATTTTGCAAAACTGCCTGACATTTCGGAGGGGCTGCAGAACCGCATATATAATGCTTGCCAAACGGCTTGCGAATTTGACAAACTTTACGACATGATAAAGACAAAAAGGTACACTCATGCACGGATTCGGCGAATAATTTTGTCGGCGCTGCTTGGTTTGAGCAATGAGTCATTCGAGCCGCAATATATTCGTGTTTTGGGGTTTACTGAAAAAGGGCAGAATGTGCTTAAAATGATGAAGCAAAAATCATGTCTGCCAATCGTAACGTCATATTCATCCGCAAAAGCAATATCGAAAAGTGCGGCGGCGCAGTTTGAGGCGGCTGCAAAAAACATTGATTTTTATAATCTGCTTACACCTGAAATTCGCCCGTGCGGTGATGAATTCAGGCAGGCTGTTGTAAAGATATAAACTAAATTTAAAGGAGATTTTTAAAATGACTGTAACAAAGGATACTATCATCGGCGAAGTTCTTGATTTTAACGCTGAAACAGCACCGTTCTTCCTCGAAATGGGAATGCATTGCCTCGGTTGCCCCTCTGCAAGAGGTGAATCAATCGGCGAGGCTTGCCAGGTTCATGGCGTTGATCCCGATGAACTCGTTAAAAAGCTCAATGACTTTTTAGCTTGATTTTGGGTGTGAATTTAAAGGGCATATTATCCGGGGGAAACTTTTTTGTAAAAAAGTTTCCCCCACATCAATATTTATATTGATGAAACCCCTCTTCAAAAAACTTTATTTATGAATAATTTAATTATATAGAGTGTTACAATACAACCAACCTCTAAATATACATATTTACAAAATGTAGGGTGAAGTGTCACCATATGCACCGTTAATATATATCCATATTTAAAAACAGAAGTACATACTATCCATTTGCTGGCTCTATATTGATATATTTTAAAGAAAATTTTTTGGAAGAGCGCGAGAAACCTTTTTTATAAAAAAGGTTTCTCGCAAAAGACAATTATAACCTCAAAAATAAAATCCTTGACAAATTGGGGTAGGTTAGTTATAATATGGTTTGGTCTAAAAGAGAATAGCGATTATATATGCTCACATATTGGGTGAGCGTTTCTACCGACTGCCTCACAGCCGACTATAATTCCCGAAAAACAAGGGGATTTGCGTTATCTGTCGGGCATTTTTTATGCCAAAATGCACTTTTGGGCACATGAAAGGATGAATCAAGATGAAGAAAGATGTAGTAATAATCGGAGCGGGTCCTGCCGGAATTTTCACGGCGCTTGAGATGATCAAGATGGGCACAAAGCGCAGCATTATGATTGTCGAAAAGGGTCAATCGGTTGAAAAACGCCATTGCCCAAAGGCAAAGACGGGCAAATGCATGAACTGCAAGCCCTACTGCCACATAACGACAGGCTTTTCGGGTGCGGGCGCATTTTCCGACGGCAAGCTTTCACTGTCCTATGAAGTAGGCGGAGATTTACCTTCGCTTATCGGCGAAGTCAAGGCGCAGGAAACGATTGACTACACCGACAAAATATATCTTGATTTCGGCGCAGACACTCATGTTGAGGGCGTCTCGGACGAAGAAGCGACAAGAGCGATCAGAAAGCGTGCGATTCAGGCGGGACTGAAGCTTGTTGACTGCCCGATTCGTCATCTCGGCACCGAAAAGGCTCAGGAGATATATTTAAAAATCGAGAAATATTTGATTGAACATGGCGTTGAGATAATGTTCGGCACAGCCTGCACCGATCTCATAATCAAAGACGGCAAATGTTATGGTGCGATAATTAACGACGGCAAGCAGGACATGACGGTTGAATCGGAACGGGTGATCGTTGCAACAGGCCGCAGAGGCGCTGACTGGCTTGAACAGATTTGTGCGGAATATGACATTGCGCATCAGCCCGGAACGGTTGACATCGGCGTTCGCGTCGAGGTTCGCAACGAAGTAATGGAAATGGTAAACAATGTGCTTTATGAATCAAAGCTCATCGGTTATCCGAAGCCGTTTAAAAACAAGGTTCGCACATTCTGTCAAAATCCGGGTGGTTTTGTTGCTCAGGAAAACTATGATAATGATCTGGCGGTTGTAAACGGTCATTCATATAAAGAAAAGAAATCTCAGAACACCAATCTTGCGATTTTATGCTCACACAACTTCAGTGAACCGTTCAATCAGCCTATCGCCTATGCGCAAAAGGTCGGCGAGCTTACGAATATGCTCGGTGCGGGTCACATTCTCGTTCAGCGCTTCGGCGACATTCTCGACGGCAAGAGAACCTGGGAAAAAGAGCTTGCCCGCTCAAACATCCGTCCGACTCTGCCCGACGCTGTTGCAGGCGACATCACGGCGGCAATGCCCTATCGTGCGATGGTAAACATCATCAATTTCATTCAGGCGGCGGATCATGTCGTACCCGGCTTTGCTTCGATTGAAACCCTGCTCTATTCACCCGAACTTAAATTTTACTCAAACAGAGTAAAGATGGACGACCGTTTCACAACCAATGTCAGAGGGCTCCATTGTCTCGGCGATTCAAGCGGCTGGACAAGAGGGCTTATGATGGCGTCGGTAATGGGTGTTTTGATGGCTCGTGAGATTGAAAAATAATATAAAATAATAAGCACCGCCGTCGGCATTGTAAAGTGACCCGACAGCGGTGTTTTTATCCTCTGAAACGCTCGGAAAGCGTTTTTCTGTATCGACGGTTATCGGGCGGCGATATATTTACCAAAATCAGCTCTTCGCCGAATACTTCAATGCACGAAAACGGAATTATCATGTCCTCTTCACGGCCGAGCAGACCGAAGAATCGTGCTCTTCCGGGAATAATGACCGTTTCGATTCGCCCGGTTTCGGTGTTAAGCTCAAATTCGCCGACATTTCCAAGCCTTGTGCCGTCCTTGATGCATATTACTTCCTTGTCAAACAGCTCTCCGGCTCGAATAATCATAATAGTCACACTCCCGAATGAAATCGACGAAAATTATGTGATAAATAAAACAATGACACAAAAAAGCCACGGCGATTTAGCGCTATTTTGTATTCATTATATATTGAATTTGCGGTCTTTAAAGGTTATAATAAAACATAACAACCAAAATAAAGGAAAATAATAGATATGTCAAAACTTAAATATTATCTGAGAGTGCTTTCGGGCATGAGGTTTAAAAAAATGTTTGCGGCAATCGACCGTGTGCATGAAAAATGCGGCAAATCAAAATTTACAACATTTTTCGATATGTGTTGGTGCATGGTGCGCTACGGTGCGGGTTATTATGATTATCTGATTTTTGCGTTCTATGACATGAACGCCGCTCAGCGTGACACTTATGTTACGAGAATGAGAAACAAAAAGCTGATAACAAAGCTGAACAACCAGGAAAAATCATATATTTTTGAGAATAAGGGCGTTTTTGACAAGCTTTTCAAGGACTATTTGGGAAGAGAGATTCTTGACCTTGAAGATGTCACTTTTGATAAATTTTCGGAATTTATGAAGGATAAAGATGTAATTTTCGCAAAGCCGTATAAGGGAGAGAGCGGAAAGGGAATCGAAAAGCTTAAAAAGGCAGACTATTCGTCGCTTCAAGAGATGTATGATTATGTTACAAGCGGAAAATTCGGTCTTATTGAGGAGCTGATCAAACAGCACCACGACCTTGACTATATGTATCCGTACAGCATAAATTCATATCGAATCGTAACATTGGTTCAGGACGGCGTGGCTCATTGCGTATATGCTACCGCAAAATTCGGAAACAGCGGCAAGTTCGTCGATAACATGGAAAACAGCGGAATCGCCTGCCCGATCGACAGAGAAACAGGCAAAATTTGCGGCTGCGCCCATACATCTGCGCTCATCACCTATGACGAACACCCCTACACTCATGTTAAGCTGATGGGTTATCAGCTTCCGATGGTAAAAGAGGCGGTCGAGCTTTGCAAAAAAGCCGCTTTGGTGGTTGAGGACATGAAATTCATCGGTTGGGATGCATATGTCACAGAGGACGGCGTCGGAATAATTGAGGGCAACGATTATCCGGGCTATGATTTTTGGCAGCTGCCCGAACACACACCCGATAAAATCGGGCTTTGGCCATATTATAAAAAAATGGTCAAGGGACTCTAAACTGCATAGTTTGATTATGAACGGATGTCTTCGGACATCCGTTTTTTAATGCGCACAGTCTTTTTGCCGTCTTAAAAATTTCATCTTGCAAATCATCTCGCAAAGCGGAGCCGATGTTTTTGTCACAATAATCATTATGCCGTAAAGAGCGGTTATCAGCAAAATCACAAGAACGCAGAACAAAATCATGTTCATTTTAATAAGTCGGAGCGAAAGAGTTACAACGAGCGATGATATTATTGCGAAAAATGCGGGTTTTATGAGCCAATTTACAAAATCAAACGAAGTACCCGATATTTTCATCAATCTTCTGACATTGAGCGTGCTTGTGAACAGGTTTGAGAATATCATAATGCCCAAAAAGCCTGCCATTCCGAATTTCGGCACAAGCGTGAAAATGCAGATTATTCTGATGATTGAATCGGCGGCGCTGAAAAGCAGGGTATGATTTTGCTGATTTAGTCCCTTTAACATTCCGTCGCAAACCGCTTCAAGATACATTGCGGGAATCAGGGGAGAAAGCACCTTGATCAAAAATCCGACGCTTTCGCTGTTATATAATAATATGCCGACATTGTTTGAAAGCACGGTGAAAAGCGCCGAGATTAAAATTGCCGACTGAAGCGTGATTTCAACGGCACGGCTGATTTGCGAGCGTATCGCCGAGCTGTCATGGAGCGCTTTTGCCTCGGATATTTCGGGCATCAAAAGCGTTGACATCGACATCAAAAATGATGACGGAAAGAATATTATCGGCAGAGCCATGCCCTTTAATTCGCCAAAGGTTTCAAGCGCCGCTTGCTTTGAACCGCCATATTTTTCAAGGCACCCCGGAACGGCAAGATTTTCGATCGTGCGAAGCCCTGTGCTTAAATATTTGCCTGCAACGATCGGCAGAGATATTTTTACAATTCGCTTTGCAACGCCCCTTGAGCCTTGAAGATCTGCGGTGACAAGCCGCCGTTTGTCAATCATGTAGCATATCAAAAGATAAATGCACGAACAGGTTTCGGCGATCGTGTCGGCAAACAATATTGCAAAGCAGGCCTTCTCGATTCCCTTTGAACCAAAATGACCGATCAGCAAAACAACAGCGCAGATTCTGATTATTTGCTCGAAAATCTGCGACGACGAGGGCATTACCGCCTTTCGGCGAGCCATGAAATATCCCTTAAAGCAGGACGATATTCCCATGAATACAAGCGAAAAGGATAATATTTTCAGCGCAGGCACAGTCCGCATATCGCAAATCCAAAATTCGGCGATGAAATCGGCGAAAAAGAAGATGAGAGCAGTGAGGATCGCCCCGATTATGAAGGTCAGCTCAATCGAACGGCGCATTACCCTGCGAACGCTCTTTTTGCTGCCGCAGACCGTTTCGTCCGTCACAAGCCGAGTGACTGCGGTGCAAAGTCCGCTTGTCGCAAAAGTGCTTGCAAGCAGATAAATCGAGAGTATCAGCTGATAAAGACCCATGCCCTCTGCACCGATTGTGTTGGAAAGATAGATTCGCAGCAGCATTCCTGCGGTTCTAAGCAAAATCGCCGTGACGGTCAGCACCGCCGCATTTTTGATAAAAAGACGCTTTTTCATAAAGAATTATACAGCCTTGTCACATCGTCATATGTCACTTTATCAACGCCGTTTTCGGGTCGGTCGTCGCCGATCGAGCGTTTCACTCCGTTTACCGCCTCGTTTGTGGCATAATCATATTTACCCGTGACATTCACCGAATGTATGTTGGCGAATTTTTCGCCAAGCGCTTTCAGCATCACCTGCAAAAAATATACATCGTATCCTGTGTCGCCGATCCCGATCAGAGTGCTGTTTTCAAATACATTTATCGGCAAAGCGTCAGCATTAATGTTATATACACGCTCATAAACCTCCGAGATTTTATCATAGGTTGCTTTGTCAACATCACCCGTCACGGGCAGCTTTTCAGCCGACTGAAATTCGCTTACAGCCTTTGAGGTTTCAAAACCGTATATCCCGTCAATCGAAACTGTCGGAATTTTGCCGCCGTGTTTAGAAATCGTGCGTAAATATAGCTGAACTTCACGGATGTAATCTTTTTTGTCATCGTTTGATGTGCTTGTCATCATAATCCCTCCGATCAGTCTGAATTTGAAAGCACATATCCGGGGAACTGACCCGATTGACGGGTGTTTCCAACAGATAAATCACTGTAAACGGAAGTTATTTTATCCCATGTCAGCGGTCCGACCGCGCCACTCGGATTAAGGTCAAAAAGCTGTTGGAACTGTCGGACAGCCAGAGCGGTTTGCTGACCGTAATAGCCCGTGATTGCAGGTTTTGTGATTTCGGTATATGTATTTGCAATGTAGTTTAAATATTCCTGAATCAGTCGGACATCTTCGCCTCTTGAGCCGATTTTCAAATCCTCTCCGGGAAACAGCCGTGTTCCGCCTTTGTTGAATGTGTCCGAATCGACAAGTCCCAAATATACCCGATAAAGCTCATCCCATGTATTTTCACCGACAATTCCGTCGGGGGTCAGCCCGAACTGCCGCTGAAACGCAATTACGCTGTCTCTCGTTGCTTTGTCAAAATTACCGTTTAGCGTAATTGTCGGGATCGTCGGATAATAATTTGCAACGGCTGAGAGATAATATTGCATGACTCTGACGCTGTTGCCGCTGTCGCCGAATCGCAAAGCGCCGGGAAACTGTTGGGAATATTCCTCAACCGAAATTCCTTCCGAATCAAGCTCGGACAACCGCTTTACCGCATTGTAAACAAAGATTATTTTGTACCATGTCGCCTGACCTATGATTCCGTCCTGCGTAAGATTAAATATACGCTGAAATTCCAAAACAGCATCCTCGGTTTGTGTGCCGAAAATCCCGTCAACAGGATTTATTTTCGGAATTGACGGATAGTTGTTGGAAATTCGGTTAAGCCGCACCTGAATTTGCTTTACCATCATGTTTTCTTCGCCTAATCTGACAGGATAGCCCCGATAGGACGGAACATTTTGACGAATCGACGCATTTTGCACAAGATTGATGTCATCACCGTAGTAATATTGCAAAATCTCATATGGCGTAAGCCCTTGGTTTGCAAGCGACACCGTTCCCCATTGCGACAGACCGTTGCATGACACCCGTCTGCCGTCGCAATATTGCGTAAAATAGGGTCCTATCGTGCCTTGCCGCTCGACGTATGAATTGAATATTTCATCAACGATTCTGCCGATGTTGTCGAAAACCTCACGCCCCGGACTGAAATATTGGTCATAGTAGGTTGAGTTTGTGATGTCAAAATCATAGCCCTGTGACGGGTAATGCTCGGTGAAAATTCGATTGAGCGCAAAGCTTATCTGTGCATAAACATTTGCTCTGATTGCGTTTTCGGGCCATGTCGGATAAATTTCGCCCGAGGCAACATTTTTTATGTAATCGGGAAACGGCAGAGTAAAATTTTGCGCATTACTCTGAGGAGTTCCGAGATGAACGGTGATTGTTTCGGGAATCGGAAATGTCGGCATTTGCAGTCTCACTCCTCACTTTCGCTGTTTTGGCGTTTTTGTCATTCGTTATAAGTTACCGTTGTGTTGCCCTCAAAATTTTGCGGCAACGGAATCATATTTACAGGCTGATTTGACACCATTCCGTCAAAAATCGGAACATTGTTGTCGATCACCGTGAAATATCCGTCAAGCGTGGTTCGTATCATGTAAGATTTATAGGGACGACCGACAAAATCGGGGTCTTGGGAAAACGACGCGGGATAGGTTTCGAGTCTTACCGGCGGCGTATGACCGCTTTTGTCGGTGACAAGCGAAAAAAGCAGCTTATCTCCGTCCTCTTTTGTTTGGCTGATTGCAACATGAGCCCCCTCGATCGGAACCGCTCCGTTTGCAGTCGAGGCAGTAATCATCAGCGTTCCGAATGATGTAGCTTCGGGTGTGCCGCGATTTTGCTGAGTGTTGTTTGAAACATTATTTTCTTGGCTGTCGTCTGGTTCTGTTATTTCGCCGTTATCGGGATTTTGCATTTCAACGCTCGGATTGTCTGCAATAAATTTTTCAATCTCCTCCATTGACGGCATTTTATCAAGAATTATAAACGGCGACCCGTTTTTTTTATTGTCACTATCCCTATTGCTGTCAGTCGTTATGTCATTTATCAAAGGCTCGTTGTCGTTTTTCTCGAAAAGCTCGTTAAACTGCCGCTCCTCACCGTTATCTTCATCACTTCTTACAACGCTGTTCACGCTTTGGGTTTTAGATGAATTAGCCTTAATATATTGCTGCATTTCACGGCTGTATTTTTCAATTGTTTTTTGCAAATCTTCATTGTTATTCATAAAATCACGCTCCGTTGTAAATACTTTTACTATAATAATAAAGGCAGGTTTGGCTTAATGGATAATATCAAAGATGTTTTGATAAACGATGTGCCGATCGTGGCTGTCAGGACAATATTTGCATTTGTTGCGCTTTTTGTGATTTCACGAATCACGGGCGAAAGGCAAATTTCACAGCTGACATTTTATGATTATATCGTCGGAATCACAATAGGCTCAATTGCAGGAATGGCGGTGGAAACTAACATTCCGTTTTTGTCGATCGTCGTTTCAATGCTGTTTTTCGGCGGACTTGCGGTTTTGATAAGCTTTTTGACCAATAAAAGCATAATCATCAGAAGATGGTGCACAGGCAAACCGATCGTAATGATCTATAACGGCAAGATAATCAAAAGCAGTCTGAAAAAGCATCGATATGACATTAACGATCTGTTGCTTGAGTGCAGACTGAAGGGATATTTTGATTTGTCGCAGATTCAATGCGCCGTCATGGAAGCAAACGGACAGATGAGCATTTTGCCGAAAGCCGAACATCGCCCGATTACGCCGAGTGACACAAAAATGACGATTGAACAGGAATATTTGCAATATAATCTGATAATTGACGGCAGAGTGATGAAGCACGGACTGAAAAAATACGGCAAAGATGAAAAATGGCTTAAAACAAAGCTAAAAGAGCAAAATGTTGGCAAAATCAGCGATGTTTTGCTTTGCGTTGGCGATAATAATGATAAGATAACCGTATTTTTAGAGGACGAACAGCTGCCGCATGATGATTTCTTCATGTGATTTTCATGGAGAAAACACCTTATATTTGCGAATGTAATCCTTGGTTTGTTCGTCTTTTGAAACATAGCTTTTATGAGATGAGAGCAAGCGAACGATTTGATAGGCGTCAATCCAAATTTCGTTGGAACCGTCCTTTTGAGATTCATCGAAAATGAGCTGAATTCCGAAATGAAGATGCGGCGCTTGCATTCCGTTATAGTCCTCGTTTGCGCTGTATCCCGTCATTCCGACATAGCCGATGACATCGCCGGCTTTCACCGTCATGCCCTCTTTGAGCGTGTTGACATATGGATGACCTCGCCTTAGATGAGCATAGTAATAATAGCGCTTGTAGTCGAGCGAGCGGATTCCGATTCGCCACCCGCCATATTGATTCCAGCCCATGCACTCAACAATTCCGTCCTCAACCGAAATCACAGGCGTGCCGACTTCGGACATCAGGTCGTTTCCGAGATGAGTTCGTTTGAAGCCATATGATCGGGAATTTCCGAAATCATCGCTGTGCGAATAGCCGTAGCCGCCCGCAATCGGTGAATATGCAACCAGCCCATAGCCCGTTTTGATTGATTTTTTGGTCACACTTGATTCGTCATATTCCTCTCGTTTATATTCGCCCAAAATTCCGCCGAGCACCGCCGTGTAGCTTTGCTTGTAGTATGAAAAATACTCCGACTCGGCAATCGATTCGGCTTTTTCGCCAGATTTTATGCGCTTTACCGATTGGTCGATTATGTCTATTTGCTTGTCGGGAAATCTGCCGCCGTTTTTGCAGGCGGCGATTGCAAGCAGGTCGATCCAACTGATTTTTACCGACTGCGAATATGAATCGATGTCATATTTCATTGACTGCCTCATTGCGGCTGTGCTTACACCGAAATCAACCCATTTTATATATTTTTTGCCCTCGTTTACCTCCGCCGCGGGTGATGTCATGGGTTCAGAGTCAAAAGAAAAATATGTCGCACCGATAATCAAACATATAATAAGTAAAACGCAAACACCGCTTGTTATAATGGTAGATCTGCTAAATTCCCTTGCTATCGTAATGATTTTCAAAATTACAAAACACCCACTTGAATGTCGCTTGATACATTATTATATGACCTGCCTTTGCGGTTAATGATAGAAATAATTGAATTGCGGTCATGTCATTATCAAAAATGAGGGAAAATTTATTTATGACAAATTTTAATAATATAGTGCGTTACAATACGCCCTGCCCCTGAATACTCATATAAATGCAGGGGATGTCGGTATCATATGCAATGCAACAGAAACATACATTAACAATAAACAAAACAGAGGTACAGGCTATACTAACGCTGTACCTCTGTTTTACATTTATAATGAAAGTTTTTTGAAAAGGGTGCGGGAAAGACTTTTTTACAAAAAAGTTTTTCCCGCAAAAATCCCCACAAATCACATACCACAAAATAAAAAAAGGACGGTAAAAAACCGTCCTTTTTTGAATTCAGGTTAAAATTACTTAAGTTCAACCTTAGCGCCTGCTTCTTCAAGCTTAGCTTTAAGAGCTTCAGCGTCATCCTTAGAAACGCCTTCTTTGATAGCCTTAGGAGCGCCGTCAACGAGTGCCTTTGCTTCAGCAAGACCAAGACCTGTTGCTTCACGAACAGCCTTGATTACCGGGATCTTAGAAGCGCCTGCTTCAACGAGAACTACATCGAACTCTGTCTTCTCAGCAGCAGCGCCTGCGCCTGCGTCAGCGCCTGCAACTACAACCGGAGCTGCAGCCGATACGCCGAATTCTTCTTCCAAAGCTGATACGAGATCAGCAAGCTCTAAAACTGAAAGAGCTTTTACTTCATCAATAATAGCAGTGATTTTCTCTGATGCCATTGTTAATTACCTCCGAATTTTTTTAATTAAATAAAAATAATATTTGACGAAAGCTTTTCGTCTTTAATGCCGCATGATCTCATGCGACGGTTCCGCATAGCTTGCGGTGTTTTTGAGCTAATTCTGCAGAATAAATTATGCAGGCTGCTCCTCCGAACCCTCTTCTGCCTTGTCGTGGATAGCTTTGATAGCATAAACAAGGTTTGTGATCGGAGCGTTCAAGCTGCCGAGCATCTTTGCGATAAGACCCTCTCTTGAAGGAAGCTTTGCAAGTGCTACGACCTTTTCTACCGGAATGACTTCGCCGTCCATGAAACCTGATTTGATTTCAAAGAAACCGTCCTTTGACTCAGCAAAATCGTTCAGGATTTTTGCAGCGGCAATGTAATCATCTCCGCTGAGCGCAATAGCGGTAGTGCCTTCGCAAACCGATTTGATTTCATCAAGACCGGCAGCCTCCGACGCACGGGAAAGCATTGAATTCTTTACTACGAAATAATCAACGCCTGCTTCACGCATTTTCTTACGAAGCTCTGTATCGTCTGCAACCGAGATACCCTTGTAATCAACAACGACACCTGCAATCGCGCCTTTAAGCTTTTCCGTAAGATCTACAACTATCTGCTTTTTCTGTTCCAATACTGCATTACTTGGCAAACTGTTTCACCTCCGTGAAAATAATGAACCTAAAATCGGTTCACTGTTCCGGACAAAAATAAAAGCCCTTTATCCGACAAAAGATAAAAGACACAAATACACCGATTTTTAACCGAATAAACTCTTGGCTCTTCGGCTATATGAAGTGTACCTTACCTCGGCAGGCGGTTTCAAACCGTTAGGTCATCGGACCAAAAATCCTTTGACGCCTGCTGTCTTTAGTCAGGACAGCTTAAATATAATACCATGCTCTGCCCCGTTTGTCAACAGTTTTTTGAAATATTTCGGCAAAAACGCCGCTAAAACTGTAAAAATGGGAGAAAAACACCGCCGCCGGTCATCTTTTCTTGACTTATAGGGGCAAAAATTATATAATTTAATGTATATTCATGTATTATATTGCAAAATAACCGAAAAATCAAGTCAGAAAGGAAAATACCGTTAAATGAAAGACAGATATGAAAGCCCGCTTTGCTCACGCTATGCTTCAAAAGAAATGCAGTTTGTTTTTTCTCCCGACATGAAATTCACTACCTGGAGAAAGCTTTGGATCGCTCTTGCAAAAGCCGAGCAGAAAATGGGACTTGATATTACAGACGAACAGATAGCCGAGTTGCAGGCTCATGTAAATGACATTGACTATGACCTCGCCGCAAAATATGAGCTTGAGTGCCGTCACGATGTAATGTCGCACATCAAGGCATATGGCGATCAATGCCCGAAAGCCAAGGGCATAATCCATCTCGGTGCAACCTCTTGCTATGTCGGAGACAACACCGACATAATCATCATGAGAGAGGCGCTCAAAATCGTTCGTCATAAGCTGATTCACACAATCAAGCTGATGTCCGATTTTGCGAAAAAATATAAAGACCTGCCAACCCTTGCCTTCACCCATTTTCAGCCTGCTCAACCGACAACGGTCGGCAAGCGCGCGACGCTTTGGATAAATGAACTCTGCCTTGACCTAGACGAGCTCGATTTTGTAATGGGTTCGCTCAAAATGCTCGGTTCAAAGGGAACAACCGGCACACAGGCAAGCTTCAAGGAACTTTTTGACGGTGATTTTGACAAAATTTTAGCGGTAGATAAATTTGTTGCAAACGAATTCGGATTTGACGACACCTTCACGGTTTCGGGTCAGACCTATTCAAGAAAAATCGACACAAGAGTTTTGAATCTTCTTTCATCAATCGCTCAGTCGGCTCATAAATTCAGCAACGATATTCGACTTTTGCAGCATCTTAAAGAGGTTGAAGAGCCGTTTGAAAAAGGTCAGATCGGTTCATCGGCAATGGCATATAAACGCAACCCGATGAGAAGCGAGCGAATCGCATCTCTTGCAAATTATGTAATTTGCGACGCACAAAATCCGGCGCTGACCGCTTCAACACAGTGGTTTGAAAGAACGCTCGACGATTCAGCAAACAAGCGAATCTCGATTCCCGAAGGATTTTTGGCAGTAGACGCAATCCTTAATCTTATGATGAATGTATCAAACGGACTTGTGGTTTATGATAAAGTAATCGCAAAACATTTGGCTGCCGAACTGCCGTTCATGGCGACCGAAAACATACTCATGGACGCTGTTAAGCTCGGTGGCGACAGACAGGAGCTTCACGAGCATATTCGTGTTCATTCAATGGCGGCTGCAAAGCGTGTTAAGGCAGAGGGACTTGACAATGATCTTCTTGCAAGAATCGCAAACGACGAAAAATTCGGCATGAGCATTGAACAACTTGAGAGCATCATGAAGCCGTCTAACTTTGTCGGAATGGCACCGCAACAGGTAGATTTGTTCCTTAACACGGTCGTTCGTCCGATTTTGGAAAATAATGATGTTGATGAAGAAATGCCCGAAATCAAGGTTTAATCTTTTGTTTGTTCGGACAATAATATAAATGAAATTAAATTTTTGAGAGGATATATAAAATGGCTTTAGATAATCAAGATGCTAAAATTCACGACGGACAAACCGTAATCGTGCTTGATTTCGGCGGTCAGTATAATCAGTTGATTGCCCGCCGTGTTCGTGAATGTAACGTATATTGCGAAGTTTTGCCCTGTACAAAGTCGATTGATGAAATCAAGGCAAAAAATCCATGCGGAATAATCTTCACCGGCGGTCCGGCTGATGTATTTGACGATAACAGCCCGAAATGCGACAGCGAAATTTTTAAACTCGGCGTTCCGGTCCTCGGAATCTGCTATGGACTTCAGTTCATGAGCGTGAGCTTCGGCGGTGAGGTTTTCACCCCCGACAAGCGTGAATATGGCAAGACCGAGATCGAATATGACCTGTCATCAAAGCTCTTTTCGGGAATCGATAAAAATGCGATTTGTTGGATGAGCCACACAAACCAGGTTCGCGAATTGCCAAAGGGATTCAAGAGCATTGCTCATACAAAAGACTGTCCTGTTGCGGCAATGGAGAATACCGAAATCAATATGTACGGCGTTCAGTTCCACCCGGAAGTTATGCATACTCAAAACGGTGCGAAAATGCTCAAAAACTTCCTGTTTGACATATGCGGCTGCACAGGCGACTGGACAATGAGCAACTATGCGAAAACGCAGATCGATTTCATCAGAAATAAGGTCGGCGACGGCAAGGTTCTTTTGGCATTGTCAGGCGGCGTCGATTCGTCGGTTGCGGCAATGTTGCTTTCAAAGGCTGTCGGACCTCAGCTTACCTGCATTTTCGTCGATACGGGAATGATGCGCAAAAACGAGGGCGACGAAGTTGAAGCAGCATTTAAAGACAGCGGAATGAATTTTGTCAGAGTAAATGCGGAAGAGGAATTTTTAGGCAAGCTTGCAGGCGTAACAGAGCCTGAAAAGAAGCGCAAAATCATCGGCGAAGAGTTCATTCGTGTATTTGAGCGTGAAGCAAAGAAAATCGGTAAAGTCGATTTTCTTGTCCAGGGCACAATTTACCCTGATGTAATCGAATCGGGGCTTGGAAATTCCGCAACGATCAAGAGCCATCATAATGTCGGCGGTCTTCCCGATTATGTCGATTTCAAAGAAATAATCGAACCGCTCAGACTTCTTTTCAAAGATGAAGTCCGTGCGCTCGGACGAGAGCTTGGACTGCCTGAATATCTCGTATCACGCCAGCCGTTCCCGGGTCCGGGTCTTGCAATCAGAATCATCGGTGAAATCACAAAGCCTAAGCTTGACATTCTCCGTGACGCAGACGCAGTTGTTCGTGAAGAAATCGGAAATTGCGAAATCGAAGCAAATCAATATTTTGCTGTGCTGACAAATGTTCAGTCGGTAGGCGTAATGGGCGACGCCCGCACCTATGACTATATGGTCGCAGTCCGTGCGGTATCAACGACCGACTTCATGACCGCAGATTACTGCAAAATCCCCTATGAAACGCTCGACCGCATATCCAACCGACTTGTAAACGAGGTTAAGCATATCAACCGAGTAGTGTATGATATAACCTCCAAACCCCCCGCAACAATCGAGTGGGAATAAATTAAATTAGGCTTTTGAGTCCCGAAAAACCTTGATATTACAGGGTTTTTCGGGATTCTTGTTTTTTACTGGCTACAAATTGGCTACATCAGGACATTTTTTTGTAGCCATCATCGTTTGTGGCTATGGCATCAAGCTGAGCGGCTACTTCGGTCTGCTTGTTCGGGTACAGATGGCTGTAGGTCTCCATGGTGGTTTGCACCCTTTCGTGTCCCAAGCGTTCTGCTACCAGAAGCGGCGTACAGCCCATGTCAATGAGTAAACTGGCGTGGGTATGACGTACATCGTGCACCCTGATCTTCTGTGTTCCGGAGTGGTCACAACCATACTTCATCTGTCTGCCGACCCAGCCCCTATCATAAGGGAAGATACGGTCTGTCGGCTGTACATCGTAGAGCTT
>CAKRRH010000030.1 GCA_934394855.1 uncultured Eubacteriales bacterium
GTCCACGGCGCACCGCAGATAATATAACCATATGCAAAACAGAAGTACAAGTTATCCATGCCGCACTTGTAACATTATTATTTTAAATAAAATTTTTGAAGAGAGCGCGAGAGGGACTTTTTATAAAAAGTCCCTCTCGCAAAAAATTTCTTTTAAGCTCATTCTTCCCTTGACAAAAAGACCAAAATGTGGTAGTGTATATACATACCACTTAACAACAAAAATGAATTGAATTCGCAGGTGTTTTCCGAAATGACTAAAGCGATGTTGCAGAAAATGCTAAAAATAAATATTGACATTTGAGAAGAACATGGGATTTATATGCGCCGTGTTCTTTTTTATTTAATCGGGCATAACTTTTGCAAAAAATGATTTAAGTCCTGTTTATCGTACTTTTGATATGATATAATTATCAATAACGACTAAATGGGAGGGTCTGTTTTGGACAAGACGGAAATTTTAATCATTGCTGCGATTGCAATTTGGGCAATATCATTCATTGCCACGGCTGTTTTCATTCTCAAAAAATCGTCTAAAGGCGGTTTTGACGGACAGGTTCATGATGACATAAAAAAGCTTCACGGCATGACATCAAGCGGGCTGAACGGACTTAATCAGACCGTGACGACCACCGGCGGTCAAATCTTGAGCCAAATCGGCAAAAACGGTCAGGATATGCTTCGGCAACAGCTTGATATGCAGCAAAAGCTGTTTTTATCACTCAACGACCAAAAGGAACAAATCAACAAAACGCTCAAGGAAAGCATTGGCGCAATGCAGCAAAGCAACGAGCAAAAGCTTGACCAAATGAGACAGACGGTTGATGAAAAAATGCAAAAAACGCTAAACGAACGGCTTGATTCGAGCTTCAAAACCGTCAGCGAACAGCTTGAAAAGCTATATCGTTCGATGGGTGAGATGAAAAATCTGTCGGACGGCGTAAATGATTTGCAGCGACTTTTGACAAATGTTAAGGCAAGGGGCACATGGGCAGAGGTTCAGCTTGGCGAGATTTTGGAGCAGTTTTTGACCTGTGAACAGTTCGAGCGCAATGTTTCGACCAAATCAAACTCCGATTTTGTGGAATATGCGGTGAAAATTCCGTCAAAAAAATCCGACGGCGAATTTATCTATCTTCCGATAGACTCAAAATTTCCGCAGGAGGATTATCTGCGGCTGCAAAAAGCGGCTGAGGATTGCGACAAGCAAGCGGTCGAGGCAAGCGCAAAGGCACTTGAAAATGTAATCAAAACCGAAGCGGCAAAAATCTCACGGTCATACATAAACGTGCCTGTTACAACCGATTTTGCAATCATGTTTTTGCCGACCGAAGGTTTATATGCCGAGGTACTTCGCAGACCGGGGTTAATTGAAGAAATCCAGCGAAAATACAGCATTATGATATGCGGTCCGACAACAATTTCGGCATTTCTGAACACACTCAGAGTCGGATTTCGGACGATTGCGATCGACAAACAACAAGCCGAGGTGTGGAAAATTCTCGGCGCCGCAAAACAGCAATATGAGATGTTTGAGGCGGTGCTTGACAAAGCGGAAAGGAAGATCAGCGAGGCAGGAAGCGTGATTGGGGATGCGAAAAAACGCAACGGAATAATTCAGAAAAAGTTAAGGGCTGTTGAGTCGACACCCGATGAAAACTCGGGCGAGATTCTCGGAATAGAATAAATAAAATGAAAGAGAGTACAAAATTATGGGAAAAAGTTGTTTGATTGTGGTAGATTATCAGGTTGATTTTGTGTCGGGCTCGCTCGGATTTAAGGGAGCCGAAGCACTTGACGATGAAATCGTTGAAAAAATTCGTGAATATCGTGAAAATGGCGGCGATGTAATCTTCACGCTTGACACTCATACAAAGGATTATCTTAAAACATATGAAGGCAAGCATTTGCCTGTTAAGCACTGCATTGCAGGCAGAAAAGGACATCGGCTTTTCGGCAGGGTTGCAGCGGAAGTAATGGGTGACGACATTGTGATCGAGAAAAACTCTTTCGGCTCGTCGCGTCTGCTCGACGTTCTGGCTAAAAAGAATTATGACATCGTCGAGCTTTGCGGGCTTGTGTCAAACATATGTGTAATTTCAAATGCCATAATCGCAAAAACAGCTTTGCCCGAAGCGGAAATCATTGTCGATTCATCGCTCACCGCTTCTTCTGACAGCGATCTTCACAACAAAGCACTCGATGTCATGAAAGGATTGCAAATAGTTGTAAAATAAACCGAATATATAACAAAAGCTGTGTTGATCGGGAAAATCCGACCTAACACAGCTTTTTTATTTATAACTTACTCTTATTTTATTCTCATTGAGATGTCAAATGCTTTGACCGAATGGGTCAATGCACCGAGTGAGATGATGTCAACGCCTGTTTTGGCAACCTCGGCAATGTTGTCAAGCGTAATGTTGCCCGACGCTTCCAAAAGTGCACGGCCGTCTGTGATTTCAACCGCACGGCTCATTGTTTCATAGTCCATGTTGTCAAGCATTATTACATCCGCATTCACCGACAGTGCTTCCCTGACCTCGTCAAGATTGCGTGTTTCGACCTCGATTTTGACCATATGACCGACCTTTTCACGCAAATTGGTGATTGCTTTTGTAATCGAACCTGCGGCGTCGATGTGGTTATCTTTAAGCATTGCGGCGTCAGACAAATTATAGCGATGATTTTTTCCGCCGCCGACCGTTACCGCATATTTCTGAATCGGGCGAAGCCCCGGCAAGGTCTTGCGAGTATCCGCAACCGACGCATTCGTTCCCTTTACAAGCTCGACCGCCTTGTGGGTTGCGGTTGCAATTCCCGACATATGCTGCAAAATATTGAGCGAAGTTCTCTCACCTTTCAAAAGCTGAACGGTATGACCCGAAAGGTCGGCAATGAGGTCGCCTTTTTTGATTACATCACCGTCTTTTTTGTAGCATTTTGCGCTGAAATCATCGTCTAACATTTCAAACACTCTAAGCGCAACATCAAGTCCGCAAAGCACACCGTCGTCCTTTGCAACATAATATGCCGTGGTCATTGCATCCGCCGGCAAACCGTAGTCGGAAGATACATCAACATAGTTTATATCCTCGCAAAGCGCGGTTTTAATCAAATCGTCAACATAAAATTTATTAAGCATCATCTGCTCATCGCTCCTCTCAAAATGAGTGCGCCGACTGTCGCAAGGCTCTTTGCCTCACAATAATCGACCGTCTTTTCAAACTGATCGTTGTCAAGCCGTCTGCGAATTGATTCAATCGTTTTCAGTCCTTTTTCGGCGGCTGTCGGATCGGGTATTACAAAATGCGATTTCTGCATTATCTCTCGAATCTGTGTGCGAAGTCCCTCAGGCAGCGGAGCTGTTCCGTTTTTAAGCTCGGGCGCTGCGCCGTGAACCGCTGTGAATGTCGGCTCGTGGATTCGGCGGTTAATGTCCTTTGCGGCTCTTTTTGAAAATACAAGCGCTTCAAGAAGTGAATTCGACGCAAGGCGGTTTTTGCCGTGAACGCCTGTATTTGAGCATTCGCCGACCGCATAGAGTCTGTTTACACCTGTAAATGAATGCTCGTCAACCTCAATTCCGCCCATGAGATAGTGATGGCACGGAAAGACCGGGATCGGCTCTTTTGTCAGGTCAACACCCTCTTCAAGGCACCGTGAATAAATCATCGGAAAACGATTTTTCAAAAATTCCGAGTCAAGTCGGGATATATCAAGATAAAACTTATCAGAACCCGTTCTGCGATATTCCATCATGATCGAATGACTGACTTTATCTCTCGGAGCCAGTTCCAACCTGTCGTCATAGCGCTGCATGAACCGCTCAAAGTTGCAGTTTTCAAGATATGCACCCTCGCCTCGGACAGCTTCGCTTATCAAAAACCGCTCTCTGCCCTCGGTTGCGGCAAACGCTGTCGGGTGGAACTGAATGTAGTCAAGATCCTTGATGTGAGCGCCGAGCTCATAGGCAAATCTGATTCCGTCGCCTGTTGCAATCGCCGAGTTTGTGGTATATTTATATACCCGTCCGATTCCGCCTGTTGCCAAAATGACAAATGATGCGGCAACCTGGCAAAGCTCGCCGTCAATCAGCAATTCGGCGAAAAATCCGTTGTCTGCGTGCGAAATGCTGACGCAGGTTGTGTTTTCCGATATTTCAACATTTCTGAGCTGTTTAACACGGTCGATCAACACTGTTGTCATTGCGTCGCCGGTCGAATCTTTATGGTGAGCGATTCTGTGACGGCTGTGACCGCCCTCAAGAGTCAGATGAAGACTTCCGTCCTTGTTTTTATCAAAATCAACACCCATGTTGTATATATTTCGTACCTCGTTCGGTCCCTCTTCGCAAAGGATCTGAACGGTTTTCGGGTTATTTGCCTGACCGCCTGCGACCATGGTATCATGAACATGATATTCTACCTTATCGTTGACTTCGTCAAGCACCGACGCAACGCCGCCTTGAGCCAGTGAGCTGTTTGAAAGCTTCAGTTCTTTTTTCGAGCATATCAGAACATTCAAATCGCTGTCAAGATTGAGCGCCGCATAGAGTCCCGAAACGCCCGTTCCGAGTATCAATACATCATATTTGCCGCTGTTTAGTGCCATTTTAAATTGCCTGCCTTTTTTGACCGACCGTTTCATTCGCACAAAACGACCGAATCATAATTATTTAATTCTATTTTATTCAAAGGCTTGCCGTCAATCGAACGATATTCCTTTTTAAGGGCTATCGTCTGCGGCTTGCCCGAATAATTTTCAACAAAAATGTAATTTTCGCTGTCCCCTGTTCTTTTGTGCGCCGTGACGCCGTGCGGCAAATCCGCCGCAAGATTGGGGGCAATGTTTGCATTCTTACAAAGCTCGCTGTATAGCTCGTTTATAAAATCAGCGCCGACAGCTCCCGCAACATAATAAGCCTTGCCCTTGCCGTATTCATTCACGGTGAACGCAGGAGTGTCTTTATACCAATCAGAGCCATATTTTCCGAGCACCTTTGTGCCTTTTTTTGCATGAATCAGCGCACAAAGCCTTGTGACTTCATAGCTCCTGCCGTCCGTGGTCACAATGCTGTTTTTGAACCCGTCCGGCAGTCCGTCGATTTCTTCGTTCCAAATGCCGAAAACCTCATTCATGCCGTTTGCCGGAACCTCGCCCAAAATGCACAGATTATTCTCATCAACAATTCCGCTGTGATATGTACCGACAAGAATTCCGCCGTTTTTTACAAATCGCTCAAGCTTTTCGGCAATTCCCTCACGGTACATGAACAACATCGGAGCGGCGATTATCTTGTATTTATCAAAATCACAGCTCATGTCCGCAACATCGGTGTTTATCCCCATGTTCCAGAATGCCGCATAGTGACGATAAACATCACCCTCATAGTCAAGTCCGATATTTCTCGGACCGTGAGAATCGGTCAATGCTTTGCGGTTTTCAAAGTCAAAAATGACCGCAGCCTCGGCGTCAAAGACAGAGCCCTTGACTTTTTTAATATCAATCAGGTCTTGACCTAAATTTTTAACATCATTAAATACTCTGTTTTCACCGCCGTAATGGTCAATTACCGCGCCATGAAACTTTTCGACATTTCCCCTTGCTTTTCTGATCTGGAAATATTGAACCGAATCAGAGCCGTGAGCGACAGCCTGCAAAGATGCCGCTTTATGCATATTCGGCGGTTTTAATCGGCTGACCGGCCACCAGTTTGTGGACGACGGCGTGCTTTCCATCAGCAAAAACGGCTGATTGCCTTTTATCGACCTCATGAGATCATGTTGGCAGGCAAACTCGGTTGCAAGCTGAACATTATCTCCGGTATCCCACATCGGATATGAATCCCATGAAACAACATCAATAATATCTTTAAGCTTAAAATAATTATATCCGCAAAAGCCCATCAGGTTGGTTGTTGTCGGAATTGACGGATTGACCGATTTCACGGTGTCAACTTCCATTTTAATAAAATCGGCTGTTTGTTCGGACATGAATCTGAACCAGTCGAGATTAAGTCCGTCGATTCCGTGTTCGCCGTTTGACATCGGCGGATATATTTGCGAAAAGTCGGTAAAAATGTGGCTCCAAAATGAAGTACACCATGAACGGTTGATGTTATCAAGCGTTTTATATTTCACTTTAAGCCATTTTCTGAATGCGTCGGCACAAAGCGGACAGAAGCATTCTCCGCCGAACTCGTTGCCGATATGCCACATGATTACCGCAGGATTGTGTGCAAATCTTTTTGCCAAAGCAAGATCGATTTTCCGCACAAATTTACGGTAAACAGGGCTTGTCATGCAATGATTATGTCTTGCTCCGCTTTTTTGGCGAACGCCTTTGTCGTCACATCTGCGGATCTCCTCATACCGCTCGCTCATCCAATAGGGCTTTGAGCCGCTCGGAGTTGCAAGAATTGTATAAATGCCGTTTTCATAAAGATGATTTATGATTTTTTCAAGCCAGTCAAAATCATAAACGCCCTCGCTCGGCTCAAGCCTTGCCCATGAAAATATTCCGACGGACACGCAGTTAATATGAGCTTTTTTCATAAGCTCAATGTCTTTTTCCAAAATTTCGGGGTCATCAAGCCACTGATCGGGATTGTAATCGCCGCCGTGAATGAATCCGTCGAAATTTATCTTATAATTCTCCATTATATCCTAACGCTCCAAAGCAAATTATCCGCCGTATTTCAGCATATTGTCAATCGGGTGCTTTGCAAGAAGTCTCAGTTCTTCGTCCATTTCGATGTCACAGCCACCCGAACCTGTGATTGCGTCATATACCCCCTGCAAGGTGGTATATTTCATGTTCACGCAGGTAAGCTTGTCGGGACACAGCTGATAAATCTTTTTATCGGGATGTTTATAATGAATGTAGTCGTAAACGCCGCGCTCCGTTGCGATTATTACTTCGTCGTCGGTGCCCATTGTATATTTGATAATTCCCGATGTTGCGCCGACATAATCAGCCAAAGCAACAGCCTCGGGACGACATTCGGGGTGCATTGCGACCTTTGCGTTCGGGTGCTTTGACTTCATTTCCAAAATGTCCTCTGCCATGATCCTGTGATGAGTCGGACAGCAGCCGTTCATCAGGTGAATGTTTTTGCCCTGAACCTGTTTTGCGACAAATGCGCCGAGGTTTTGATCGGGAATGAATAAGATGTCCTCACCAGGCAGCTTTTCGACAATTCGCACAGCCGAAGATGATGTTACGCAAACATCGCACACAGCCTTTAACTCGGCGGTCGTGTTGATATATGCGACAACGGTTGTGTTCGGGTGGTCTTTTTTATAGTCGGTGATCATTTCGGGGGTGAGCTGTTCCGCCATTGGACAGCCCGCTTTTTTATGCGACAAAATCACTCTCTTTTCGGGAGATAAAATCTTCACCGTTTCTGCCATGAATCTGACTCCGCACATCAGCACCGTGTCGGTGTCAAGCTTTGTCGCCGCAACCGACAGCGCATATGAATCGCCTGTAACATCGGCAATTTCAAGTATTTCGGGCGACTGATATGTATGCGCCAAAATCGTGATGTTGCGCTTTTTCTTTTCTTCCAAAATCGCTTTGGTCAATTCCTGCTTATTCATTATATAAAACCCGTTTTCCTTTCCTCAAAAATCGGTCGTTTATTCAATATGCACGAAGCTCGTAGATTCGTACAAAATCCGCTCCGTAGGTGGAATTTACTTTGACTATTATTGTATCACATTTTGTCGGCTTTTCAAGTTTAATTATGTTATGCCGCAGAATATTGTCGGTTTTCTCAATAGTTTTAACCGTTTGACCGTTGCTTTGCAACAATATTTCATAATTTTTAACCAAAACGGGCGGAAGCGTTTTAAGCTCTGCGTCTTTGACTCCGTCGATTATGCTGATCGTGAGCTGAGTTGAAAGGTCGGAATCAAATGTAACCCGAATTTCACTTACTTCATGTTCACCCGACAGCTTTGCCGTCAATGCTTCGCCGTTTTCCGACAGCCCGTCCGACTGCCAGCAGTTGATTTTGTCATGAACATCTCTTGCCGTGCCGTTAATGACATTTTCGGCGTCATATCCGGGCTTTTGCGATGATGCGGTGATTTTTGCGCTTCTCATAATATCCGCTTTGTCGTGGTTTGCGACATTCGGCAAATAGCAGTCGTCCTTTAAAAGGGTTTGCTGCAATTCATCGATATGACTTTCAACCTCATGAGGTGTGATCGACTTTTCAACGCACATTGCCGCCGCTGTTCCTGCCGCCTGTGCCAAAACAGAGCAGGTCGCCATTACTCTTGTCGATGCAAAAGCCAAATGACTTGCCGAGATTGCACGACCCGACAAAAACAGGTTTTTAATATTTTTAGAAACAATGCAGCGATATGGGATTTCATAAACATCTTCCATGTGGATATATTTTGTCGGCTCTTCGCTGCCTGTTTTAAATCCGTCGATTACATGACAATCCATTGCCCAGCCGCCATAGCCGATCGTGTCGTCAAATCGGCGGTTATTCATCAAATCATTCTCGCAAAGGACATATTCGCCGAGCAACCGTCTGCTTTCACGCTTTCCGGGAAGTGAGCAGACCCACTCAAGCTCATAGTTTTCCGCACCGTGGTCGCCGCCGTTTTTAATATGATCCCAAAGTCCGTATACCGTTTTATATAGCTCGTCACGAAGCAATTCCGCATCGTCGATTGTGTTTTCACGGTTTCCGCCGAGCTCGACCCACCAATATCCTGCCGTTATGCAGCCATGAGGACGGCATTTCAAATCCTCTTCCGTATATGTATAGCACCAGTCGGGCTTTGTATATTTAACCGGGTGACCCATGTCCTTTGCCTGGAACATCACCGAATTGCCCATTGTGCAATGATCCGCTTTATCAAGTCCGTCCGGCTCACCGAACGCTAACTTATCCTCTCGCCCGTACATATACTCGGCACCGACAAGAGCGCCAACCGTTCCGTCGCCTGTTGCGTCAATAAACTCGCGGGCGGTGAATGTATAATATCTTTCCGAGGTTTGCTGAGTACCCGACACCGATATTATCTTGTTATCCCGATACTCCGCCTTGTCGATATGCAGATTAAGATACAGCTTTAAATTTTCTTCAAAGTTTGCACATTCCCACAGCACATTATCAAAAATCGGGTATGAATGTTCGGGGTTTCTTGCCTTGTTTTTAAGCTGAATTTCCTCAATTATGCCCGTTTCTCTCGCATTTTTCCGCTGACAGTGCTTGTCTGCGCCGCAAATATGCATTCTGATTTCGCTTGACGCATTGCCGCCGAGCACAGGTCGATTTTGAATAAGCACAGTTTTTGCACCGTGTCTTGCCGAAGATATTGCCGCACACATTCCTGCCATGCCGCCGCCGATTACCGCAACATCATAATTTTCCGTAATATTTTTCATGATAAGCTCTCCTGAATGTTTTGTGATTACTATAATGATGGGTTTTTGTTTATTTAAACAGCTCGTCTTGAAGCCGGATTACTCTTTTTCTGCGTTCGTCGGTTTGCTTTTGGTCAATCATATATTTACCGTCACGCTCGGCAATAACATCGCCCGCCTTTGCGTTTTTCGGCAAAAACACCTTTGCAATATCAACCATTTCGCCGTCATGCTCACACACCGCATATTCGCCTTCAAATCTGTCGATTATATATTGCTTCATAAACTTCACCCGCTCGCCTTTTCAATGTTAACGTCAATGCTCTTTCCGTTTGTTTTCATTACAACACTGCCTTGAATGTCGGTTCGATATATCTTTGTGCCCGACTTTTCAAGCCGCTTCAGTACCGCTCCGTGAGGATGACCGTATGAATTGCCCTCTCCGCAGGAAATCACCGAATATTGCGGACTGACAGCCTCAAGAAATTTCACGCTCGTTGAGGTTTTACTTCCGTGATGACCGACTTTCAGCACGGTGCAGTCAAGTTCGGATCTATAGTTTTTGATCATGTCGTTACACGGCTCAGATTCCGCGTCGCCTGTGAACAAAAAACTGACCTTGTCATATTCCGCACGAATCACAACCGATTGGTCGTTTAAGTCTTCATAGTCCTTTTGCGGCGATAATATCTTCATTTTAAAATCGCCCGCCGAAAATTCCATTCCCGCTTTTGCGGTTGTAATTTTGAGTCCCTTGTCCGAAATTGCCGTCAGCGTGTCAATATATACCGCCGTTGTCGGCTCTGTGCCTTTTGTCGGACGGCTCATATATATCGTGCCGATTGAAAGCGCGCGAATGAGCGTTGCCGCTCCTCCGATGTGGTCTTCATGAGGATGAGTGAGCACAAGATTGTCGATTTTTGAAACGCCGAGCGACTTAATATATTCAAGCACCCTTTGCGCCGACTTTCTCGTTCCCGTGTCAATCACGGTGACGGCTCCGTTTGATAAAATTATCTCGCAGTCGCCCTGACCGCAATCGACAAAATGCACCTGCGACTTGTCGCCATATCTTTTATCGGGTGATTTCTCCCCCGATTTTGTCTGCTCGTTTTGCGATGTGCTTGCACTCTCGGTCGGATTCATTATGTTTGACAATGCGCTTTGAATGTCGGTGCATGACGAAAAGCAAAGCGACATAATGATTGCAAGAACTGCCGCTATGCACCTCATTCTCATCTTTTTGATTTTGCCCATTTGTTGCTCCTCGGTTTTGGCTTGTTATTGCTGCGATAGCCTGTCTTTTTCATATTTTTAGCGTCATTTTTCGATGATTTTTTGCCTGAATTTTCTCTTTTTGCAATAATATCACGGGTATCGGGACCGGGTTTAATCAAACATTCGGGTCCTGTTCCGATCAAATCGGTTCTGTGAGCCAGTTTCAGCGCTTCGATCACAAGCGCACGGTTTTTCGGATTAAAATATTGCAAAAGCGCACGCTGCATTGCCTTTTCGTGAGGGTCTTTCGGGATATACACCTCTTTGAGCGTATATGGATTTATCTCGGTATAAAACATACAGGTCGAAATTGTTCCGGGAGTCGGATAAAAGTCCTGAACCTGTTCGGGTCGGATTTTTTGCTCCTTCAAAAACAGAGCTAACTCGACCGCCGATTTCATTGTTGCGCCGGGATGCGACGACATAAGATAGGGCACCAAATATTGCTCCTTATGCTGCTGACCCGTAATTTTGTAAAATTCCTTTGCAAACGCTTTGTAGCTTGAAATATACGGCTTGCCCATCATCTCAAGCACCGCCGCAGAACAATGTTCCGGGGCAACCTTCAATTGTCCGCTGATGTGATATTTGATCAACTCGTGCAAAAATGTCCTGTCCTTGTCCATCATCAAATAATCAAATCGGATTCCCGAACGGATAAATACACGCTTGATTCCGTCAATTTGACGCATTTTCCGCAAAATCGAGAGATATTCGCTGTGGTCAACCTCAAGATTTTTGCAAGGATTCGGCGCTAAACAGCGTTTATTTTTGCAAAATCCGCTTGTAAGCTGTTTGTGACATGACGAATGGCGGAAGTTTGCGGTCGGACCGCCGACATCATGAATATATCCTTTAAAATCAGGCAAGGTTGTGAGCATTTTTGCCTCTTCGAGCACCGAGCGCTCACTTCTTGATGTGACGCATCTGCCCTGATGAAAATTGAGCGCACAAAAATTGCACGCCGAAAAACAGCCCCTGTTGTGGGTGATTGAAAAGCGCACCTCTTTGATTGCGTCAACGCCGCCGAACTGCTCATAATAGGGGTGATAGGTTCGGGTATAGGGCAATTCGTAAACTCGGTCAAGCTCTTCCGTATTAAGCGGCGCTTCGGGCGGATTTTGCACGACAAATCTGTCGCCGTGCGCCTGAATCAGCCGTTTTCCTATAACATAATCCTGCTCGTCAAGCTGAATCTTGCAGTCCTTGGCATATGCAAGCTTGTTTTCCTGCGTTTTGGCATATGAATGAAGCCTGATCGCGCTGATATTATCAACATTGTCCGTAACATAGCAAGTGCCTTTTATGTCGGTCATTGAGCCGATATGCTCGCCGCTTTTAAGCCTGCGTGCAATTTCAAGCGTCTGCTTTTCGCCCATTCCGTAGCTTAACAAATCGGCTTTGCAGTCGATCAATACACTCGGCATGATCTTATCAGCCCAATAATCATAGTGCGCAAATCGGCGCAGACTTGCCTCGATTCCGCCGATTATAACAGGTGAATCGGGATATGTCGCTTTGATCATTTTGCTGTAAACGGTCAGTGCGCGGTCGGGTCGGGCAATCGAATAATTTTTCGGGGCATATAAATCCGCCGAACGGCGGCGCTTTGCAACCGTGTAATTCAGCACCATTGAATCAATTACGCCGCTTCCGACAAAAAAGCCATATCTCGGTTTGCCGAATTCCTCAAAGCAATGGGCATTTTTTGTGTCGGGTCGGGCAATTATCCCGACCTTGAACCCCTCGGCTTCCAAAATTCGCCCGATGATTGCAGTGCCAAAGCTCGGGTGATCGACATAGCAATCGCCCGTTACAACAATAAAATCAACATAATGCCAGCCGCTGTCAATCATCTCGGCTTTGCTTATCGGTAAAAACCGTGTTCCAATCATAATAAATAATATCCCTTAAATTTCGTCAAAAGGCGGCTCGTCCGCCATTTCATCGTTCATTTCTCTTATTTCATCATCACTCGGCATATCGCTGTCCGACACATCGCCGTCAGGCTCGTCATCAAGCGTCATTTGCGCATTGCCGCCGTTTACACGCTCAAGCCACTGGTTATATGTGATCAGCACTTTTCTCGGCTTTGAACCCTCAAACGGACCGATTACGCCCTTTTCTTCCATTTCGTCCATTATTCTCGCCGCTCTCGCATAGCCGAGCTTCAGCTTTCTCTGCAAAAACGAAGTGGACGCCTGTCCTTCCTTGCATACGATCTCGACAGCCTCGCTGAGCTTCTCATCGCCCACACTCTCGCCGTCGGAATCGGAAGATGAACCGTTATTTTTATTCGCCGCAAGCTCCGCTTGTTTATCCATTTCGCTGACGATCTCATCATCATATTGCGTATCAAGACCCGATTTTTTCAAAAATTCAACCACCGAATGAATATCCTCATCCGGCATATAGCAGCCCTGAACACGAAGCGGTTTGTTCATTCCCGTCGGGAAATATAACATATCGCCGTAGCCGACAAGATTCTCCGCACCCGCCATGTCAAGAATAACTCGTGAATCCATTGCATTTGAAACGGTGAGCGCAATTCGGCTCGGAATGTTGGCTTTGATAAGACCCGTGATGACATCGACACGGGGCGACTGGGTCGCAATTACCATATGCATTCCTGCCGCACGGGCCATTTGGGCAAGTCGGCAGATCGAATCCTCGACTTCGTTAGGCGCCGCCATCATAAGGTCGGACAGCTCATCAATGAATATTACGATTTGCGGCATCGGCTCCATCGATTCGTCCGTTTTGCACAGATCGTTATAGCCCTGAATGTTACGAACGCCGTTTGATGAAAACCGCTGATAGCGTTTTAACATCTCATTGACCGCCCAGCTGAGCGCACCCGCCGCTTTTTGCGGATTTGTCACAACAGGAACAAGCAAATGAGGAATGCCGTTATAATTCATGAACTCAACCTGTTTCGGGTCGATCATGATAAGCTTGACTTCATCGGGTCTGGCTTTGTAAAGTATGCTTGCGATCATTGAGTTAAGACATACCGATTTACCCGAACCGGTTGTGCCGGCAACAAGCAAGTGGGGCATTTTTGCAAGGTCCATTGTGATGATTTCGCCCGTGATGTCCTTGCCCAAAACGCAGGTCAGCTTGCTTTTTGCATTTCTGAATGATGCGCTTTGCAAAAGCTCCTTGATTCCGACAGACGAACGAAGCTTGTTCGGAACCTCGATTCCGACTGCCGCTTTATTTGGAATCGGCGCCTCGATTCGCACGCCCGTCGACGCCAAATTCAGCGCAATGTCATTCGCAAGACCCGTGATTTTGCTGATTTTTACACCGGCTGCCGGCTGAAGCTCATATCGTGTGACAGACGGACCGTGGCTGATTCCGACAAGCCGTGTTTCAACGCCGAATGATTTAAGCGTGTTTACAAGCGTTTCGGATTTTGACTGAAGCTCCTTGCTGATGCTTGTTTCATCAACCGCTTTTGAATCGGAAAGCAAGGAAAGCGGCGGAAATTTATAATCCGCGTCAACTTCGACCGTCACGCCTGTTGCGGGAAGATCGTCAACGCTGTCCGCCATCACCGAACGCTTCTTCGGCTTTTTATCGGCATTCTCCGCTTTAGCCGATTCGGGTTTATTATCAGCTGTCGGCGTAGCATTTGCGGCATTATTGTCCGCACCGCCTGCTTCCTGAGCTTTGTTTACATTATTGATTATCTCTTCGGTGTTGATATTAACATCGTTATTCTCTTTTTTAATGATTTTCTCGTTTGAATATTCATCGATCAGCTTGTCACGCTTCCGGTTGACTTCAATATCAAGTCCGACTCCGTCATTTTTAACCGGTGTGTCGCCGATCGGCACATCAATATTAAATTTCGCGCCGTTGGAATTTTGTTTGTTTTTTCTGCCGAACAAACCTTTTTTCTTTTTTGTGTTTATCAGCGGAATGTCGTCATATGCTTCAATGTCGGTGTTCTTCGAGGTTACGGGGTGCTGAGGATATTCGGTTTCGGGTGCATTTTCCCGCTCCTCACGGCGAATTTCCCTTCTTTCTCTGATTTCCTTAACAGGTTTTGAGGCTTTGTCATAGAGCGACGAGAGCGTTGTTTTTGTAATCAGCATCAAAAATACGAATACAAGCAAAACGGTGATTATTTTTGCGCCGACCGAGCTGAAAAGATAGGTCATCGGATAGCCGACCACAGCACCGAAAAAGCCGCCGCCCGAAATGTTCGACGATTCGGTATATGCTTTTCCGATATATTCAAAAAACGAAAGATTATCCACCGAATGAATGAAGATGTCAACAGCGGCGCAGACAAAAAGCAAGAGTCCGCCCGACACCAGAGTCGTCGTGATCATTGAGCGGTCGCTTTTGTTGATTGCAAGCATGATTGCAACATAGCCGAGCAAGACCGGCAGCGCAAATGCGGGTATGCCGAAAAGCCCAAAGAACATTTTATGTAAAAAGGTCCATACATTTTGTCCCGGAATCAGCAATATAAACAATATCAGCACCGCAAAGGTGAACAGCAGGATCGCCGTCACCTGTCGCTTAGCCATCGACTGTTTTTGCTTAGCATTATTCTTTTTTGCACCGTTTGTGCGTTTGCTTCCCTTTTTAGCAGCCATGTTTTATGTATTCTCCCTTGAATCAGTTTGTGTTATATGTATCAGCGGCAAGTTTAAGTTATATTTCACGCCGCCGCAAATAATCATTTTTGTTTATCCGTGTTTTTCGTCACAGCTTTTGAATCGTCATTATCTTTATTATCAGAACTGTTCATATTGTCCGATTCACGCTGTTTTATCATATCGTTCAAACATTTGATTGCATCGCCCAATGTGCCGACCTCATCAATCAGACCACACTCAACTGCCTCGTCGCCGTTTAAAACCGTTCCGATGTCGGTTGCAAGCTCAGTGGTATTATGGAGCATTTTTCTCATGTTTTCTTCCGCCAAATTTGAGTGGTCGCAGACAAATCTCACGATTCTGTCCTGCATTTTTTCAAAATAGGAATAGGTCTGCGGCACTCCGACAACAAGTCCCGTCATCCTCACGGGATGAACCGTCATTGTAGCGCTCGGCACAATGAACGAACGGTCGGCGGACACCGCAAGCGGCACCCCGATTGAATGTCCTCCTCCGAGCACAAGCGACACGACCGGCTTGCTCATTCCGGAAATCAGCTCGGCGATTGCAAGGCCTGCTTCGACATCGCCCCCGACAGTATTCAAAATAACCAACAATCCCTTGATCTGCGGCTCTTCCTCGATCGCCACAAGCGCCGGTATCACGTGCTCATATTTTGTTGCCTTGCTGTTTTGCGGCAAAATATAATGCCCTTCGATCTGCCCGATTATCGTCAGGCAATGAATCGGGGTTTCGGCATTCATCACCGTCACCGACCCGAAATCCTTGATCTGTTCGCCTGCGTCCTCTCCGAGGTCGTTTTGACTGCCGTCGTTTTTGTTCGGGTCATCGTTCGGATCATGTATAATTTCGTTCATATCATTAAAAACCGTCCTTTGCATTTTTGTTTATTATTCGCAAATCGACGGGATATAAACATACACATTATATTTTAACATACAGCCGTTGTTTTTTCCACACCTTTTTTTATTATATATATTTTTTTAATTTTTTGGTGATTATGCTGTTAAAACATAATCAAAAATTGTAATATTTTTATTATGAAATTTGTAGACTTTTCAAAAGTGTTATGATATAATTGTTATACCGTTATGCAAAATTTGAATAACATTCATTTGCACCGAGTTTTTTAACATTCTAAAAACATTTTGTGAATTATGAATAATGTTATTCTAAGCCATCCCGAAAAACTTCGGAATGACGCAAAACATACTTTATTTCAGCGAAAGTGAGGACTACAAATGAAGAAACGCAAAAGCTCATTTCCCTTTAAGGGCACTCCCGAGCAGGAAAAAGAACTGATGGAATATATTGACCTGCACAAGGGCGAAAAGGGAGCGCTTATGCCGGTAATGCAAAAAGCGCAGGACATTTACGGCTATTTGCCGATTGAGGTTCAGCAAATGATCGCTCACGGACTCGGCACAACCGTAGAAAAGGTATATGGCGTTGCAACATTTTATGCGCAATTTGCGCTCACCCCAAAGGGAGAGAACAAAATTTCAGTCTGTCTTGGCACCGCTTGCTATGTTAAGGGCTCGCAGGGCTTGCTTGACAGAATCACCGAAATTTTGGGAATCGGTCCCGACGAATGTACCGAAGACGGTAAATTTTCTCTTGAAGCCTGTCGCTGCATCGGCGCTTGCGGTCTTGCCCCGGTGCTTACGATCAACGACGAGGTTTACGGCAGACTTGAGAAGAAAGATGTTGACGACATCTTGAAAAAATATATGTGATTGCCAATGATGAGAGAATTATCGCTGAACATTCTTGATGTTGCACAAAATTCGATTAAGGCCAAAGCCGACCTGATTGAAATCAGCGTTGTCGCAAACCGTGCGGACGACCTGCTTTCAATCATGATCAAAGATAACGGCTGCGGAATGACGCCGGAACAGGTAAATTCGGTCACAAGCCCGTTTTATACAACACGAACCACAAGGCGCGTCGGACTCGGAATACCGCTTTTTAAAATGGCGGCGGAAATGACGGGCGGCGCACTCAAAATCGAGTCAAAAGTCGGGGTCGGAACGACAGTCAAAGCCGATTTCGGCTATTCGCACATCGACCGAATGCCGCTTGGCGATATGTGCAGCACGATGATAACTCTTATCAAAATGAATCCGTCGATCGATTTTGTCTACTTTGAACAGCTCGATGACGCTCAAATGACGCTTGACACCCGAGAGATCAAAGAGATTTTGCAGGGCGTGCCGATAGATGAGCCCGATGTTATCAAATGGATAAAAGAATTTATCACCGACGGAAGTCCGTTTCTAAAATAATCTTTAAAGAGAGGATTTGTTTTTATTATGAAGTCTTTGGAAGAACTCAAGGCGATTCGTGACAGAGCGCAGCATAATGTTGTTGTCCGTGAAGAATCGGGAGCTAAAACAAGAATAGTCGTCGGAATGGCAACCTGCGGAATTGCGGCAGGCGCCCGCCCGGTGCTCAACGCCTTTGCGGAAGAAGTTGAACGCAGAGGACTTAAAGATGTAATGGTAACTCAAACAGGATGCATCGGCATTTGTCAATATGAGCCGGTGGTCGAAGTTTTTGAAGCCGGAAAAGAAAAAACAACATATGTAAAAATGACCCCTGAAAAGGTGGCTGAAATAGTAACAGAACATATCGTCAACGGAAGAGTCGTAACAGCTTATACCATTGGCGCTAACAAAGAATAAGGAGGATTTTCCCTATGTATCGTTCACAGGTACTTATTTGCGGCGGTACCGGTTGCACATCTTCCCACAGCGACAAAATCGCTGATGCAATGGAAAAAGAAATCAAAGCGGTCGGACTTGAAAATGAAGTCAATGTTGTAAGAACAGGTTGCTTTGGTCTTTGTGCGCTCGGCCCGATCATGATAGTATATCCCGAGGGCTGTTTTTACTCAATGGTAACAGAGGACGATGTCAAAGAGATCGTTGACGAGCATTTGCTCAAAGGACGAATCGTTAAACGCCTTTTGTTCCAGGAAACCGTAATTGAAGATAAAGATGAAGTAAAATCGCTCAATGAAACCGACTTTTACAAAAAGCAAAAGCGTGTTGCGCTTCGCAACTGCGGCGTGATCAATCCAGAAAACATCGAAGAATACATTGCAATGGACGGCTATCAGGCGCTCGGCAAGGTTCTTACCGAGATGAAGCCCGAAGATGTAATTCAGACGCTTCTTGATTCGGGGCTCAGAGGCCGAGGAGGCGGCGGATTCCCAACAGGTCTTAAATGGAAGCTGGCGGCAGGAAACGAAGCCGACCAGAAATATGTTTGTTGCAACGCAGACGAGGGCGACCCAGGCGCATTCATGGACCGCTCGGTGCTTGAGGGCGATCCTCATGTTGTGCTTGAGGCAATGGCGATTGCGGGTTATGCGATCGGCGCAAGCCAGGGCTACATATATGTCCGTGCGGAATATCCGATTGCCGTTCACAGACTTGAAATTGCAATTAAGCAGGCTCGTGAATATGGATTGCTCGGCAAAGATATTTTCGGAACAGGCTTTGATTTTGATGTTGAGATCCGTCTTGGCGCAGGCGCATTTGTATGCGGCGAAGAAACCGCTCTGATGACCTCAATCGAGGGTAACCGAGGCGAGCCTCGTCCCCGTCCGCCCTATCCGGCAGTCAAGGGTCTGTTCAAAAAACCGACGATTCTCAACAATGTTGAAACATATGCCAACATTCCGCAGATCATCTTAAAAGGCGCAGACTGGTTTGCGTCAATGGGAACCGAAAAGTCAAAAGGTACAAAGGTATTTGCTCTCGGCGGCAAAATCAAACATACGGGTCTTGTTGAAATTCCGATGGGCACGACCTTGCGTGAAGTAATCGAAGAAATCGGCGGCGGCATTCCGAACGGCAAAAAGTTCAAAGCCGCTCAGACAGGCGGACCGTCCGGCGGATGTATCCCGGCGGAGCATTTTGACATTCCGATCGATTATGACAACCTTATCTCGATCGGCTCAATGATGGGTTCGGGCGGACTTATCGTAATGGACGAAGACACCTGCATGGTCGACATTGCGAAATTCTTCCTTGAATTTACCGTTGACGAATCATGCGGCAAATGTACTCCGTGCCGCGTCGGTACGAAGCGTTTGCTTGAGATACTCACAAAAATCACAAACGGTCAGGGAACTCTTGAAGATATTGATAAAATGGAGAATCTCTGTCACTATATTAAAGAAAACTCTCTTTGCGGTTTGGGTCAGACCGCTCCGAACCCGGTTCTTTCAACACTGCGCTACTTCCGTGACGAATACATCGCTCATGTTGTTGACAAAAAATGTCCTGCGGGCGTATGTAAGAAGCTCCTTTCCTATTCGATCATCGAAGACAAGTGCAAAGGTTGCACAGCTTGTGCCCGTCAATGTCCTGTCGGTGCAATCAGCGGTTCTGTCAAGAATCCTCATGTCATTGATCAGACAAAATGTATCAAATGCGGCGCTTGCATGGCAAAATGTAAATTCGGCGCAATCGTAAAGAACTGAGAAAGGAGTTGACCTCAATGGAAATGGTAAATCTGACAATTAACGGCATGGCGGTTAGCGTGCCGAAAGGCTCAACAATTCTTGAGGCAGCTCGTACTGTCGGAATCGAAATTCCGACGCTCTGCTTCATGAAAGAAATCAACGAGATCGGCGCTTGCAGAATCTGCATGGTCGAATCAAGCGAAAACGGCAGACCTCACAAAATGGTCACCGCCTGCGTTTATCCCGTAAGTGAGGGAATGGATGTTAAAACAAACACCCTCAAAATCCAAAATTCACGCAGAACCACATTAAAAATGATTCTCTCGACTCACAACCGCAGCTGTCTTACCTGCGTTCGTTCGGGAAATTGCGAGCTTCAGACGCTTTGCTATGAATATGGCGTTGACAATGCGGAAGAATTTGACGGTGAACTGCCCGAAAGAAGCGTTGACACTTCTGCACCGCATATGGTAAGAGATAATTCAAAATGTATTCTCTGCCGCCGCTGCGTTGCGGCCTGCGCACAGCAGCAGGTCAGTGTAATCGGTGCAAATGACCGTGGTTTTGATACTCATATCGGTTGCGTTTGGGACAAAGAGCTCGGCGAAGTTGACTGCATTTCATGCGGGCAGTGCATTGTAAACTGTCCGGTAGGTGCTCTTTATGAAAAGGACGACACCGACAAGGTATATGAAGCACTGAGCGACAATGAAAAGCACGTTATCGTTCAGACCGCACCTGCGGTTCGTGCCGCAATCGGCGAAGAATTCGGAATGCCGATCGGAACAAACGCAGAGGGCAAAATGGTTGCGGCGCTCAGACGACTCGGCTTTGCAAAAGTATTTGACACGAACACTGCGGCTGACTTTACAATAATGGAGGAAGCAAACGAGCTTATCGAGCGTGTTCAAAACGGCGGAAAGCTGCCGTTGATCACCTCCTGCTCACCCGGTTGGATCAAATATTGCGAATATCATTATCCGGATATGCTTGACAATCTTTCAAGCTGCAAATCACCTCAGCAGATGTTCGGCGCACTTGCGAAAACATGGTATGCCGAGAAAAACGGAATTGACCCGAGCGATATTATTGTAGTATCGGTAATGCCGTGTACCGCAAAGAAGTTTGAAATCGGAAGAGAAGATCAGTCTGCGGCGGGCGTACCCGATGTTGATATATCGATCACGACTCGTGAGCTTGCAAGAATGATCAAGCGTGCAAACATTCAGTTTACAAAGCTTCCCGACGAAGAATTTGACAATCCGCTCGGCGAATCGACAGGCGCTGCGGTGATCTTCGGCGCAACAGGCGGAGTAATGGAAGCGGCGCTGAGAACTGCGGTTGAGTCAATTACAGGCGAGACGGTTGATAATGTTGACTATGAGGCAGTCAGAGGAACAGCGGCTGTCAAGGTTGCCGAAATGACCGTCGGCGGACTTGATGTTAAAGTCGGCGTTGCAAGCGGAATGACAGGCGCAAAAGAATTGCTTGAGCGTGTAAAGGGCGGCGAAAAATTCACATTTATTGAGATCATGGGATGTCCGGGCGGCTGTGTAAACGGCGGCGGACAGCCGATTCAGCCGACATCTGTTCATCAAACGGTTGACCTCAAAGCACTTCGTGCGTCTGCGCTTTATCGTGAGGATGCCGCAAAGGCAATTAGAAAGTCACATGATAACCCGCTTTGCAAAGAGGTCTATGAAACATACCTCGGTAAGCCCGGTTCTCATAAGGCTCATGAAATCCTGCATACATCTTATGTAGATCGTTCAAAAGAAGTAACATTGTAATAGTATTTGATATTTAGTTATGCGAGGGGTGCTTTTTTGTAAAAAAGCACCCCTCGCGCTCCCCTTAAAAAACTTTATTTATGACATATTTCAATAGGACGAACAAAAAACTCACCTCTTAATACAGTCACAACCGTTTTTGTTCCGATATTTCTATCCTCATAATCTCACTCTCGGAACAAAAACTCGTTTTAAGGGGTGTACGATAACGGCAATCAAACCACACTCATTCACTCATCTTGTCGTGCCTTTCCCTAGCACGACGGTTCGCACGATTGTAAAAATCCGTTATCGTACAG
>CAKRRH010000031.1 GCA_934394855.1 uncultured Eubacteriales bacterium
TTTAAGGGCTGCGCCCTTAAAAATCCCAGGGGGATTTCGATTCCCCCTGTACGATAACGGAATTTTGCTATCGTGCAAACCGTCGTGCTGATGAAAGGCACGACAAGATGAGTGAATGAGGGCAGTTTGATTGCCGTTATCGTACACCCCTTAAAACGAGTTTTTGTTCCGATAGATTGATTATGAGGATAGCAGAAATTGAACAAAAACGGTTGTGGATATATTTAGAGGTAGGCGTTTTTGTCCGCACTATCTTAATTAAAAATTCTCATAAATAAAAATAAAGCTTTTTGAAAGGGGGTTCGGGGGAGAATCTTTTTCTCGAAAAAGTTCTCCCCCGAATAATCATATAACAATATCCAAACTTAGAATTGTTCCTCGAACCACACGCTGTTGACTTGAAATTCACGGTCGTTGAGGTATGAAAGCGCACCGCTGTCGGTTGTAAAGCTAAACCGCAGCTTGTAGGAATAGAGCGCTTGATGAACAAAGCCGAGCTTTTTGTCGTTGTTATTTTTGCCGTATTTTCCGTCGCCCACAAGCGGATGACCGAGACTTGCCATGTGCGCTCTTATTTGATGAGTGCGTCCTGTGAGCAGCTTGATCTCGAGCAGCGACATATCATCATGTTCACGAATCACACGATATTTCGTGCGGATTTCCTTAGCACCCGGCTGCGGCGATTTCATCACACGAACAATATTTTTATCCTCGTTTTTTATCAAATATCCTGTTTTTGTGCCCTCTTTTTCTTTTATTATCCCGTGAACCAGGCAAAGGTAATATTTATCAATCTCACGATTCTTGATTTTCTCATTCAATATCCTGAGCGCTTCGGCATTCTTCGCCGCAATCACGATTCCGCCCGTGTTTCGGTCGATTCGGTTGGCAAGTGCCGGAGCAAATGAATTTTCGGTTTCGGGGTCATATTTTCCGTTTTCATAAAGATAGCGCCGGATTCGGAAAATCAGCGTATCGTTATATTCTCGGTCGTCGGGATGAACGATCAGCCCCTCAGGCTTGTCAATGAGCATTATGTTGTCATCCTCGTAAATGACATTGAGTTTCTTTGACGCTGACATAAATTCATAAGTCTTTGGCTTTTCGGCGAAAAACTCATCATTTATATACATCTGAACCGTGTCGCCCTCACTAAGCCTCGTTGAAATCTCGCCACGCTTGCCGTTAATTTTTATCCGCTTTGTTCTGATATATTTATACATCATCGACTTTGGAAGAAGCGGCGCCGATTTTGTTACAAATTTATCAAGCCGCTGATCCTTGTCGTTTTTATTAATCAAAAATTCTCTCATTTCGCGAAAAAACCTTCCGTTGCATTAAAAATATTGAAATAAACAGATAATTGTGATATTATAGTTTATAATTATATCATAAATCAAACATTTTGTGAACGGATTATTTTAAATAAAAGTCAAAGAGGAAAATAAATTGGCTAAAAAAAGAGTATTGGTTGCAATGAGCGGCGGCGTTGATTCGTCTGTTGCGGCGGCATTGCTGCTTGAAAAGGGATATGAGGTTGAGGGTGCAACAATGCAGATATGGCCCGATATCACCGATGAAGAGGAGCGCATTTCAAAAGGGTGCTGCTCGCTGTCGGCAGTTGACGACGCAAGGAGAGTGGCTTACAAGCTCGGAATAAAATATCATGTGCTGAACTTCAAGGACACATTTGAGAAAAATGTAATTTCGCCGTTTGTCGAGGAATATTTGCGTGGCAGAACGCCGAATCCATGCATTGAATGCAACCGTGTCGTGAAGTTTCAGGCGTTGCTCAACCGTGCGCTGGCGCTTGATTTTGATTATATCGCAACGGGTCATTACGGCAGGATCGACCGTGACGAAAACGGCAGATATTTGTTAAAACGCTCGGTTACAGCCGCAAAGGACCAGACCTATGCTTTATATAATCTGACGCAGGATCAGCTTTCACACCTGCTTTTGCCTGTCGGTGATATGGAAAAGCCGATGGTGCGTGAGTATGCAAAGAAGCATGATATTCCCGTGTTCAACAAGCCCGATTCGCAGGAAATTTGTTTTGTCAAGGACAATGATTATGCCGGATTTATTCGTTCAAGAGGATTCGACACTCCGCACGGCAATTTTGTTGATAAAAACGGAAATATTCTCGGTCAGCACAAAGGAATATATAATTACACAGTCGGTCAGCGAAAAGGACTCGGCATTGCGCTCGGAAAGCCCGCATTTGTTACGAAAATCGATCCTGTGACGAATGAAGTCACGCTTGGCGACAATGAAGATACATTCCAAAACGAGCTGACGGCGTCAAAGATGAACTGGATTGCATTTGACACACCGCCTGAAAAATTCAGCTGCATGACGAAAATTCGATACAACGGGCCGGCATCGGCGGCTACTGTATATCCGAGGGGCGATTCGGTAAGAGTATTATTTGACGAGCCTGTTCGTGCGGTAACGCCCGGTCAGTCGGTCGTATTTTACGACGGCGACACCGTCATCGGCGGCGGCATTATTGATTGAGGTTTTTATAAATAGTATATTTGCGAGAGAAACTTTTTGTAAAAAGTTTCTCTCGCGCTCTTTTCAAAAACTTTATTTATGACAAATTTTTTTATTATATAGCGTTACAATACAACCTACTTCTAACTATTCATAAAACCGTAGGGTGCGTCGTCCTCGGCGCACCGCCAAAAAATCTATCCTCATAATGAATCCACAACCGTTTTTGTTCCATTTATGCTACTCTAATTATCTCACTATCGGAACAAAAACTCGTTTTAAGGGGTGTACGATAACGGTCATCATACTGCTCATTATTTACTCATCTCGTCGTGCCTTTCATCAGCACGACGGTTTACACAGTTGCAAAAATCCGTTATCGTACAGGGGGAATCGAAATCCCCCTCGGGATCTTTAAGGGCGCAGCCCTTAAATGCACTTTCCGCCATTTCTTGCATGAGAAATGGTGTGCCCGTGCGGCATGAGCACATTGTATTTTAATATTATGTTGAATTGTCGGGGAAGAACTTTTTCGAGAAAAAGATTCTCCCCCGAACCCCCTTTCAAAAAGCTTTATTTATGAAATATTTTATTATTTATTGCATTATAATACAACCTGCTTCTAACTATTCATAAAACCGTAGGGTGCGGCGTCATCATATGCACCGCAATAGAAACATACATTAACGCAAAAAAAGAAGCACAGTTTTCTGCATTATCTGTACTTCTCTAATATTTTTATAATAAAAGTTTTTTAAAAAGGGGTTTCATCATTATAAAAAGAATTTGCGTTTTAACGATTCCTTAAACGGCTTGACGATTGCAATTACAATCAACATAATTCCGATCAGCGCAAACACCGTCAGCGGATAAATCGACCACATTCTGCGGCCCATCATGTCAAACGTGCTGTCCATCAAAAATTCCGCAAGCATGAGCACCACACCGAGGGCAATGCTCGCACCGCCGAATATATACAGCCTGCCGTGGTGGATATATTTAAGCAAGGTCACCACTGCACAGAATATTACTGCCAAAGCACCGACCGTCGGGAACGCAAATCCCAAAAACCAGCCGCCGTCGGTGAACAGGTCAATATATAACAGATATAATAACAGAGCCGCAAAATCGATCGGCAAAAATATTACGGGATTCGGCATTTTAAACCACAACGGCAAAATTGCAATTACATAAACAAGCGCAATCGCCCCGAACGCATATCCCGACCATGTGACCGCATGATTCAGGCTTAAATCGCAAACCATAACAAGCAGCGCCGGAATCAGAAACATAAATGTCAGAACAAACACAATTCCGTGTCGGTTTATCTCTTTATTTGCATACTCCGATTTCGGGTATTTTGCTTCGGGCGTAATATTTTCATATTCCGGAAAATCAAGACCTGCCCCGCAAAGCGGACATTTTTTCGTGCCGTCCGCAAGCTTCACACCGCATTTAATGCAATACATAAAACCACACTCCTAACTGTCTTTGTTGCACTCTGCACTCATGTCAACGCCGAGCTCGTGCAAAATATCATAGAATCGCTTTTCCAAAAGCGGCTCCTTGATGTTTCGGGTGAAATTAACATAAACCTTGCCGTCATAGGTCAAAACGCCGATATTATATGGCGTATACGCCTGAACATTCAGCACAAAATCAAGCCGAGCGACATATGGCTTCATCTCATCGGGCAATTTCACGATTCCGAGGTTTGAGATGTTAAAGCAAGATTTTCGCTCGCCTATCATGTTGTAGACGAGTTTCATTGCGATATTTTTGATAAAAAGCGGCATGAACTGCAAAATTTTTATCTTTTCGATATTAACATTCGCCGCAATCTGCATACTCATCTGTTTCGGAGTCACCTGCGTGCCCATTTGATGATGAACGACCGAGCAAAGCTCGGACAAACTGTAGCTTCCGAGTCGGGCATCAACGCCGACGGTTGCAAAATAGGCAAAATTGCGCATTGTTTTGCTGTCAAACAGCCGCCGCAAATTCACGGGAATCAAGATTCGCACATCTTTTCTGCGCTTCTTTGACAAAACGGTCTGTTCCTGTAAATCAATTGTCGCTTTCATCATCACAGCCGCCAAAAATTCGGTCACCGACACGCCATATTCCTTTGCAAGCTCATGAACCGAGCTTTGATTTGAAATCAATGTCGTATTGGTCAAAAAACCGTCAAGCTCGGGCGTTCCGGTTATCTTAAATGCATTCGGCTCGGCTCGTTTTGCGCTGAAATCCGAGCTATATTTCAAAAAGCTGTCCTCAAGCTCTTCTTCCTTCGGCGTTTCAAGCCTGTCAAGCACGCCGTCGTCTGGCGTTATCGTAATGCCGTATTTTTGCGAAATATATTCCGCAACCAGCGTTTTAAGAAAAATCAATCCGCCGTTTCCGTCGGTGATCGCATGGAAGAATTCGACCGCAATCCTGTTGTTGTAAACAAGTACCCTGAAGGCGCATTTTCTGATGTCGTCAAACGGCGTATGATACATCGGATAGGGCTTTTCGTCCTCAATTTCAGGCGCATGACGAATCTCCTCTAAATAATACCAAAACATTCCTCGTCTGAGTCTCACCGCAATTGACGGAAATCTGCGAACAGTCACATCAAGCGCTGAGCGCAAAACATCTCTGTCAACGGGCTCTTTGAGCGTTGCGGACATTCGGAAATAGTTAGTCCACTGCTTTGTGCGAATTGCGGGATATATCTTTGCGGCATTGTCAAGTCTCATCCAACGAAGCTTTTTCTGTCCGCCAAGCACCGTTTTCAAAAATTTATTCATTCGGTCAAAGTCATTTTCATGACCGTCAAGGCAATATAACACATATGCATGCCACATTCTCTTTGTCACAACAAGGCTCGACCGACAGCCTGCTTTTTTGAGCGCCTTGTTCATCATCACCGAATCATCAAGCAAAATTTCATCTCCGCCAACGATTATGAGCGACGGCGGCAAATCCTTTAAATCGCCGAAAAGCGGCGAAATCAGCGGATTTTTTGCGGCGTTTTCATCATGATTCTCATTATCCCCAAAGCAATAGCAATCGGAATAAAACACAAGCCGTTCACGGGTGAGCGACGGGTCAATTTCTCTGTTTTTCTCAAACGATTGCCCCGACATTGTAAGGTCAGTCCAGGGAGACATTGCAATCAGTCCCGACGGCAGCGCAATCCCCTCTTGTTTTAGCTTTAGGCACAATGCATAGATCAATCCGCCGCCTGCGCTTTCTCCGCAAAGCACGATTTTTTCAGGAGCAACGCCGTTTTGGAGCAAATATTTATATGCCGTGAGCGCGTCCTCAACCGCGGCAGGGAATGGGGCTTCGGGGGCAAGACGATATGCCGGACACATTACCTTAATTCCGCATTCGCAGGCAAGCGTTGCGCCGACACCCTTGGCATATTCAATGTCGCCGCAGGTATATCCTCCGCCGTGCAAATAGAGCATGACCCCGTCCCAAAGCTCGTCTGTCGGAAGTGCAAAAGAACACTCAAACTCATCAAAATTACATTCTTTAAAGGTAACGCTGTTTTTGTGTATCGTTGCCATGAGCGCACCGAGCTTGTCCTGACTGTCTCTTGCGGTTTTAAGCGAACAGCCCGCCAAAAACGGCTTGAATACATCAAGATGAAACCGCACAAATTTTTCATTCAGCATTACCCACACCGCCAAATCAGATTATTTTATAAATTATAACATATTTAATGCTATATAACAATATCGGATCAATTATATTTAATATTCCGCTAAAATTCATTCGTTTTTGTATATATTTTGGCAAAAAGCCGATAATAAATACAAAAACGGAGATGAAATTATATGTCTTTAATTACAAAAATTACTGCGCTTGAGGTTCTTGATTCAAGGGCAACGCCAACGCTCAAAGTCAAAATATTCACCGAGTTCGGAGCGGTCGGCGAAGCGCTTGTTCCGAGCGGTGCGTCAACCGGTGAACACGAAGCGCATGAACTCAGGGACAATGACGAGCGCTATTTCGGCAAGGGTGTGGCGAATGCCGTAAATAATGTTGTCGGGGAAATTGCGTCGCTGCTTGTCGGCAAATTTGACATATTCGACCAACGGGCGATCGATTCGGCACTTTGTCAGCTTGATGATACTCAAAATAAATCAAGGCTCGGCGCAAATGCGATTCTCGGAACATCGCTCGCCGTTGCAAAAGCCGCCGCAAACGAGCTTGAAATCCCGCTATATCGCTATATCGGCGGTGTTAATGCGTGCATTTTGCCGACCCCGATGATGAACATTTTAAACGGCGGACGGCACGCCGACAACAGCCTCGATTTTCAGGAATTCATGATCGTGCCGACAGGCGCCGAAACAATGGCTCATGCGGTTCAAATGGGTGCCGAAATATTTCATGCGCTCAAATCGGTATTGAATGAAAAAGGACTTAACACATCGGTCGGTGACGAGGGCGGATTTGCACCGAATTTGCAGTCGAATGAGGAAGCAATCGAGCTGATTTTGCAGGCAATCGACAAAGCAGGCTACACAGCGGGCGACGATGTCATGATTGCGCTTGATGTTGCTTCAAGCGAATTTTACGACAAGGACAGCAGTTCATATGTTTTGGAAGGCGAGAACCTCACGCTTTCAAGCATTGAGCTTATCGAAAAATATAAACAGCTTTGCGCCAAATATCCGATCATCTCGATTGAGGACGGAATAAATGAAAACGATTTCGGCGGAACTGCGGAGCTCACAAAACAGCTTGGCACGGGCGTTCAGTTAGTGGGCGATGATTTATTTGTCACGAATACCGCCAGGCTTAAAGAAGGAATCAAGGTCGGTGCGGCAAACTCAATTTTGATTAAGCTTAACCAGATCGGAACGCTCACCGAAACGCTTGATGCGATTGAAACCGCAAAACGAGCGGGATATACGGCTGTAATATCTCATCGGTCGGGTGAAACCGAGGACACAACGATTGCCGACATTGCGGTAGGCACAAATTCGGGGCAAATCAAAACAGGCTCACTTTCACGAGCCGAACGCACGGCAAAATATAACCGTCTGATCGAGATTGAAGCCGAACTCGGAAAATCTGCGATATATGGCGGAAAAAACTCATTTTACAATATAAAATGATAAAAAACAAGCCGCAAAACGGAGCAAAAACACTTCGTTTTGCGACTTTTTCATGCACGCTTTACTCTTCGGGAGTAAAATATGCCTTTACATCTTTATTTGTCAGAAGCAAAACAGCGCTCACAACATAATAAAGAAGCAACACCGACTGGACTATCAGCAAAACCCAGTTGAGGTCTTGTGTCGACATTTCACCGATTATGAAGATGAGATTAAGCACACGGAAAAATACATTATAGCAGCACAGTCCGACGAACAAATATCTCATCCACGGCTGACCCGACATAATAATCAGACCGACGACAATGCTGAAGATTATTCCGAAAATGTCGCTGATTATCGAATAACCCTCAATGGCATTCCAAATTGTGAAAAATATGTTCATCGCAATCATTCCTGCGGCAATTGCAATGACAAATTTCATTCCTCGGTTTCCGTCGCCCATAATCTGTTCGGTTTGTTTTTGATTTTCATTCTCGTTCATACTTTTTTCCTTTCTGATTGTTTTACACTAATATAGTGCGGATTTTTTCGGTTTGGTTTGCTCTTTTTCATATTTTATTTTAATTGCAACTGTGAGCTTATGCAATAACCCGTCAGTTGACACGGCTAAACAGGTTGTTTACAAAACATAAAAAAGGCGTCTCCGAAAAAACGAAAACGCCTTTTGTCAGTCAAACCGAAAAATTACTCAAAAAAATCGGTGATTGAAATGCGAATCCGTCTTTTCATTAAAAGCTTTGACATATCATTCACCGTCCTTTCTTTTGAGATATACATATATTAGCATATGAGCCGATTTTTGTCAAGTTTAATTCACACAGCACAGGAGTTTTGTGAATTATCAAATTCAAATATCAAAATTATATTGCATTTTCATGGTGTTTATGATATGATATTATCATCATAAATTTGGGGGTATAGCTCAGCCGGGAGAGCGCCTGAATGGCATTCAGGAGGTCAGCGGTTCGATCCCGCTTATCTCCACCAATAAAGAATAATCCGAAACTTGTTATCATTGATAACAGTTTCGGATTTTCTTTATTTTTAGACAGAGTTAAGGCAAGGTTAATACCTTGCCTTAACAGTTTTATATTTAATGGAACTGATTTTTGACAGAAAAAAGCACATCAGGAGGGCTTTTTTCTATTGTCTGTTTTTTACGGACTTGTTCGATATACCCTGTGTTTTTGAAAATACATATTAAATTATGAAATCCACTTGCTGTTATATCTCTTAGCTTGGTTTCCTTCAACTTTCAATTCAAATTCATCAAGAGAAATATCGCAGCTTGTCATAAGAACATCTGAAGTTTCAAAATTAACGATTTCCATTTCAGGTTTTTTATAATTTTTCATTATTCTGCTCCTCCCAATTATTTGCCCAAAGCGTCTTTTGCTTCTTTGAGATAAGAAGATGAAGAACTGCCTTCAGTAGCACCATACTGCTCTTTCAAAATCTTGATTTGGTTAGCAGAATATCCAAAATCAGCATCCGCAAGCGCTGCGTTAGCAATCTGCTGCATTGTACGAATGTTGTTTTCCGGGCTGTAAGCTGACAAAACATCATCTATTGTTCCGTCAGAATATGTAATTGTAACATACGAGCGAGCTGCAATCTTCATGGTAACAACCGAGCTTGAATCTTCTTCGTGTGTATTGTTGCCAAAGCACATACCAACTACACCGCCATAGTAATAGTAATATGTTTCATCAGCATCATACCAGCTATTATTGGTATTAGGAACATCCAATCCGTTACCCTTGCTTAAGTTGTTTCTCGTGTAGTTACCGACATCGGCTCCGTTAACATTCCGGAATCCGCCTACCCAACCGGAATCTGAAAATCCGCCGGTATGCTTTGAAATAAATGTACCTGTTAAGAATTTAGCACCGCATGCTGCAAGGTTATCAACATCTTCTTTATTTATCTTTGTCTGGAAGCGCATACCTCTGTCATCATGATTCTTAGCCCAACGAATGCCGGCACCGTCAGTCATTTCAAATCTCAATCCAACAGCTGTAAATGTTGTGTCGCCGTCAAGAGATACGCTTGTACCCGGTTTATAAATTTTACCGTTAGAAGTCCAACCGACAAGATAGCCGCCGTTTTCAGGAACACCTGTTACAGGCAATGTAACCGAGAATCCCGAAAGACTGCTTACTGCACTTTTAGTACCGGTGAAGTTTGCGGTCGGTACTGTTGTCGGAGTTGTCGGTTCGGTATTCGGCTCATCAGACTCAAAGCCTGCCTGCAAATCATCTACATAATAAACGCTGCCTTTAAAATCGTTGCTGTCATAGTCGATTTTCTTACCAAATGCAATATATACATTTGCAACCTGAGAAAGGTCGATGTAATCGTCTTTGTTAGATACTGTCGAATAGTCTGTAAAGAATGTCTGCTTTTTGCTGCCGATACTTGACGCAGAATAATATGCCGCCTTTGTGAGGTCGATTTCATAATATCCGCCCTCTTTTGTCAGCTTATATTCGGGAGTCTGTCCTAATACATTAAGCGCTGCTACTTTATGCGTTTCGCCCATGTAATCGAAAAGCACCGCACAGCCTTGTGCCGAATTTACTGCAACGTCATTGCCTGCGATCCAAACACGAAGCTTCTTTGCGCCTGCAAGAGCGCCGTTTACCGGTATTTTGATTACGCCGCAGCGCTTAGCCGAGTCACCGGAGTAAGTGCCTACTCTTTCGCATTCAAGCGTCTTTGTGCTGTTTGTATCACTGTTCGTCGGAACGTTTTCCGATTTAATCGAAGTGTTGATCCATGTTGTATTTTCGGGACAGGTGTCTGTTTCTGCGTTCCATGACGACTTCCAATCGATATTCATCGGTTTTGCGGTCGTCGTTTCAGCGCCGCCTGTCGGTTTTGTTGTCGGTTTTGCTGTCGTTGTTGTCGGCGTCAAATCGGTATCCTTATCGATCGTTACCGTTGTTGCATTTTTCGAGTTTTTAACCGCAACCACCGATCTGATAAGCGCATTTTTGCCCGTGGAATCATCTGTTCTTTCACAGGTCAGGTGCAGATTATGCGCACCGTTTACAATTTCAGCTGTTCCGACATATGCCGATTTATCCATTGCATATTCAACGCCGAAATCATTCTTTGTAGACTCCGAGAAATCGATCACCTGCCCGGTTGTGACCCCGTTCAAATATATCTTGTTCTTTGACTGTGAGCTTGTCGCCATTCCGGCAACATAAATATCATATTTGCCCTCTTCAAGCTTTGTTAGTGTGTCGATCGAAGCGGAAGCGCCTGTCTGAATTACATAGCTTCCCAAAGACGGTCCGCCCCAATATTGATAACGATTTGAATTTGTACCCGAATATGCAAGGTCGCTTTCGGCGGTCATTACATTGATGTGCGAATAATCGTCGATTGCTTCCTGATAATAGCTGATGTCCTGCTTTTTATCATTGAGATTAAGATAATTTCCTTTTTCAGCCGACGCCTGATATACATGAACATAGTCAACGAGCATTTGAGCCGACATGAAATCGTCTGTCGGCATTCCGCAAGTACCTGCGCCGATAGGGAAGGAAAGAATGATATACTGCGGGCATTCTCTGAGCGCATAATATTCGTCTGCCGTGATGTCATATACCTTCAAAATAACATCGTCAACATACCAAACAAGCTGAGTCGGAGTGTAATATACGCCGTATGTATGGTAGCCTGCGTCACCGATTTGCGAGCCCTTTGTCTGAGAGCCTGTTTCAAAGGTTGCGGCGGTGTTTGCCACATGATGATAGCCCTGGTTGTCTTCTTTTCTGTTATATGCATGATGATATGCCATGTGAGCAGCGTTGCAGCCTGTAACACTCGAATCAGTCCATGACTCCATAATGTCAAGTTCGCCGTCATAAGGCCAATAGCTTTCATTGACATCATCCGTCAGAACATCATGCATTCCGACTGTCCAAAAGCCGTTCCACATACCGAGCGAGGTTGCGGATTCGTTGTTGTTCTGTCCGTTCGGAATTTTAATTCGGGCTTCGATCATACCGAATCTGAATGCTTTGTGAGTTGCACGGCCGTCCTCGGTGATATAGCTTGAACGAACGGCGTCGCTGGTATAATCAAATGTTGTAGAACCGACGGTTCTTTTTTCTCTTCTTGCTTCAATTACAAGCTTGCCGTCCTCTGTCCATGAGTTTTCTCCGTCATTGTCGGCATAAACCTGTTGCTGACCGTTGCGGTGCATTGCGCTTGTTTCGTGAATCCACTGTGCGTCTTTGTCAATTGCTTCTCCGCTCTGGTCGTTTGTTGTTTTAAGCGGTTTTTTCGGGTCGCCTTCTTTTCCGAAATCATCGCTCCACACAAGCTCGAGGCTGTCTCTGATTGCCTGAATTCCGCTTTGTGTGATGTTAGGGTCAACGCTAACGGTCTTTTCTGCATAAACCGTTGTATATGCTGTCACCGCAATCATTATAAGCGCCAGCACCATTGCAATATATTTTTTCATCTAAATAACTCCTTGCTTTATTCATACGAACACTAAATCGAGTCTCCATTCCCGATTTATTTTTCCATCCCTCTGTTTTGTCAGCAATCGATCTGTTTAATTGCGTTTACAGCATCATAATAGTTTGCTTCAACGCTTTTGAACATCTCGTCGCATCCGTCGGTGCTCTTTTGCCCCCTAAGCTTTTCGGTAAGCTCCGCACTCGACTGATAAAGCCTTGTGAATCCGAGATTCAAACATACTCCTTTCAAAGTATGCGCCGCTCTGAATGCCTCCTCTCCGTCATTTTTCTCTATGGATTCCTTCAGCTTTGCAAAACCGGGATCGTCTAAAAAAACCAAAGCGAACTTTCTGACAAAAGCTTCGTTGCCGAAACGCTTTAATGTGTCGTCATATTCCGCCCCGATCTGTTCATAACATTGTTTAACCGTCATTTTGACTTGTCCTCTCTTAATCTATCATTCATATTGAGCTTATCTGATTTATATTTTTTCAATTGCGGCGGCGCCCTGAGACAAATGATCGGAAATATCTTTAAGACATTCGATCAAAATCGGATTGAATCTGCCGCATTCGCCGTTAAGTATCATCTTGACAGCCGTTTCGTGCGAAAACGCCTTTTTGTAAACCCGTTTGCTTATGAGCGCGTCATAGACATCCGCCAGTGCCACGACCTGTGCGCCGATCGGAATTTCTTCTCCCTTCAGCCCGTCGGGGTAGCCCTTGCCGTCATAGCGCTCGTGATGCCAACGGCAAATCTGCGCCGCGGTTTTGACAAGCGGCTCGTCTTTATACATTTCAAGGTTGTTCAAAATCGATTCGCCGATCACGGTGTGAGTTTTCATGATCTCGAACTCGTCGTCGGTCAATTCTCCCGGCTTGTTAAGAATCGCGCTGTCGATTGCGATCTTGCCGATGTCATGAAGCGACGAAGCGATCACAATGAGTGAACGGTCCTGCCACGAAAGCTGATATTTGTCGGTTTTTTGAATCAATCTTTCAAGCAACATCTCGGTCAGAGAATTTATATGTAAAACGTGCATTGCGCTTTCGCCGTTACGAAATTCGACGATTTGACTCAAAATGTTGACCATCATCTGATTATATTTTTCTTTTTCACGCGACTGGCTTGTAACGATTGACACAAGCCGTCTTTGTTTAGCATAGAGCGTGATGGTGTTAAGCACACGGCGATAGACTACCTTTGAGTCAAACGGACGGTTGATGTAGTCGGAAACGCCGAGCCCATATGCCCGCTTGATGTAGGAATCTGAATCGTCACTCGAGATCATTACAACAGGAATATCCTCAATGTAATGGTTTTTGTTCATATATTCAAGCACTTCAAAACCGTCGCTGACAGGCATTATGATGTCAAGCAAAATGATTGAGATTCCCGTGCCGTATTGATTTATCATATCAATGCATTCTTCGCCGTTTGAGGCTTCCAAAATGCGAAATTCGCTTTGGAGCATTTCCGATAAAATTGCTCGGTTCATCTGCGAATCATCAACGATCAGAACGATTTGCTTCATCTTTTCCTTGTCAAAGACCGTGTTAACATCGCCTGAATTTCTAAGCCCCGTCTTTTCGGTCACGACCATGTTCTTGCTGTTCTTCGCCTGATACATATTTCCGTCCGCAAGCTCAACATATTTCTCGACAGCTTCGCCGTTTGCCGTGACTCCGCCGACGCTGACAGACATCCTTACCTTAGGATATCCGTCAAGGCTCGATGAATAGGTCTTGTTTTGGATTTTTGACAGCTTTTTATAAAACTCGTCCTCTGAAACTTTCGGCATGAGGAGCAAAAACTCGTCACCGCCATAGCGAATCAGAATATCGTCGTTTGAGATATATTTTTTTATTATTTCGGTAACCGAGATAAGCGCCATGTCGCCGACATCATGGCCGTATGTATCGTTGCACAGCTTAAAGTCGTCCATGTCGATGAGTGCGACGCCGCCGTTGATGTTTTTCGTTTTCCAGTTGATTTCGTAATAGTTTCGGTTATAGGCTCCCGTGAGTGCGTCACGAAATGTTTCCTTTTTAAGCTGACGAAGCCGGTACTCATATTTGTTCACAAGATCGCTGATGTCGATTCTTGCAAAAGTGACGATTCGACGGTCATTATCAAGATAGCTGAAGCTCAGCTTTTTATATGCGATTTTGCCGTTTTTGTCATAAACTGAGGCATATTGAACATATTCGTCATTGCCGCCGTCAAGAGCGTCTAAAACACGACTGAGCTTTAGATTGTGAATGAGCGTTTCAACTTCCTCGGGCACGGCATATTTTCTTACAAAACGCTCTGTCATCTCATCATAGCTTTGATGAAAACCGCAGGAATCCGACATCTCACTCGAATAATTTACAACACAGCTTTTCGTCTCAACATCAATGTTAATGACATTATCAAATGCTTTTTTAGCGGATTTATGAAGCGAACGCTCTCGAATGTCGTCATATTTATTTTTGCCCGAAATAATCAAGCTGTGATCATCAAGGCGGTCGATCAAAATGGTGTACCATTTGATTTCGGAACGGCGGATCTTAAATCTTAAAAAGAATTCTGTTTCTTCGGCATTTGAGTCAAAAAGGCTTAATAAATAATCTCTGTTTAAATATTTTTCCCAAGCCGGGCGGTCAACCTCAAAAAGATACTCGTTTTTGACCAGCGACGCAATTTCTTCAACTCCGTACCAGCGGTTTTCGCACTCGGGAATAATCCTGTCGTAATGAATAAACAGCTTATTTTTATTGAGGTCATATTCCCAAATCAAGTCGCAATAGTGACAAAGTGTTTTAGTCATCAATTCCCTTTTGACCATTTAACATCCCTCGAATCCGAGTTATTTTGACTCTAAAATTCTACAACCATATTATCTCAGTTAAATTATATCATACATACTTCATAATGTCAAAAATATATTCATATTAACATTATTTTTGTTGCATTCTGCAATAAAATAAGCCGATGAAAAAATCACCGACTTATTTTTACGCTTATTTGTCAAAACTCGGATTGAATGCATAGAAATTCTTTGAGTCGAGCCCATCAAGCACTGTGCGCAATCCTTCGCCGAAGCGCTGATAATGAACGATTTCCCGCTCACGAAGATATTTGATAGGATCCCGCACATCCGGGTCGTCGATCAAGCGAAGCAGGTTGTCATATGAAAGCCGAGCTTTTTGCTCTGCTGCCATGTCTTCATTAAGATCGGCGATTGCGTCGCCGGTTACTGCAAGCGTCGAGGTCGAAAACGGCGTTCCGCTTGCCGCTTGCGGATATATGCCTGCAGTATGATCGACGAAATAGGTGTCAAATCCCGATTTTTTAATGTCGTCAATCGACATATTTTTAGTCAGCTGATAGAGAATTGCGCTGATCATTTCAAGATGCGCCAGCTCCTCTGTGCCCAGAGAAGCATCGGAAATGTTCCAATGTATCAAATACGAGGACAAGCGTGAGGTCTTCGGCTTAAAGATACATAGCTTTTCGACACTCGACAGAATTAAAAAATACGACGACTCTGACAACGAGAAAAATGCCGAAAAGCCTTATTCTATCAAGGTTGGCGAAACAAAGCGGACGATAAATCTGTACGCTATCGCTTCTACAAAATTTCAAGTTGCTGTCTAATTCAATATCAGCCCCGTATGCTTCAATTGTGGACAAGCCATCCACCTTATCAATAGCGAACTACCTACTCGGAAACAAACAAGTGGGTAGTTCGCTATTGACTTTCTATATGAAAATAGTATATAATAATATAGTAAAGTACCCGACCGATTAACGAATTTGAGGCAATTAAGTAGAGGTGTGCGAATGCTGCGTGAAAATGATATTAAAGTGGTGAGAAAGATTTTTGAGCAACATCATTATGTGATGTCTACTGCCGAAATTCTTAAAGCCAAGCTATATTATGCCGACATTAAACAGCTTTTGGACGAAGGCTATATTGAAAGAATAAGACGTGGTTATTATCATTGGATTGAAAGCTGTGAAACCAGAGAAATTGTTATCATCAACACATTGTTTCCAGATGCTGTTCTTTGCATGGAAACAGCGCTGTTTTATTACAAGTACAGTGATAGAAACCCTGCCGAATGGAGTTTTGCAATAGATAGGAATGTTTCAAAATTGCGAACTAACATAGAGTATCCATTTATTAAAGCATATCGCATTGAGCCAGAGTTGGTTACGCTTGGCGAAACAACCGGCAAAATTGATTTTACAAAAGTACGGATTTATGACCGTGACAGGACAATATGTGATGTTCTAAAAAACATGAGTAAAATGGATAAGGAAATTTTCAATAAAGCAATACAGGGATATGTTAATGACCCGAAAAAGAATATCCCCAATCTTATGATGTATGCCAAGAAGCTGCGTGTGCAGAAAAAGGTAAAAGAACTGATAGGAGTGTGGTTGTAATGGCAGATAAGGCAGCTTCTGTTTTGGCGAAGCTCAGAAATAAGGCAAAGGCTTCGGGTATCAGTTATCAACAATGCTTGCAGCTTTTTGTTCAAGAAGAATTTCTGAGAAAGCTATCAAAATCGGAGTATGGAGATACGCTGATACTCAAAGGCGGACTGTTCATTTATACCCTAACCAATTTTGAAAGCAGAGCTACTATTGATGTCGATTTTCTGCTCCGTGGATACCCTAATTCTATAGAAGACATAAAAGATTTAATTGGTAAAATTATTGGCACGCCAACAGGCAACGATTATATAGAAATGCGGGCAAAAGGATTTGAGGATATTTCCCCACAAAGAAAATATCATGGTATCAGTACTCAAATTATTGCTCAAATAAAGAATGTACGTGTGCCATTCAACATTGACATTGGTGTGGGTGATATTATATTCCCCCGTGCTGAAGAACGCACAATCAATACGCAGCTGCCAGACTTTGAGGCGCCGATAATCAAAACTTATTCACTTGAAAGTACCATTGCCGAGAAGTTTGATGCTATATTGCAGCGCTTTGAGCTGACAGGAAGAATGAAAGATTTTTACGATATTTATTATCTTTCAAGGACATTCAATTTTGACGGAGAAAGATTGCAATCCGCTATCTTTAACACCCTGCAGCGGCGTGGCACTCCCTACGATAGAGACAGCTTTAAGCGAGTTGTTTCACTTGCCGATGACGAGGATATGCAAAAGCGTTGGAAGTACTTTTTGAAAACAATAAAAGATGATACGCTTGAGTTTCCGTTTGTCATTGCTGAAATCCAGACTTTTCTTGAACCTGTATTTGATGCGATTGTCAATGAGATGGAATGGCAAAAACAGTGGAAAGTTGATTTGAACTGGATTAAGAATGAAAGGAGTTCCGATTTATGAGTAAAGTGCTTACAACCGAACAGCGTGAGCAAGCAGGTTCAGACTCCTATAACAGATTCGAATATCAAGTCCATTGGATAGTATGTCATATTATAGGAAGACTACAAGAGGATGCGGAGTGTATAGTTTTTTGTGAATTCCATGATGATATGGCTGAGTTTTCTCCCAGTAATCAGCAGTACCAATTTTTCCAGATAAAAACAAAAGAAGACTCTTCTGACTGGACTATTGCGGAAATGTCTAAAAGGGAAAAGAAAAAAACAGGTGGATACAAAAAGTCATTTTTAGGTTTTATTTTCTATAACTATTTGGTTTTTGGTTCCGAATGCTCGCACTGTCACTTTGTATCAAACAATGACTTCGATAATTATGTTTTATTATGGCAGACGTATGTTGAAGACGGAAAAAGCCTTCAAACAGAGAATATAGAACTATATGAAAAAATCAAAGACCGCATCAAAGAAGAATTCTCTGATGATATGCCGAGCAATTTTGATTCAGTCTTTGAAGAATTCATCCAGAACACATTTGTTCATAAATCAGAATTACAACTAACAACTTATGAATCTCAAGCTATGGGCAAGTTTTTTAATCACTTGGCAGACAAAAATATTCCGTCAAATACTGCAAATCTTATTTTTCATCAGTTGTTAAATGACGTAAGAAAAAAGAGCAAAGAAAGAATTAGAGTACCCATTAGTATGAGAAGATTAGTTGAGAAAAAAGGTGTAGATGTAGCTCAAGTAGGCAAGAAAATTGATGATAATATAAAAAGCGGCGGAAATTATGATGCATTTCGCAATTACTTGGTTACGCAATCGCTGTCGGACAAAGATGTTAATCGTATAATAGCAGCAAAAACACTTCATGATGCGAGATGGCTCGATGTTAATGATGTAAAATATCAAGAAATTGTTGTGGCATTGAGAAAAGTGGTTTCTACATATTGCAAATCAAGTGAGACGAACGGAGTATGCGATGAATTAAATAATTTATGCATTCAAGAATTACGAAATCGCAGTCTCATATCAGAATCTCTTGATAAATCGTTAGTTGAGGTGTTGTATTATGAGCACAAGTTCAGTCGATAAGGTTAAACAAGAACAACAGTACAAAATTTTAATTAGAAATTTACGAAAGCAGCAGGAGGAAAAAGGAAATGAAAAGACTAACGATAAAAAAACTGATAGTAATCAGTCAAAGTGAGTCTCGGTCGTTAGAGGTTCCTTTTGAAAATGGACTTAATATTATTCTCGGTGGAAATAAAACGGGAAAATCCTCGATTATTAAAAGTATATTTACCACATTGGGATGCGAGTGCAAAAGGATTGAATCTGATTGGAAAAAGTTAATTTCCACTTATTTGTTGTTCTTTGAATATGGTAAAAACTCTTATTGTATTGTTCGTCAAGGCAAGAAATTTCAGATTTTTAAGAGTAACAGAGATGACTATTCTTGCATTATTGAAACAGACGCTTTTCACGAATATAGCAACTGCCTAATGGATATTTTAGGTATTAAGATGCCGTGCATTTCAAAAGATGGCAAGCAATTCAATGTGACACCACCATTACTATTTAGATTCCAGTATATCGACCAAGATGAAGGTTGGGGAAAAATAGCCGATTCCTTCAGCAATGTTGCATATATTAAAGATTGGAAAGCGCATACAAATAAGTATGTGTGCGGGTATCTTGACGATACATATTACGAACTTCAAGCACAAAAAGCAGAACACATACTCGAAAGGGACGACAAGAAAAAAGAATTTAATTACAATCAAAATTTTGTCTCCCGTATTACATCTACGCTAACACAAATTGAGAATATTGAATCCATTGATGATGTCACAACTGATATTGAATCCTTACTTTCTAAGGCGGAAGAAATGAGAAAGCTGCAATTCTCTTATAGCGCAGAGATATCAGTTTTAGAAAATGAGATATATGTCAATCAGCACAAATTGCATATGGTAGAGCATAATCTCGTAGAAACCAAAAAGGACATTGAGTTTGCTATGACTCAAAAAGATGAGTTGGTCTGCCCAATTTGTGGTGCTGTTTATTCAAACGGATTAGATGAGCAATTAAATATAACTTCAGACTATGCTCATTCTGAGAAACTTATGGATGAATTGAAAAATAGTATATCTATTGCTACAGAAAAGTTGGAAGACCTCAGAAAAAGTTATAGCGAAGTTTCGTTAGAGATTCAATCCGTCGAGCAAAAAATTCGTAATTCTCAAGAACTTCTATCATATTCGTCTTTTTATAAGAACAAGGGACAGTATGAAATATATGAATCTTGCAAGGCTCAATTGGAAGTTCTACAACGAGACATAGATTCGTATGTTGCGAAGATAGCAATAATCGATGATAAAATAAATGAAAAGAAATCCAAAGAGCGTTCAAAAGAAATACGAGGAGACATAGAAGGATATTGTCGCACTTTTGCAGATGCGATAAATCTTCCTAAAACATTCATTAAACTCAGGGATTTTGTGCAAATAATAGATCGTACAGGTAGTGAAACGCCTCGATTGGTTTATATGTATCAATCAGCACTGTATCTATATAATTTATATAGAGCAAAGAGTCCTTTCAATTTCTATGTGGTTGACACTCCAAACCAACAAGGACAGGATGCCGAAAATTTAGGAAGCATATTTAAGTCCTTGGAGCTGTTTTTGTCAGACGATGGACAGGTCATAGTCGGAACTGAGCGAGAGACTGGAATGGAACAAAAAGCAAATAATGTAATTAGATTAACAGATAAGCGTAGATGTTTAAATGATGCTAACTATGCGGAACACCTTGAATTGCTTGAAAAATTACAAAAATGCGCAATTCATTGGATTTCGGATAATCACAAGAAACTCAAGCAAGGGTCTAACGAATGACACCATTTTCAAAAAATTCGATCCAGAGAAGCATCGGAAATGTTCCACAGCACAAATTCAGTTCAAAATCCTGCGTTTCGTGGGCTTTGGGTACATAGCTTAAAGACCTCGGACAAGGTGTTGAAGTACGGTGAAAATAACAAAGTGGACTTCTCCGAGCATCCGACGGTAGTTAAGCGTGGCAGCGTTAGAACAATCAACATTTACGCCGCTGTTCCCGATGTGGCGTAGGACAAGCCTATTGCACATTGGAACTTAACATCAACCTACGGTACAATATAAATGCAAGGAGGTCGAGCGTATGAAAGACCAAACCACACATCTATATGTAGACAGTCACGAAAGAACGCTGATATTACATAGCCTTGTGGAGCTGAAAAACGCTCTCATACGGCA
>CAKRRH010000032.1 GCA_934394855.1 uncultured Eubacteriales bacterium
GATGAATACCGTGCAAATAAGCGTCGATATGATCACGCCGTCCATTCCGATCACTTTTACAAGCGCGATGTTCAGCACAAGGTTGACAGCAGTTGCAACAAGCGGACGGAAACGGTCTTCCCACCAAAGTCCGGCAGCTTCACGGAAGGTGAAGGTCAAACATGAAATCTTGGGCAGGAAGAAATAGAGCACCATTAGCACCATCGTGAAGAACGGGAAAACAAGGCTTGAGCCAACCCAAAGCTCCATGAAATGCTGATAAAGGCAAAGCAGACAGATTGAGCACCAGCTCGTTATCCATGCGTTTGCAAATGAGAATTTTTTCAGGTCAAAATAATTCTCTTCTTTTGAGTTGGTTACCATCTTATTTCCGATTCCTGCGGTTATCGAGGTTGTCAGAATTACCAAAAATCCCGAAATTGAGGTTTGGACATAATAATAGTTATTATAAATCGCAAGGGGAGTAAGACCCAGGAATGATGAAATTACGATTGTATCGACCGAATTAAATACAACGCCGTATATTTTGAACGAAATCAATCCGACGATTCGCTTTTTTATTCCGCTTTTCATTTCGGCGGAAATTTTTCCTCGGCAGACAATGTCGGGATACATCTTTTTTGCGAGATATGCGTTGATGAGGTTGTTTGCGACTGTTGCAAGCGGAATTATCACTGCATATATGTAATAGTTGTGGAAAGCGATCAATGCGCCGATTTTAAGAACCTCACTGATCAGATTTACAAGCGCGGTTCGTTTGCTGAGCAGGTCATTTCGCTGATATGCGCTGAACAATGCCGTTTTATAGCCGAATAGGTAATAGCTCAGAACGGTGTTTGACAAAAAAATGAGATAGAGCGCATAGAGGTTGATGTCGGCAGGGTGATCGCCTTTAATGAGAAACGGAAGCGCAGGCAAAATCAGCAGTCCGGCAACCAAAATTATTGTGCCTATTACATAATATATTTTTCGATATAGATTAAGCAATGCGCACATCGTTTCGTTGTCGTCCTCGGCAATCGGGCGGTACATACTGAATACGATTGCCGAGCCGATTCCGAGCTCGGTGATGCTGAGTACCGACAAAATTGAGGTAAACAGGCTGTTAAGACCGAGATATTCCTCGCCCATTACTTTTATCATTACCGTTCGCAGAATGAACGGTAATAAAATTGAGATCAATTTTTCGACAATGCCCCAAAAAATATTTCTCGTGGCATTTTTTGTTCTTTCAATTCGCATTTATTATTGCCTCGTTATCTTGCTTTGCATGAAATTATCTGCCGATTACTTTTTTAATTGCATTTGTGCCCTTTTCGCCCAAAAGGTGTTTGAGTTTATCTTTGGCGCTTGAGGGTGCATTGCTTGAAACCATGTTTCTGACAAGCTTCAATGCGTCGCTTTCGTCTTTGCAATCGGTGAAGATCTCAAATAACATCGGCTTGTCTGTTATCTCGTCCGTCAGGAATCTGTCAAGATTGTTCAATGCTTCATCTTTTGAAGACGCCGTTAAATATTCAAATCCGTAATCCTGCGAATAATGTCTTACAAGGTCGGGAGATTTCTTTCCGTTATGTCCGCCGGCAGCTACAAATGTATCAACATCGTCTCCGAGCTGTTTTCTTCCTGTATGCTGATAGAGATGGAATTCTGCGCCTCGTCCGTTGTTGATCAGCAAAATGCGAAGATTAGGTCCGATGTGTCGGTTTCCGAGCGCATTCATGTTGTAGAAAAATGTCAAATCGCCCAAAACACAAAAATGGATTCGGCTTTTGTTTGCAAGCGACATTCCGATAGTTGTGGAAATTGCGCCGTCAATTCCTCGGCAACCGACATTTGCAATCGACATTACGCTGTCGGGCAGTTCAAAGAATGTCCATGAGCGCATTGTGTTGCTGACGCCGAGTTGTAAAACGGAATTTTCAGGCAGTCTTGCCGATATTTGCTGTGCAAGCCAGATGTTTGAAAGCGGCAGTTCGGGAATTTTATCATAAAGCTCGGCTGTTTCTTTTTTGCACATTTCATAATAATCGGTTTTGCAGCCTTGTTTTTCGGCATTATAATGTTTGAAAAAGGCGGTTTCCGACATATCGAAAATTTTGGTGAGCTTTCTGAATGTATCTCTCAGCTCGCCGTCCTCGCTGATTCGCCAAACCTCTTTTGCTCTCGGAAGCTCATAGAAGGTATAATAATCTCCCGACTGTTCGCCGATGTGTATTAAAAGGTCAAGGTCGAAAATCGGCGATGAATATTTTTCCTGAGATGACGCGATCGTCGGCAAAATCCTATATTTTCCGTGATAGTTGCTCGAATGGTCGCAAAGCACTGCGCAGTTATATTTTTCGCAAAATTCGTCAACCTGTTTTGTAAGCTCGTCAGACCAAATTTTGTGTGCGCCGACGGTGATCGCAATTTTTGCGTTATTATCGATTTTTGGAAATTTGTCCTCTAAAGTGATTCTTCTGACAACTCTTGTTTCGGGCAATTTTTCGACGACAAGACCGGCTCTGTCAACGCAGGTCAGGTTAATATGAACAGGGCCGCCGCCGTTTTTACGAAGCGCCAAGAGCGCTTTGTTGATTTTGACATTGCAATCCCATTCGTCGTTTTCATCTTTAATTTCCTGCAAATTGACAGTGAGCGTGACATCGTCATTCAGCTGCTGCGTTCTGTCAACGAACTGGGGAATCAGATGTCCGGTGTTAGCGGCGTCCTGTGCGCCGGTCACTGCCAAAATCGGCAGTTTTCTGTAATATGCTTCGGATAATCCGGGAATATAGTTTCGAGATGCGGTGGCGCCTGTGCAGGTGATCACGACCGGCTCGCCGCTTTCCATGGCAAGACCGCAAGCCATATATGCCGCGCCTCGCTCGTCGACCGCCGAATAGAGCTCGAAATAGTCGTCCTGCTGAAGGCTTGCGACAAAACATATGTGCGTGGCTCCCGGAGATACGATTACTTTTTTAATTCCGTTTGCCTTTAAAAGAGAAATTAACATCTGAACATTTCTGTTTGAAGAATAATGAAATTCCATTATTTGCACTCCCGTATAATATAATTTATGGATTTAGCGTTGGCTTTATTTAATGATTTCGGAAAGATAGTCAATTCCGCAATTTCTGATTTTTTCGATGTTTTTTTCAATCAAATCCCAATCAGGGTCGTTGTCAATTTTGTCAAAATCGGCTTCAAGATCATGATTTTTGACTCCGAGCGTTTTAAACAATTCCTCGACTCTGATGTTGGGTTTGTTTTCGTCGGACTTCATTTGTGTCAAAAATGCTTTATGAAAAATTATGCTGAAAACGGTTCCGTGAAAGGCATTTGTGAGAACATATGCCGCATTTTTAATGAGCGTCAAAAATTCAACCGGTCCGCAATCGGCTCTGACCTCAAAGCCGAACGGAGCGTCAAATTTGCCTGTCAAAACATCGGCGGTCATGTTGCAGGGAACGCAGATCACCCTGCATTTTTTCTCTTCGCTCAGTTTTTTTGCATATTCCTGAAGCGTTTTTGATTGAACGGTATAATAAAGCAAAATATACGGCTCACACTCAGGATTTTCAGCGCAGAATTTGCTCCATTCTTCGCCCTTTAGCAAAAATGTCGGGTCGCAGTTTACATTTGCATCGACATTTTCCAATTCCTTTAAAATTTTTGCGCCGCTTTGCTCTCTGACGGAATATGCGTCATAGTTCGTGAGTCTGCGTTTATATTCCGAAACCATGTCATCGGGGAGTTTATCCATTCCGAAGCTTGCGGCATAGGAATATTTCTTTTTGTTTTTTGCGGCGTCAAAATCAAGGAAGAACGCAGGGTCAAAGTCAGTCCACTGATAGTGCCAAACCTGGTCGCTTCCGGTTAAATATGCGTCGCAATCGGGCGGATTATTCGAGATGTCACCGATATCATAATATATTTTATCGCTTAGCGGAATGTTCTTGTCAATGAACCTCTCAAAGCGTTTGTTGCGCCGCTTCAAAACCTTGATCGCATCGCGGTTTTTGAATCTTCTCAAAATGGTTTTGACCGGAATGTGGGAAAGGGTGATTCGCTTGCTGTAATAATAGGTCAGCTTAAAATATCCGGGCCAATAGTCCAAAATTTCACATTCGGCGCCGAGCTCATTAAGCTTTTTTGTCAAAGCGCAGCCTTGCAAAACCGCACCGTAGTTATATGCTCTGTGGAAGGTTAATATATCGATTTTCATTTATTGATTACCCCGTCTTAGCTCTTTTTACGCTTTAAAACAATATATGCGATTCGCTTTAAGATACAAAAAATAAATTCACCGTAATATCCTCTTTTTAAAGCATACTTCCAATAAAATTTTGATGCTGAATTTAAAAAGTGAAAATCCCATGGTTTCCACGGTCCGGAGTAATGAAGAATTGAAATATTATCCAATTCCGATTGCTTGATACTTTTTGCTCTCAGCACTTGGTAGTTAAATTTTTTCCAATCGCAATATTTCACTTTTCCCCGGAACATACAGTTCAAAATATCTTGATCAGGATATGTAAGATCGTTTTTGATTCTCTCAGACACCTCAATTATATAATCTAAGTCTATTTGATTGCGTATCTTTTCAAGATTCATTAATAATACGCCCGAATTAAAATACTGATAGTCTTTTGCCAATCCCAACCTTGATTTTAGTTGTTTAACCTCTTCGGAAGAGTTGTTTGAATCCGCACATGCTGCAAGAAAACAATCGTCAAAATTCTGGTAATAAAAATCATGAAGATCCTTCATAACGATTATATCGGCATCAAGCCAGAGAATTCGGTCCAAATCTTTGGGCAAAAGATAATGTGCAATTATTCGATAATACATTTCAATGCTAAAATGCATTTCGCCTAACGGAAGAGTGTCAAAAAAGCTATCTTTGACTTTTATGATTTCAACAGTAACTTTTTTTAAATTCTTGAGTTTTTTAATAAATTTAGCAACGCTTTTTTCTGATAAAGAGTGATTAAGAAGATATACTGTTATATCTTCATTCGTATTTATGCTCAGCGAAGAAATCATTATCTCTGCTTTTTTCAGATATGAATTATTTACAGAAATTAAAAGATTCAAATTACTCATCCGTTCTTTATTTATTGTTTTTGAGACTTTGATATATTTTGATTATTTTCAGCGTTGCTTTCGGCATTTTTTTATAGCTCAAAGCCAAAATGCCTTTTATTTTGCCGCTGAAAAAATATTTCGGTTCGATCATTGAATAGATGTTTAAAAAGCTGTCGCCGTTCGGGCGGAGGTTTGAGTCATTGTCCGCTTTTTGCTGTTTTGCGCAGGCGGACAGAGTGTTGAATAATGTTGTTACCGCTTTCTTTTTTGCGATTTCAGCATATTTTTCGCCTGTTTTAATGGAGAGTTTAAGCAATAATTCCGTTGTGACGAGCGAATCCATACATACATTGAACAGCTTTGAAACAGCCATTGCGCTGTCGGGCTGGGCAATATAATGATAGCCCGAATAGGGAATGAGCGAAATTTTTTTGCTCAATGTGAACGCCTGAAGCATCATGTGTGTGTCTTCCGTATATCGGATTTTTACAAATTCGAGCTTTTCGGCAATCGACTTTTTAAAAATCTTTCCCCAAATGACATATGCAAAGCGCTGTCCCGAAAAATAGCAGTCAAGCATTGATTGAACAGAGTCAAGCGTCTGCTCTTTTTCAATGCATATATTCGGCTGGCCCGTGATCCCTTCGTCAATGCAGTTGCAGCAAACGACATCGGAGTCGGTTTTTTGCGCTGCGTTCATCAATTTTTCAAGGCAATCGGGTTCGATGTAATCGTCGCTGTCGATGAATGATATATAATCGGCTGTCGAATTTTCGATTCCTTTTTTTCGTGCGCTTGAAACGCCGCCGTTTGGCTTATGAATCACACGAACACGGCTGTCCTTTTCAGCATATTTATCGCAAATTGCGCCCGAATTATCGGGTGAGCCGTCGTCGATCAGAATCATCTCAAAATTCTCATAGCTTTGCAAAAGCACGCTTTCAATGCATTTTTCTATGTAGTTTTCGCAGTTATATACCGGAATGATCACGCTGACAAGGGCTTGTTTTGACATATTAATGAATAATCCTTTCTTAATGAGAAAGTTATTTTAGCTTGTTTTTGATTTTTTTAAGGTAGAAATCAAACCAAAACAAATAGGTTCGGTTGATTGAGCAAAGCCGCATTTCTTTTTTTGTTTGCGGCAATTTATCAGCCTTTACAAATCTGTCGGGCAAAATTTCAAATGAAGCGGCGTTCTCAACGCCCGATTTTACACGCATTTTTCTAAGCTGAAGATGAATGTAGAGGAATTCCTCATAATCGACGCGGCCGTTCTCTTTGCTATATGATGCGGCGACAACTTTTCCGTCGCTCCAAAAATATCTCGCACATCGGGGTTTGGGTTCGCGCTCAAATGTGCGGGCGTCCTCACTGTAAAAAGCCCGTTTAAAAAGAGCACAGCCCGGCGTCGGGTTCATTGACAAATCGGTTGTAAATACTTTTGCACCGTCGTTTAAAAAAATGCTGTGAACATTGGCGTTATCGGGATTGAAAGAACATTTGCAGTCCTCGTCAAAGACAAAAATATTGTTTGTTGTAAGCGCTTCCTTATATAATTCACGACCGCAAAACGGCTTCATGAATCGGCGGTTGTTGTCGAATGTATTCTTGAAAACAGTCATATGACCTGCGGCGAATAGCTTGTCATAGCCCTCATCAAGCAGCGGTGTGAGCATTTTTTGCAGGTTGCCGAAAATTAAATCGCAGTCGCAATAGCCCCAATAGGGATAATCGGCGATATATTCTTCAAACAAAAAGCCGTAGGTCGGCTTGTAATCGCATAATTTATAGGGGGTGTCAAGAGTCACGCCGAAACCGAATTTTTTATCGGCGTTTTTCTTGAAATCGGATAATGTATAGGGGATGATCTTGACATTTTCGGGATAGTCATATTTTTCGGTATTATCCGTGAAAATCAAAAGATCGTAGTCGGGATTTTTTGAAAATGAATTCAAAAACAACCGGAAATAGTTCTTGAATGTACCGAAATAGGGGAGTATGAACACACATTTTTTATTATTCATCAAAGCAAAACCTCATGAAATCATCATAGCTGTCAAAATGCGGCTTGTTGTTTTCCAAATAAGCGAATGATCGGTCGGCATTTTGACAAAGTGACATTTTGTTGTTAAATGTTTCGTTTGAGCGAATGCTTTCGGGTGATTCAAACAGCATGAAATATTCGTGGAATATTTCTTTTTCGGGTTTTTTGCCATATACGGAATAATATTTTTTTGCAAGCAGCTTTGCTTCTTCAAGCTGTGAATCAATTCGTTTTTTGGAATAATCCTCAAGGCTTGCCACTTTTTTTGCAGGCACACCCGCATAGACGCTGTTTGGCTCACAGTCCTTTGTAACAACGCTGCCTGTACCGATTATTACATTGTCGCCGATCTTGACATTTCTCAAAATGATTGAATTCATTCCGATGAAAACATTGTTGCCGATCTCGACAGTTCCGCAGGCACCTGCAATCACACCGCTTGTTGTTTTCATCACCGACCATGAATAGTCATGGGTCAAAATTTTTACACCCTCGGTAATTCTCACATGATCTCCGATTTTTATCATCCACGGATATTGCTCGTCAATCAGCGTTTTTGATGGGGCATATATTGTGACATCTTCACCGATCGTCATTCCGATTTTGCGAAGATGCGAAATATAATCCTCCGACGAAGCACGGTTTCCTTCTATGATTTTTTTGGCAAGTTTTTTTATTTTGCTCATTTTCCCACCCTGAATTTAGCTTTGTCAGCAATAATTTACAGCTTATCTCTTAAAAGATAAAGCAAATTTACGAATTTATGCTTTATCATAATATATACCGCCTTATATTTTGTCGGCATTTTGCTAAGGTCGTAGCTTTTAAATATTTCTTTAATTGTTGAATCATCGGTCATTTTGCGGACATTGGCTTTCGCCGCTTTTTTGTCGGGATTGCCGATAAATTCATATTTTATGCAGCGTCTTGTGCGGTCCAAAATGTGCCGTTTAAGTCGGAGCGCACAATTATCGTAAATGTCGGCGGCTTTTGTCATGTCGCAAAGCGCGTTGTATAATATGATTTCCTTATCGAACCTGTCGGCTTTGTAGCCCTGGGTCAACGATTTATCATTCACGATATAATGATAGAGCTTTTTGTTAGTCACAAATGCCGTTTCGCATTTCATCATGAATTGAAGATTGAACGGAATATCCTCCGAAATCAAATCACGCTCGGAGACAAATTTCAGCTCATATTTATCAATTATTGTCTTGCGGTAAATGTTTCGCCAAACACTGCACGAAACATATTTGTCTCCCGATTCTTCGGGCATCATTCCGAGTTGAGGAAACAAAAGCTCGTCTCGAAGCTGTTGTTTATCATATTGCCCTTCACGCAGAGGTGAAACATAATCGGCATTTATAATTTTTCCGTCCGCCGTTTCTCTGAAATTGTCCGCTCTGACAAAGTCGGCGTCGCAGGATTTTGCGGCGTTATACATCAGCTCGAACATATCCGTTTCAACATAATCGTCCGAATCGACGAATGCGACATATTCGCCTGTTGCTTTCTCCATTCCAGAATTTCTTGCAAATCCGAGTCCGCCGTTTTGCTTGTGGATAACCTTGATTCTGCCGTCTTTTTTGGCATATTCATCGCACATTTTCGGGCAGTTGTCGGGGGAGGAATCGTCGACCAAAATTATTTCGATTTCGGTCAAGGTTTGACAAATCAGGGAATTGACGCATCTGTCAAGATATTTTTCAACATTATAAATCGGAACGATTATGCTGATTTTCGGTGTCAATTTTCCTGTCCTCCGCTGATTTTTACGATATAATTATGCATATTCAAAACGCTTTTTACATCTTTGACATCTTCACGGTTGCCCATGATCACGCCTGTAAATTTATGTCCGCCCGACAGCACTTCGTGCATTGCGTTGATTCCGAACAGTCTTTTTCCGAAAAGTCCTCTGTCAACGCCATATTCGGGATCCATTCGGTAGACAATGTCGGGATAGTTTTCGACTTTTTCACCCTCATAAATTTCCTCACGGCGCTTTACCCACATCATTATCGGTTTGTCGCCGTCTTTTACCGTCATCAGACCGTCGATGATTTTTTGGCGCATTGCTTCATATTCCTCGTCGCTGTTAAACTCCGAGCGCGTCACCATGATTCCGCCAAACGGGTTGCAGCCGTCAAACTTCGGTGCATATACCTTTTGCTTTTTATCGGAAAAAACATAATCGGCATTTTTGACTTTATGTGCAAATTTGAATTTTTTGAAGAATTTTGTGCCTGATTCGACGATGTGAAATGTTGCCAAAAACTTGAAAGCGCTGTTTTTGGCATATTCGATCATGCGTTTTTTGCGGCTTTTGTTCCTGATTATTCCTTGATTGATGAGCCACTGATTTATGTAGAATGTTTTTTCGCATCTTCTTCCGTGGCCGTGATCGCTTATGACGACGATGTTATATTCATCACCGTAATCGTCCATGATTTTTTTGACATTCTTCTCCATTAAGCGATACATATTCAAAATCGAATCGGAAAGTCTGCCGCCCTTTGGGTGAGTTCTGTCGTCCGGGTCATTATATCTCCACAAAAAATGCTGCATTCGGTCGGGAGTTGTGATTCCCAAAAATGCAAAATCAAATTTATCGCTGTTGAAATATTTATGGAAGGCGTCAAACTGCTTTTGCGAAAGCGCCATTGTGTCTTCATAGAAGCTTTCCATCTGCTTATCTGTCGGGTGATCGACCATTCCGCCGATTGACGGCATTGAATCAAAATCTACCTTTTCGGGGCAATTTGTGCTGATGTCGCCGCCTTCAAAAACAGGACCGCAAATCATCAGTCCGTTTACATCCCAAGCGGGATATGCCATGAACGGGTTGAAAACAAATACTTTCTTATTCTGTTTGCCGAGCACATCCCAAAAAGAATGACCCTGAATTACCGAATAATCGCCCTTGACCTTGTTCTTGAAATCGAGGTAGTCGATCGATTCCAAAACGCCGTGCTGCGCAGGGTTGAGCCCGGTATAGATTGTGGTCCAGGACGGAATCGAGTCGGCAGGAACGACCGAATCAAGCGGACAAAGCATATTTTTATCGTTGAGCTGCTTGAAAAACTCAAGTTTGTCGATATTGTTTTGAATAAAGTCATAATCAAAGCCGTCAAGAATGATCATGATAGTTTTGGTTTTCATAATTGCGCCTTTCTGAAAATTATTCCGAATTTTATTCCGATTTTTGATTCATAATTTCTTTTTTGATGTTGCCATATACCGATTCAAACGGCAGTTCGCCGTCGGTGATTATCCAATTTGGATTTTTGCAAAGCTGCTCATAAATATCATAGCGCCGCAAAAGGTAATCCATGTTCGGAATGTCGTCTTTTCTTTTGTAACAGGTTTCGGGCGACACACGAAGATAGATTATTTTGTCCATTTTTGGGAACAGCCACTGATGATGTTTGATTTTTTTGTCGATTTTTTCGGGGGAATAGCCGAAATTGATTCCCTGATCGACAAACAAATCAAGATAGAAACGGTCGAATATTATGTTTTCGTCGTTTTTGAGGTGTTTGCGTGTTTTTTTGTAAAACTGAAAATAATAATCGATCAAGGCCAAGAACATCCAAACGCCGCGGACGATCGGGTTTTTGAATATTTTGCCTTTCATTCCCGATTTTTGATTATATTGAGCGCTCATTTTTTTCTGTTCTTCGGACGACTTTTGCAGTTTATCCGATGACACATCAATCTTTTCGGTTTTCGTATTATCGACCTTGCGCTGCATCAGCTTATATGCCGGTTTAAGCAGCTTCGGTTCCCAGCGAACCCAAAGAAAGCTGTAGCCGTCATAATCCGAATCGGTTTTCATCTTGTCGATGTTAGCCGATTTTCCCGAGCCGTCAAGCCCGATCAATGCAATTTTCTGTGATTTTGCCATATTGTTACCAACCTTTTGTGCTTATTCATTCATCAGCGACTCGACCGAACGAGCCCAATCATATTCAAGCACAGCTTCTCTTGTGTTACAGTTTTTAATGTCGGCAGCTTCGTCAATTGCCGAATTCAGCGTCGGCTTATCAAACGAATCGATAAACTTAAATCCCGGTTTGCCGACGAATTGCTTGAGTTCGCCGTATTTTGTAGCGACGATCGGTATGTCGCACGCCGCCGCCTCCAAAACGGAGAGCGGAACATCAATGCAGTTATGTTCCTCGACAATGGGGAACAGATATACATCCGACATTTGATAGATTTCCTGAATGTTCGGAAGATATGATTCGATCACCGTTGTGTTCGGCCGTGATTTCAGCTTTTGTCTTAAACCGTCGTCTTTTTCGTTTTCGGTGACCGAGCTTGCAATCATGAAAACATGGTAGTCGTCGCCGACATTCAGCAGCTTGTCAACATTTCTTCCGTATTTCAAATGCCCGACATGAAGCAATACCTTTTTGTCGGGTGCGACATCATATTTTTGTCTTAAAAGCGCCTTTTGTTCAGCGTCGATCGGCACAAATTTCTCGGTGTCGATTCCCGTTTTCAAATATTTCGCACGCCCGATCGAATCGTGAAAATAATCATATGATTCTTTTGAAAGCGACACGACCTCGAACCCGCTGTGTTTTAACAAAAATTTTGTGAAACCGTTCATCGGGTATCTGATTGCGAAAATTACCTGCATTTTTTGTTTCGCCGCGCGGGACATTACGAACATTCGCAAAGCGGTCGCCGTTGTGTTTGAGGCAAAAGGAATATATAACAGCGGCTGATTTTTTTCTTTTATCAGCGACAAAAGAGAGCTGTTTAAAAACAGCTTGTTTAAATCAAGATGAATGTCCGAGAGCCCTGTTTTTTGCTTATATGAAACGACTGTGGTATCGGGATATTCCGATTTGATTCGTTTTATCAGTCTGTTTGCGACTTTAAGACAACCTTCATCGATTTTTTCAGCCAAGCAGTCAGTCAAAATTATCACTAACCATACCTCGCTTATTGTTTGATTTTGTTGATCGGCAAATAATGAATTTACTCAAGCCTTCATCTGAGCGGCGATGTCCTCGTCAACGATCTCTTCGCCGGTTTTGTGTTTGAGCTGTTCTTTTGACGCGTCGGACAAGCCGTCGTTGATCACGCAGTTCATGTCGCAGGTCGAACATTTATCAAGCTGTTCTTTTGTGACCTTGCCATCGCGATAATCACGGCAGATTTTCAGTTCATACATGCTGTACGGGTGTTTTGTAAAGATTGCTTTGAGCTTGTGCCAAAGAACCCAAAAGCCCGGTTTCCAGATATATTTATGCATTGCCGGGGAGACAGAGCCGATCATCCAGCAGTCACGGTCGCAGCAGCGAACCTTTTTGCGGACCGCTTCAGCCTGAGCGCTGTTCCAAAGCTCATCCCATGATTGCTCGTTGAGGTTGCCCATTACTTCCTTGTCCTTTGTGCCGTTGCAGGGCATTACATCGCCATAGGGGTCGATGAAGAATGTGTCAAAGCTCATGTCGCACGGAAGCAAACGCTTTTGACCGTATATGTAGTTGATAAGACCGTGGTTGAAATATGCTCGAAACCACTTTTTCGGGCTGTTTGAACGAAGAAGCTCATTGACGAGATTCTCGAAATTCTTCGCAACCATCGGTCTGTCATGAATAATGTTCTTTGCCTCAACAAAATAGAAGCTGTTATGAAGCGACGCTGTTGCAAACTCCATTCCCATTTCGTCCGAGATTTTGTAAAGCGGAACAAGGTCGGGTGCGTTTTTATCCTGAACGGTCATTCCGAATCCGACATCCTTCATGCCCATTTCAACCAGCTTTTTCAGCGTTTCGTAACCACGCTGATAGCCGTTGTCAAGACCTCTGATCTCGTTGTTGGTCTTCTCCAAGCCTTCGATAGAAATGCGAATACCGATTTGCGGAAATTCCTTGCATAAATCGACGATTCGGTCGGTAAAGTAACCGTTTGTCGAAATGACGATTCGGTCGCTTTTTTTATACAATTCTCTTACAATTTCCTTCAAATCGGTACGAATGAACGGCTCGCCGCCCGTGATGTTTGTAAAATACATCTTTGGCAGCTTTTTGATCGTTTCAATGCTGATTTCCTCTTCGGGTTTTGACGGCGCTTTGTAACGGTTGCACATTGAACATCTCGCATTGCAGCGATAGGTTACAATGACCGTTCCGTTAAGTTTCTCGGTCATGGTTAATATTCTCCTCATTCTCAAAATTCTATTATTATTATATATTCCTTAGCTTAAATCATAACAGTCAATATTAAATGTATGATCTGTTTTAGGGTGTTTTTGACTGTATATTTTATAAGTATACATTATTTACAAATTATATCATATTTTCATATCATATGCAAGATGTTTTGCACAGTATGTCAGTGATTAGATAATAGTTCAAAAACCGCAGTTTTGCTGCGGTTTCTGTAGATCTATATATTATTCGCCGTATATTTTCATCAGCTTTTCACAATATTGTTCAACATTATCAAATTTAAGCTGTTTGCAATTATTGCTGTATTCCTTGCAAAGCTCACGGTCGTTCCATAATTTTTCGATTTTTTCTTTAAGCTCATCGAGATTTCCGCTTTCAAAAAGCTCGCCTGTTTTTCCGACCTGAATGAGTTCGGGAATTCCGCCGATATTTGCACCGATCACGGGTGTGAGATAGGACTGGCTCTCCATTACCGAAAACGGACAGTTTTCATACCACTGTGAGGGGTAAATCGAGAATAATGCCTTTGAGATCAGCTCCTTCAGCGGCTCGCCTGTGACAAAGCCGAGGTTTTCAACATTTGCAGCATTATTCACATCATCTTCAAGCGGACCTGTTCCTGCAAATTTGAACTTGACATCGGGCAATTCTTTGCAGGCTTTGAGCAAGGTGTCAATGCCTTTTTCGTCGGAAAATCTGCCGAAATATAGTGCATAATCCGATTTTTCGACATTCTCGATTTTTTCACAGTCAACGAAGTTATGAAGTGCTACCGTCTTTTTTGCGAACAACTGGTTTGTGTCAAATTTTGTTTTCAAAAAATCGCTGCAGCAGATGATTTTATCAATATATTTGTATGCTTTGTTAAGCTTGTTCCAATAAACCGATTCCATCATTCCGATTGCGCTTTTTGCGGTCGAGCCGTGAATACATTTGCCTTTGAGACAGTTCATGAAATGACCGCCGATGCACTTTTCGCATATTTCACCCGAATTGGGGTTTTTTAGCATATGGTTCGGGCAGATGAGCTGAAAATCATGCGCCGTAAATACGATTTTGCATTTGTTGCCGGTCTGCTTTTCCCATTTTTTGATTTCGAGGATGATTGACGGGGTGAGCTGATAGTTGAAGTTGTTAAGATGAACAACTTCGGGACAAAAATCGTCAAGAACCAAGCGAATTTTCTTTCGTGCTTCGCCTGAATATATCGTTTTAAAGGGGTAGGTGAGCTTTGACAGCTTTGATCCGCCGTGAAAATCCATGTCGCTTGTGTATGCATCAGCATGATTTCCGACTTTTCTGCCTTCGTGCTCCATTCCGAAATATTGCACCTCGTGACCCAATGAGGTCAAATGCTCGCCAAGCTTGAAAATATAGGTTTCGGAACCGCCGTTTTCATAGAGAAACTTATTTACCATTAAAATTTTCATCGATCCACATCCCAATTCTATTATTATCACAATCCTATTGTAAATTATTATACATTATGTTGGATTTTTTTGCAAGTGAGATAGGGATAAATGTATTGTAGTTCTTTCGGGGAAAACTTTTTCGGGAAAAAGTCTTCCCCCGAACCCCCTTTTCAAAAAGCTTCATTTATGAAAAATATAAAAATTTTAATTAGCGAGAGGGAAGAATGTGTTTCTGTTTATAAATTATTCGGCGGTGCGTATGATGCCGCCGCACCCTACGGTTTTATAAATATTTAGAAGTAGCGTGTATTGTAA
>CAKRRH010000033.1 GCA_934394855.1 uncultured Eubacteriales bacterium
AGGGCGCAGCCCTTAAATGCACTTTCCGCCATTTCTTGCATGAGAAATGGTGTGCCCGTGCGGCATGAGCACATATAGTTTTGAATTGAATTAAGATTATGCGAGGGGGGCTTTTTTGTAAAAAAGCACCCCTCGCGCTCCCCTTAAAAAACTTTATTTATGAAAAAAATTAATTATGTAGTGCGTTACAATACCACCAACTTCTAAATAATTATAAAACCGTAGGGTGCGGTGGCATTACACTCCGCAAATATTTATAAACAGAAGCATATTCTTCCCTCTCACTCATTAAAATATTATATTTTTAAATAAAGCTTTTTGAAAGAGGGTTCGGGGGAAGACTTTTTCTCGAAAAAGTTTTCCCCCGAAAGATACTCTAACATTTCGCAACAGATTGACAAAATGGGGAGAAAGTGGTATAATCATAACAATCAATAACAATTACTGTTAATATCAAATGGAGGAATAGAAATGCATTGCGTAACACCCATTTTTGAAGATACATATTTTGTTGGTGGTTCGGACAGGCGGCTGAGCCTTTTTGAACATGTTTACCCGATTCCGAACGGAGTCAGCTACAATTCATATTTGCTTTGTGATGACAAGACCGTGCTTTTCGACACGGTTGACCAAAGCATTTCAAAGCTGTTTTTTGAGAATATCGAATATGTTTTAAACGGCAGACCGCTTGACTATGTCATTGTAAACCACATGGAACCCGACCATGCCGCAACGCTTGGCGATTTGATTTTGCGCTATCCCGAAATCAAGGTCATTTGCAACGCAAAGACCGTCGGAATTATCAAGCAATTCTTCGATTTTGACATTGATTCCCGTGCGATTATCGTCAAAGAGGGCGATTTTTTTGAAACCGCTCATCATAAATTTACATTCTTAACAGCGCCGATGGTTCACTGGCCGGAGGTCATGGTTACATATGACACTACAACCAAAACCCTTTTCAGCGCCGACGCATTTGGAACATTCGGTGCGCTGTCGGGCAACATTTTTGCCGACGAAGTGGATTTTGAAAACAAATGGGTCGATGAAGCCCGCAGATATTATACCAACATTGTCGGAAAATACGGCGCTCAGGTGAAAGCACTGCTCAAAAAAGCGGCAGGCGTTGAGATAAACATGATTTGTCCGCTCCACGGTCCGATTTGGCGCAAAAACATTGAATGGTTTATTGACAAATATGACAAATGGGCTAACTACACACCCGAAGAAAACGCCGTCATGATTGCTTACGGCTCAATTTACGGCAACACCGAAAACGCCGCGAACATACTTGCAAACAAGCTGGCGCAAAACGGCGTCAGGAACATCGTGATGTATGATGTTTCCGTCACCCACCCGTCATATATCGTTTCCGAGGCTTTCCGCTGCTCGCACCTTGTTTTTGCAAGCTCGACCTATAACGGCGGAATCTTCACCCCGATGGAAACGCTGCTTAGTGATATTAAAGCGCATAATCTGCAAAACAGAAGCGTTGCGCTGATTGAAAACGGCACCTGGGCGGCAATTTCGGGCAAGCAAATGAATGCTGTGTTTGAGTCAATGAAGAACATGACCGTGCTCGGCGCTCCTGTTTCAATTAAATCATCGCTCAAAGATGACAGCGAGCTTGACGCTCTTGCAAAAACAATCGCCGAAGACATCATAAAATAAAATAATGCATCAAAAACCACGGTAAGGGAAAACCTTTACCGTGGTTTTTTCATTTCAAAGCAAGATATATCGTAAAATTGCAATATTTCAGCCTTTCATCTGTTTTGGATTTTTCAAAGAAGTTCTGCAACTGCTGTTTTGTTCCGGTATAGTAAGCCTTTCCGTTTTTCTCATATGCCTTGCCGCAATCATATGCCTTCAGTTTCAGATTTAAATAATATAGCGACATATTGTCAATATGGGTGATTTCTGCCGTAAACAATTCATTTCCTCGCAACGACATATATTTTGAATACGAAGCATAATCTGCAACAAATATTTGGTGAATTACAGTGTCGCCTTTTGAAATTACCGGTTCATCTGTCGGCAGATAGGTTGGCGATTCGGTCGACGGTATCGGCTGTGTTGTCGGTCCTTCCGGAAAAATCGTATTCTCGGTTGTTCGGGTCGGTCTTGGCTTGTTCGTTGTGGGCTCAGGAAAATGCAGTTTATATTCATCCCTGATCACACAAAAGTTTTTCTCCGGGACAGTAGTGTTAATATGCGATGTTTTAGTCGCTTTTGCGGTATTTTTGCCTGTGGTTCCGACACTCGACGGTTTGCCGATTTCATTATGCTTTGTCTTTCCCGACGAATAAATCATGCTGCCCGACGAATTCATGCCGCCGGTCACATTTTTGCTTTTGCTGTATATCACATTGCCGCGGCTTGTATTGCCGTTATTTTTTCCGCTTGACGAAGCTGCCGCACCCGATGAATTGCTGTTTGTCGCCGCATTTGATGAATCAGACGAGATCGTGGGCTGCGGTTCATTTGAGGGAACGACCGTTTCAATTATATCGACATTTTTGAGATTCGCAAATCCGATTGCAATGACGATTCCGACGCAAGCGGCAGTTACGCAAACCGATGAAACAGTCTTTGTCAAAATTGCTTTTTTCTTTTTTCTCACTGCCATTTTATCGATGATTGATTTAACACGCTCTTCAGTCGATTTCATCAGAACCACCCTCTTTCTCATACAGTTCTTTTAAAGCCGCCTTTGCACGATATGACAGATTTTTTAGTTGGGTTTTGTTCTTGTGCAAAACAAGCGCAATTTCATCATAGGAAAGCTCGTCCAAATAATGAAGGTGGACAAATTCCTTATACTGCGGCGGCAGTTTTTCAATGCACCGATAGAGCCGCAAAACCTCGTCTTTATGTATCAACTGCTCTTCAATATGTTCGGCATCCGCCGATAACACAAGCGCTTCAAAATCAACCGTCTTGCCTTTATGCTTTCGTAAATAGCTCAACGCATCGTTTCTTGCCGCTTTATATAAATAGGTCTTAAAGGAGGATTTCTTTGCATAATTAAACTTTTTCATCAATACTTTGGCAAATGTATCTTCAACTATATCTTCAGCGGCATGAAAGTCGTTTAAATATTGATTGACAAACAAAACCATGCTGTCAAAATATTGTTCGACCATTTCGCCGAGCGCCGACTCATCGCCATCGACAAAACGCTCATACAACTTTGTACCGCTGTCCATATAAATATTCCCCTCCTTTATTCTTAGACGCATGAAATTAACAGAGTTCTCACTAAAATGACAAAAAGCCGCAAACTTTTTACAAATTTGCGGCTTTAAGACTATTTAATTAAAAGTTAAATCTTTTTATTATTTTCTTTTGCGAGCAACGAGCATTGCAGCGCCTGCCATTACCATTACAACGGCAGCTGAAATCGGAGCAGCTGCAGCACCTGTATTTACATCATCCGATAATACTGAGTCATTGGATTCGGTATCAGCAGTTTTTGCAGTTGTTGCAGTTGTTGCTGCTGTGTCGTCCTTTTTGCCGTCATCTTTCTTTGTTGTGTCAGCCGGCTTCTCATCATTCTTTGCTTCATAAGCTGTGATATACTCATCAACTTCTGCTGTGAGTGTGTCGTAGTTCTTGAATTCGTTCTCGTTCATGTACTCAACGAGTTCATCTGAGAATGTTGCAAGAAGAGCTTTGATTTCTTTAAGGTTAGCATACTGATTCTTTGTGATGTTAGCCTTGTCAACATAAAGCTGAAGCGCATAGCTTGTATCAGCATTGTTCATGTATGCGTTATATGCATCGTAACCGTCGAATTCATAGTCATCGTCAAAATCGACAGAATCGCCGCTTATTGCATCAGGATAGTCTTCAAAGAATTTGTCCGAAGCTGTTTCATCATATTTAACTGTGAGGTCTTTTGAGCATTTTGAAAGAAGCTTTGCAAGGTCGAGAAGTTTCTCTGCGTTAACATCGAGGTTCTCATCGCCGCCAAATGAGATGTAGTCTTCAATCTCAAGCTTAATCATTTCGATTTCTTCGTCAGCAGCTTCAGTGCTGATTGATTTTTTCATGTCTTCAACTGTGACTTTGTCTTCGTCAGCAGCATTTTCATTTGACATATCAACGAGTGTCTTGTAATCATCTTCTGTCAAATTGCCGATTGAAACTTTGAGATTTTCAAGTAATTTGATCATTTCCTGATCCTGCTCGATCAAATATTTGATATAATCGCTTGCAGTTTTGAGTTCCGGATATTCGCCACCGATAAGTGTCTTATACACAATTGTAGCGGCGTCTTTAATGAATGCTTTGAGTGTATCCGAAGCGTTGTCAGGTGTTATCGCCGCAATGAACTCTTCAAGAGACATATCGGGAATGTTGATGTCACCGTCGTCGATACCGAGGTCTGGGTCAAGCTCGTCATCAATTGCTTCCATGAAAAGTTTCTGTGCGGCAACAGTTTCTTCTTTAGCAGAAGCTGAGAAAGAAACAGAAGCAACAGCCGCAGTGAAAATGAGTGTAAGCGCAAGGATTGTTGCAATTATTTTTTTCATTTTTATTTACTCCTTTTGTTTTAATTTAATAGGATAGTTTTATATTACCATCTTTGGAGACTTTTGTCAAGTGAATATTGTCACCATGTTTAAATTATTTTTGCAAAATTCATTATCCGGCCTGATTATTCTTTGCCAATCATTTTGGCATATTTATTTGACAGCATTTTCGAGAGCACAAGAAGGACTGTGCTGAATATGATGCCGATATTCCAATATACCGTTCCGGGACCAAAGACCGAGATCATCAGCGGGCAAAAGCCATAGTGGAAAGCAGTCCAAACATAGGCAATAAGTGTAAAAAGTGCTGTGAAGGCAAGCGAACAGTTTGAGAATATTTTCCGTGATTTATATTGTCTTACAAAGTACCAATTAACCAATGACAGCATGAAACCGGTTGCAGGGACAACAAGCGCAAATGCCCAATATCCGTTGAATAATACGTCATACCCCTGGTTGCCTATTGACGCCTCAATTGCAACTCCGACGGTTATTAAGAAAAACGACGCAAACAGCAAAACCGACTGCATGATTGACGCTTTGAAGCTGTTGATTTTATCTAATTTTGTCTTAAACTCAGGCTCGGGTTTATGATCTATCGGCTCGTTCATCTCATCATAAATCTTTCTGCATTCGGGGCAATTTTCAATATGCTCGTCTACCGCTTTTTTGCTCTCATCCGAACAGCAATCATCAATATACAGCGGGATCAAATCTCTGATAATATTGCACTCCATTTTTTCACCTCATTTTATCAATTATTTTCTTCTTGGCACGGTAAAATGTGACACGCGCCCAACTTTCGCTTTTTCCGAAAATGCCGCTTATGTCTTTCAGCGTCATACCCTCAAGCACATTGAGTCTAAATACCTGTTTATACGGCTCGTCCAAATCGTCCAAAATCCGAGCAATCTCACATGAAAGTTCCTTTTTTATGATTATGTTCTCAATGCTGTCATGCTCGTTCGGTAATTTGTCATAATCAAAACTTTGAGTCTTTTTTTGTTCGCTGATTTTTGAGTAAAATACATTTTTCGCTATTTTACAAAGCCAAACATTCGCTTTACTTTTATCTCTTAGCCCCGAATAATTCATATATGCACGATAAAATGTTTCGCTTGTCAGTTCTTCCGCAAGTGATATGTCTTTTGTTAATTTTATCAAATATTTAAAAATCATATCGTGATTTTCCCTGAAAAGCTTTTCAAACTCGGTCACATCTTCACCGTCCTTTCATATAACAGACTGAAAAAACTTGATTTCGTTACAATTGTTTTACCATATTTTCATAAATCTATCAACAAAAATCAAAAAAGGACTGTAGAAAAACTACAGTCCTTTTTCTCATATTATGCTTTGGTGAAGACGAATTTATCATCTTTTGAGTCGCAGATTATCTTATCGCCGACGCTTACTTTGCCGTCAAGCATTTCTTCGCTGAGCGAATCCTCGATCTTCGACTGGATTGCCCTTCTCAGCGGTCTTGCACCGTAAATCGGGTCAAATCCCGCTTTTGCAACCGCCTTGACAGCCTCGTCGGTAAATTCGATATGAATGTCTCTTTCATCGAGGCGCTTTGAAAGACCTTTTAGCATTTTACCTGCGATTTGTTCAATATCGTTGCCGGTGAGCTGTTTGAATACGATGATGTCATCGACACGGTTCAAGAACTCCGGACGGAACTCTTTTTTGAGCTCTTCCATTACATCTTCGTGAACCTTTTCGTCATTTATGACATTGTTCTGCTCGCCGAATCCCAAGCTCTTGCGTTCGGTGATCTTGCGTGCGCCGACATTTGATGTCATGATGATGATTGTATTCTTAAAGTCAACTTTTCTGCCTTGAGAATCGGTCAAAATGCCGTCGTCAAGAATCTGCAAAAGAATGTTGAATACATCGGGGTGCGCCTTCTCGATCTCATCAAAAAGCAATACGCAATATGGTTTACGGCGTACCTTTTCGGTGAGCTGACCGCCTTCGTCATAACCGACATATCCGGGAGGTGAACCGACAAGTCTTGACACCGTGTGTTTCTCCATGTACTCGGACATATCGAATCTGACCATTGCATTTTCGTCGCCGAACATTGCCTCTGCAAGTGCTTTGCAAAGCTCGGTTTTACCGACGCCCGTCGGGCCTAAGAATATGAATGAGCCTATCGGACGCTTCGGGTCTTTAAGACCGACTCTGCTTCGACGAATTGCACGGGACACGGCGGATACTGCTTCGTCCTGTCCGACGATTCGTTCATGAAGTATTTTTTCCATGTCAAGCAATCGCTGTGATTCCTCTTTGGTAAGCTGTGTTGCCGGGATTCCCGTCCAGCTTGACATAACCTCTGCGATTTCTTCGGGGGTTACTTCGCCTGAGATATGGTCATTTTCCTTACGCCATTTCTCTTTCTCTTTCTCAAGCTCATCTTTGACTGATTTTTCATCGTCACGGAGCTTAGCGGCTTTTTCAAAATTCTGCTCTGCGATTGCCGCCGATTTTTCGGCTTCCATGTCTTTGAGCTGATTTTCGAGCTTTTTAACTCCGTCAGGCGCTGTATATGCACGAAGCTTAACCTTTGAGCAAGCCTCATCTACAAGGTCGATTGCTTTATCGGGCAAAAATCTGTCCGCAATATATCTGTCTGACAGCTTAACAGCCGCTTTGAGTGCGTCGTCGGTGATTTTTACTTTATGATGCGCTTCATATTTATCACGAAGACCTTTGAGAATTTGGATTGCCTCTTCCTCACTCGGCTCGCCGACCATCACCGGCTGAAATCTTCTTTCGAGCGCCGCATCTTTTTCAATATATTTACGATATTCGTTGATTGTCGTAGCGCCTATCAGCTGAAAATCGCCACGGGCAAGCGACGGTTTCAATATATTCGCCGCATCTGCCGAGCCTTCAGCCGAACCTGCACCGACAATGGTATGAAGCTCATCGATAAACAAAATGATGTCCTTTTGGTTTGTGACCTCATCGATCGCCGATTTGATTCGTTCCTCAAAATCGCCGCGATATTTTGTACCTGCGATCATGCCGGTAAGATCAAGTGTTACGACTCTCTTGCCTTTGAGCAGTTCCGGCACTTCATCATCAACGATTTTCTGTGCAAGTCCCTCTGCGATTGCGGTTTTGCCGACGCCCGGCTCACCGATCAATACAGGATTGTTCTTGGTTCTTCGGGTCAAAATCTGAATTACACGCTGAATCTCATTTGCTCTGCCGATTACCGGGTCAAGCTTATGTTCCTTTGCAAGTGCGGTCAAATCTCTGCCAAATTTATCAAGATTAGGTGTTTTTGAGTTTTTGTTGCCCTTAGCGCTGACTCCCGCACCCTCAACTTCATCTTCATTTACGGCGCCGACGGCACCGAGCAAATCTTCTTCAATTGAATGAATGTCTGCGCCAGACTGTGCGATTGCACGGGTTGCGTAGTTGTCGCCCTCTTCGATTATGCCGAGCAACAAATGCTCCGTGCCGACAAGTCTCAGTCCCATTCCTGCCGCTGCCGCAACCGCAATATCAATTATTTTCTTCGCTCTCGGTGAGAAGTTTTCAGGGGTAAGCTCTTCTCTTACGCCGTGGCTTGTGACGCTGTTAAGTATATTATAAATGCCCTCGGCGGTGATTCCGTTATCATTCAGAACCTTTGCCGCAACGCAGTCCTCTTCCTTTAAAAGTCCATAGAGCAAATGCTCCGAGCCGATATATGTCAGTCCGAATTCGGTCGCTGTATCAATTGCATTATTCAGCGCCAAATTTGCTTTTTCGGTAAATCCGTTAAATCTATACATAAGTCATTCCTCCGTTCGTATAGATGTTTTATGATTAAAGCTATATTTTTCACAGTCCCTCTCTGACTGTTCTCGCACGAAGCTTATCCCGTGCGTCCGCATCAAGCGTACCTCCTGCTTTTTGCTGCAATGACGCCGCCTGACACTCGATTATGAGGCTGTTGATTTTCGCCATGTCGGTTTCGGTGATGATTCCCATTCCGACTCCGAGACGAACATTTGAAGCGTGCTCCAAAAATTCTTCGCCAGAAATAAGTCTTGCATTTTTTAGTATTCCGTATGAACGGAACACAACATCTTCAAGATGATCGTGGTCAAGCTCATTTCTTGCCTGGCGTTCTCTCGCCTCGATCTGCTTAATGATCCCCGCAAGGTTTTCAATCGCACTCTTTTCGGATATACCGAGCGTGATTTGGTTCGAGATCTGATACATCGAACCGATTATCTTGCTGCCTTCTCCGAATGTGCCTCTCATTGTAAGTCCGATTTTTGAAATCGTACCGCTGAGCTGTCCGAGTGCGCCGATCGACTCAAGCGCCGGTACATGAAGCATTGCCGACGCTCTCATTCCGGTGCCGAGATTAGTCGGACATTCGGTAAGATAGCCGAGCTTATCGTTGAACGCAAATTTCAAATGCATTTCAAAGAATCGGTCAAATTCATCGGCGATTTTGTAAACCTCGTCAAAATCAAATCCCGTTTTAAGCACCTGAATGCGAAGATGATCTTCCTCGTTGATCATAATGCTGATCGTTTCGTCGTCATTGATGAGCAATGCTCTGCCCTGTCCGTTTTCCGCAAAATCAGGGCTGATCAGATGTCGCTCGACCATTGAAAGCGCTTCTATATGAGATATTTTATCCATATCATAGAAGCGGAATTTGTCATGATAGGGCGAATCCTTCGACATGAGCACATCACTGATTTTCTGAATGACCTCGCATTTTTGCTGCAAAGTCATTTTATTCGGGAACGGATAGCCTTCAAGATTTCGTGCAAGTCGAATTCTTGATGAAAATACTACATCACTGTCATTGCCGACATTATTGTACCATTTATTCATTGTTTCCGTCCTCCTTTTTTTCATTCTTCGGCGATTCTTTCTTTGCGCTTTCATTTTCCTTTTCAAGCGCCTTGATTTCATCTCGAATCTTTGCCGCCTGTTCATAATTTTCCGACTCGACCGCGTCATCAAGCTGTTTTTTCAGCTCTGCGATTTTGTAGCTGGATTTTGTTTGGTCATCAGCGGTATACGGCACTTTGCCAACGTGCTTTGTTTTTCCGTGAAGCTTTCTGAGTGACGGCAAAAGCTCGTCATAAAACGCTGTGTAGCAATCGGGGCAGCCGAGCTTGCCGAGTCTTGCGATTTCGGCGAATGTTGAATTGCAGCTTGGGCAGGTTTTCTGTGCCAAAGTACCTGTTTGAGGCAATCTGTCGCCGAAAAACGAGCCCCAAAGCTCGCTTAAATCAAACGGATCGAACGACGAGACGTTCAGCTTTTTCGCGCACTCACTGCAAAGATGATATTCTTCAACTCTGCCGTTTATCACTCTTTTAATATGTGTTGTTGCCGGTCTTAAACCGCAGTTCTTACATAACATAAAAATCATCCTTTCAAACTGTTTTAATTATTTACAACTGCCGCTAACATATTTTTAAATATTGCGGCTCGGACTTTGTTTCGTTCGGACGGCGCCACGCTCGCATATGATTTATCCGAGGTCGCTACCGATATGAGTATTGCCGTTTTTTTGTCAATCAAATCATCAAGCAACAGATTATGAAGCAAAACCCTTGCGGTGTTTGCGTTCAGTTCGTCGCCGATCGTGTTAATAATATGCATCAGCGCACTGCGTTCATTCAGCTGAACCTTTGTTATTCTGATATATCCGCCGCCGCCTCGTCTGCTTTCGACAATGAAGCCCTGTTCGGGCGTGAAGCGAGATGATAATACATAGTTAATCTGGCTCGGAACACAACCGAGGTCGTTTGCAAGTTCGTTTCTTTTGATTTCAGCCGACCCACCGTCCGATTCATTGAGCATTTGTAAAATCGTCTGACTTATCAGATCGCTTATTCTCATTTTAAATCATCTCCTTTGACCTTTGTCGACCTTATTATATGTCCAAAGTCAAAGAAAGTCAAAGTCTAATTTAGTCTAATTTTATTTATTTAATTTGATTTAATCAATATTATCTCACAAATTCTAATTTTATCAAATTTATTCTCATTTTTTCTCACTTTTTATATATATGACTTACCTGCTGTCTGTAACACATTTTTTGACATTGAATAGACTATTGATGAAGGCGGAAAGGAGGAAAGAACAATGTGTGGTTTTAATTTTGGCGGAGGCTGCTGCGAGTGGATTTGCATCGTTATCTTGATCCTCATACTCTGCGGCGGTTGCGGAAATGACAACAACAGCTGCGGCTGCGGTTGCTAAATTCACAACAAAAAATGCTCTGAACCAATCGGTTCAGAGCATTTTGATTTTTACTGAGAGTTAGATACTACGCTTTAATGCCTGATATTTGTATAAAGTCCGAAAACATACTGTCGAGCTTTTCATCGTCTAAATATGTAAAACAGATTGTCACCATTCTGTCGCCGACCTTTTTCATCAGCATTGTCTGCTTATATGAGCCGTTTTCGGAAGTTGCCTGATAGGTCAGATTTTTATATGTCACTCCGCATAATTCTGTGTCGACAACATCATCATATTCCATTTCGAGTTTTGTATTTTTAAGCTGTGTTTTAAGCGCCGAAATATATTGCCCCTCGGTCATACTCTTTAACTGAAGCTTTTCAGCCATCACCATTACGCTCGTGCTGTCCGACATACTTATTGCGGACATCTCATATAAAGTAGTGATTTTTGCGTAATCAATGATTTTTTTACCTTCGTCCGTGTCTTCATATGCAATGTCAACGCCGGTGTTCATCAATTCATCAAGCTCATCGTCTGTCGCCATAGTATATTTATCGCCGCACTCAAATCTGAAACCGAGCAGTTCATTAACATATTCGGTATCGGTTCTTGCGCCCGGAATATACTCAACATCGTCAAACACTTGTGCCTGTGTGGTTTCAGCCGTTCTTTCGGGAGCATTTGTCTGTGCTCCTCCGTTGTCTGTTGCTGTGTTTTTGCAGCCTGCGAATAATGTCAAACAGATTGCCGCCGCAAAAATCATTGATAAAATTTTTTTCATTATAAATTCCTCCCTAAAAGTATAGAATTATTATACTAAAATAATATACGCCTGTCAACAAATATCAAAATTTGACAAAGTTTTTATCAAAATAGTTATATTTCTCTTATTTTTATGTTATAATAACCTCAAACGATATATACAAAATCAAAGATTTTGATATTTATTGATACTTTTTATATAAACGGGGTGTCAAAATGCATTTTCATAAAAAGCTAAATGAGTATATCAGCACTCTTGACTGCACCGCCAAGGACATTGGTGAGATTGCGCATATTTCAGGTTCAACCTTGAGCCGATACCGTTCGGGCGAGCGAGTTCCCGACATAAATTCAAAGTCTTTTTCCGACCTTTGCAACGCAATTTCAAAATTAGCCGTCAAATCGGGTATAAATAATATCACTCCGCAGTCGGTCAATGATGAGTTCAAGAAATGCGACGACATCGTTTCGACGGATAAAGAAAAATTGAGGCAAAATTTCAATGCGCTGATCAGCGTAATGAACATTAACCTGTCAAAGCTTTGCCGTCACACAAGCTACGACCAATCGAGCATATTCAGATTCAGAACGGGCGCAAGATCGCCTGCCGAACCTGAACGGTTCGCCGACGCCGTGGCAAAATATATTTCACGGGAGAACACAACCGACAACGACAGGTCGGTTCTCTCAAAGCTGATCGGTTGCGACGAAGCCGACCTTGACGACATCTCAAAAAGATATGATAAAATCAAAAACTGGCTGCTTGAGGGAAATTACTCTGCGGAAGATAGCAGCGGAATCACAAAATTCCTGACTAATATTGATTCTTTCGACCTTAACGAATACATAAAGGTGATTAAATTTGATCAACTGAAGGTTCCGACGGTTCCGTTCCGTTTTCATACATCAAAATATTATTACGGGCTTGAGAAAATGATGGACAGCGAGCTTGATTTTTTGAAAGCGACCGTGCTATCAAAATCGAACGCAGATGTCACAATGTATAGCGATATGCCAATGACTGAAATGGCAAAAGACCCCGAATTCCCGAAAAAATGGATGTTTGGAATGGCGCTTTTACTGAAAAAAGGGTTACATCTCAACCAAATACATAATCTTGACAGATCGTTTGAAGATATGATGCTCGGACTTGAAAGCTGGATTCCGATGTATATGACCGGACAGATTTCGCCATATTATCTGAAAGGTGTGCAAAATAATGTATTTTCGCATCTGCTGAAGGTGTCAGGCGCCGCGGTTTTATCGGGCGAAGCAATCAGAGGCTATCACACAGACGGACGATATTATATGTCAAAAACAAATGACGACATTGCATATTTCACCAAGCGGGCAAACGAACTGCTCAAAAATGCATATCCGTTAATGGAAATATATCGTGAAGACAGACAGAGCAATCTAAACGCTTTTCTGATGTCCGACATAAAGACATCGGGCAATCGCAAAAGTGTATTATCAGCGCCGCCGCTTTACACAATTTCAAACGAAGTTTTATCCGAAATACTCGGTGAAAACGGCATATCGGATTCGGACTCAAAACGGATATTTGAATTTGCAAAGTCACAAAGGCAAAATGCTGAAGAAATATTACAAAACGATATTATCGAAGATAGTGTTCCGTTTTTGACGAAGGACGAATTTGAAAAACACCCAATGCACCTGATTTTGTCCGGATTATTCTTTTACCGTGACATTGACTATACATATGAGCAATATGAAAAGCATTTGAAATGCTGCGAAAAATTTGAAAACGAGCACGAGAATTACACAGTGACCGGAACTGCCGTAAGTACATTTTCCAATCTGCAAATTATGATGCATGTGGGTAAGTGGGCAATGATTTCGAAGGGCAATTCACCTGCGATTCATTTTGTGATTCATCACCCGAAATTGCGCAATGCGATTGAAAATTTCATTCCTCCGATTGTTGAGGAATAAAATTGCATTACTTATACCGAAACCACAACCTCTGCTTTAAGAAAAAGCAGAGGTTTATTTTTGCGGATATTTTACTCCCACCGACATTCTCACAC
>CAKRRH010000034.1 GCA_934394855.1 uncultured Eubacteriales bacterium
TTTATTTTAAGTTTTTGAGGAGAGCGCGAGAGGGACTTTTTACAAAAAGTCCCTCTCGCAAATCCTCTATTAAGTTTATCTCAATGATGGAAAAGGCGCATACCTGTAAACGCCATGGTTATGCCGTTTTTGTTGCAGCAATCAATTACTATATCATCACGAATTGAGCCGCCCGGCTGTGCAATGTACGATACACCGCTGCGAACTGCACGAATGATGTTGTCGTCGAACGGGAAAAATGCGTCCGACCCGAGCGCCACACCCTTAATGCTGTCAAGATATGCTCGTTTTTCAGCCTTCGTGAACTCATCGGGTTTGACCTTGAACAAGGTCTGCCAAACACCGTCACGCAAAACATCGTCCGAATCGTCTGAAATATATACATCAATCGCATTATCACGGTTCGGGCGTGCAACGCTGTCCAAAAACGGCAGATTCAGCACCTTGTCCGACTGACGCAAATGCCAGTTATCCGCCTTTTGACCCGCAAGTCGGGTGCAATGAATTCTCGACTGCTGACCTGCACCAACACCGATCGCCTGTCCGTCATATGCGTAGCATACCGAATTCGACTGAGTATATTTCAGCGTGATAAGCGAAATGATCAAATCACGCTTTGCACTGTCGGGCAGATTTTTATTCTCGGTAACAATGTTTGAAAGCAGTTCTTCATCAATTTTGAAATTATTTCTGCCCTGTTCAAATGTTACGCCGAACACCTGCTTTTTCTCCTGCTGTGCGGGAACATAATTTTCGTCAATCTTTACAATATTATATCCGCCCTTGCGCTTTGACTTCAAGATTTCAAGTGCTTCAGGCTCATAACCCGGCGCAATCACGCCGTCGGATACTTCGCGCTTGATAAGCTTTGCGGTTGTAACATCGCAAATGTCGCTGAGCGCAATCCAATCGCCGAATGACGACATTCTGTCCGTGCCCCTTGCTCTTGCATATGCACACGCAAGCGGTGACTCGTCAAGACCCTCAATGTCATCGACAAAACAAACCTTTTTCAAATTATCCGACAGCTTGTTTCCGACAGCCGCCGAGGTCGGGGAAACGTGCTTGAATGATGTTGCACACGGCATATTGAGCGCCGCTTTCAGCTCTTTAACAAGCTGCCATGAGTTGAACGCATCGAGAAAATTGATATATCCCGGTCTGCCGTTTAAAATTTCAACCGGCAGTTCTTCGCCGTTTTCCATATATATTTTCGCCGGCTTCTGATTTGGGTTGCATCCGTATTTAAGCTCATATTCAGTCATAATTATGCTCCTTTTTGCAATGATTTTATCAAAATCAGTTATTTTTATTGAACATTCTGTTAGTTGCCTTGCCGTTTTCAAGGTCAACGAAACGAACATAAAGCGAGATTTTATTTTGCTCGTTCAGCGAATTCCAAATGCCGTTTGCAAACTCATCAATATCATTCGGAATTGCGACTCTCTCAGGCTCGCCTGTAAATGTCGGGATCGGATTTCCGTCACACATATATGTGTGAATGAACTGACCGACGCCGCTGATCGACTTGTAGTTATAGGTAAAGCGGTTGCAAGCCGAACCCTGCTCGTCTGCGCTTTTGAGAATGCTCATCTGATAGGTGAAATCGCCATCGTCGAGAGTGAGCATCGCACTGATTCGGGGTGTAAAATTCGGTGCATCAGGCTCAAATTCACGGGTTTCAAGCGCTTCTTCAAACTTTGCTCCCTCAATTACATAATCATATATCGTGTCGGTCTGGTCGCCGTTTGTCACAATCAAATTATTGTCGGCAACTTTAATCGGCGAATAGATTATCAGCGACGGATCCTCGACCTTTGACTCGTCAAACGGGTAAATCGTAACATTTTCGCCCTCTTCTTTAAAAATTCGGTTACGGCTGTTTTCGCTTCTGCCCATGATGAAATAAGCAACTGCGGCATTTTTTCCGTCCTCGGTTTTTCCGACGACAATTCCCCTTCCCGGATATGTGTTAGTTTCAAGCTGCTTGTTCAAATCGTTTTTCTCATAAACATTCATTGCAAATTCTCCTTTAAAATTAGAAAAATACAAAAAGGCAGCCCGAAAAAACGGACTGCCCAGACGGTCGGCTAAAATCAAAACAATATGTTCCCCTGTGGTTTTATCCACAAAAATCCGTCAGTTACATATTGCTTATTTACAATTAAAATTATAACCTCTGTTTTAATTTTTGTCAAGTATATTCTTTTTCATGGGGATTATGCGTAATTATTCTTCGGTCGCTTGCTCATATTCCTCGCTTAAAATCGAATATTGCGCCAAATCGACCCATTCTCCGTCATGATTCCTTATCATTTTTCGTTTTGTGCCCTCATAAATCATGCCGCATTTACTCATGACTCTTCCTGAAGCAGGATTCATTGTGTCATGCTCCGCCTGTATTCGATGAACCCCGACGGTGCAAAAAAGATAATGAATAACAACCTTTAGCGCCTCGGTCATTATCCCTTTGTTCCAATAATCGGCGCTCATGCAATAGCCCATTGTCGCACATTCAAGCTTGTCGTTCATCTCAATCGCGCAAATGTTCCCGATAACCTCGCCGTCATATACAATCGCCCAGTTGTAGCAGTTTTCAAACTTATAGCTATCAACCCACTCTCTTACCAACAGCCTTGTATTTTCAATTTTTCCATGCGGCTGCCAAGTTACATATTTTGCAACACGGCTGTCGTTTGTCCAGTTTTTGAACATATCCTCGGCGTCGCCGTCTTTGAATCTGCGCAGTGTCAGCCTTTGCGTCGTCAGCGTTTGCGTTCCGGTATGCTTCATAAATATAACTCTCCTTTTAACAAAAACGCACGGTCAAATTGCATTAAAAATACAAAAGACCGTGCTAATTATCCTAAAAATTTGCTTTGCAAGCCGTTTATCGGAAATATAAAGTCACGCCCTTTGCCGAATTTTCTCGTTCGGCAAAAGAACGAACAAATATATAATGACAAACGAATGCGAACATAAAATTTAAGATCCTTTCAAAAATTGAATATATTATACCGACAGTCTTATCCTTTGTTCGGTATATTCTTTTTCATGGGTGTGTATATCACATCATTTTCGCACTTCTTATCACCCATGTCAGCAAATCCCATTTTGTGATATATTTCGGTGGCATAGAGCGACGAATGAACCGTCAGCGCCGTGATATTACGCTCTTTTGCCTCAGTCTCAGCCCTTTTGATAAGCGCCTTTGCAATGCCGTTTCGGTGATATTTTTTATCTACAAACAAAAGGCTGATGTGCGAATAATCCCTCATTGCGCACATTCCGACAAGTCTTGCGCCCGAATATGCACCATAGATTATCATGCTGCCGTTTAAGAGCAATATTTTTGAATCACGCCGAATGAACAGCAGCACACCGTTTGTGCCCTGCTTTGAATAATCGGGTGCGTCAAACTCAATGAACACACGCTTTGCAAGCCTGAGTGCCTTCAGGTTTTCAAGTCCGTGAATCCGTCTGATCTCATAATCAACCAACGGTGATATGCTCCTTTATTTTCTCAAACTTCTTCTCCCCGATGCCGCTGACATTCATTATCTCATCAATGCTTGAAAATTTGCCGTTTTCATTGCGATATTCGATAATTTTATCGGCAGTTTTCTCGCCGATTCCGTTCAACACGGTCAGCTCCTCGGCTGAAGCTGTATTAATGTTGATAACGCCGTTGAACGCCTCGGTCTTTGTGGCTCTTGTCGCATTTACAACAGCTTTCTTTGTTGTTGCCTTTGCAGTTTTTACAGTAGCCTTTGAGGCTGAACCGCTGACAGCCGTTTTGTCGGTATTATTCGTTTTTGCCTGCGCATCATCAACATAGAGCGAATTATAATTTAATGTTGCAGTCATATCATATGACACCGCTGCAATCGGCTTTGATGAATCAATAACTGCGAATATTACAATCGCCGCCGTCATGCAAAGTGCGGTGACAACCAAAATAATCTCGCTTTTTCGCCATTTTAGCATTTTGAACTTCCCCGATTTTGAAAATTATCCGACTTTTAACTGAACCTGATATACTCCGACGCCCCAAATATTTTTATATTTGGTCGATTTGAGGTATGCGTCGGCAACAAATTCACCTGTGTTTTCAGAATAATTTGTCATGTCACATTCAAGATATACATCACCGGCGGTAATCTTGTCAATCACCGATTTCGGACCGACAACCGTAACCTTTCTTGTAGTGGTTGTGAACGATATTTTGGTGGTTGTCGGTGCGTTTATTGTTCTGAAGCTTGTAACATTAAGCGACTTTGAGCTGATTGATGATAAATCAAGCGTGCAGGTGATTTTAGTAATATCGTCGATCGTCTTGACACCCGACGGCAGATTAATAGCAAATTCAAATTTGGTCTTTTGTGCGGTGATGTCGGTGAAATCAATTGTACCGAGCGATACTGAATCAAGCGTGTCGATTACCTCTGCAGGTCCGATCACATTCAGCTTTGCAACACTGAGCGTGTAGCTGAGCGGATTTTCTTTATAATATTCCGGAACATTTGCAAAATCGACCTTGACCGAAACCGTTTTCGATTTATTTATCGGCACAGTCACATCGACCTCATTAAACGGAAGGGTCAGCTGTTCCGAATCGATCTCATTATTATTTTGGTCATAGAGCTTGAGCGGCACCGAATAGGACGCAGAATTTTTGAGCGTCGCTTTGTCATCCACCTGGGCAACAACACGGCTGATTTTTTCAACAACCGTTTTCGGTCCCGTGATATCAATAATACTGCTGTCCGAATTTATCACCGGAGTATCGAGAATGAATCCGTCTGCGGCTGTAATATTCGGCGCTAACGCTTCGATTTTGAACGAACGGGTATAGATGTAATCAAACGAAACGGTGATTTTTTCGGGATTTATCTTTGTGATTTCATAATCCGAATTATTCGTTGCCTTTGACGCCGACAGAGTCAGTTCATATTCGCCTGTCTTTGTAACATCCGCCAATGAATAGGACAGCTTAATGTCCTTTTCGGTAAGCTCGCTGATAACATACCATTTGCCGCTCACCGTGACATCAACGTGTTGTCCCTGACCCTTTACGACCTCTAGACCGAGCGAAGAAACCGAGCTGTTAGCGGTATCAACGTTCACCGTCATTCCGATCGTCATTTCTCTGTTCGGAGCGACCGAAATCCAAATTGCAATTGCCGCAATCAACGAGATTATGAAGATGAAACGGTTGCTTCTGAGCAGATTTGACACCGAGAATCCGATTTTTTTCTTGGGAGAATCAGTCTTAGTCTTTTTTGCCATCATCGCTCTCCCCTTTTCTTCTGAATATTTTAAGCAAGCTCTTCTTGTCGTTCTGGTCGTCATCAAGACCGAGATATGCCGTTTCAAGAAGCTCTCTTAATGTCTGTTCGGTATAATTTCGTGTGATTACACCGTTTTGCGCAACCGAAATGATGCCTGTTTCTTCCGACACGATCACAACAATTCCGTCGCATATTTCCGACACGCCGATTGCCGCTCTGTGTCGGGTGCCGAGTGCCGGGTCAACCGCCGTGTTTTGAGTAAGCGGCAAAATGCAGGCGGCAGCATATACACGGCTGTCACGGATTATCATTGCGCCGTCGTGAAGCGGTGATTTCGGATAGAATACATTTTCAACAAGCTGTTTTGAGGGTGCGGCGTCAACGATCGTGCCCGTTGCGGCAACCTCGCTCAGCTGGGTTTTGCGTTCAATGACGATCAGCGCGCCGGTTTTGCTGTTATGCATTGATACGCACGCTTTACAGACAGCGTCGATCATCTGCGAAACACGCTCGGTTGATTCGTCGCCGCTGAGCCTTGTCGAACTGATTGCCTTAAAGCCGCCTCTGCCCATGCGCTCCAAAATTGAGCGAAGTTCGGGCTGAAACAGCACCACAAGAACTACGATCGCATTTATATATACAAGATTTACTATCCACAAAAAAGCCTTCAGGTTCAGCACGAGCGCAACAATGTAGGCGATCAGGAACACAACGATGCCTTTCATCAGCTGCTCCGCTCTTGTTTCACGCATGAACTGAATGCATTTGTAGATTATGAATGTTACTATCAATATATCAAGTATATCAAAAAATGAGTTTGATGAGGAAAAAATCAGGATATAGATGTTGTTCCATATATCCGTCAAAAAGTTCCAAACAGTGCTCATTCATCCCTCTCCTCTCAAGAAAATCGCTAATTTATCATATAACCGTGTCATCGTTATTATCGTGATCGTTCGGTGAATCGATTGAATTTCCCAAAATCTCATCTACCGTTTTGTCAATGTCCTCGGATGAAAATTCATCATCCGCCTGCTCGTCGCCGCCGTTTTCGTTTATGTTATCGGTCGGTGCGTTTTCATCGACATATATAAACGACGGCTCACTTGCGAATATTTTATCGCAGCGGGAGTTTAGTTCGTCTGTCCTTGCCTGTTTGTCAGTTTTGCCGACCGCAAGGTCGATGAACCAGAACAAAAGCAAATATACCGACGGAACGACCATCACGGACAGCCTTGCAAATTCAGCCATTGAGCCATAGATTGAAACAAACAGGTGAGTGAATATCATTGCCGACAGCCCTAAAATATGCCATGTCAGCACTTTTTTGCGAATCAGCTGATAGATTGCGAAGATGACCGCCGCCAAAACAAGCACAAAACAGCCGGCAAAGCTGAACGGGAAGGTCAGGTTCAGCATGATGTTGTCAAGCTTTTTGAAATTGATTTCGGACGCCGCCAACATTCCGCTGTATTGAGTCGCAATGTTATCATCCATTCGGTCGATGAATTTATCAACCGTATATTGTTTAAAGGTTTCTTTATTATTTGCAATACAGCTTTTAACATATGCGGACAGCTCCGAATATGTGAATTGCTCGTTTGCAGGCTCGATTATGTCGATTACATAATTGATGTTGTAGCCGTCGCCGAGCCGTTCATCAATAAACTTAGTGATTTCGGGATACTGACCGTTTTCATATATTCTTTGGTCGATTACCATATACATCTGGTTGACCGACACGCCGACAGAGCTGATTGAAAAACAGTCGTTGGTCTTTTTGTTCATTCCGCAATAGCCAAGCAGCAGCGCACCCGAAACACAAAGAGATACAAGACCCATCAGCGCTCGTTTGCGGTCATATTTTGTGAAGATTAGCCGAGCGACAAAGAACACGCCAAAAATTGCGAACATATAGACAAACGTCGGTCGGAGCATTACCATTAAGAATGCGTATATTCCGATAAAGACAGCAAGCGGCTTTGTCGGGTTTGAAAGATAGCGCATGATGAGATAGATGCAAAGGACAGTTGCGAAAAGCGAAAGCGATTCGGTGAGAATGCAAAGATCCCACGAAACAACCGACGGCGCAATTCCATAGAGAATCGGCGCAACATATCTCACAAGTGTATTTTTGAACATTCGGCAAGCGGCAAAATAGAATATTGCGACGCCGACAACCGAGATAACCTGTTGAGTATGAGCAATCGCCGCATAATATTCCGCAGTGCCTTTGGTTGCATGGAACAAAAATCCGACTAATTTCATGAACCACGGATAAATCGGCGTTCTGAACTTGTCAACCTCACCCAAAAAGATGTTGTGGTCATAGTTCATGTATGACGCTGTATCGTAATATGCAGTTGAAACATTAAAATGAGAAAAATACCAGAATCTGAAGCTGATGACCGCAAGCATAATGAAGAAAAGCGGGTTGTTGATTATATAATCGATTACGCCGAGCACCTTGCTTGTCGGTTTGTAGTATGTTGTGAAAATGAACAAAAGACAAAACGAGATTATGGCAAACGAAATAAATATGAAAAATGTCGAAAGCGAAAACATCGGCACAAAAGACATATCAAATCCGATTTTGACAGCTCTTATTCCACGATATATCATTACCGACAAAAAGCCGACAAACAGCGAATATACAATATATTTAGCCAAATTATCCTTTAGCTTTCGGTTGAAGATTTCCATTTGCCCTAACCTCCAAAAAGATATGATTAATTTTCTTTCGTTTCGTGATATTCCTCTTCGGTGTTTACATTCCAAATGTCACTGCGGCTGCCCTTACCCGTGATGCAGTTGACCGCCTCAATCGCCGTGAGCATTGAATGGTCCATGTTATTATAGCGGTGCTGACCGTTTCTTCCGACGCAGTAAAGGTTGTCGATTTTGTCAAGATAGTCACGCACCTCGTCAAAGCGTTTATATACACCGAAATATGCCGGATATGCTTTTTTAACATTGATTCTGACCGAATCAAGCACATCTTCTTTGTCGATTATGTCGATTTTGGCAAGCTCACTGATTGCAAAATCAATGAAGTCCTTGTCCGACGCATTCCACATTTCGTCGCCCTCGGTGCAGAAATATTCGAGTCCGACAAAAACGGTATTTTCAAGGTCGTTTACCATATATGGCGACCAGTTGTTGAAAATCTGAAGTCTGCCGATTTTAACATCACGCTCTTGAATATATATCCAACAGTCGGGGACAATGTTTGATACGGTTTTCATTTTTGTGCCGTTTTTGATTTTCAGCTTATTAAGCAAAAGTCCGACGGTGATGAAATCACGATAGGGCAGATTTTCCGCTACCTCATGAACATTTTCGGGAGCATTGCCGCCGATTGAATGAATGAGATCTTTGATTGGCATTGAGGAGATGAAATAGTCCGCCTCAAACTTCTGATCGCCAGAATAAACGGCTGTGACCTTATCATCGGCAACATCGATCTTGTCAACGGGCGTGTTGAAAATTATCTCGCCGCCCATTTCTCTGATTTTGTCCGCCATCAGCTCATATAGCTGACCCGGACCTTTTTTCGGATAATAGAATTGCTCAATGAGCGAGGTTTCGACCTTTGAGTTGTCGCCCTTTGATTGAAACGGCTTTTTGAGCATTGCCCAAATCGCCTTTGAAAGCGAAAGTCCCTTTACACGCTGAGCGCCCCAATCGGGAGCAATTTTAGACGGATGAACGCCCCACAGTTTTTCGGTGTAATCTTCAAAGAACATCGAATAGAGCGGCTTTCCGAAGCGGTTTATGTAAAAATCCTCAAGGCTTTTTTCTTCTCTTTTATGAACACATGACCAGATGTATCCGAAGCCTGCCTTGATTGTTCGTCCAAGCCCCATATTCGCAAATGTTGCAAATTTAAACGAAATCGGATAGTCAAAAAAGTGCCGCAGATAGAAAATTCGGGAAACTCTTCTGCGAATCAGCATTACATCGTCTTCCTTTTCGGGGTCTTTGTCATTATCCGCAAAAACCTTGTCCGAATTTAAGATGATGTCGTCCTTTGCAGGCTTGCCCTGAATCGGCATAATCTCCTGCCAAAGATTCATCACCGTGTCGCTTTTTGAGAAAAAGCGGTGACCGCCGATGTCCATTCTGTTGCCTTTATATTCAGCCGTTCTTGAAATTCCGCCGATGAAGTCCTCGGCTTCAAGAATCACGGGATGTATTTCGGTATTTTTGAGCATTTCATATGCCGCTGTAAGACCCGCAGGGCCTGCTCCGATTATAATTGCTTTTTTCAATTTGTAATTCCTCCGAATTTACATAATAATATATAATATAATAACACAATACACCACTCAGTTCAATAAAAAATATAGTAATTTTAACGATATTTTGAATTTTTTTACAAAACGCTTTATTTATTCGAACACTTGATTTATAATAGAATTAACAAACAACATGGAGAAAATTTTATGGACAGTTTTTCAGCATTGTGGGAGTACATAATGCAACTTGACACTCACCTCGGCGCCCTAATCGACAAAGGCGGAATTTGGGTTTATGTTATAATGGCGTTCATGTTTTTTGCCGAAACCGCCTTTGTAATAACCGTTTTCTTGCCGAGCGATTCAATCATATTCGCCGCCTGTGCGCTTGCCGCAGTCAATCATTCTCTGAGTTTTCCTGTCATGATCATTCTTTCGTTTGCCGCCGCTGCTTTGGGTGACAGCGTGAACTATATGTTCGGAAAGAAATTTCGACACAGAATCAACAAAAAGCAAAAGCTTTTGTTCATAAAAAAAGAGAACCTGCAAAAAGCAGATTCATACTTCCAAAATCACGGCAACATCACAATAATAATATCACGATTTGTGCCGATTTTGCGTTCATTTGCCCCTTTTACAGCAGGAATCACCGAACGCGACTACAAACAATTTCTCAAATTCAACCTGATCGGAGTAGGAATTTGGAGTCTGTTCTTTTGCTGTCTCGGATACTTTTTCGGAAACATTCCGTTTGTGCAAAAGAACTATGCGTCAATCGTTTTCGGACTCGGAATCATGTCGCTGATTACCGCAGGTGTTGCGGCGCTGATCAACTATCTTTTGTCAAAGCACAAAGCGAAAGCCGCAAAATAGATTTACAACCAAACAATGTTCGTTACAACCGAGCCGCCGACTATGTCAATATAGCCGCAGCTCGGTTTTCCGTTGTTCGGAAATGCGCACGAGCCGGGATTCATGACATACATCCCGTCCTCATAGTGATTATATGCCGTGTGGGTATGACCGAACAGCACGACATCGGCGACGACCTCTCTTCCCTTTTCGGTTATATCATATAAGCCGGACTTAACATAATAATTATGTCCGTGGGTTATGAAAAATGTTTTATCTTCAAGGCAGATCAGCTGCTCGGTCGGATAGTTCCCGAAATCACAGTTGCCTTTTACAGTATAAAACGGGATTTCATACATATCGTCAAGCAGTTCGACCTGTTTTATTCCGTCGCCGAGAAAAAAGACAGCGTCGGGTTTTAACATATCGATTGCTTTCATTATCGGTCGGTTGTTTCCGTGCGAATCGCTTACCGCAAGAATCCTCATTTCCATCATTCCTTTGTCTTTGTTTTATTACACCATTCATATATCTGTTTTTACAATCATATTATATCCCAAAAGGAGTGTGATTGCAATGACAGATAAGAATAACATTAACCGTGCAATTAACGACGCAGGTGTTGACGAGGCGACCAGACTCAAGATAAACGATTTTTTAAAGGGCATGAGCGATGCTGACATCAAGAAAATTAACGATGTTTTGGCAGACAAAAATGCGGCTAAACAGCTTTTAAATTCTCCGCAGGCAAAGGAGATCATGAAAAAATTCGGCAACAACAAAAAATGATTTATTTTGAGGCATTGGTGAAGTTCAAGTGGACGATTTGACATCAAAAATTGCACAGATACTCGGCGACCCAAAAAGCATGGAGATGGTTAAAGATTTGGCGCAGTCGCTCGGTACAAACATGAATCAAGGCGACAACACAGCGGAGAATAATGACAAAAACGGCAGTCTGTCAGTGAATGATAATAATTTGGCAACCGGCGGCGGTGATTTATCGAATATGCTTTCGGGCATTTCAAATATGCCGATAAGCCCGCAGCAGCTTACTATGGTCATGAGCATTATGAGCAAGCTGAAATCCGAGCAAAACGATGACCGTGCAAAATTGCTGTTGGCGCTAAAGCCGCATTTGAGTCCCGAGCGGCAAAAGAAAGCGGATAATGCGATGAAAATGCTGAAAATTGTCAGCCTGCTTCCGATGATAAAAGACACGGGGCTGTTCGATTTATTCTAAATTCAGAGGGCGGTTTGAATGGCAGATTACACAATGGCGCAGATTAGGGCGATGCAGGAAGACGCCGCTCGGCGTGTCAGAGAGATGAATCGCCGTTCCAAGAGTACGCTTGAACATAATGCGCAAAACAATGAACACAATGAAAAAAATCGCAAGTCGGTCATCAATCATGAAATGACCGCAGATGAACATCGCAAGCCGACAAATCAGGCTACTGAAAATATCGTTAAATCGGTGGCAAATCCGCACAAAAATCCGCTGTCGTTTCTTAAATCGATCGATTTAAAACAACTGATTTCGGGCGGCGATCAATCATTATTACTGCTTATCATCATAATTTTGATGAGCGATGAAAAAAGCGACGATTATTTGATCTATGCGCTGATTTATATTATGCTCTAACGCTTGATTAAACGAGAATGATGTGATACAATAATTAATAGCAAAAACGAAAGGATAATAAAAATGAATAAAATTGCATCATTGCTCGTTGCTTTGTCAATGATATTATTGCTTGTCGGCTGCGGAAATAATTCATCGGCGAATGTTACCAAATATGAAGCGACTAAATCGCAATATTCAATCGACGATGTTCAAAATGCGCTTGTAAATTCTGTCGGCAGTACCGACATTGACGACGGACGACCGTACAGTTACAGCTGCATCGCGACATATGAGTATGATAAGGACACATATTATGTTTTCAGACAAGACAAAATCAAGATTGTTGACGACAAAGAAATCAGACAAACAATGAATTATTATTTTGTGTCATATGACGGAACGAAAGCGTATAAAGGCACATACAACGAGGACTCGGCACAGGCACAGTTCAAAGATTCGATCAATATTTCACTAAACTGAAACCACAACCTCTGCTTTAAGAAAAAGCAGAGGTTTATTTTTGCGGATATTTTACTCCCACCGACATTCTCACAC
>CAKRRH010000035.1 GCA_934394855.1 uncultured Eubacteriales bacterium
CCGAAATCTACACCCGCATTTTCGGGTACTGCGATGAACACCGCATCTAAAAAAGAAACTACAATGCCGCTGAGCTCAATTCCGACAACAAGGACTCAGCGCCGTTTTGCAATCGACTTCACCGGCAAGATTGCCGCAAAGCGCACAATCGAAGTCGAGGCAAAGGACATTGCCGGATACAGCGGAATGAGAAATGTCACATCAAAGCAGATCGTTCTTGACATGAGAGCCGGTGCGACATATTCAAACTATCTTGATTCAAGAATTGCAAATGAAAGTGCTTTCAAGCGAACGCTTTTGATGATGAAGGTGTCGGGATTCAATGCAATCAGACTTCCTGTCACTTTTGAATATAATATAGATAAAAGCACCTATAAAATCAGTGAATCATATATGAAAAAGGTGCAAAAGGCAGTTGACACTATCACAAAATATAAAATGTACTGCGTTTTATCGCTTCAAAACGAGGGCGGCTGGATTCGCACTGACACATCTCACTATTCTCATGATAAAAGGGAATTTGACGCAGTGTGGAAACAGCTTGCCTCACGCTTTAAGTCATATTCCGACTATCTGCTTTTTGAGGGTTACAGCGAGCTTATGAACACGACAGACAGCCCGACCGAAAAGGACTATGACAACCTCAATTCATATGCGCAGGATTTTGTAAATATCGTCCGTAATTCGGGCGGAAACAACGAGGTTCGTCACATCGTCATCAGCTCATACGGCTCATATTCGTCAGGCGACCCGATCGACAAGCTCAAAGTGCCGACCGACATCTCAAAAAACGGAAAGAACAAAATGATAATCGACATTCATCTGTCGCTTCCGGCTGCCTTTGTCGGCGTATCATATGCTGATGAGAACGATTGGGGAACCGATTCCGACAAACGCACGCTCGAATATCAGCTCTATTTGATTAAATATATGTTTTCCGACAGATTGGGTCTTCCCGTAATAATCGGAAAATACGGTGCGGCTGATAAAAACAATACCGCAGACCGTGCGCTCTATGCGTCATATTTCACCGCAACGGCATATGAGGACGGAATGACCTGTTTTTGGAATGACGACGGAGCAGATTTTGCGTTATATGAAAGAACGACGGGCAGACCGAAATTTGAAGAAATAATCAACGCAATCATAATGTCCATTCAGTAACGGAGATGATTTTTTGCCGAAAATATATTCAGATATTCTGATAAATATGGCGACCGAAAATCCCGATTTGATGATCAAATCGGCGGAAGATAAATTTAACGGTGAGATCAGGTCGGTTGCAGACAAAATAATTTCAGATAAAAGCATTAGAATAATTTTACTCAGCGGGCCGTCGGGTTCCGGTAAAACAACAAGCGCCAATATATTAAAGGATATGTTGAATCTGTCTGGGAAAAAGACGGCTGTCATATCTCTTGATAATTATTTTAAAAACAAAAACAACTATCCGTTAAATCATGACGGAAAACCTGATTTTGAGTCGATCAATGCACTTGAAATTGACTTGCTGCATGATAGCTTATCAGCGATTGCAAAGGGTGAGGGAACGTTTATCCCGAAATTTGATTTCATCAACCAAACCCGAATCGATAATTTTGAAAAAATCAACATCGGGGAAAACGGCGTCGTTATAATCGAGGGCATTCATGCGCTCAATCCGATAATATCGCAAAATTTGCCCGATGATAACATTCTCAAAATATTTGTTTCTGTTTCAACAGGAATCAAAGACAGAAATGAACGAGAGATAATCAGCGGAATTGACATTCGGTGTCTCAGGCGGGTAATAAGAGACAGCATATATCGGGGATTTTCCTTTGATAAAACGCTGAATATTTGGGATTCGGTGCTTGACGGCGAACAAAAATGGCTCTATCCGTTCAAAAGTCTTGCCGATGTTAAAATAAATACATTTCACAGCTTTGAAGTGTTTGTATATTCAAAATATCTTTGTGATAAAATGTCTGACGAAAATTTACCAACCGACAACCGATTTTACGATATATTAAAACAGGCGGCAAAAATGCCGCAGATAGATGAAAGCCTCGTACCCAAAAATTCGCTGATTCGCGAGTTCATTCCGGGCGGCATTTACGAAAATATATATTAACAAGCAAAAAACCACATCTTTCGATGTGGTTTTTATGCAGTTTATGATTTAGAACATCTGAACATATTCGTCACGCTCAGCACCGACTGACGCATATTTAACCGGGCAGCCAACCGCTTTTTCGATATATTTGATGTAATTTACGCAATTTTCGGGCAAATCTTCGATTTTTCTGCAATTTGAAATATCGCAGTTCCAGCCATCAACATATTCAACGATAGGCTTAGCAATATTCAGTTCTTCGCCGACAGGGAAATAATCTACAACCTTGCCGTTTACCTCATAGTGCGTGCAAACCGGTATTTTATCAAGATATGAGAGAATGTCGAGCTTTGTGAGCGCCAAATAATCGGCACCCTGAACATCAACGCCGTATTTTGAAGCAACAACATCAAACGGACCGACTCTTCTCGGTCTGCCTGTTGCAGCGCCATATTCGCCGCCGGCTTTTCTTAACTCTTCGGCCTCATCTCCGAACATTTCGCAGGTGAACGGACCTTCGCCGACGCAGGTTGAATATGCTTTCATAATACCGATCGTGCAGTCAAGCTTTTTGCCGGGGATTCCCGCACCGATGGGGGCATATGCCGCAATTGTGGACGATGATGAAGTGTAGGGATAAATGCCGAAATCAATGTCACGCAAAGCGCCGAGCTGAGCCTCGAACATGATTTTCTTGCCCTGTTTTAATTGGTCGTTAAGATAGATGCCTGTGTCTACGATATAGGGGATGAACGGTTTGCCGAATTCCATTAACCAGTTGTATATTTTTTCAACGGTGACAGGCTCCGAATGATAACCGCCGACAACGGTGAGGTTTTTCCATTCAATGATTCCCTCAAGGCGCTCTTTGAGCGACTTTTCATCAAGCAAATCGCCCATTCTGATTGCCTTTTTCATATATTTATCGCTGTAAACCGGAGCAATTCCTCGTCTTGTCGAGCCGAATTTTTTATCAGCCAAGCGATCTTCCTCAAGGCAGTCAAGCAGAACATGATAGGGAAGTGTGATAACCGCTCTGTTTGAGATTTTGAGGTTTTCGGGAGATACTTTTACGCCCTTTTCGGTGAGTCTGCCGATTTCCTTTGTCAAATGCTCAAGGTCAATTACCATGCCGTTGCCCATTACATTTACAACATCATCACGCAAAATGCCCGACGGTAAAAGGTTCAAGATAAATTTACCCTTTTCGTTGATTACGGTGTGACCTGCGTTGTTTCCGCCCTGATAGCGAGATACAATGTCATAATCCGAGCTTAGCAAATCGACCATTCTGCCTTTGCCTTCGTCGCCCCAGTTAATTCCTACGATTGCTGTCAACATTTGAAAAATTCCTCCGTGTGTTTATCATTTTTTACAACATATCAATTATATTATATCGTGAGCTCTTAGTCAAGCATTCATACCGTTAATGTTTTTAAGATTTCATATAAGCGCTGCTTATATATTTGAATAAATATTTATAAAATATCCTTGTATATTTTTAAATTTAATGATATACTTATATAAATAATAGTACGAATAATATATAAGAAATATAAAACAGAGGAATTTTTATGATAAACCACCCGATTCTTGACGGCATCAAACAACCGTCCGATGTCAGACGCATGAATAAATCGGAACTGAATGAGCTTTGTTCCGAGATTCGTTCGGTGATGATCGATACGGTATCAAAAAACGGCGGACATTTGGCAAGCAACCTCGGCACGGTCGAGCTTACCGTTGCAATTCACCGTTGCTTTGACTCGCCAAAAGATAAAATCGTGTTTGATGTCGGACACCAGTGCTATGCTCATAAGCTGTTGACAGGAAGGCTTGACAGATTTGACACGCTGCGTCAAAAGGACGGAGTTTCGGGATTTCCGAGACCCGACGAATCGGAGCATGATTCGTTTCTTGCAGGGCATAGTTCAACATCGATCTCAGCGGCATTCGGAATGGCAGAGGCAAAATCAATTAAAAATTCCAACGATTATGTCGTTGCGGTGATCGGAGACGGCTCTCTTTCGGGCGGACTGGCTTATGAGGCGCTCAACAACGCAGGCCGAACTCATGATAATTTGATCGTAATTTTGAACGACAATAAAATGTCGATTTCAAAAAATGTCGGCGCAATGTCACGCTATTTGGCGCTCATTCGCTCACGCCCGCGCTATTATCAGTTTAAAGACAGAACATATAAAATTCTCTCACATATTCCGCTGATCGGCAAACCGCTTGTTCATTTCATCATGAAAATCAAGCAGGTTATCAAAGGACTGTTCTATAACAGCACGATTTTTGAAGATATGGGATTTTTCTATCTCGGTCCTGTTGACGGACATAATATCGAAAAAATGTGCAATTTGTTCAACGCCGCAAAATCAATGCGCCGTCCTGTCGTCATTCATGTAAACACGATCAAGGGCAAGGGATACAGCTTTGCGGAACAGGTCCCGACCCAGTATCACGGCGTATCAAAATTTGATATTGAAACAGGCGAACAAACATCAAGCGGCACAAACTTTTCAAGCGAATTCGGCAAAAGCCTGCTCTCGTTTGCCGATAATGACAAACGAATCTGCGCAATCAGCGCCGCAATGACCGAAAGCACGGGTCTTGCGGAATTCAGACGGAAATATAAACAGCGTTTTTATGATGTCGGAATAGCCGAACAGCACGCTGTCACATTCGCCGCAGGACTTTCAATTTCGGGCATGATTCCTGTTTTCGCGGTATATTCGACATTCTTGCAGCGAGCATATGACCAGATTTTGCACGACGCGGCAATGCAGCACCTTAAAATGATAATTGCGATCGACCGTGCGGGCGTTGTCGGCGAAGACGGGGAAACGCACCAGGGCGTGTTTGATGTATCGTTTTTATCCGCAATCCCCGACATTACAATCTATTCACCTGCGACATACGAAGAATTGCGGTATGATATGAAAACCGCCATCTACAACGACAAAGGCGTTGTCGCAATCCGCTATCCGAGAGGCAAGGCAGCTGATTTGGAGGAAAAGTATCGCCCGACAAACGCAAATTATGATATATTCGGCGAGGGCAAGATTGCCGTTGTAACATACGGCAGAGAGTATAACCAAGTTCTTAATGCCGTAAAACGGCTGAAAAACGACGGAATTGATATTAAAATCATCAAGCTGAACAGAATCAAGCCGATTGACGGCGGCGCCGTTGAGTCAGCCTTTGACTGCGATAAAATATATTTCTATGAAGAAGGCATGAAGTGCGGCGGAGTAGGCGAACAATTTGCTGTTAAGATGATTGAAAAAGGATTCAAGGGCGATATGAAAATATGCGCCATTGATGAAAAATTTGTTCAGCACGCAAGCGTTGCACAGCAGTTAAGCGAGCTTCATCTTGACGAAAACGCAATATATGACAGCATTAAAAGCGATGTTTCGGGAGTGAAAAATGAGCAAGAGGCTTGATGTATATTTAGCCGATTCCGGCATTTGCAAATCCCGACAAAAAGCGCAGGAGCAGATCAAATCGGGCAATATATTTGTCAACGGAAGCTGCGTTATCAAACCGTCGTTTTCGGTCGATGAACAAATGACGGTCGAAAACAGGGGAGAATCCTTGAAATATGTCAGTCGAGGCGGATTAAAGCTCGAAAAAGCAATCGAATCATTTGACATTCGGCTCTTGGGGCTTGTTTGCGCGGACATTGGTGCTTCAACAGGCGGATTTACTGATTGTATGCTGCAAAACGGCGCAAAAAAGGTATATGCCGTTGATGTCGGCACCGATCAGTTGGCTGACATTTTGAAAAAAGACAGTCGTGTCGTCAATTTGGAAAAGACTAATTTTCGCAACATTACCGAAAACGAAATCATCGAACCGCTTGATTTTGCGTCGGTTGATGTATCGTTCATATCGCTTAAAATCATCTTGCCAAAGCTATTCACTCTTTTAAAAGACGAATCATATGCTTGTTGTCTTATCAAACCGCAGTTTGAGGCAGGCAGAGAAAATATTGGCAAAAACGGCGTTGTCAAGGACAGAAAGATTCACGAAAAGGTAATTGACGAAATCAGAGGATATGCCTTATCAATCGGATTTTCGGTGATGGCGCTTGACTATTCGCCGATAAAAGGACCACAGGGCAATATCGAATATTTGATATTGCTGAAAAAAGGCGGAGAGCTTTGCGACAAATGTTGTACAAGGACAAAAGATTTGGTTGCAAACTCACACAGTAAATTATAAATTACAAAGGGCAGGTTAAGGAATCATGAGCATGAAAATTGCGGCAATCAGGCTGAATCCCGAAGGCGTTTCGCGCACTCGGCTTGATCTTGTATGCTCAAAGCTGAAGGAAAATAACATTCGTCCGTGTTTTTTTAAAAATGAACTGCTGAAAACCGCAAATGCCTATGAAGCATACAGCACCGACGAATTGATGAAAATGTGCGACATTGTTATTGCACTCGGCGGCGACGGAACAATTCTTCATGCGGCAAAGGCGGCGGCAATGTATGATAAGCCCGTGCTCGGCATTAACAGCGGCCATTTGGGCTTCATGGCAGGACTTGAAGCGGACGAGCTTGATTTGCTCGAAAACCTGAATAAAGGCAACTACATCACCGATACGAGAATGATGCTGCAGGTCGATGTCATTTCGAAAAATCACGACTGCTCTACATATTTTTGTGTAAACGACGCAGTAATTTCAAGAGGCTCGCTTTCCCGAATGATTGATGTCAGCGTGTCGTTCGGTGCCAAAACCGAAATGGAATATAGCTGTGACGGCTTGATTGCGTCAACTCCGACAGGCTCGACCGCATATGCTCTTTCAGCCGGAGGTCCGGTGCTTGACCCGAGCATTAACAGTATTCTGATCACACCCGTCTGCGCTCATTCTTTTTTTAGCCGACCGCTTGTGCTCAGTCCCGAAACAGTCGTCAGCATTACGACTGCTGTGCGGCATGACGGCGAAGCATTTTTGACGACAGACGGTGAACAGGCATTTAAGCTGAGCAGCTCGGATATTGTAAGAATCAGACGAGCCGACGACCATTTCGTAAAGCTGATCAAAATTAAAAAAGAAAGCTTTATGGATGTTTTGCATAACAAAATGATTGAACATAAATAAAAGGGGATTAGAACTACAATGAAAAGATCAAGACTTGAGAAGATAAAAAGCTTAATTAATGAGCATGATGTCACAACACAGGAAGAATTGCTTGAACTGTTAAGACGAGACGGTTATGATGTAACGCAGGCGACGGTTTCAAGAGATATTAAGGAGCTTAGGCTTATCAAAATCACAGACGGAGAGGGCGTTCAAAAATATGCTACAATGGCAAGCGACGGCGTTTCTCCGCAGTTTATCGACATATTTGCGCACAGCGTTGTTTCAATCACCTGCGCAATGAACGACATTGTAATCAAATGCTTCACAGGCATGGCAAATGCGGCTTGTGCGGCGCGTGACAACATGAATTATTCCGAGGTTGTCGGCTCACTTGCGGGCGACGACACAATATTTGTAATCACTCGAAACGAAGAAGCGGCTTTGTCATTAGCCGAAAAGCTCAATAAAATATTGAGATAATTCATCTTGTTATCGATTTTTGGGAGGTGAGCGTTTGCTTAGCAGTTTGCACATTGAAAATATTGCCGTAATTGAAAAGGCGAATGTTGAATTTGAGCATGGATTTAATGTATTGACAGGTGAAACGGGTGCAGGTAAATCTATTGTGATAGATTCGATTAACGCAGTTCTTGGCGAACGCACATCAAAAGAACTCATCAGAACAGGGTGCGACAGCGCCTCTGTCACCGCATTTTTCAGCGATATTTCCGACATGGCGGTTAAAAAATGCGCCGAACTCGGATTTGACATTGTTGATAATGAGCTTAGCATTAAACGAACGATAACCGAATCCAAAAGCACGGTGCGGCTTAACGGAATCAAGACCCCTGCATCAATTATCAAGGAGCTTGCACCATATCTTATCAATATTCACGGTCAGCACGATTCCCAGGCGCTTCTTGATCCGGACAAACACTACATTTATATTGATTTGCTCGCAAACAACTCAATTCTTTTAAAAGATTATTCGGAAGCGTTTGCAAAAATGCAGCATACACGGCGCAGACTGAAGGCGCTCACCGAAAATTTGGGTGCAAACGAACAGCGTGCCGAAATACTGCGATATGAGGTAAAGGAGCTTGAGGACGCCGAGATTAAGCTCGGTGAAATCGAGTCGTTAAAGCAGCGTCAAAATGAAATCAACAACTCAAAATCCATCATAGATTCGTTAAGTTATGCGCTGTCAGCAATCTATTCGGACGACGCCGATACACCGAGCGTTTTGTCGCTCATGGATAATTCGATGGATTCGGTTGAGAGCGTTTCGACATTTTCCAAAAGTGCCGAGGAGATATATGGCAACTTGTCGGAAATTCGGGATAATGTTGATGAAATCAAGGAAAAATTGGAGTATGTGATAAACAGCTTTGATTTTGATAATGAAGAAATTGAGTCGGTTGAACAGCGGCTCGATATGTATTACAATTTTTCGCAAAAATACGGCAAAACCGAGGAACAAATGCTTGATTTTTTGGAAAAAGCAAAAAAAGAGCTTCATGAAATTGACTTTTCTGACGAAGAAATAGTTAATTTGCAAAAGGATTTGAAACCGCAGGTTGACGCTGTTAAAAAGCTCGGTGCAGAGCTTACCGAATCAAGAAAAAAAGCCGCGGACAAATTTGCTGTCGATGTCTCGAAAAAGCTTGAATTTTTGGATATGCCAAAGGTAAAAATATATGTCAACATCGATTCATGTCCATATTCAAGGCTTGGTGCGGACAAAATCGAGTTTATGATTTCGACAAACCCGGGCGAGCCGCCGAAACCGCTTGCAAAGATTGCTTCGGGTGGTGAAATGTCACGAATCATGCTGTCGATAAAGAATGTGTTATCGGAGGTTGACCCCGTTGATACGCTGATTTTTGATGAGATCGACACCGGAATTTCGGGTCATGCGGCAAGCAGAGTCGGCGACAGACTCAAAGATACGGCAAAGAATAAGCAAGTCATCTGCGTGACGCATTTAGCGCAGATTGCCGCAAAAGCGGACAATCATCTGCTGATAAAAAAGAACATTGACGCTGACCGAGCGGTCACAAACATAACTACGCTTGATTTAGACGGCAGACGGCAGGAGATTGCCCGAATCATCGGAACAGATGTTACCGAAACAACGCTTGCGGCAGCTGATGAAATGCTGAATAATAAAAATGCTTGACATTTTCGGCGTAATATGATATTCTCTAAAATATATTGTATCGGTTTTGATTAGATGAAGTAAGCAATTATTCCGACTTTCAGAGAGTTTTTGTTTGGTGTAAAAAAACAGCGGATTTTGCCGAAGTTACCTCTATGAACCGACAAGGTGAAAATATAATTAGCCTTGTCCGCCTAAACCCCGTTATCGGTTTTGAGTCATTTTGACTCGCTGAGGCTCGTGTTTGTGAGAGCATGAGTAATTTTGAGGTGGTACCGCAGAATTTATGTTATCTGTCCTCTGTATGTGATTAATTCGCATGCAGAGGTTATTTTTATTTATGAAAGGATTTAGTAAAATGGGAGTATATGAAGAACTCTTAAACAGAGGCATGATTGCACAATGCACTGATGAGGAAAAAGTGCGTGATATGCTCAACAACCAAAAAATCAAATTCTACATTGGCTTTGACCCGACAGCGGACAGCCTTCATGTCGGTCATTTTGTGCAGATAATGGTTATGTCGCATATGCAGAAAGCAGGACATACACCGATTGCACTTTTCGGCGGCGGCACAGGTATGATCGGCGACCCGTCCGGCAAAACCGACATGAGAAAGATGATGACAAAGGAAACAATCAACCACAACATCGAATGCTTCAAAAAACAGATGTCAAAGCTCGTCGATTTTTCGGACGGCAAGGCAATCATGGTCAATAACGGCGATTGGCTGCTCAATCTTAACTATATTGACTTTTTGCGTGAAGTCGGCGTTCATTTTTCTGTAAACAATATGCTTGCGGCAGAGTGCTATAAACAGCGTTTGGAGCGTGGATTGTCATTCTTCGAGCTTAACTATATGCTCATGCAAAGCTATGACTTTTTGTGCCTTAACCGCAAATATGACTGTCAGCTTGAGCTTGGCGGCGACGACCAGTGGAGCAACATTTTGGGTGGCGTTCGTCTTTGCAGAAAGTGCGACGGAAAAGATGTATATGGTTTAACATTTGCCTTGCTTCTCACATCAGAGGGTAAGAAAATGGGCAAAACAGAAGGCGGAGCGGTTTGGCTTGATCCTGAAAAAACATCGCCCTATGACTTCTATCAGTATTGGAGAAATATCGGTGACGCCGATGTTATCAAGTGCATGAAAATGCTCACATTCATGCCGCTTGATGAGATTGCCGAATATGAGAAG
>CAKRRH010000036.1 GCA_934394855.1 uncultured Eubacteriales bacterium
CGCGCGCAGGGATTGGCTTTGCCGCTGCGTTCTCGTTCGGCTTTCCGCCTCACCGGCGTACTTCCGTCCGCCTCTCGTCCTTGTCGTTCAGCTTTCTCGCTGATTCTCATTCTCACTCCAATACCAAAAAAGCCCGCATTTCTGCGAGCTTTTTATTGGTCGGAGTGACTGAATTCGAATCAGCGACCTCTACGTCCCGAACGTAGCGTTCTACCAGGCTGAACTACACTCCGTCATTGACAATGTCTGTTTTAATACATTTTTTTATGATTGCAACAAAAATTTTAGAAATTCACAAAAAAAGTATGGAAAAACTAATTTACCATACTTTTAACAGTTTCTAAAACAACTTCTATTCAACAACAGGCTTTGCCTTTGACAACTCCGGCAAAGTTTCAATCTGCCGCGTTTTCTCAAAGTTTTTGCGCAATTGTTGGAATTTACTTAATTGCTCAGGCGTTAATATTTGCTGAAAATCTTCTAAATTTTTATTTTCCATATCTTCTATTTGTTTTTGCAAACGCTCTAAACTTTGCATCAGCTGTATCCGATGCAAATTTCCGTCATAACTGATTTCTTTAGCTTTCACCAACTGTTGATCCGTTAAATCTAAGTTTTTTACATAAACGCTTAAATTATCCTTGTTCTCTTGAACCGCGTCATTTTCGGCTACTTTTTCATCTTTATTTGGTTCATCTGCCACAACGGCATTTTCTTCAACAATTACTTCAGTTTCAGAAATTTCCGGAACATTTTCTTCCACCGCTTCAATTGTTTCATCCAAGCCAAAGTCGTCAATGTCTTCTGCCCGTGCGGCACAGCCCCACCCCAATGCAATTGCTAATATCAATGTTAAAAATTTCATGTTCATCATCCACCTTTTTTCTTTTTATCATAGCGTTTAAAAATATCTTTGCAAGTTAAAAACCGCCATATTGACGCATTCTTTTTCTTGATGGTTTTTTCCCGCCTTTTTCTTTAAATTCCGAATTGTTTTTATTCATTCTGACTTTAATTTTATCAAATTTAATTTGTTGTTTTTCATCCAATAGCGCTCTGATTTTGTCATCATCTTCATTGCGCACATTCGCTATTTCATGATGAAGCACATCTATCTGTTCCATCATTGATTTTATTTTTTCATGACTCTGATTATATATTTCCGCAACTTGCGCTTTTTGCTCTTTGTTTAATTTCAGTTCTTCACTCCAATTAACTTGCCGTTCCGCGGGCAAATGTGTTTTTTTTGCCTCAACAGCGTGTGAAAACAACATTCCTAAAAATAGCAACAATACCAAATTTTTACGCATTATTCTCTCCTTTTTCTTCAGCATACTTATTTTTATAAATTTATCCAGATTTTTTTGAAATTTATTATTTTATGATTATATCTCGTGCAAAGGAGAAAATAATATGCTTTCCCGTTTTATTGGTTATACATTGGCAGTTTCCGCCGTTTTTCTGTGGAGTTTAAATTATGTCTATGCCAAACTTTTGCTTAATTTAACCCCGATGCAAATTTCTTTTATACGGTGGTCTTTGGCAATGCTTTTCTTTTTGCCTTTCACCCTTAAAAGCTTGTGGCAATATCGACGTCTTTTGTGGCAAAATTTAGAATACATCATTGTTATCGGGCTAAGCGGTCTAGCGTTGGTCAACATTTGCGTTTATTATGCCGGGCACACGGCAAATGCTGTGGATATGTCTTTAATCGCCACATTAGGACCGGTTTTTATTATTATTTTCAACAGCCTTATGAAGCGCAAATTGCCGCCGTTTCGCACCATTATCGGCATTATTTTGGCCATTATCGGCGTACTTTTTATAATATTGCACGGTGATTTGGAAAATCTGCGCAATTTCGATTTTGTTTCCGGCGACATTTGGATGTTGGGAACAGCTCTTATGTTTGCCACCTATTCCGTTTGTCAGCAAAAAATCTCCGCTCAAATTCCCTCTCTGATTGTTTTAAGCGCGGCTATTGTCGTTGCCGTTATCTTTTGCACGCCGGCTTTTTTGCTACAACAAGAAGAATCTCCTTTGCCGGAATTATCCGAAAAAGAAATTTGCATTTTGCTGATTATCGGTTTTTTAAATTCCGGTTTAGCTTATTTATGGTGGAACATGTCCATAAAGCGAATCGGACTTGTGCATACCGGAATCATTTATTATCTGCTCCCCGTGTTTGGTTGTGTTTCCGCCTATTTTACCTTAGATGAAACCCTGTATCATTCACAAATTTACGGGGCTTTATTGGTTATTTCCGGAATTATTTTAGTGGCCTTTCAACCTAAAAAAAGCATTTTACCGTTGCGAAAATAAAACTTGCATAAATCTTTGTTTTTGCTATAACTTAGCCTAAAGGAGAAAATATGCGTATTTTTTATTGTGGTGATGTTGTCGCTCGTCCGGGGCGCGAAGTTGTGTTAAAAAACCTGTCTAAAATCCGTTCCGACTACAAAACAGACGTTATTTTGGTGAATGTGGAAAATGCCGCCCATGGTTTTGGCGTCACTCCGGGGATTTGTCGTGATTTTTTAGATAAAGGTGCCGATGTGCTTGTCACAGGCAATCACTTTTTAAATCAGCGTGACATTGTGGCTTATCTTAATGACTGCAAAACCATCATTCGTCCGGCTAACATTCCGACAGAAAACCCGGGGCGCGGTCACACAATTTTTGAATTGGCCGACGGCAGGCGCATTTTAGTTATCCAAGTTCTTGGTCGGCTGTTTATGGAAGCGGTTGATTGTCCGGTGCAAACTCTGGAAAATATTCTCAAAAATTATACCTTGGGCAAAAATATTGACGCTATTTTTGTGGATATACACGCCGAGGCCACGTCTGAAAAATTATCTCTTGGTTATTATCTGGATGGCAAAGTCAGCGCGGTTGCCGGCACACACACTCATGTTCCCACCGCCGATTATCGTATTTTACCCAATAAAACGGCCTATATCACCGATGTGGGAATGTGCGGAAACTATAATTCGGTTTTGGGGTTTGATATCAACGCGCCAATTAACCGCCTGTGCCGCCGCTATGCCGGAGATCGCCTAATTCCGGCAGCCGGCGATGGCACACTCTACGGAATTTTGGTGGAAACCGATGATAAAACAGGTTTAGCTAAAAACATTCAGCAAATTGTGCTAGATTAAATCTCCGCCTCAAATATCATTCCATCAACATCTTTTCCGTTTTCTTGACGCAAAACCAAAGTATAAGTTTTTATTTTTTGATATCCAGCTTGTTTCAGCAAGTTTTCAACATATAACGGATTATGCTTATAGCGACCGTTAGCCTGAACTTTATATTCTTCTGTTTGCAAATCCGTTTCTACGGAAAATATGACTTTTTCCGCCGTCAATTCATTGATAATCTTTGACAAATCTCCAAAATAGCAAAAAACATCTGCCGCCATCACAGTTTGAAACTCACCTTTGTGCTGATGTAAATAATCCACAATATCGGCTTGTTCCAATTTATGATATACATTTTTTTCACGGGCTTTTTGTAGCATTTCTTGCGACAAATCAACTCCGACAAAACTGTTATGAGAAGACTTTAATCTTTTGGCCAACAAACCGGTTCCGCAACCCAAATCTAAAATATTTCCGCTGACATTTTCGGCAATCTCGGCTATTTTATCAACCACGGCATAGTGAATACCGCGCAAAGTGTTTTCATAAGTTTCAGCAAAATTATCAAACAACAAACGATTATATTCGCTTTCATTTTCAGGATTTTGACCATTTATCACCGCCCACAAATGTTTGGCGACTGGATTTTCAGGCATTTTCTCATACCAATTTTCCGCAATTTTTTGCGCTTTTTCAGGTGCTTTATCATAAAACAGGGTTATGGTTTCCGCCAAATTCAGACTCCAATCTGTATGTTGCGGAGCCAAATAAAAAGCGTTAAACATCAAAGCCAAAGCTTGTTCATATTCTTCCAATGTTTTAAGTATAATCGCCAAATTATAACTCAGTTCCGGTGTTTCTGGAGAAATCCGCACCGCCGCCCGATATTCTTCCAAGGCCTCAAGAGTACGCTTGCGTTTACAAAGCATATTGGCATAATTGGTATGCGCCTGCAAATTATTATTATCTAATTCCAAAGTTTTTTTATAAAAATTTTCCGCTTCGGCATAATTTTCTTTTTCCGCTTCCAAATCGGCAATATGCAAAGAGGCGGCAACATTATGCGGATTGAGCCGCAAGGCTTGATAAAATATCGGCAAAGCTCGGTCTGTCTGATGCAAAGCCAGATAGGTTTCGGCCAATAAAACTTTGATTTCATCAGCCGCTAAAAGAGTATCAGCCTGTTGCAAAAATTTTAAAGCTTCACTATAATTTTTTTCGGCAAACTCTCGCCTTCCCAAATAATAACAAGGTCGAGCCTCGGTCGGATTTTTTGCGGCCAATTCAAGCAGACTTGCTTTATTGTTTTGCAATTCCGCCAAATTAACCGCGGCATCTAAATAAGCGGAATCAATTTTCAGCGCGTTTTGATAGGCTTCGCTCGCTTCCGGCAAGCGTTCCAACTGCCAAAAAATATTTCCCAGCCCCAAATATGCTTCTTTCAAATCCGGCTTGATTTTCAAAGCTTTTTTATAGGCTTCCGTGGCCTCAAGCAAATAACCGCTTGCCGCCAATGAAACACCTAAATTAAAAAATATGGGAAAATGCTGCGGAGCGGAATCCGCCGCCCGATAAAAATAACCAACCGCCTCGCTATGCAAACCGCGGGCTTGCGCGATTAGCCCCAATAAATTAAGCACATCGGCATTTTGCGGCGATGTTTCCAAAATTTGCCGATACAACTGCTCGGCCTCATTTAACGCTCCGTTTTGCTGTAAAGCTACGGCTTTTTGAAACATCAATTCATACGACATTTTTTTCTCCTTAAAACAGATTTTAGAATAATTTTGTTAAAAATCCAGACATATTTAGATTTTTGTGCTTGAAAAAATTGTTTTTTTGAGTTATTTTAGCACCACTTCCGAGAATGTAGATTAGGAAATCTTCTTAATCTCGTTTCCGTATTTTGACGTGAAACTATCGGGACAATAATGTAAACAAAAAAATAAAAGGATTTAAATTTATGAAAAGTATTGTTGCTGCTAAAAAGAAAAACAGCCGCCGTTATGGCGAAAATCTTTGGGGCGATGCTAACAGCCCGTTTAACAAACGTTCTTATGGCCCAGGTCAACATGGTCAAAGAAAGAAAAAAGTTACCGACTACGGCGAACAATTAAACGCTAAACAAAAACTGAAAGTTTACTATGGTAATATTTCAGAAAAGCAATTTGCTAAATATTATGCTGAAGCTATTCGTCGCTCCGGTGATGCCGCTGAAAACTTGATTGGTTTGTTGGAATCTCGTTTGGACAACTTGGTTTATAAAGCTAAATTTGTTCCAACTGTTTTTGCCGCTCGTCAATTTGTTAACCATGGTCACGTTACTGTTAACGGTAAAAAAGTAAACATTCCTTCTTATCAAGTTAAAGCAGGTGATGTTATTGAAGTTCGTGAAAAATCTAAAGGTTTGGCTTTGGTAGCTGCGGCTATTGAATCTCAATCTCGTGATTTTCCGGGTTATTTGGAAGTAGATGCTAAAAAACTTACAGCAAAATATACATTCATACCTAAGTTTGATGACGTTCCATACGCTGCTATGATGGAACCAAATTTGGTTATCGAATACTACTCAAGATAATCCGCTTTTTAGCGAATTCAGAAGCCTACCGTTTGGTAGGCTTTTTTTTACGAACACAGGGCCTTGATACATCTCATATGATTTTCTTACCTGTTAAGTTTTGCATAAAAACTTGACAAAACGCACAAAATATACTAAATAGTTAAGCATAGTTACTATAATTATGTTTCACTTATTTTTTGCTTTATGATTTCTAATTTTTGGTTACTAACTATCGTATGCTTTGCCGTATTGATTGTCGTTGGAATCGTTTTTTTTCTGGTAGTTGTCTTTTTAAGTCAAATTTTGGGGCCTTGTTTTTACCACCCTAAACCAGAAGATTATTATTCCAAGGATGCTGAGGCAGCGGAAGACAACGCAGGTTGTTTTATAATGACCATTCTAGCTCCGCTTCTACTGTTGTTTGTATATTGGCTTTTTACGTATGTTCTTTTTCCTCCGGAATTAGCCAATAGTGTAAAAGACTTTGTTAACTCAATATTTTTTGCACAAGTAAAATAAACTTCCGTAAACCAAACTTTGTTATTCTGTTCCCCAAACCACCAGTTAAAATGGTGGTTTTTGTTATATATTCCCTTTGCAATTGCTATAAAAAAGGCCCAAACAAAGTATGCTTGTCATTGACGTTTTTCTGTTTTTTTTCCAGCAATGCCGTCAAACTGTTATTACATACGGAGATGCTGTTGAGTGTATGATTCGTTTGGACGAAGCTCAGTACACTCCATAAATAACTTTACTTATTATAGTCGGTTTATTATAATAGAAAAAATTATTCAAAATTAAGAGGAAAGAAAGATGAAAAATAAGCTCAGCAAAGGTCTCTCTCTCTCTCTCTGTAAATCCTAAACATTCGATTTCAGAGCGTTTTAAAGCTTCTACACATGGTTTTTGCCACTTTTTGGAAAAATTTGAGTCAGGGCAAAATGCCTTATTCTCTGTCATTCTCGGACACACTTTAAATGTCATTCTCGGATTTATTCCGAAAATCCATGCAAAACAGAATTCAAATCGTCATTATCGGGCTTGTCCCGAGTATGACCATAAACGGAGTCTTATCAAGAACTTAGAATATATTGAAACCGCGGAGAGTGGTGTAGATAAAGTGGTTTCTAGCTGCGAAAAAAATCCTAACACCTTACTTGAAAACTTGGATAGCGTGCGTGAATGCGCCGGAATTTTTAAGCGACGTGTACAAAAAGAGTACACAAGCGCGAAAATTTCAAGCAGACACCAGCTAAACGAGTTTTCCCAAAACAACCTTCGTCCACAATGTGCGCCAGATACGACGGAATTTTTAAGCGACGTGTACAAAAGAAGTACACGAGCACAAAAATTCCTAGCAGATGGTGTGCAGTGTGGGCGTTCTATGATTGAAATGCTCGGCGTCCTCGCCATTATCGGGGTATTGAGTGTCGGCGGTATTCAGGGATTTAGCAAAGCCATGGATATGTACCATTGGAATAAAGCCCTCGGTGAATGGCGCTTATTGATAAATACTTTGGATAGATATAGATCACAGTTGCACATTAACGATCAAACTGTTGCAAATAGCGAGGTATCTTTAGTTCCAATTCTTCTAGCCATCGGCGATTTACCGAATGAAATGAAAATTGACAATATAGACTATCTTATTAAAGACTCTCTAAACAACAAATTATCTGTTTACAGCCATGGCACAGGATACATCGGCATTCTTTCTTCTAATCCCAAAGACAATTATGCCGCTTGCCATATTTTTTTAACCATTGGCACATATTACCACACCATGTTGGAACGTGTACAAATCTATACAAATAGAGAAGAAAATGAAGAAACAGGAAGATCCCGCGATTTTGTGGGTGATAGCCTTTGCAATAAAAATAATACAAATTGTCTAAAAGACTTAGGCGTTGCACAAATTGCTGATATTTGTAAAAACAATCCGATTTGCAAAGACAGGAATAATTGCAATTATTTAATGTATTGGTTTTGATATAATTCCGGCTAATTTATAAACTAATCATTTAAAAAGCCGCGCTTGGCTTCTGCCCAAAACAAAGACTGGGTAATCTGCGTTTCATTAAAAAGCTCAGCCTGTTTGCCGCCTGATTTGTCAGTAATCTTGGCAATACAAAAATCAATCTTGCCGATTATTTTAGTATTGTCGTAACTGCTGAAATAATCATTTGCGACTTTATTTTTCAGTTCTTCTTCACGTAAGGTATTTGAATATGCCATAGTTTTTTCCAACAAAAAAAGCCGCTTGATGAAAGCGACCGGAAGTTCGAAACTACTCCATATGAGGTAGTGCAGCATATTAGCTATATTATAATATAACATATTTTGCTGCCTTCCGGTCAACAACCAGAAGGCGCGCAAATTTATTGTCTTTACACAGACACATATGGAAGAGGTTTCGACACCTCAGACAAGTTATCATCTTATCCAAATTTATGTTATTAAACAAAACGCCATAAACAATGTTTGTTAACATAAATAGTTACAGATATAAAAATATTTTTTAATATATCTTTGTATGAGTGCATCACAATCTCCATTTGGATATAATTACAATAATCCTATCCAACCAGCATATAATGGAAATAAAAAAACGATTTTAGCTATTATCCGATGATTACGCATATTACTTGTTCCAATCAGAAAAAATAATCCGGAAATAATTAAGCTATATTTACAGCTTTGAATATATAACTGTTGATTTTGATAGTTCTATGCACCAAGCATAGCTTCACTATTCCAAATAGGATCATTTACTGATGGTGGATTAAGATATTCATTCATTAACAACAAAAAAAATACAAAATCAAAAATAATATACCATTTGAAGTTCAATAAAAGCTTAATGATTTCTATCGCATAACTGATCAACTCTATGAGTTTTGTTTTTATAACCACTTTTTCCATATTCTATTCCTTTTTTTATGTTTTACTAATAGTGGTATTTTTTCTCATCTTCATCATCATTATAATACATTCTCAAATTGCGACAAAAGTATGATTTCATTGTAATAATAAATCATTACAATTACCTCCATAATCAACCACGGAGTTAATAGGTATTTTAGCGCTAAATAATCTTCTTTCGTACACTCAAACCACTTTCGTTTCAGAACATATTCCATAAACAGCGGATATCCAACCCAAAAACAAAAGTCAAATAGGAACAGAACAGGGAAAAAAGGCACAACCAAATGCAAATCTAAAATAATCATAGCATTAAAAAAAATTAACAAAGATACTACCCAGTATGCAATTTTTAGTAATATTTTCTTTATCCAAGTGGTAATAACCTCTTTTTCCATATTCTATTCCTTTTTTATATTTTACTAATAGTGGTATTTTTTCTCATCTTCATCATTATTATAATACATATTTTTCATTTTGTCAGCAAAAGAATTTATACCTTGTTTTACAGTTTTAAGACCATTTTTAGCGAAAAATTTACCTAAAGTGCTCCCAGCTGCTCTCCACATAGGAAGTTGTTCAACCTGCAAACCTATATTATTGGCAGCATTGCCCCAAAAGTTGGTTGTGTATTGCGGATAATTTTCGGTAATACATTGAGCGTTGTATTGTGCTTGCAACTCGTTTTCGCGTTTTTGCCGAGCAAATTGATAATCAATTTCATCACGCAAAGAAAAACAAAAACAAAATCTTGCATCAGTTTTTGCCTAAGAAAACTAATTTTGATTTGATTTCTCAAGATACTACAGTAGAATTTAATTAAGGAAAAAAAAGCGGTTATATCATTATGTGCCAAAAGAAAACACTGTCAAAGAAAAAGGTCTGCTATCAATATCCAAAAACCAGCGTGATTTACACGCCTATGCGCACCGTGCCGGTTCAGAAAACAAAGATGATATTATGGCCTGGCTTGATACGACTTTTGCCGGTCGCTCGCACGCGATTTCGTGTTTGACCGAGCCGATAAAATGGCAAGGCAACGATGCGGTGTTAAAAGCGATTATTGACCGTTCGACATTATTTTCGTTTGAACTTAATGATTTAATCAAAGCCGGACTTGTTGAATCAATTTGGTGCAAAAATGGCTCTGATGCCGGCGGATATAATGAGAATTTTTTTGAGGTCAAACCTGAAGAAATTGATTTATCACCTTTAACTTGGGAAAAGGTTGATGCCGCCAAAGATTTATTATATGCGGTGGTGCGACATTATTTGATTGTACTTAAAGACGGCTACATTCCACCACAATATTTGCAAGAGGAGCAAAATAGCTGAAAAATTATCCTAAAACTTGTCCCTATCTGCAAGGTAACATGATTTTTGCGCCTTATTAAATAGACGGCAGTTTAGA
>CAKRRH010000037.1 GCA_934394855.1 uncultured Eubacteriales bacterium
AGCACCTTGCCCCATGTGTCGTAAACATAATGAGCCTTGATTGAGCCGTCGCCGCGATAGAGATTTTCAACATCGCCGCGACGGCTCAATCTAATTTATTTTTTCGATTTGCGTGCAAGAAGTAAAAATATTATAGTGGGCGCAAGCATAAAACCTTCGATTAAACCTATTACGATTGAGGTTGAATATATTTCGCTTCTTGAGAAAAAATGATATAATGCTCTTAAAACAACTACAATCACTATGCATATTACCGCTAAAATAAAATACAACTTATATGAATCTATTTTTTTCATCGCAATCTCCTTAATTATCTTCGTTGCAAAGCAAATTTTATAAATTTACATATTGAGCCATGATTGAGCCGTCGCCGCGATAGAGATTTTCAACATCGCTACAACGGCTCAATCTAATTTACTTTTTCGATTTGCGTGCAAGAAGTAAAAATATTATAACGGGCGCAAGCATAAGATCTTCGATAAAACCTATTATGATTGATGTTGAATTCATTTCATTTTTTGAGAAAAAATAGAATAATACTATTAAAACAAACTCAATCACTAAGCATACTGCTGCTAAAATGCGATACAACTTATATGAATCTATTTTTTTCATCGCAATCTCCTTAATTATCTTCGTTGCAAAGCAAATTTTATAAATTTACATATTGAGCCATGATTGAGCCGTCGCCGCGATAGAGATTTTCAACATCGCTACAACGGCTCAATCTAATTTACTTTTTCGATTTGCGTGCAAGAAGTAAAAATATTATAACGGGCGCAAGCATAAGATCTTCGATAAAACCTATTATGATTGATGTTGAATTCATTTCATTTTTTGAGAAAAAATAGAATAATACTATTAAAACAAACTCAATCACTAAGCATACTGCTGCTAAAATGCGATACAACTTATATGAATCTATATTTTTCATATCAATACTCCTTATTTACCGATAAATATTCAGTAAAACTAGAATTGCCACATCTTGTTCCTTCAATATCCCATGTTATAATAAGAACGCCTGAACCGGAATCCATTATATTTGCGAATTTATTCAATTCAAGCTCGGTTGCTTTTTGGTTAAATTTCTGAATAACATCCACGGCAAATAATATTTTATCTAAATATGGTACATCTTTAAATGTTGCAACAGCACCTGCCAAAAATGAAGCCTTGCCAATAATATCCGAACTACTATTTTCTCTCACTTTATTTATATAATAGTCTTTAGTTTTATCCTTTGGTACATATGTTGCGGTTTTTAAGGTTTTTTTCACACCATGATTATTATATTTAACACTATTTATATTTTTGGTTCCGCCTTCTTCAAGCCATAGTTCGTAAGATAAAGGGGGGAGCCCTCTCTCAAATCTTCTAAAATCGCAAACGGATCCGTCATAAACAAAGCCTAATTCTTTCCACAACGGTTTTTCTCCACTCGAGTCGCTATAATTCACCGGGTTATTGCCACAATAAGCGAACATATTGCTGCTTGTAAGGTTCATTCCTGTGTCGGCGTAACCGTCGCCGTTCACAAATCTACCCATATCGGGGTTGTAGTAGCGGCTTTGGAGGTAGTAGTAACCCGTCTCGGCGTCATAGTAATAGCCACGATAGCAATGTCGGGGCTATTACTACCTGACAAACCAATTATTAGATTTTTTATAAGCAATAGTTATGTTATATGCCGTGGTATCCGGGCGGCGATGCTTGCTGGTATAGATTATTGCCGATACTGAATCAATATAGATTCCACAAGTATTGCAAGCCGATAATACACCACTAATTCATTTTTTTCCATTCCTGTTGACTGATTTATCAATTCTGAAAAAGTGGCTTTTTCGGTTTTAGAAATAATCTCGTTCGAGGGGAGTTCGATGAGTTTTGCTCGCTTTATCAATTGAGAGCAATACCCACCTATAACAGAATCAATAACCATAAGTTCTGGAGAACTTCTACGAATTACCGTAGGAATGCTAGAGTTTAAAAACGCTTTCAAAATGTACTTGTGTTGTTTGCTTTTCATTAATTTCACCTATACCAGAACGTTAAAATCTTACCAGTTCGTGTAAACATTCCGCCCCGTCCAGTTGAATAAGTTAAATTCCAAGATGCATTTCCATAATTGTAGTTATAGGTATACTTCAATAATGAAGAATTTCGATTGGCAAAACTTACTGCATCTCGTGTATATCTGAGCACATTATTTCCCTTTGTCAATCCCGCGTTTATTACATGCTTGTTGTAGTGGTATTTCATTGATTGATATCCTGATTTAAAGGTGCCACTATCCCATGCTTTCGCTGCTTGTGCGACTTTTACTGCACTTCCGGCAGCGCCTGTCATTGCGCCACTAACGGCACCTGACAATGCACCATCGCCCATTCCATTAAGTGCGGCCGTGTCTGCTCCGCTCCAACTGCCAGTAGACACCCTATGACGCATTGCCCCCGTCGCGGCGCCAATTGCAGCACCAGAGGCCATTCCAATAGCAGCTCCTTTTGCAGCTCCTACTGCAATGACAGCCGCTGCAGTTCCTGCACCTGCTGTTGCAACAGTAACGGCTGCAACAGCGGCAACAACAGCTACAATTGCAACTGCTGCTACAACTTTTTTAGCCCAAATTGGCCAAGTACCAGTTTCATCAGACATGTTAACCGGATTGTTAAAGCAGTATGCAAACAAGTTATATTGGGAAAAATTCTCAAAATCTGCAGTTAATGTTTCTTGAATATCTGCATTTAAAAAACGACCAATCTCAGGATCGTAATAACGGCTGGATACATAGTAGTAACCCGTCTCAGAGTCATAGTAATAGCCACGATAGCGGATCGGGTTGAGCAAGCCGATGTTGTTTGCGTCGGTTATCTCGTTTCCGTTCTCATCGGTTACGCTGAGCACCTTGCCCCATGTGTCATAAACATAATGAGCCTTGATTGAGCCGTCGCCGCGATAGAGATTTTCAACATCGCCTCGGCTGTTGGTCGAAACATAATAGTTAAGTTCGCTTTCGCCATCGTAAAGCTTTATCATCATCAAAGTGCCGTGTGCGTCATAGAAATAGTAAAGTTCCTTTGCACCGCGCTTCTCATAATAGAGCGTGCCGCCGACATAATAATATTTTGAGCTGACTCCGTTCACCGTTTTTTCGGTTCTGAGTCCGTCTGCATCATATTTATAGGAAACTGACAGATCGTTGCCGTTGATCGAGTCAAGCTGTCTGCCTGTCCAGGACATATCATAGCCAAAATAGCTTGTCGGGTTGCCGATTTCGTCATATGTAAGGTTCGAGTTGACGCTTCCATAGACCTTTGTGAGCAAATCGCCCCAGCCGCTGTCGGAATAGTCCATATATGTTGACACGGTCGGCGGAGCAGGAGGGTTGTCGGTGAAATATACAAATTCATATCTCGCCGTGCGGTTGCCCTTGTCGTCATAGTTATACATGACGGTTTTGTTCTGCTTTTTGTTGTTTTCACGCACAAGCTGATTGTTGCCGTCATAAACATATTCAACAAGCGTCTGATAGTTTCCGTCGGCTGTTTGGTTGCTCGACTTATTTGTTCTTTCGCCCTGCTCGATTTTGATTATGTTTCCGAGCTTGTCATAGGTATAACGATAGACTGTGTCGCCGATATACTCTTTGTTGATAAGCCTTGTGGTATATGAGCTGTCCGTGTCGGTGTTTCTGTCCGACGACTGATAAACATAGTCGATATATACGGGTGATTCTGTTGAAATGATCTTTTTATTAAGCCTGTTTAAAGTGTCGTGACCAAAAGTAACATGGCGGTTAGAATAGATCAACGACTGTTCGGGGAGGTTATCTTTTGCATAAAACTTATTGGTGACCTTTTGAGTTCTGCCGCCTGCTTTGTTGACAACCTTGACGACATTATTCATTTTGTCATAGCCATATTCGGTAGTATACAAACGAGCGTTGATATTTGACGCAACGGTTCCCGAAGAAGCATATTGTCTGATCAGTCTGCCTGTTGAATCATATGTATAATTGTAGCATATATTATTCACATTGTCAACATATTTCGACAGGTTAGCGCCGCTGTCGTGATACCATTTATATCTCGAAACGCCGTTGACTTTTTTCTCGGAAATTTTGCCGAAAGCGTTATATACATAATCGACATAATCGCCGTTGCCGTAAGTCGAGCGTGAAAGCCCGTTGTTGCGTGCGTTATATTGATTTGCAATCAATTTTCTTGTGCCGACGCTTGTCTCAAGGACATTGCCGAACCCGTCATAGGTGAATGAATATTTGGTTCCGCTGTTGTCGTTGATTGACGACAATTGCGATTTTCCGTCATATGAATAGGATATTGACGAGCTTCCGTTTGATACTTTGGAAATTCTTTGCGAAGCGTCATATTCATAGGATGTTTTTATGCCTTTTGCATTTGTCGTCGAATTAAGCAAGCCGTTTACGGTATTATAATCATATTCCGTTTTGTTTCCGTTTTCGTCGGTTACCGATTTGAGGAATGAGTTATTTGTGCCATAATAGCTTGCTTCGGTTTTAATTTTGCTGTTGCCCGATGAATTGGACACAACAAGCTCCGTTGCATTTCCCTGTGAATTGTATTTGTAGTCATATTTGATTCCGCGTTGGCTTTTTGCCTGCGTCATGTTGTGCTTGCTGTCGTATGTATAGCTGAATGAATTTCCGTTGACATCGGTTTCTTTGATAAGGTTGGTGTTGCTGTACTCCATTGAAGATTTGTTTTCGGCATTTTTCGCAATGGTTACCAAATTGCCGTCTTTGTCGTAAGTGTAGCTTTGCGCATTATCCTTTATAAGTTGAATATTATCAAAATATGCTGTGTTTGCACCGCACCAATATCTTACATATATTCCGATTTTTACAGGTTTCTTATTTGCCGATGTGCCGTCGTCAAGGTTGAAGGCACGGCTGGTATATTGCCAACCGGAAACTGAGGTGTTAAACTCGGCGGGCGGTTTTACCACAGCTGTTCCGTCGCTGTATGTTACGGTTATACTTATTTTGAATTTGCGGTTTGAGTTAGTTGCGGGAACCGCGTCCGCTTTTGCCCATCCGCTTACGATATATGTATCGCTTTCGCTGCCGCTTACGGGAACAAATTGATATACTTCTTTCTTTTTGCTTGCTTCGCCGACAATTTTGTAAGAATATGAACCTTGTTTAACATTTTGACTGTTGCAAATATCGGTCGACGAGATATTTCCGTAATCCCACAAAATGCCCTTTGAACCGCTTGAAAGTCTTTCGAAGCTTGGATTGTTCAGCATATTGAAGCTGTTTGCAACTCCCGCGCCCTCGACTTGAATTCCGTCAAAAAATGCTGTTCCTGTTGCATTGCGAATTGCAAGGTTCAATCTTGTTGAGGTGACATTGTTCGGAATAGTGACGGTTGTTGAAATTCTTACCCAACCGTTGTTTATTTGCGTATCTGTTGTGCCTGTTACCATCTCGGCATATTGCGAAATGTCGTTAGAATTGTTTTCCGTAAATACATTAACATTAAGACAAGCGCCGCAGTTTTTACCGTTGTCGGTTCCGTTGGCAACGGTGATGTTGCTTGTTTTAACATATGCTGAAAATGTATATTGTCCGCCCGGCACTATTGCTTTTGTATCAAAATCCTGATAAATTCTCGCTCTTCCGTCGCCCGTTACCGCTGTCGAATTAAGCTTGAACGAGCTGTTGCCGAACAGCTTTTGTTCCGTGCTTGTGCCAAATGTATAGGTGCAGTCATTCACCCATCTTGCCGACTTCCAATATGTTGCGCTTTCCGCATTTCCGTTGAGCACATGATTGAGAGTGTTTCTGCCGATTGAGGCATAGCCGGTAAGTTTATTGAGTTGATTTATGTTGCTGGCGTCTGAATTTACGGTAGCCGAGCTATATTGATATGTTGACGCGCCATAGTTGCTTCCGCTTTTGCTTGACTGAACCGAAATTGTTCTTCCGAAATTATCAAATTGATAGGTGTTGGTAATATCATCGGAATTTCCGATGATTCCGTCAACGCCGCTTGTTGTTATTTTCGTTGTGTTATATTCGCTTCTGTCAAATTTGATGCACTGACCGAGTTCGCCGTTTTGTCCATATTCGGTCAATGATTTTACTCTTTTTCCGAGTGATTTCGGAGTATATTCAATTATGACTTTTGAACCGTCGCTCGACTGAAGAGAACTTAATGCTCCGTCGCTGTCATAATCATATGTTGCGGTTTTTCCGTCAGGATATTTGATCTGGCAAAAACCTTTTTCGTTGAAATAAAAATATGTGATTTTTTGCTCAGGGTCGGTCATTGACCGAATGTTTCCGGATTTTGTTTGGGTGTTGTCCGAAATTATAATTTTATGACCTGAACCGTCCGAAACCGATGTTATCTGATTTCCGCTATATGTAACGGTCATTTTGTTTCCGTTTGAGTCTTTGATTTGAGAAAGATTTCCGGAAGAATTGAAAGAATAGATGGTTTTTCCACTGCTTTTGTCAATGCTGTTTTCTATCGTATATCCCGAAGATGTTTTCTTCAATTCCATTTTTTGACCGTTTTCATCGAGATATCTGGCGACATTGTTTTCGGTTTTTTTCAAAAAATAATGGTCTGTTCCGTCAGCGTCGGTATAAACATAGGGATATTTTGCCGCCGTGTCGCTGTTAAATCCCGGTATTTTTTTAGTTTCACGAACGGTCTGCTCAATATTAAGCCGCCAGCCGTGACCCATTTTTGGCATTATTTCGTTAAATGTTCCTTTGTCATATGTATAACCGTTATATACATGCTGAATTGTGATCGGCATATTGAGCCCTGCTGTTGAAACATCGTCATGTGTCACAACAAGGTTTCCCGTATAATCGTTTACACTGATGTTGCCTGCGATTCCGGCGCTTGCGGTCGTGTAGGTCCAATAATCCTCTAATCCCTTATTGTTGATGTAATTTATGATGATTGCGGGAAGGGCGTTGGGGTTTGCACCGTATCTTTCGGAAAACAGCTCGCCTTTTACGCCGGCGTCTGCATAGCTGCCGTTTTCGTTATATGATTTCAGCATTATGCCGTTGTTTTTAACATAATTTCCGCTGCTGTCGGTTCCGCCTTCATACCATTGCTTAACGGCTTTGGTAATATTAAAATATTTCCAGTTGCCTTTGTTGTCTTTTCTGGTGATATAATCATAATCCAAAACCGTGTTGCTTGTAGACGGGCAGTTGTTCCAGGTTACGGTTTTATAATTCCAGGATTTATTGATCATATGGGCATTTACCTGCAAATCCGGCGTTGTTGTATCATAAAACGAACCGTCGTTTGCAAAGGCAACAAAACATAATTTTGCGTTGACGACCATGTCGCCGGCGGAAAGTGCGGGAAGCTTGAATTTAACCATTGCACGGCAGTTGCCATATTCGCTGCTTTCCTTTCCGACCAAGAGTTCTGCTTTGTCACTGTGGTTAGTATTCGGCTTTGAGGAGGTGATAAATGCAGTGTCTAACGATTTAGATTTTTGTTCGGTTACAACGACCGGGTCAATTGTTACGGGAAATGCGCGATCGTCGCTGTTGAGCCACTCCGAATCTGCTGTGATCGTCAGAGTGTATTTATTATTATTCTTTTGGCTCAGCGAATAAGTTACCAAGTCCGAGAAATCGTTTTCCGAATCAAACATGAACGGAGCGGGAATTGTGAAAACGGTTTCATTTTTGCTGTTTTTGCCGTAAATATTGTTATCTTCAAGTTCCAAAGAAACATTTTTTGTCTGAATATCAAAAGAGAAATCATAATTATCTCTTTTTGATTTAACAATGATGTTTTCCTTGACAGACGAACCTGTGATGATATATTCTAAGTCGCAATCCGAGTCAATGTTTGAATATGTAACTTTTTGCGTTGACTTTTTTACGGAATCATAAATCATGTCGCCGGTATCATCGGCAACATTTTCAATGTTTGCGCCGCAAAAAGTTTTTCTGACCGGATTTGAATTGCTGTAACCCCAAGAAATGCCATAGCTGTCTGTTTTGATTCGGACTAACTTTTTGGCATTGGCGTTCTTTGCAACCTTAACCTTAAAAGAGTTTTCAACAGTAGAAAATCCGTCGAAATCTTCTCTGTCTTCAGCGTCAGCGAGAGACATCGAACTGTCAACGTCCTTCCATTGCCCGTTTTCTTTGTAATGGACATTATCGGAATATACTACCGCACGGATAGATTTGTCGCTCATCAAAAAGCGCTTGCTGTCAGCTGTTCGCTGATCCTTCAGCTCCGCTATTGCATAAGCCTGCGTCGGAAAAGTGTCGGACTTCTGAACTTTTTCGGCTGTTTGTGCTGTGACGGTGATTGACACGATTGACAATATCATTGCCAATATCAAGACCGTCGAAGTGATTTTTCGTAACAATTTCATATCATAACCTCTTAAATTTATTTCTGTTTTTTACATATTTTGATAAAAAACAGTTTACTTTAACAATAATACCATGCGCTTGAATTAAATTCAATTGATATTATTCACAAATTATTTAAATTATAATTGTGAATAATAATCAAATATATATTAGGCTGTTATATATGAAAATATTACAATGATTATAATTTTAACGAGTGTTTTTGCTTAAAATTCTGTTTGGGTTAAGTCGATTCAATATTCGGCAAATATTTAACTATTACAGTCAATGATTATCGGAGCATAAATAAAAAAGGGCTTCATCAAGAAGATGAAACCCTTTTAAAATGTTGCCGAAATTATTGATTATTTGCTTGCTTCTTCAACAGCAACTGCACAAGCAACGGTAGCACCAACCATCGGGTTGTTGCCCATGCCGAT
>CAKRRH010000038.1 GCA_934394855.1 uncultured Eubacteriales bacterium
GTATCGCAAAAGGTATTGACCGCACAGCTTCGTGATATGGAAGCAAACGGGCTTGTGCACAGAGAGGTATATGCCGAGGTTCCGCCGAGAGTGGAATATTCATTGACAGAATTGGGTCAAAGCCTAAAACCGATACTCGACGCCATGTGGAACTGGGGCGAGGGCTACAAAAGCAGCGTAACAGGAAATTAAAGCTTTTGCGCAACAACAAAATGGCAACATAATTTGAATTATTGTAAAAGTAAAGAGCTATCAGATTTTCTGTAAGTCTGATAGCTCTTTTTGTTATTAATTTCTGTAATTGACTATAAATTTTCCTTTTTAATTTTTGTTTCTCATAATATTTAGAAATGCATCGCTGAGCTGCTGTGACGGCACTTTCATATAGCCGGCGACGGAATCGGTATTTCTTTTGCCGCAACTGCTTTGAAATTATATTACCATAAGCGTATATTCTTGTCAATGATATGAGTATTTTTCGCAACAAAAAATGCACCCGATTAGGCGCATTTTTAATAACCGTTATTCGCAGAGTATTTTTTTTGCAAAATCAATCTGTTCCTTTGTCGGGGTCGGAACACCCTCAAGCCGATATGGAATATTCAGCTTTTCATATTTCGCTACGCCGAGGGTGTGATAGGGCAAAACCTCGACGCGCTCGACCACAGGATTGATTTCGTTTAAGCTGTCGATGAACGAACGCAGCGCCTTTAAATCATGCTCATTGTCGGTGCAGCCGGGCAAAAGCACATGACGAATCCACATATGCTTATTATTCTTTGCAAGATAACGGGCGCATTCCAAAATGTTCTCATTACCGAATCCGGTAAGCTCTTTGTGCTTATCACTGTCGATCTGCTTAATGTCAAGCAAAAACAGGTCGGTAAGCGAGAGCAGCTTGTCAAATTTATCAAGCCAAGCCTTTTCGGTTGTGAACGGCTGAGCCGAAGTATCGATTGTGGTATGAACCCCTTGCTCCTTTGCGATTTTGAAGAGTTCTGTCACAAAATCTGTCTGCATGAGCGCTTCGCCGCCGCTGACGGTGATTCCGCCGCCGTTTTTCCAATAGCTTTGATACCTTTTTGCCGCGTCAAAAACCTCTCTTGCAGTAGCGCGATATGACCCATCGGCGCAATCTCCCCATGTTTCGGGGTTGTGGCAATATTTGCAGCGCATCGGACATCCCTGCAAGAATACAATATAGCGGACTCCCGGTCCGTCAACCGCACCGAATGTTTCAATGCTGTTTATATTTCCCATAATCTCCATAAACAATTTATCTCCCTTAACGAAAAACATATAAACAAAGCCTTGTCCATAGGCTTTGCGAAAACAAGTCATAATGTCCTCATTAACGCAGGGTCAAGGCAAGGCTTTGTCGTGATTTCATTAGAATTTGTCGTGGAAGGTTCTGCTGATAACATCAAGCTGCTGTTCTTTTGTCAGGTTGATGAACTTAACCGCATAGCCCGATACACGAATTGTGAAGTTAGCATATTCCGGCTTGTCCGGATGCTCCATTGCATCGATAAGCTTTTCTTTACCGAATACGTTTACATTGAGGTGATGAGCGCCCTGGTCAAAGTAGCCGTCCATTACATTAACGAGGTTGTCGGCTCTTTCTTCATCGCTGTGTCCCAAAGCGTCCGGATTCATTGCCTGAGTATTTGAGATACCGTCAAGCGCCCAGTGATAAGGAAGCTTTGTCAGCGAGTTGAGAGATGCAAGCAAGCCGCTCTTTTCTGCGCCGTATGACGGGTTAGCACCCGGTGCAAACGGTGTCCAAGCCTGACGACCGTCCGGCAACTCACCTGTGAACTTACCATATACAACATTCGATGTAATTGTAAGGATTGAGGTTGTTGCTTCAGAATCACGATAGGTGTGATGCTTTTTAATATCATCAAGGAATGTTTTAAGCAGCCAAATTCCGATTTCATCGGCTCTGTCATCATCGTTGCCGTATCTCGGGAAGTCGTCGCTGTCACGCTCAAAGCCTACTGCAAGACCCTGTTCGTTGCGTTTTACCTTAACTTTTGTATATTTGATCGCGCTGAGCGAATCGATTACATGAGAGAAGCCTGCGATACCTGTTGCAAAGGTGCGGCGAACATCTGTGTCGATGAGCGCCATCTGAGCCGACTCATAGTAATATTTGTCATGCATATACTGAATGAGGTTAAGTACGTTTACATACAAACCTGCGAGCCAGTCAAGCATTACTTTGTATTTTGCAATAACTTCGTCATAGTCGAGGTAATCGGAAGTAATCGGAGCATAGTTCGGTCCGATCTGAACTCCGGTTCTGATGTCAACACCGCCGTTGATTGCGAAGAGCAATGTTTTGGCAAGGTTCGCTCTTGCGCCGAAGAACTGCATTTCCTTACCGGTCTGTGTTGCAGATACGCAGCAGCAGATCGAATAGTCGTCGCCCCAAACAGGCTTCATAACATCGTCGTTCTCATACTGGATCGAAGATGTTTTAACAGAGATCATTGCGGCATATTTCTTGAAGTTTGCCGGCAATTTGCTGCTGTAAAGAACTGTGAGGTTCGGTTCAGGTGACGGACCCATATTTTCGAGTGTATGGAGGAAACGGTAGTCGTTCTTTGTTACCATTGAACGGCCGTCCATGCCCATGCCGCCGACTTCAAGAGTAGCCCAAACCGGGTCGCCCGAGAAGAGTTCGTTATATGATTTGATTCTTGCGAATTTAACCATACGGAATTTCATTACCATATGGTCGATAAGCTCCTGAGCTTCTTTCTCGGTGAGTTTACCGTTTTCAAGATCACGCTCGATATAAATATCAAGGAATGTTGAAATTCTGCCGACTGACATTGCAGCGCCGTTCTGTGTTTTGATAGCTGCAAGATAGCCGAAGTAGAGCCACTGAACAGCTTCTTTTGCGTCCTTAGCCGGAGCTGAAATGTCATAGCCGTAGATCTCAGCCATTTTCTTCATTCCGTTAAGAGCACGAATCTGTTCCGCAATCTCTTCACGACGGCGAATTACATCGTCTGTCATTGTGCCGTCGCCGCAGTTTTTCTTATCTTCCTCTTTCCAAGCGATAAGCTGGTCGATACCGTAAAGAGCAACACGACGATAGTCACCGACGATTCTGCCGCGGCCGTAAGTATCCGGCAAGCCTGTGATAACATGGCTGCGACGAGCTGCGAGCATTTCGGGTGTATATGCATCAAAAACAGCCTGGTTATGTGTTTTGTGATATTCTGTGAAGACCTTGTGAAGTTCGGGGTTTACATGATAGCCGTACATCTCGCAAGCTTCTTCAGCCATTCTGATACCGCCATAGGGCATGAATGCTCTTTTAAGAGGCTTGTCTGTCTGAAGGCCTACGACCTTTTCGAGATCCTTCATCGACTCGTCGATATATCCCGGACCATATGCCGTAAGGCCGGTTACAACCTCTGTCTCCTCGTCCAAAACGCCGCCGTTATCACGCTCAGCCTTCTGGAGTTCCTGTAATTTTCCCCAAAGCTTGTCTGTTGAGTCTGTCGGACCCTCAAGGAAGCTTTCGTCACCGTCATAGGGTTTGTAGTTGTTCTGAATGAAGTCACGAACATTGCATTCGAGTTTCCAAATGCGACCGGCAAATCCTTGCCATGAATCATTGTTAAGCACGAAAAATTCTCCTTTATTATAAATTGTAGTAATAAGTAAAAAATTCTGTCACACTCATTGAAAGATACATTTAATATATATTTCAAAAAGCAGCAAAAACAGATATTTAAACAATGGAAAAGTTTAAAAAAACAAACATCTTTTGCACGGAATATTCGCCTTATTCTGCGCTTGAATTATACCACCTTTGTTATATTTGTGTCAATGATTATCGGAGGCCGAAATGTCGAATTATGAAAACCCTCTGTGTTATTCTAATTATTGTAAAAACTTTTATTCAAATTGAACAATGATTTTTGTAACTTTTTGCCAAACTTGGAATCGATTTTTTGTGCAATAAAACGAGTTGCAACAAGCCGATTACCAAATGTCACGCAAGCGGTATATGAAGTTATCAGAAAAATCGCTGAAGTCGCAGAAATATGTATTTAACAAAAAAGCAAAACAGGGAAAACTAAAAATGAATATAATTTATGCGAGAGGGGCTTTTTAAAAAAAGTCCCTCTCGCGCTCTCCCGAAAAATTTTATTTATAAACGTCGTCTAATCAAGGGAGAATTCTTTTCTCGCAAAAAATTCTCTCGCAAAAACGCAAATTTAAAAATAGAAAAAACGCTTTGAAAATTCAAAGCGTTTTTTCTGGCGCAGAAGGGGAGACTCGAACTCCCGCGCCGGTTTCCCGACCTACGCCCTTAGCAGGGGCTCCTCGACACCAACTTGAGTACTTCTGCAAATGTTAGCGTTTCTGCATATTTTTAATTTTATGCAAGCGGCGGACATGGGTTAAATCATGCCCGCCGTTTGATGTGGCGGAGAGAGTGGGATTCGAACCCACGGTGCCTTGCGACACGACGGTTTTCAAGACCGTTCCGTTATGACCACTTCGGTATCTCTCCAATTAAGTGCTAAAACATTGTAACACAAATAATATTCCGTGTCAACATTTTTTTGAGATATTTGCACATCTTTTTAAAAATATGTTTTTTGCGGCTCTCATGATGAACCAGTCACCACAAAAGCCGCAAAATAGCAAACACAAATGAAATCTAATTAAAATTTTATTCTTTCCGCAATGTATTCCTCAAGCTTGTCGATCTCAACAAGATCCTGCTTCATTGTATCACGGTCACGAACGGTAACTTTGCCCGACTCTTCCGATTCAAAGTCATAGGTAATGCAAAGCGGAGTGCCGATTTCGTCTTCTCTGCGATAGCGCTTGCCGATCGAGCCTGTTTCGTCAAAGTCAACCATGAACGATTTGCTGAGCTTTTCATAAACCTCAAGCGCCTTTGCGCTGAGCTTCTTTGAAAGCGGCAAAACAGCAGCCTTATAGGGCGCTACAACAGGACTCAGATGGAGAACAACGCGAGTGTCGTTTTTCTCTGCATCAAGCACCTCTTCGTCATATGCTTCGCAAAGCAGCGCCAAAACCGTTCTGTCAAGGCCATATGTTGACTCGATGATGAACGGAATGAACTTCTCGTTGGTTTCGGGGTCAAGATAATCCATCTTCTGACCGCTATATTCCTGGTGACGGGTAAGGTCAAAGTTTGTGCGGTTATGAGTACCGTTGATCTCACCCCAACCGAACGGGAACAAAAATTCAATGTCACAAGCGGCTTTTGCATAATGAGCCAGCTTCTCATGGTCATGGAAACGAAGATGATCTTCGGGAATTCCGAGATCCTCAAAATATTTTTTTCCGTAGTTTTTGAAATATTCGTAAAGCTCGGTGTCTGTTCCCTCTTTGCAGAATGTCTGGAATTCCATCTGTTCAAACTCGATCGTGCGGAAGGTGAAGTTTCCGGGAGTGATCTCATTTCTGAATGCTTTTCCGATCTGACCGATTGAGAACGGAAGCTTTGCACGCATTGTTCTCTGAACATTCAAGAAGTTAACATATTCGCCCTGAGCATTTTCCGGACGAAGATAGATGATTGATTTGCTGTCGTTTGTAACGCCTCTGTATGTTTGGAACATGAGGTTAAATTCACGAATATCGGTGAAATTATGTTTTCCGCAGTTCGGACACGGAATCGAATGATCCTTGATATATTGGAACATTTCTTCCTTTGTCATTCCGTCTGCGTGAGCGTTCGGGTCAAAATCATCGATCAAATTATCCGCTCTGTGACGCATTTTGCACTCTTTGCAGTCAAGAAGCGGGTCCGAAAAGCTTGCAACATGACCGCTGGCCTCCCAAACACGGGGATGCATCAGAATGTCTGCGTCAACCTCATAGCTGTTGCGGCGTTCCTGAATGAATCTCTTTCTCCAAGTGTCTTTAACATTATTTTTAAGACGGGCGCCGAGCGGACCGTAGTCCCATGTGTTAGCAAGACCGCCATAGATGTCGCTGCCAGGGAAAATGAAGCCTCTGCCTTTGCAAAGCGCAACGATCTTTTCCATTGTTTTATCAGTGTTTTTCATTATGTTCGACCGTTCCTTTTCATGATAATACTATAAATGTAATTGTATCATCAATCGCAAAAAATATCAAGGTTAAAATGCATGATTTGAAAAAATCACCCAAAATTACTGAAATCAGCCGAAAACAGCCGCATTTTTACGGTATCTATAAAGTAATATTACTTGACAAAAATCACAAAATAATATATAATTCTTTAATGTATATAATTTGACTGATACCGTGCCGTATGGTGCGTAATTTTTTTATCAGCCGAAACCGAAAGGAATGGTCATTTTACTATGAAAGAAACATTGCTTACCAAACAAGGTCTTGAAGAGCGTCAAAAGGAACTCGAATACCTCAAAACCGAAAAGCGTAACGAAATTGCGGAGAAAATCAAGGTTGCCCGTTCGTTCGGTGATTTGTCGGAAAACAGCGAATATGATGAAGCTAAAAACGAGCAGGCTAAGATGGAAAACCGAATTGCCGAGCTTGAGGAAATGCTGAAAAATGTTAAAATAATCGACGAAAGCAAAACCAACAGCAAAATCGTCAACACAGGTACTAAGGTCAAGATCCTTGATGTTGAAATGAACGAAGAATTTGACTATCAGGTAGTCGGTTCGTCGGAGGCTGACCCGATGAACGGTAAAATTTCAGACGAATCTCCGGTCGGCAAAGCGCTCATCGGCAGAAAAGTCGGCGAAACCGTTGTTGCAATCACACCGTCGGGCGAGCTTGAATATAAGATCGTAAAAATACTTAAATAAATCTCACTAATAAAGATAAAAGGAATTTGGAAATGAGCGAAAACAAGAACACTCAACAAAACAGAGCGCCCGAGGAGGACCTCAATGAGGTTTTGAGAATCCGCAGAGAAAAGCTCAAGGCTTTGCAGGATGAGGGCAAAAACCCGTATGCTATCACAAAATATGATTTTGACAGCGATTCAGCCGCAATCAAGGCTGACTTTGATTCATTCGAGGGCAAAACCGTAAAGGTTGCCGGAAGAATCATGTCAAGACGAATCATGGGCAAAGCAAGCTTTGTCGGTCTTGACGACTGTTCGGGTCATATTCAGCTTTATGTCCGCCGTGACGATGTCGGCGTTGACGACTACATGGCGTTCAAAAAATGGGACATCGGCGACATCATCGGCGTCGAGGGCTTTGTGTTTAAGACGCAGACCGGAGAGATCTCGGTTCATGCTCAAAAAATCGAGTTGCTTTCAAAATCACTCCTGCCGCTGCCCGAAAAGTTCCACGGACTCAAAGATACCGATATGCGCTATCGTCAGCGTTATGTTGACTTGATCGTAAATCCCGAAGTTAAGGATACTTTCTACAAGCGTTCGCAGATTTTGAAAGAAATCCGCAACTACCTTGATTCAAAGGGATTTTTGGAGGTTGACACCCCGATTTTGGTTCCGCTTGAGATCGGTGCGTCGGCTCGTCCGTTTAAAACTCACCACAACACTCTCGACATGGATATGTACCTCCGAATCGAAACCGAGCTTTACCTTAAACGCTTGATCGTCGGCGGTATGCACAGAGTTTACGAAGTCGGAAGAATATTCAGAAACGAGGGCATGGACACAAAGCATAACCCTGAATTTACCACGATCGAGCTTTACCAGGCATTCACCGATTTTCACGGAATGATGGATCTCGTTGAAGAGATGAACACAATGCTTGCGGAAAAGATCTGCGGCAGCAAGGTCATCACCTATCAGGGCAAAGAAATCGACATGGGTCATTGGGAAAGACTTACAATGATCGAAGCCGTTAAGAAATATTCCGGCTGCGACTACAACGATTGGGCGACCGACGAGGACGCAAGAAATTGCGCAAAAGAGCATCATGTCGATGTACCCGAAAACGCTACAAAGGGTACTGTTTTGGCAGAGTTCTTTGACGCATTTGTCGAAGAAAACCTCATTCAGCCTACATTCATATATGATTATCCGGTTGAGATCAGTCCGCTTGCCAAGAAAAAGCCGAATGATCCGATGTTCACCGAAAGATTTGAATATTTCATCAATGCAACCGAATTCGGCAATGCATTCAGCGAGTTAAACGACCCGATCGACCAGAAAGAGCGTTTTGAAACTCAGGTTGAGGCTAAGCTTAAAGAAGAACCAAACAGCAAAGCGGAGGTTGACTATGATTATGTCACCGCTCTTGAATACGGTATGCCTCCGACAGGCGGTCTCGGCTTCGGAATCGACCGTCTTGTAATGCTTCTCACCGATTCCGCATCAATTCGTGATGTATTATTGTTCCCGACGATGAAGCCGTTGAATGATGTAAACAAGGGAAATGATGTAAATAATACAGCTTCTGAAGCACCTGAAAAAAATGTAAAAACTGAGCCTGAAAAGATTGATTTCTCAAAGGTAAAGGTAGAGCCTTTATTTGAGGAATTTGTTGATTTTGATACATTCAGCAAGTCAGATTTCCGTGCAGTAA
>CAKRRH010000039.1 GCA_934394855.1 uncultured Eubacteriales bacterium
CGGTTTGATTGCCGTTATCGTACACCCCTTGAAACGAGTTTTTGTTCAGAAAGTGAGATAGTTAGGATAGCGTAAATTGAACAAAAACGGTTGTGGATTCATTAAGAGGTAAGTTTTTTGTTCGTCCTATTATAAGTTGTTTGTATATTTAGAAGTAGGTTGTATTGTTTTGCACTAAATAATTAAAAAATGCCATAAATAAAGTTTTTTAAGGGGAGTGTGAGGGGTGCTTTTTTACAAAAAAGCACCCCTCACAAATAATAATATTCTTATAACCATCAATTATCTTCTTTTTTGATTGAAGAAAAGTCGACATAACTGCCGGAGGCGCTGAATATTGCGTTATTGACGGAATCGCTCATGCAGCAAAATTCGGGTTCGCAGAAAAGCGGCAACGCATAATAATCATCGATCAATGACTGCTCGGCTGATTTCATCTGCTCACAGCATTTTGAAATGTCGTCGCTGATGTTTGCAAGTTTTGAGTTGAAATCGGAGAATCCCAGCATACTCAGGGTTTCAAGCGAATCATATGCCGTGCCGGTGACGGTCGTGATCGGCACGATTGCAGCATTTATCTCGCCGCTTTGCAGCTTTTGAAGAATCGTGTCTGCGTCCGTTTCCTCGGCATTTATAAATGCATTCAGTTCATTTTGCCATTGCGACACGATCAGCCCCGCACTCTTTTTCACATCATTGTCACCGCTCGGATAATATAGCGTGTAGTCCGAATATTCAAGCGGTGATTCGGACTCGGATTTGATCTCTTTCATCAGATTTTGCGCCGTTTTTTGGTCATAATCCGCAAGTTTAAGCTCGCCCGCCGTCTTGCGATAGTTTTCATCGCCCTCGACAGCCGAAATTGGAATCAGCGATGCCGATTTGTCGTAATATTCGGGCAAATTTAACTGAATCGCCTCTAAATTTGTGTCGATCATGAGCGCTCGCCGAAGCTTTTTCGGCATATTTTTTGAAAACAGCATTACATAGCTTGTGTTGTAAAATGTCTGTTTTTTATAGCCGTCATCGAGCGTGCTCGCATAATCTCCCGAAAGAATCCCCATGTTTATGTCGTCGCTTGAGAGCGAATCGCTGATCGTTTGGTAATCTCGTGAGAATAAAAGCGAAACCGACGCAGGCAGTGCCTTTTCTCCGTTATATTCGGAAAATCTGCTGAGAGAGAGATAATTGTCCTCATTGTTCCATTTTTTAAGATAATATGCGCCGTTGCAAAGCACCGAGTCGCCGTCTAATCCGTATTTTCCGTTGGTCGAATCGAAAAACGCCTTGTTGCAGGGCATTGCTACGGCATGACACAGAGTTTTGAGAAAGTTATGGTCGGGTCGATTGAGTGTGATTTCAACCGTTTTGCTGTCCTTTGCGACAACGCCGAGCTTTTTCGGCGACATTTTGCCGCTTGCAATGCTTTTTGCGTTTTTAATGCTGTATAAAAGTCCGACAAACGGCGCTTTGGTTTCTGGCAAAACCGCACGGGTGAGTCCAAAGACAAAGTCATCCGCCGTAACATAAACCTTGTTTTCCTCATCATCTGTCGCCCAAAGCATATTTTCGCAAAGCGTAAAGGTATATGTAAGTCGGTCGTCAGACACCGTGTAGCTTTGTGCCGCTGCCGGTTTCGGTTTGCCGTCTTCGCCTTGCTTCATCAGCCCGTCAAATAAATTTATCACCGCGGTTATCTCGCCCGATGTGCTTGCGAGCTGCGGGTCAAGCGTTTTAATGTCGGCGGTCGTGCTAAATGTTATTGATTTTTTGGTATAATCGGTCACACCGCATGAGCTTAAAAATATCGAGCCGATTATTGCAATTATAAATATTAAACAGAGTGATCTGCGTAGTTTCAAAATCTATCCCGTTCCCTTAGTTTATTTTCTACTTATTTTATCATCTTTCGAGCCTTTTTGCAATATCGCAAAGCGTTTGTTCATCATTTATCTTTGGATTTTTCCAAACCTCTTGCTGCAGTGCCTTCATAACCCTGCCGACAGCCTCTCCGTGAATGCCGATTTCGCACAGCTTTTTGCCGTTTATCTTCATTTCGTTTAGGAAAATCGGGTCGTTCATGATTTCGTGATACAGTGTTTTGCAACCGCTTATATCATTGTCAAAAAGCACTTGCGCCGCACTCAGCAAATGTTCGAACATTTCACGGTCGGCGGTGTTTATCATTGATTTGATTGCAATATCACTCGCATTTGCAAGGGTATGAACATTATTTAGCCGCTCGCAGTACCAAATTACTCTTTTTTTCGTTTTGTTGTCGGTTTTGAGCGATGTACATACACTCTTTGGGTCAGCGCCGCATAGAATGATGAGTGACGACAGGCGAATGTCGAGTCGGTTTTCGGCTTTGTTTAAGCGGTCGCTGTCTTTGATTGATGACAGCCCATATTGTTTAAGCCCGCCCGAATTTATCAGCGGTGCGATTATTTTCGGATTTTGACCGACAAGCAGTTTACATAATTCTTGATTTATTCGTTCAGCGCTAATGTTGTAAAGCAAATTTGACATTTTAAGAGCGGCTTTTTCGGTTTGCGCCTCGATTTTAAACTCAAGCTGTGAGCAAAAGCGATATGCTCTCATTATTCTGAGTGCGTCCTCATCAAATCGCCGATATGGGTCGCCGACGGCACGGATAACGCCGTTTTCAAGATCAGTTAAGCCGTTTGATATATCAATTATTTTGCCGCTGTGATCAAGCGCCATTGCATTCACGGTAAAATCACGGCGCAAAAGATCCTCCTCAATTTTTTTTGCAGGCAACACCCCGACAGGGTGGCGGTGGTCGATATATTCGCCGTCGGTTCTCATTTGAGTGATCTCGACAGGCTCACCGTCGGATAATACTGTCACGGTGCCGTGCTTGATCCCGGTGTCAATCGTTTTATCGAATATTTCCTTGATTTTTTCGGGGTCTGCGCTTGATGTTATGTCATAATCATGCGGCGTTTTGCCCATTAACATATCGCGCACACAGCCGCCGACCAAATATGCGTCAATGTCGTTATTTTTCAGTTTGAAAAGCACATCTTTTATGTTTTTCGGTATTGTAAAGCGCATCAGCCTTTGTCCTTTGTCATGTGATATATTTTAATATAACATATTTTTGAGAAAAAGCAAATTACTTGTTTATTTTTTATCTATTTTGCGTTATAATGATAACAATAAGATATATCAATTTAGAGTCGGAGGTCTTGACTTTGAAAAATAAAACAGAAACCGATAAATTGCTTGAAAGTGTAAGGCGGGTGCATATGATCGGTATCGGCGGTTCGGGAATGTATCCGATTGCCGAAATTTTGCATGAAGAGGGCTATGAGCTGACAGGCTCTGACAATAATGAAACCGACACGCTTAAAAAGGTGCGTGCAATGGGCGTGCCCGTTACAATGGGTCATTTTGCGGAAAATGTCAAGGGCGCTGAGCTTGTAATATATTCTGCGGCGATAATGAAAGATAATCCGGAGCTTGTTTCGGCTCGTGAACTAAAAATCCCGACAATGGAGCGAAGCTATGCGCTCGGTGCGCTGACCCGCAACTATGACGATGTGATCGGAGTTTGCGGAACGCACGGAAAAACCACCGTTTCGTCAATGATCGCTCATGTGCTGATAAAGGCAGGATTTGACCCGTCGTGTGTAATCGGAGGCAGACTGCCGTTGATCGATTCAAACGGAAGAGCCGGAAAAAGCGAAATCATGGTCTGCGAGAGCTGTGAATATGTTGACACGTTTCTAAAGCTGTCGCCCGATGTTTGCGTTTTGCTGAATGTTGACCGTGATCATATGGAATATTTCAAAACGCTTGACCGACTTAAACAGTCGTTTCATCAATTTGCAAACAGCGCAAAGCTGTGCATTGTAAACGGTGATGACGAAAACGCAATGGACGCAGTAAAGGACATTGACACTAAAAAAATCACCTATGGCACGGACGATAAATGCGACTATTTTGCCGCAAACATAAAATATGCTCACAAATCGGCAGGGGAATATGACCTAATGCATGACGGCAAGGTTCTCAGTCATATCACAGTCAGCGTTCCCGGCAGACACAACATATCAAATTCGGTTGCGGCGTGTGCGGCGCTGATTGAAACAGGAGTTTCACCTGATGATGTTGCAAAATATCTTGCGGATTTTCACGGCGCAGGCAGACGGTTTGAGATTCTTTACAAGAAAAACGGAATCACAATCGCAGACGACTATGCTCATCACCCGAAGGAGCTCGAAGTAACGCTCAATGCGGCTATGGATATGGGATATAACAAGGTCTATGCCGTTTTTCAGCCGTTCACTTTCTCAAGAACAAAGATGTTGCTTGACGATTTTGCAAGAGTGCTTCAGATTCCCGATGTTTGCGTTCTTTCGCCGATCATGGGCTCAAGAGAGATCAACACCTATAACATATATTCCGAGGATTTGGCGGCAAAAATTCCGGGGTGCGTTTTGCGTGAGGATTTTGAGCAGATCGCCGACTATATCGTTGAAAACGCAAAGAGCGGCGACCTTGTAATCACGCTCGGCTGCGGCGATATATATAAAGCGGCGAAAATCATGATAAAAAAGTACGAAAATCTTAAATAATTCGGCTTTATTTTGGAATATGACACAGTCAATTTGTAATTGACTTTTCAGGGTAAAACTGATATTATAAATATGATCTCATTTAAGGAGGATTTTATTATGCGTGAAAAATTGAAATTGCATGACATTGATGTTGCCGATTTCATCAAAACCGTTGATTCCTGCAAGGGCAACGTTTTTCTTGAAACAGAAGAGGGCGACTGTCTTAATCTTAAATCAAAGCTTTGCCAGATTGCGGGGCTTACTACTCTGATCAAAGGCGGAATTATCGTCGAGGCGTACATTCGCTGTGAAAATCCCGAAGATGAATCAAAGCTTTTCAGATTCAATCTTTACAAGGAAGTACCCGGAAAAGATAAATAATCACATGAACGCAAAAGACCGCACATTCACCGTTTGTGCGGTTTTTCGGCAGTTTTGCTGTGTTTAAATGAAAGGAAATGAATTAAATGCCGACTGATAATTCAAATGCATTGCCGTTTGTGCCGAACGATACCAAAAATCTGACGATCACAACAGACTACGGCACATTTGCAAGATACCCCGTAAAAACTCATGTAATCATGGATACCGACAATATGCCCGATGTTTTGGACAAATATCTCACAGGCTATTTGCAGGCGGATGACTACATCTTCATCAGCGAAAAGATCGTCGCAATCACACAGGGACGAGCTTTCCCGGTTGATGAGATCAAACCCGGCTGGTGGGCTCGCACTCTTTCAAAATTTGTATATAAAACGCCTTATGGAATCGGTCTCGGAATGCCCTGCACAATGGAGCTTGCAATTCGTGAAATCGGCTTGCCGAAAATCCTTTTTGCGTCATTTTGCTCGGCTGTGACGAAATTATTCGGAATCCGCGGCGTGTTCTATCGCATCTTGGGTGAAAAGGCAAGAGCGATCGACGGTCCGTGTGACTGCACGATCCCGCCATATAACCACTACGCAAAGCTTGCTCCGGACAAGCCTAATGATGTCGCAAAACAGCTTTCCGAGCATATGGGCGTGAAGGTTGTTGTAATTGATGCAAATGACCTCGGAGTTGAGGTCCTCGGCCGTTCGGATATGGACAAAATCGAAATCGATTTTTGCAAGCAGGTTTTCAAGGACAATCCGCTTGACCAGTCGGCTCAGCAAACTCCGCTCTGCATTGTAAGACGGGTTAATGATGAAGCAGACGGCGAACAGGCTGAGAAATAAAAATAATATATTGCATAAATTTAAGCCATATCGGAAACACCGATATGGCTTTTGTTATTGTTATTCATCAATCGGTATAAAGCACGATTCCGCAACAGAACATTTTGCCCTCGTCGTAATAGTCGCACAGACCGTGATATTTCTTGACGATATTTTTGATGATTTTTGTGCCGATTCCGTGATTTTGTTTGTCGCCTTTGTTAGTTTCAAGCTCAGGATTATTGCTCATAACCGGAACCTCAACGGTATTCTTGATCAAAATAATTACATCGCTTTCGCTGTAATGAAGCTCAAAATAAATACGCCGTTCCTTGCATTTTTTGCACCCCTCGATCGCGTTGTCGAACAGGTTTCCGAGCAGATTGCTCATGTCAAGCGGGTCAACGCTGTCGGTCACTTCCGAAATATTCAGCGAAACCTCGACTCGCTCATCATATGCCTTTGCAAGCTTGCTGTTCAGCACCGCGTCAATATATGTATTATTTGTTGAAACCTGCTTTTTTGACGAGTTCAGCTTTTTGACATATTTGTCTATGTAGTTGTTGATCTCTTCATATTCGTGATTTTCGGACAGCACGCGAATTACATTGAGCATATTTTTAATATCGTGACGAAAGTGTCTGATTTCCTGATATTGCGTTGCGATCTCTTCATCCTTTGCGGCCTGAAGCTTGATCTGCTGTTTTAAAAGGCTGTTTTCAAGCTCGGCTTGATTTGACCTGCTTTGACGCACCAGCATGATGTTGGTGATGATGCTGATCGTGATCGCGCCCATTGCCGCAAGCATTATCCAAATTCGGTTGATGTCAATGTTTTCGTTCATTGAGATAAGACCGATCATCAGTACAACAAAAATCGACAACACCGACACAAGTGCTAACATGATCCATTCGATTTTGCTGAAATATTGCTTTTTCACTCTCATGAAGTTAAGCATCAACAGCAAAATGAAGGTCAGAACCATCTGAGTCAGCACAAGCGATATTGCGCTGTATAGATTATGACTGTATACAAGCTCGGTCATCGGCTTGTTTTGCACAAATGTTGATAAAAACAGTGTCAGCACTTCTGAAAACGCCATTGCCGCAGATGGCACGAAGGATACAAGTATCTTTTTAAACAGCGTGCCTTTCAGGAAATGCCCTGTAATCAGCAGCAACAGAATGAAATCTGCAACCAAACCGTAATAGGGAAATTTAAAAAACAGGGAGAAGATTATTGAGAGCGTCAAAAACAGGGCAAACGAGCCGTGGGCGGCTATTTTGAAGCGGTATCCCTCATATCTTGCGGGGAGTGAGGAGAACACGAAATAGATTATGATGAATGACTTATAGAAATCAATTATGATTGATAAAACAAGCCAAACTGCGGGCGTCAGCTCCATTTGTCAGTGCCTCCTGAATTTGTTATAAGCGTCGGTTGCGTCGGTTTTATACATTCGGCTTATCGGGATCTTTTCGCCCGAAGTCAGCACGATCGTGTCGATCAGAGCGTCAAATTTTTTGATATTCGTCATGTTTACGATATATTGCTTTTGCACTCTCACAAAGCCGCAATCCAGAAGCTCGTCAGCGGCGGCTGAAATCGATTTGCGTTCGCAAAGCGATTCGGCAGCGTCGTTTTGCAAATAATATTCAAGATAATGTCCGTTGCTTTTGATATATTTAATATTCTTCAAAACCACCGGGGTTGCACCGTTCATGCAATCGTCTACCTTAATTACCTTGAACTGTCTGAAATGACGAAGCAAAAGGGAAGTGATTCGGTTGATTTCGGCTTCCATTTGCTTCGGAGTGTCTTTGATTATGAAATTATACGGCTGAAAATTCATGCTTTGATGAATTAAATCAGTTCGTGATGAAATAAAAACGATGTAAGTATCATAACTGTTGTTTCGCAAATGATCTGCGATGTCAAAGCCTGAAAATCCCGGCATGGATATATCAAGGAATATGATGTCAAAATGGCGTGATTTTGTCGCAAGCAGCATTTTTTCGCTTTCCGAAAACAGCGATATGCTCGCTCTCATGTTGTTCTTGTTCAGACAGTCAAGCAGTTTTTCTTTAATAAACGACAAAATCGGTTCTTCATCGTCACAAATTGCAATGCTGATCATAAATAAAGTGCAGTCCTTTTAATAGTGTAATAGCTCAATGATTCTTCCAAATCATGTGATTTTGTTGGAAAATGTTATGCGATTTAATAATTTCGTGACAAATATGTTCGTTTTGTGACTAATTGATTGACCGAACAAGGCACGATTGTTATAATGATTACAGTAACAGAAAAACATATTTTATTGATTTAATTATAAAGCACCGATTTTGATTTGTCAATAAAGTACGACATATCTTTACATAATTCTGGAAATTTCTGTTGCTATGAATCAGTGGAAAGGGAGGCCGCAAGTATGACCCACAGTATCGAAAGCTGACGCTTAATCGAACAGTGACAAAAACATACATGCAGCTGATAATGGGATTTTCCCTTGTCAGTCCAAACGGCGAGGGAATTGATCTTAAATCGAAACCACAAGCGACAAATCAATACGCCAAGATTTTGTCGCAACATTAAATTTGCTAATTACACTTCTTTCATGTTTTTCTTTCTTTGTTTTAGGATCTAGTCCATCTTAAAACAAACTCGTCAGATGAAATTACGCCTTTTATTTGACGATGAAAAAAGCGACCGGTTCTCCGGTCGA
>CAKRRH010000040.1 GCA_934394855.1 uncultured Eubacteriales bacterium
AGGGTTTCCCACGCTTAAACAATTCACTGAATTGTTTAAGCTCCCTTCCTGAGCTTTTATGTTATTTTATCAGGGGCGCCGCCCCTATGACCCTGCCACCTTTTGTAAAAGGTGGACGAAAACTTTATTTATTGCTCGACTTTAATTCTTTTTTATTTTGCGACATTATTTATCGGATTGCCGTTTTGAAATGCCGAAAGATTATCAACCACAAGCTTAATCAATCGGGTTCGTGACTCGATCGACGCCCATGCGTTATGCGGTGTGATTATCATATTTTTCGTTGTCAAAAACGGATGACCCTCGGTCATCGGCTCATTAACAAGCGCGTCAACACCGGCTCCTGCGATTTTATCGCCGTTGAGTGCGTCGCTCAAATCCTGTTCATTCACAACCGCTCCCCTTGATGTATTTATCAGCACCGCCGAGCGTTTCATTTTTTTAAATGCGCTCATATCAAATTTTTGATATGTCTCATCGTTCAGCGGCGAATGAAGCGATAAATAATCCGATTGTCGGAGCAATGTGTCAAAATCGACAAATGTTACTCCGTCAAATTCCTTTTTGCTGCGGTTGTGCGCGATTACATTCATGTTAAAGCCGAGCGCAATTTTTGCAACCGCCCGACCGATGTTGCCAAATCCGAATATTCCGAGCGTTTTGCCCGACAGCTCGCTTATCGGATAGCAAAAATAGGTGAATTTTTTGTTTCTCACCCAGTCGCCGTTATGCACCGATTCGTTATATTTTGCGGTGTTGCAGGCAAATGACAATATCATTGCAAAGGCTGACTGTGCAACCGAATCGGTCGAATAACCCGGCACATTCGCCACCACGATTCCCTTTTCCTTTGCGGTTTTGATATCAATGTTGTTATATCCCGTTGCAAACAGCCCGATATATTTTAAACGGGGGCATTTATTCATAAGCTCGCCCGACACTACCGCCTTATTAAGAATGACTGCGTCCTTGTCTTTTAATATATTCTCCATGTCACACTCGTTTACAAGGTCAAAATATTCAACCTCGCCGAGTGCCTCAATCGCCGATAAATCCACATCTCCGTTTGTCACGGTGCATTTATCAAGCACTGCAATTTTCATATACATCATATCCTTATTTTATTTTTATAAAAGTATATCATGCCGCTTTAAGTTTTTCAACATACAAAAAACGCATATAATATGCAATTATCCGTTGCATTTTTGTTGAATATAGGGTACAATATATCATGATATTTTATGTAAAAAAGGACTGTTGATTATATGAAAGACGGTTTCATTAAAGTAGCGGCGGCGACACCGAAAATCAAGGTGGCTGACTGCGAATATAATAAAAGCGCAATAATCGAGGCTGTCGGCAAAGCAACTAACATGGGCGTTAAGCTTTTGTGCCTGCCTGAGCTTTGCATCACCGGCTACACCTGCTCAGATTTATTTTTGCAGGATACGCTGATCGAGTCCGCAAAATCAGCGCTTGTTGACATCATCAACGAAACGGCAGATCTTGACATAACATTTGCAGTCGGTCTGCCTATAAGACACAAGTCTAGACTGTATAACTGTGCGGCGGTTGTAAAAAGCGGCGAACTTTTGGGACTTGTTCCGAAAACATATATCCCGAATTACAGCGAATTTTATGAATGCCGTCATTTTTCATCGGGCGCCGATGTTGATGATTTTGTCATAATAAACGACGATATATATTGCGAAATGTCACCGAAAATCATCTTTTCATGCGATAATATGGACGATTTCACATTCGGCGTTGAAATATGCGAGGATTTGTGGTCGCCCTGTCCGCCGTCTGTCGGGCTTTGCCTTAGCGGCGCGAACATAATCCTAAACCTTTCGGCTTCAAACGAAGTAATCGGCAAGGCAAAATATCGCCGTGACCTTGTTGTGGGTCAATCGGCAAGACTCATTTGCGGATATATCTATTGCAGTGCGGGCGACGGCGAATCGACCACAGACATGGTCTTTTCGGGTCACAACATAATTGCCGAAAACGGAACAATGCTCAAAAATTCGGAGCTTTTCAAAAATGAAATTACAGTAAGCGAGCTTGATTTAAAACGAATCGCTCATGAACGCCAACGAATGAATACATTCACGGCTAATAACATAAACAAGGACGAATATGCAGTCGAGCCATTTTTCACCGAAATCACCGACACGCCCCTCACACGCTATGTTGACCCTCACCCATTTGTTCCGGCAGATTCAACCGAGCGCACACAGCGTTGTGAAATGATTCTCAATATGCAGGCACAGGGACTTAAAAAGCGAATTGAGCACATCAACTGCAAAACAGCGGTAATCGGAATTTCGGGCGGACTTGATTCATGCCTTGCTTTGCTTGTTTCGGTCAAGGCAATGGATTTACTGAACCGTCCTCATTCGGACATAATCGCAGTCACAATGCCCTGCTTCGGAACGACATCACGCACAAAATCAAATGCGCAGATTCTTTGCGAACAGCTCGGCGTAACATTCCGTGACATCGACATCAAACGGGCTGTTGACATTCATTTTTCAGACATCGGGCAAGACCCCGAAAAATATGATGTCACCTATGAAAACTCACAGGCAAGAGAACGCACGCAGGTTCTGATGGATATTGCGAACATGACCGGCGGAATTGTGATCGGAACGGGCGACCTTTCCGAATTGGCGCTCGGCTGGGCGACCTATAACGGCGATCATATGTCTATGTATGCCGTTAATGCGTCGATTCCGAAAACGCTTGTAAGACATCTTGTGAAGCATTATGCGGACAACTGCGACAATTCGGCGCTCAAAAATGCGCTCTACGACATATATAACACCCCTGTTTCGCCCGAGCTGCTCCCCTCAGACAATGATAACATTGCGCAGATAACCGAAGATCTCGTCGGACCCTATGAACTGCACGATTTCTTCCTCTATTATGTTCTGCGTTTCGGTTTTTCACCGTCAAAAATATTCCGAATGGCAAAAATCGGGCTCGGCGAGATTTATGATGACGAAACAATTTTAAAATGGCTCAAAACATTTTACCGAAGATTTTTCTCGCAACAATTCAAGCGTTCATGCTTGCCCGACGGTCCAAAGGTCGGCACGATCACCGTGTCGCCTCGTTCCGACCTCAGAATGCCGTCGGACGCAATGGCCACCGTTTGGCAAAAGGACATTGATTCAATCAAGCTTTAATTTGATTTCGAAAGGAATTTTAAAAATTGTCTAAGGATAATAAAAACAAAAAATCAACCTATAAAGAAATCCTGCGACGAGTGTTGAAATATAAGGCAATGCTTATATTTGCACTGATTTTTGCCGCAATCTCGGTAATTTTCACAATGTATCTGCCGATTTTGTTCGGTGACGCAATCGACTGCATTGTTGCGGCAGGAAAAGTGGACTTTGCGCTTCTGTGGGGCATACTTTTAAAAGCCGCCGTCACAATCACGCTGACAGGCATTTTCCAATGGCTGATGAGCCTGCTTTATAATAAAATATCTTATAATGTCGTAAGAGATATGCGAAAAGACGCAATCGCAAAAATCGAGCGTCTTCCCCTCTCTTTTGTTGATTCGCACTCGTCCGGCGACCTAATCAGCCGAATAATCAGCGATGTCGATCAGTTTTCAGACGGTCTTATAATGGGATTTGCGCAGCTTTTCACAGGCGTGATGACAATAATTCTGACGCTCGTGTTCATGCTGATGATAAGTCCCCTGATTACGCTTGTGGTCGTAATAATCACGCCGCTTTCGCTGTTTGTCGCAAGATTTATCGCAAAAAAAATATATAATATGTTCCAAATGCAGGCAAAAACACGAGGCGAACAGACCGCGTTCATTGACGAGATGATCAACAACCAAAAAACGGTAGTTGCATATACTCATGAAGATGAAAACATTGATAAATTTGAGGAAATCAACTCAAGGCTGCAAAAATATTCAATGAAATCGACCTTCTTTTCATCAACGATCAACCCGACAACCCGATTCATCAACAGCCTTGTATATACCGGAGTCGGTCTTGCAGGCGCAATCGCCGCAATTTCGGGTTCGCTCTCGGTCGGTATGCTCTCAAGCTTTCTTGCATATGCAACGCAATATGCAAAGCCGTTTAATGAAATTTCGGGCGTCATCACCGAATTGCAAAATGCGTTCGCCTGTGCGGCACGAGTGTTTGAGCTGATTGACGAAGACCCCGAAAGCTCCGATGAAGGCAAAATCGAGCTTGATGAAGTCAAGGGCGAAGTCGTGCTTAAAGATGTATGCTTCTCATATACTCCCGACCGTCCGCTGATTCAAAATTTCAACCTTAATGTAAAAAGCGGACAGCATATTGCAATCGTCGGTCCGACAGGCTGCGGCAAAACAACGCTCATCAATCTTTTAATGCGTTTTTATGATGTAAATTCGGGCGAGATCACTATTGACGGAGTTAATATTAAAGATATTACACGCCATTCACTTAGAAAAAATTACGGAATGGTGCTTCAGGAAACATGGCTCAAAAGCGGCACGATTCGTGATAATATCGTTGTCGGAAAGCCGGAGGCAACTGATGAAGAAATCATCACAGCGGCAAAAGCGGCTCATTCATGGAGCTTTATCCAAAGACTTGAAAACGGGCTTGATACAGTAATCGGCGAAGACGGCGGCGGATTGTCACAGGGTCAAAAACAGCTGCTCTGCATAACCCGAATAATGCTTTGTCTGCCGCCGATGTTGATTCTTGACGAGGCTACCTCATCGATCGATACACGCACCGAAATACGCATTCAGAAAGCGTTTGCGAAATTGATGAAAGGCAAAACAACATTCATCGTTGCACACCGCCTGTCAACGATCATGGATGCAGACTTGATTCTTGTAATGAAGGACGGCAACATAATCGAGCAGGGCAAACATGACGAGCTGCTCAAAATGAACGGATTCTATACTAAGCTCTACAACAGCTCGCTTAGCATGAGCTGACAAATTGTCGAATATAATAATATCGGGTGAACGCAAAAATTCGCCCGATATTTTTTTAAAAAATGCAAAAAAATGATTGACAAATTTGAGATTTATTGATATAATATTTCTTGCGTGATTTGAAGTAATTGCTTAATCCCGACTAATTCGGGCCATTAGCTCAGTTGGTTAGAGCAACCGGCTCATAACCGGTCGGTCCGGGGTTCGAG
>CAKRRH010000041.1 GCA_934394855.1 uncultured Eubacteriales bacterium
AAAGATAAATTATCAACCGATATGAATATCGAGAAAAAGGTCGATGTTGAAAAATCGGCGGATAAGACCGAAAATAAACCGAAAAAGACTAAAAAGCAAAAGGGCGTTCCTTTTTACAAAAAGCCCGGTTTCAGATACAGTATGCTTGCAAGCGTGCTCAGCATTGTGTTCATTGTCGTAATCGTTGCGGTAAACATTTTAGCGTCAATGCTTGACAGCCGAATCAGCTCGCTGCAGCTTGACATGACCTCGACCCGTGATTATTCGATTTCAAACGAAAATGCGGAATATATCAAGAAAATCGACAAGGATATAACCGTGACCGTTGCCGCAACCGAGGATTATTATATCTCGTCATATAACTCATTTTTGGCGAATAATTATTACATCAACGACGCAACAGGCGGTAAATATTTTAATCAGACAATTCAGTTGCTTAAAAAATATCCGAAAATCAATGATAAGATCAAGGTTCAGTTCATTGATCCGACGACGCCTGCTTTTGACGATTATTCAAAGAATTACAACGGGCTTTACACATACGGCTCGTTCATTGTCGAGTGTTCGTTTGTAAACAGCGAGGGCAAAAATCAGAGCAGACACAAGATTTTGCAGGCGGAGGATCTTTATCAGACTGATTCCGAGTCAAGCTCGTCGTCATATTACGGTCAGTCGAGCAACATTACCGGCTCAAAGGTAGAACAGGCGCTTACAAGCGCACTCTATTATGTATCATCGGAACAGCAGGACAAAGCCGCTGTTCTTACAGGCTACGGCTGCGATAGTGCGGACAATTTGCAGACATTGTTGAAAGACAATAACTATGACATTGAGGAAATCGATTCGCTTACAACAAGCAACATTCCCGATGATGTCAAATTGCTCATAATTGCCGCACCTACAAGCGATTTTACACCGAGTGAGATCAAAAAGCTCGATGATTATATGCAGGGTTCGGAAAAACTCGGCAAAAACATAATTTATGTCGCTTCGTCCTTCCAGCACGCTTTGACCAATCTCGATTCGTTCCTGAACGAATGGGGAATTAAATTTTCCGAAGGCACGGTTTATGAGACAAACTCAAAATATCGTTCGGCTGATTCGGGAACATTCATGATTCTTCAGGACGGCGGAACGGATTATACAAGCGACAATTCAAACGGAAATTATATCTGTAAAGATATGCGTCCGATTTCAATGAGCTTTGAAAAATCATCGGACGGAGCATATTACACAAGCACAAGCTATTATGTATATCCGATTGTAAAAACCTTTGAATCGACAACCGTAATGCCACGCGGTGCTAAGGACAGTTGGACGCCCGAAAGTGACGCGGTAACGCAGGAATATACCGCAATGGCGCTTTCGATTTATGCAGGCGGTGCAAACGAAAACGACAAGGTTATGCAATCATGCATTTTGACGCTCGCTTCACTTGATTTCTATAATTCTCAATATTCATCATATTACGGAAACGCAAACCAATCAACACTTTTAAGCGTTGTCAACAACATGGTCGGCAGACAAGAGGATACCTATTCCGTAACAACGAAGGTAATTAACACAAGCACCTTCACCGTGTCGGAGATTCAGGCGAATATCATCAAATATGCGGTTGAGATCGTAGTTCCGGTTGTAACCTTGGTTGTATGCGTTATCGTTGTTATCAGGAGGAAGAGAAAATAATATGGCTGATAACACACCAATGAAAAATAATGACGGTAAAAAGGATGTTTCGGATATTGAGAAAAATTTCGATGTCGAAAATTCAACCATTTTTACCTCAAATGATTCGGTAAATGATCCGACCGGCAAAAAGGCGAAAAAAGATAAGACCGAGGGCGGAGTTTCAAATAAATCCAAAGGCTTTGTCAAGATGATCGCCGGTCTGCTTGCCGTTGCTGTTGTGATGGCGGGCGTGATGATCACATTAAAATTTGCTTGGCCGGTTGCGGACAGTGATGATGAAGAAACCGAAACGCAAAGCAGTGTAATCGACCTTACTGCAAGTGCTAATGTTGCTTTAAAAGACATGAAAAACGCAGATAAAAATGCTATTTCGAATGTATCAAAGGTAACGCTTGATTCATCAAAGGGCAAAATTGAGATCGTCCCCGACAAGATAGTCAAAACCAAAGATGACAACGGAAACGAAATCGAATCGGTAGATTACAAAGTCGTCGGATATAAAAACATTCCGCTTGATTCATCTGTCGCTGATAATGTTGTTTCAAACATTCTCGATGTCAAGGCGTCGCAAAAACTTGGGGGCGAATGGACCGATGCGCAATGCGGTCTTGATAAGCCGCAGGTGAGTGTGAAAGTTAACATGGCGGACGGCTCAAGTTTTGACTATTCGGTTGGAAAGCAAGTGCCCGACGGCAACAATAATTTCTATGCGAAAACATCGCTTAAAGACGGAATTTATCTTGTCAGTTCCGAATATCTCGATGATTTTTACAAGGCGATCACCGATTTTGTTGATATGACTATTTTTGAGGCGCTCACAGCTTCCGGTGATAATGACACATATTTTGAAAATTCGTCGCTTGTTAAATTCGATAAAATCAACATCGACGGCTCTCATGTCAAAAATCCGATCACGCTCGGCTATAATGAAAGCAGTAACGAATCGCTCATTTACCGTGTGTCAAGTCCTGTTTCGACATATGCCGATGATGAGAAAATCTCAAATATATTAAGCCCGCTTTCAAGCGGAATGACCGCTTCAAGCGCTGTCATGATAAATCCGACGGCGGCTGACCTTAAAAAATACGGTCTGGATAAGCCCTATTTTGAGATAAAATATGTTGTCAAAGGCAAAACATATACGCTTAAATTCAGCGAACTCGGTGCTGATACCGAAGGCTATTATTGCTGCATGGTTGACAATGTTCCTGTTATTTACAACATTCTTGAAAGCAGCTACGAATTTATCGAATGGGATTTGACCGACATTCGTTCAAACCTGCTTTATGTTCGAAACATTGAAACTATCAAGACGATGACCGTCGAGTTTGAGGGCAAATCAACCGAATATAATGTTAGTTATGATAAGGTTCAGACGACTACATCTGCGACAACGGCTAATGATGACAGCACATCAACAACGGCGGCGCAGTCAGACGAATATAAGATAAATGTATATTCAAATTCGGCTGTCGTTGAGGCAAAATCATTCCAGCTTTGCTATCAGCATATGATTCTGCTTCGTCCGGTGGACTATTTGAAGCCGGGTGAGAAAGCGCCGAGCGGCAGCTCAAAGCTGACGATCACGATTAAATCGACAAACGGCAGCACAGAGCAGATTAAGCTGACGAAATATAATGACCGTTATTATTGCTACACGATAAACGGCGTCGGCGACGCACTCATCAGATATGATACGATTGATTCGCTGATAAATGATTATAAGACATTGCAAAAAGGCGAGTCGGTAAAAGAATAACGGAAAAAATAAACTGCAAGAGACAAAGCGTAAAAGCTGCTCTTGCAGTTTTGTTATATTCTATATCTGTTTTTCAGTTTTCGTTCATCATATTTATCAAAAAACTTTCAGGTGGTGTGTCGAATTTAAGTCCTGTTTATCGGACACTTCTTTTTTTATAATTAAATTAACAGGTAAAGAAAGAGGTTAGATAAATGTATTATTACAGCAAAAAAAGCAGAAATAAAGTCATACATACGGTTGAATGTTTTCACATACATAATACCGACATTGACGATCTTGGGTGGTTCGAATCATTATCGGAAGCATATAAATATGGCTATCGTTTGTGTAGACACTGCAACCTGTTATCGAAAGATTACAGAAATGAGAAGAAGCAGATAATTGATTATTGCAGGGTAAACGGGCTATCGTTATATTTAACTTACAGAAGCTTAATGGTTGAATCTATCAAAAGCAAATGGCAAATAACACTCGACAAAAAGGATAAATTTGTTTTGTATCATAAGAATACATTTGAAACATATAAGGATTGTCTCAGCGAAATTGGCGGCTATCATTTTCAGAGAGATATTCGTGCAAACAGTGTTATGGAATATTTGAAATATATTATTGAACATGATTATTATCGACAGCGTCAACCGATTTGCATAGAAAAAAAGAAAAGGGAAAAGCCTTTGCCTAAAAAAGGTACAAAGAGATATAGAAAAGCGCAGAACAGAATCAAAAAATTCGAGCGCAAGCAGGCAATCAGAAATGTTATTGACATCATCGATTCGTTAAATGCACCTTCAGCCGAAATGCAGGTATTAGTTGTGTGAAACATATGTTGATAGGACTTGAACCTGCGGCATCCTGCTCCCAAACGCATTTATGATGGCACTTTCCGCCGAAAATGGCTTTTTCCGCCCCTTTCCGCTCGGAAAACCGCGCTCTTCGGCGCTCTTGTATCCACTGTTTCCGAGTGCTCCGAAACGGTAGGTGGTCTGTTATGTGGTCAACAGCAATTTCCGCAGAATAATACACACTACACGCCTCTCGCTATCACGCGAGAGACTTTTGCTTTTATATGGTTATTATAACTCTGAACAACAGTTTGTTCAAGTCAATTTTGTGCAGACTATTAGCCGCCGGTTGCGCAGCAACCAAATATGGTGTATTATATTATCAATGAAACATTTTTGGAGGGAAGTTTATGCCAAACGGCAGTTTTTCCAGTCATTATGTTCCGCGGTTGGTTTTGCGGAAATTCAGTAATAGGCTTTGTACCTACAACATAAAAACCAGCGATCTGCGCGAGAATATTGCCCCCGAGCATGCCTTTGCACAAAACGCTCTTTATGACCACAACACAGAAAGAGCACTGAATACAAAAGTCGAATCGCAATTCGGCAACCTGCTTGCCAATATACTGCTAAAAGCCGACCATAC
>CAKRRH010000042.1 GCA_934394855.1 uncultured Eubacteriales bacterium
TGCACTTTCCGCCATTTCTTGCATGAGAAATGGTGTGCCCGTGCGGCATGAGCACATTAAACTATCATTTCAAAAGCCCATAAACCTTGGTCATCATGTAGAACGAGCCGCAAAAGCAGACTGCATGATCGGTCATGGAAAGCGCTGTTTTTACTGCATTTTCGACGCTGTCGGCGGCTGTCACATCATCGCAATATGCGCTCGCTTTTTTTGCAAGCTCGTTTGCCGAAATTGCACGGGGATTATCGACTGTCACCGTGATTATTTTATCAAACCCTGCGGCAATTTCGGACAGCACCGAGTCAATGTCCTTGTCCTTCATCATTCCCATCACCGCAACCGTTTTCTTGTCAACAAACCGGCTCAGCACGCCCTTTAACGCCAAAACACCGTCGGGATTATGCGCTCCGTCCGCAATTATCGGACGGTTTTCGTCAATCACCTCGCACCGTGCATGAATCTTTGCATTCATAAGCCCTTGCTTTATTGCACCGTGCGGTATATTCGGAAACGCCGCCGTTACCGCATGAATCGCCGTCACCGCATTTTTCGGCTGAACATTTCCGAGCATCTTGATTTTGTATATCTCGTTTTTATATTCAAATTCCGTGCCCTTGATCGATTCGTCAATTATCCGAATGCCGTTTTCATCGGGCACCGTCAGTTCGTTTTTTCGCTCGTCGGCAATCTCTTTAATAATCTCATGAACCCGTCCGGGCTGATTCGGATATATTACCGTTTTGCCGTTCGGCTTGATTATTCCTGCCTTTTGCACCGCAATTTCTTCAACCGTGTTTCCGAGAATCGCCGTGTGATCAAGCGAAATCGAGCAAATCACACTGCAAAGCGGCGTGTCGATTACATTCGTCGAATCATATAGTCCGCCGAGCCCGACCTCAAGCACCACAACATCGCATTTTCGCTCATAAAACCACAACAAACCGATTGCGGTTACAACCTCAAACTCCGTCGGCATTTTATCCTTCGGAATATTCTCGATTATGCCCCGAACCCTGGTCGTAATTTTGCCTAAATCATCATGCGAAATGTTTTCTCCGTCAATTTGAAACCGCTCTGCAAAATCAACAACATAGGGCGATGTGAAACAGCCCGTTTTATATCCTGCCGATTGCAAAATGCACGATAAATAGGCACAAACCGAGCCTTTGCCGTTTGTGCCTGCAACGTGTATGAATTTTAGCTTTTTTTGCGGATTTCCGAGAAGCTCAAGCAAATATGATATACGCCCAAGTCCCGGTTTTGAGCCGAAAACCAAAAATGAATTGATGTAATCGACCGCTTCACGATAGGTCATTTTGTCGCTCATTTAACTTCCCTGATGCTCTCGATTATCGGCTGATTTTCCTTTGCAATGAATCCGCTTGACTGGTCTGCAACCTCGATCTGCGCAATTTTGTCAACAATGTCCATTCCGCTGACGACCTTGCCGAATGCCGCATATTGTCCGTCAAGACTCGTCTTTGCCGAGTCGCTGAGCACGATGAAGAACTGGCTTGACGCGCTGTCGGGAAGACTGCTTCGTGCCATTGAAATTACGCCTCGTTCATGAGTTATGTAATTGTCAACGCCGTTTGACAAAAACTCGCCCTTGATCGTATCCTTTGAGCCGCCTGTTCCGTTTCCCAAAGGGTCGCCGCCCTGAATTACAAATCCCGGAACATTGCGGTGAATTGTCAGTCCGTCATAGAACTTCTCATTAACAAGCTTCATGAAGTTTTCAACCGTGATCGGCGCTTCTTTGCCATATAACTCGACTCTGACATCGCCCATGCCCTTAAAAGTGATGTCAACGGTATTTGTCACCGTGAGGTCTGGCGTTGAAGCCGACTCGCTGTTGGTTGTGTCTGTCTTTGTTGCCGACGGCTTGTAGCCGCATGAACAAAACGCAACTGTCATCATAAACGCAAGCGTTAATGACAAAATTCTTACTGCTGTTTTCATAAAATATACTCCTTATTATATAAGATTGATTTTTTCTCTTTTTCACAAAATCATATTAACATATAACCGCCCTGTTTTCAATGTTTTTTTAAATAATCTGCATAAAGATATAATAAATTTACAAAAAATACTTGAAAAGTATACTAAAAAGGTATATTATATAGTCAAAAGAAAAATAATAAGTTAAAATATACAAAAAAGAAGGTCAAAAAATGGCAGAATTAACAAAGGAGCGGTTTGTCTATGCCGACAACGCCGCTACTACTCCAATATCACCCGAAGTTAAGCAGGCAATTGTTTCTGCGCTTGACAACTACGGCAATCCGTCCAGTCTTTACGACCTCGGCGGCGAAGCAAAAATGGCGGTTGAAAAAGCAAGAGAGCAATGTGCCAAAGCAATCGGTGCAGAGTTCAATGAAATATATTTCACCTCTTGCGGTTCGGAATCGGACAACTGGGCAATCAAGGGTGCCGCAGACAGAATGGCACTTAAAGGTAAAAAGCACATCATCTCGACTGCGATTGAACATCATGCCGTGCTTCATACACTCGATTCCTTGAAAAAAAAGGGCTTTGAAGTCACGCTTTTGCCGGTTCATGAAAACGGAATCATCAGAGTTGACGAGCTGAAAGACGCGATTCGTGAGGACACGGGCCTTGTTACGGTAATGTTTGCAAACAACGAGATCGGAACGATTCAGCCGATCAAGGAAATCGGCGAGGTTTGCCGTGAAAAGGACATTTTGTTTCATGTTGACGCAGTTCAGGCAATGGGAAATGTTCCGATCGATGTTAAGGCACAAAACATTGATATGCTTTCTGTTTCGGGTCACAAGATCCATGCAATGAAAGGTATCGGACTGTTATATATTCGCAAGGGCGTTGTAATTTCAAACCTCATCGACGGCGGCGCACAGGAGCGCGGCAAAAGAGCTGGTACGGAAAATGTTCCGAGCATTGTCGGTTTCGGCGTTGCAATGGAAAAAGCGTCGCAGAACATTGAACAGCGTGCGGAATATGTTAAAAAGCTCCGTGACAGATTCATTGACGGTGCGCTGAAAATTGAGCGCTCACGACTCAACGGCGACCGTGAAAACAGACTTCCCGGAAATGTTAATGTATGCTTCGAGGGAATTGAAGGCGAAAGCCTGCTTTTGATGCTTGATCTTTGCGGAATTTGTGCGTCAAGCGGTTCCGCCTGCACATCGGGCTCGCTTGATCCAAGCCATGTTTTGCTGGCGCTTGGACTCAAGCATGAGATTGCACACGGTTCACTCAGAATCACAATCAACGAAAACAACACCGAAGAGGACATTGATTATATTCTCAAAAAGCTTCCGCCGATAATCGAGCGGCTTCGTTCAATGTCGCCGCTTTGGGAGGACATTAAGAAAAAAGAAGCCGAAAAGGCCGAATAAATAATTGATTTTATGTCGAAAGGATTTGATTTATAATGTATACAAAAGAAGTAATGGATCACTTTGAACATCCGAGAAATGTCGGAGAAATTGCGGACGCAGACGGAATCGGTCAGGTTGGCAACCCGAAATGCGGCGATATAATGAAAATGTATATCAAGGTTAAGGATAATGTAATCACCGATGTTAAGTTCAAGACATACGGCTGCGGTTCGGCAATCGCGACAAGCTCAATCGCAACCGAAATGATCAAGGGTCATACAATCGACGAAGCGCTCAAGCTTTCAAACAAAGCGGTTGTTGAGGCGCTCGGCGGACTGCCGGCACACAAGATTCATTGTTCGGTTCTTGCCGAGCAGTCGATCAAAGCGGCGATTGCGGATTATTATACCCGTCAGGGAATCGACCCCGAACCGATCGTCGGCAAAATTCCGGAGTGCGAGGGTCACTGCGATTTATAATTTTGTGAGGTAGAAAAAATGACATATACTTATACACCGAGCGGTGTCTGTTCGATGAAAATTGCGTTCGATATCGATGATAACGATGTCGTAACGAATGTTCATTTCACAGGCGGCTGCAACGGTAATACACAGGGCGTTGCGGCGCTCGTTGAGGGCATGAAACGGGAAGAGGTCATCAAACGACTTTCGGGAATCGATTGCCGCATGAGAGGTACTTCATGTCCCGACCAGCTTGCCAAAGCCTTGAAGGAATGTAAATAAAAATTGAATTATGTTTATGCGAGAGGGACTTTTTGTAAAAAGTCCCTCTCGCGCTCTCCTCAAAAACTTTATTTATAACATATTTTTATTATGATATAGCGTAACAAAAATACCTACCTCTTAATGAATCCACAACCGTTTTTGTTCCATTTATGCTACCCTAACTATCCCACTCTCGGAACAAAAACTCGTTTTAAGGGGTGTACGATAACGGCAATCATACTCCCCATATTATTTCATCTTGTCGTGCCTTTTCTCAGCACGACGGTTTGCACGGTTATAAAAATCCGTTATCGTACAGGGGGAATCGAAATCCCCCTGGGATTTTTAAGGGCGCAGCCCTTAAATGCACTTTCCGCCATTTCTTGCATGAGAAATG
>CAKRRH010000043.1 GCA_934394855.1 uncultured Eubacteriales bacterium
TGTGTGAGAGTTCAAGACATCCAACAAAGGGAAAACATCATTTTTATATCTGTCAAAACGGTTCGCTGAAATTTTGCCGTATAAACGGTGAAAACCCCGATTTTATCGGGGTTTTCACGGGCTACATCTATTTTGTAGCCCTTTTATGGTGGGAGCGGGTGGATTCGAACCACCGAAGTCAGAGACAACAGATTTACAGTCTGCCCCCTTTGGCCACTCGGGAACACTCCCATATTAAGTTATATTGTAAGCAACCGAACAAACCGGTTGCTTACAATGGAGCTGGTGAACGGACTTGAACCCCTGACCTGCTGATTACAAATCAGCTGCTCTACCAACTGAGCTACACCAGCACATATTGGCACATCGCTTTTTTGAGCGCTTAAATAATATACCATAACGAAAGGTGAATGTCAAGTATTTTTTTCGACTTTTTTATATATTTATTCTATTTTCTTACCTTCCTCGCACCAATGCGCTGAAAACCGCCAACACTTCACGGGTCCAATAGCTGCCCGAGAGCGGCCAAAATGTTTTATTGCCGATTGAATGAGCGGTGAGTCCTTCATTTTTTGCAAAAATTGACGCACGAAGCTGGTGAAAATTGTCGGATGCCACCGCAATTTCGGTTGAAAGTCCGTTTTTGCGAATGATTTCCGCCGAATATTTAATATTTTCCGCAGTATTCGTCGATTTATCCTCGATTATAATGCGTGACGGGTCAATTCCTCGGCTGACAAGACCGTTTTTGATAGCCGCCGCTTCGGATATATCTTCACCGTCGCCTTGTCCGCCCGACGCAATGCAGACGGCTTTTTCATTTTTTGATAAATAATCATATGCCGCCGAGATTCGGTCACCGAGCATTATGCTCGGAACATTGCCCTTGACCTGACAGCCTAGAACGACTACCGTGACATCATCGTTATTCTGCGGTCTGTCAGTCGCCTTGACGCCCATTGCGGCAAGCGTTGAGATGATTGTGATGAGGATGATTCCGGCAAGCGAAAAAGCAATCGTTGATATTATTTTAAACCTCGGTGCGAAAATGATATGAAGCAAATTCGGGTTGATTGCGAAAATCAAAACAACCGTGAAAAACAAAATGGGGTAGACCATTCCGATATGAAAAACATTTGAAATCAGCGGAAGCAGAAAATAGATTATTGCGCTGATTGACAAAACTATCAGCAAAGCTCTTACTATCGTCATAATTTTGGAATTACCTTTCATGTTTTTATCCCTCATTTTAATTTATGTTTCCATTATGCGTTATATCATGCAATATTTCAAGTGCATTTTTTAAATTTTCCTCGTCAACGCCGTAATAGCTGATTATGAATTTGGCATAAATATCGCTGTTTTCAATCGGTGTTATTATTAACGAACGGCTTTTTGCGATTTCCGATATTTTTGCCGCGCTCATCTTTGATTTGATTTCAAGACGCAGATAGCGCCCTGAATCTTCGTCATATATTTTTGCGTTGTCGCTGAAAATTCGGTTGACTGTTTCTTTAACAAACTCCGCTTTTTGTGAATATATTTTTCGTACCTTTCGGATTTGGGTGGACAAATGACCGTCGAGAATGAATCTGCAAAGCGCAAGCTGTTCGATTTTTGACGCAGTTTGGTTGTAATAATCCCGTCGGGTGTAATATGCCTTTAATAGGCTGTCGGGCAGGACCATGAAGCTGAGTCGGATCGACGGAATCAGCAGTTTTGAGAATGTGCTTAAATAAACGACATTTTCACCGCCCGAAATGCTGTGAAGAGTCGGAAGCGGGCGCATGAAACCCGAAAACTCCGAGCCATAGTCATCCTCAATTATCAGTTGTCCGTTTTTAAGAGCGTTTTTTACGAATGAAAACCGCGCTTTAGGCTGCATGACATCACCTTTGCGGTGAAAGCGTGACGGTGTGACATAACATATGTCGGCATTGCTTTGCGTTGTTTGACTAAATCCGCTGTCGGCAAAAATGACCTGTGCTTGTTTGAAATCGTCGCTTGAAAAGCATACTGTTTTTTTGTCGGTGTCAAGCGCCAATAATATCCGAAGCAGGCTTTGAAAACCGGCGCCGATTACAATGTTGTCGGCATTGCACATGACAGATCGTTTTTGCGACAGATAATCCGCAAGAGCCGAGCGCAGTTCATATTCGCCTTGCGGCTCACCGTAGCTCAGCAGTCGGTCGCCCTGACGCAACACGCTTTTAATATATCTTTGCCACAACGCAAAATCAAAGCTGTCCGAATCGGCACGCTCGCTTGCAAGGTCATATTTCGCGCTCTGCTTTTTAACCGAAACCTCCGCAGGCTTTGTGTTGTTGATCACGGTGTTGGTTGCGACAAAATAACCGCTTTGCGGCTTTGAGATGATATATCCGTCGGCAAGCAGGCATTCATAAGCCGTCTGGACGGTCGTTCGGCTAAGCTCGTTGTCAGCGGCATATTTTCTGATGCTCGGCAGCTTTGAGCCGCTTTTCATAACGCCGCTTGCAATCAGCTGTCTGAATTTATCATATATTGCAAGATATTTGAAATCCGCCATGTCAAAATCGCTCCTTTATAACTGTACACTAAAAAATATTTATTTTTGGATATTTTAATAAATACAGTTTTGGTATATTATAATGCACAAATATAAGAATTGCAATGATATATTTAAGAAAAACAAAAAAGGATTGATCTTAAAATGACTTCAACATCTCAGAAAAATATTGTAAGAATTTCGGTTGCGGCGGTTTTTGCTGCGCTGATTTGCGTAATGACAGGCTTCATCTGCCGCATTCCGTGGGGCGTTAACGGCGGATATATTCATCTCGGTGACGCATTGATTTTCCTTGCGGCTTCTGTTTTGCCGACACCGTTTGCAATGTGTGCGGCAGGAATCGGCGGCGGTCTTGCCGATATTTTGTGCGGCGCTCCCGTTTGGGCACCGTTTACCGTTGTAATCAAAGCGTTGATGGCGCTTGTTATCACCAATAAAAGCGAAAAAATCGTTTCAAAGCGCAACATGATTTCACTCGTTCCGTGTGCGGCAATCTCGATCGTCGGCTATTTCATCGGCGCTGTCGTAATCTCGCTTATCTCAGGCAGCCGGTTTGATGCGGCATGGGGCGGTGCAGCTGCGGCAATCCTCGGCAATGTCATCCAGGCAGTCGGCTCGTCAATCGTATATTTCATCTTGGCAATCGCACTCGATAAAACAGGTTTCAAAAAGCAGTGCGACAGAGTAATGGGTTAATCTTTTATTATTTGATATATAGGTGTGTTTATGTGAGGGGAAACTTTTTGTAAAAAGTTTCCCCTCACATTCCCTTTCAAAAACTTTATTTATGACAAATTTTTTTATTATATAGCGTTACAATACAACCTACTTCTAACTATTCATAAAA
>CAKRRH010000044.1 GCA_934394855.1 uncultured Eubacteriales bacterium
AAGGGCGCAGCCCTTAAATGCACTTTCCGCCATTTCTTGCATGAGAAATGGTGTGCCCGTGCGGCATGAGCACATTTGATTTATATTAGATTAGAATTATGCGAGAGGGACTTTTTGTAAAAAGTCCCTCTCGCGCTCTCTTCAAAAACTTTATTTATGAAGTTTTTTAATTATTTAGTGTATAACAATACTACCAACTTCTAAATATACAACAATTTATTTAACAACCGTAGTGTGCGGCGGCATCATGCGTACAGCATACATATATAAGCAATATCAAAAACAGAAGTACAGTCTTACCTCTTGCTCATATCATATTTATATTTTTAAATAAAATTTTTTGAAGAGGGTGTGGGGGAGACTTTTTTATAAAAAAGTTTCCCCCACATATAAAACATAATATAAAAATGTGGAAAATGGGTGAGAAATGTGTTACTATATAATGTAACAGGAAAGAAAAACGAAACGGAGCAAATAAAAAATGTCAATAACCTACATCAGACGACTACCCGATCCAGAAGAGATAATGCACACCTATCCGCTGTCACAGCAGGTTGTGCTTCGCAAGCGAGAGAGAGACGAACAGATCAAAAAGATATTCACCGGCGAATCGAATCTCTTTTTGCTCATAATCGGGCCGTGTTCGGCTGATAAAGAAGAATCGGTGCTTGACTATCTTCACCGTCTGAAAGATTTGCAGGACAAGGTCAAGGATAAAATTCTCATTCTGCCCCGACTTTACACCAACAAGCCGAGAACGACCGGCGACGGCTACAAGGGCATGATTCATCAGCCTGACCCGAACTCCACCCCCGATATGTTGAAAGGCTTACTTGCGATTCGCCATTTGCACACCCGTGCGATTGAAGAAACCGGATTTACCTGTGCGGACGAAATGCTTTATCCCGAAAATTATGCATATTTATCCGATGTTTTGTCATATGTCGCAATCGGCGCAAGATCGGTTGAAAACCAGCAGCACCGGCTTGTTTCAAGCGGAATCGACATTCCGGTCGGAATGAAAAATCCGACTTCTGGCGACTTTACCGTAATGCTCAATTCCATTCATGCCGCACAGCACGGACACACCTTCATCTACCGTGCAAATGAAATCAAAACTTCGGGAAATCCGCTTTGTCATGCGATTTTGCGAGGCTCGGTCAATAAACACGGTCAGAGCCTGCCAAACTATCATTACGAAGATCTTAACCGTCTTTATGAATTTTATTGCGAGCGCAATTTGCAAAATCCGGCGGTAATAATCGACACTAACCACAACAATTCGGGCAAGCTGTTCATGGAGCAAATCAGAATCTCCAACGAAGTGCTTCATTCATGCCGCCATTCGGAACATATCAGAAAGCTCGTTAAGGGTCTAATGATCGAAAGCTACATCGAGGACGGCAATCAGCCGGTAGACGGCGGCGTATATGGCAAATCGATCACCGACCCGTGTCTTGGCTGGGAAAAATCGGAGCGGCTTGTTTTGGAAATTGCCGATCAGCTTTAAAATATAATTGCTTATGAATTATAAATGGGTGCTTTTTAGATAAGCACCCATTTTGCATTAATATTTCATTTCATATAATTTCGATGATGTGAAAAATTAACATATACAATATAATAATGTATGAATCGAAATATTTTGGCTTTGGTCGGCAAACAGGGCGCGAAATGTGCAGGGAAGAACCGCACTGCGGCATAATGAGTGTGTGAGCAATGAAACGGAATTTCTGTCCGATGAGATCATATCGACGGCACAGCAGTCACAAGCGGCGCCGTTTGAATCGAATAATGTAACCTTTATTCCGTAAAACACCCGTCCGCCGGTCAAAAATGAACTGCTTTGTGTAATTGTATACAGCAAAAATAAACTGCTGTTATTGTTATATGATTTGATAGTAATGCTCGCCATTTTAAGCAAATCTCCTTTTGATACTGAAAATTAAGTGATTGCAATTCACAGTTATATTATAACAATTATGTAAAGATTGTCAATAGTTTTGTGTAATAAAATTTATTTTATCGACAATTTTTTGTGAAAATGAACATAAAACAAAGAAAATTGACAATAAATTAATTATAAAAACATAGCTTTGAATATTGACATTGAGCAATTTGGGTGATATAATGTCAATGTGTTTAAACCACATTTTAAAAAAGGAGAGAATCACAAATGAAAACATCAAAAAAACTTGTGAGCGTTGTAATTGCTATCGCAATGCTCGTAAGCATGTTTGCAGTAGTTGCAAGCTTCCAGGCTTCAGCTGCTGACACCGTATATTGCGGCTACAAAGCGCAGTGGTACTCAAAGGGCGAGCACGGATCAGCTAACTTTGATCAGACCGACTTCAACGAGTCTACTACTTTTGACGCAGACGGCATGCACATCAGACTCGAGAGCGAAACAAAGAACTCGAGACTCATTTCAACAAACTGGTCAATGGACAGCACTGAGAAGTCAACAGGCGCTAACGCACTTCGTGCAGCTATCGCAGGTTCGGGAAAACTCAAATTCACTGTAAAATTGAACTCGGTTTCAACAAATGACCCGGTAAACTTCAAATACCTCATGGTAGGCGACGATTCTCATTCAACAAATGAAACAGCAATCGATTTGACTCCGGGTGTAGCTCAGGAGATTATCGTTGACGTATCAGGCATTGCTGAAGCTGACGTAGCTAAACTTGCAGCTAAACCGGTTCAATTCTGGATCGTTGACACGCCGTGGAATGCTTTTAAATCGATCAGCGTTGACATCTCAAAGGTAACAGTTGTTCCGACTGAGGGCGGCGATGAAACCACTACAACAGAAGCTCCGGCAGAAACAACAACAGAAGCTCCGACAGAGGCTCCTACAGAAGAGACCACAACAGAAGCACCTGCAGCAACATTGGTATCAGATCAGGA
>CAKRRH010000045.1 GCA_934394855.1 uncultured Eubacteriales bacterium
AGGCAATGCAGTCTCTGATGGTATTCCGATAACCGTTGATAGTATCGGAAGCGCTATTGAAGGAACTAGTGAGATTTTGGCAATAGTCGAGGTAAGATTTGATTGTTACGTACATTTGCCCCAACTGTATGTCTTTTGATCTTGTTATCATCCCCTACTGTTACTTCTGCCTATCAAGAAATTATATTCCTTTGATGCGCATTCAGTAGAACCAAATTCCATCCCCACTTATGATACGGATGTTCTTCCAAATTAAATCCATATCTGCTTCCCCACTAGGCAAATACAGATAGGTGTAGCTAACGTTTGATTGAATTCTGAGATTTCCTTCTTCAAAGTATACGGATTGCAAATTCATTTCCTGATGATCTCCCGCTGCACCATAAATATTGGTAGAATGGTCTATTCTATTGGCATGTTCGTCATATTCATGTCCAGTATACTCATGCCACTCAGCATGATATCCCAAATCAAGCCAATAACCTATTGCATTCCCATGTTCATCATACCTGTGCTCAGCTTCCCCATTCCTATCAAGATAGCTTGTTACTAGGCCATTACTAGTGGTAACATAGGTACGAAACTGCTCTCCACTCGAATAATACGCATGGGCTAAAACGCCATCTTCGCTAAAACTAAAAGACCAGCTAGATGTTCCAGCTACTTCACGTGCCTCATTCATTTTTCCATCACGATTGTAGCCAAAATAAAAAATCTTTTTAGAACTGGTACTATATGTACATATAATACTTTGTGGCACCATGTACATGTGATTCATATATTCAGAGGCATCCTTGTATTCAGAAATTGTTTGAAGAATGGAATATGCACTGCTATAATCTCCTTGAGCAATCATCTCCATAGCATTCAAATATTCACATTCACATGCCATTTTCTTGCTGTCAGCATAGTCATTCAATCCAGAAAAAATGGCTACAGCTTCCTCGTAGTTTTTTGATTGCATGAGCTTCAATGCATATTGATATTTACTTTCAATCAGTAGTTTTGCACTATCACTATATTCCCCCAATGCTTCAAAGGCTAAAACGGCACTTTCATAGTCCTTCCTTTCCAGCAAAGAGACAGCCTTTTCATAGGCGGCTGCATTCAGCATTTCTTGCTTGCCATTTTCCGCAATCTGTATCTGCTGGACAGAATCTTTATAATCCGCCAGCTCCTGAAGTACTGCAATGGCTTCATCATACTGTTTCGCATCAATCAGGGCAACCGCAGAGTTATATGCGTTCAAACGTGCCTTTTCTTCTTGTCTCGCTCGTACAATGGGTGGGATTTTTACCACCGAAATAATTACAACGATTATCAATAATGCAGCGATAGCCGCAAATTTTCCAGCCTTTTGTGCCGCCTTGATTGCTGCTTCTCTTCTTTCCCGTGCCGTAGCCGCTTCTTTCTCTGCCTGTTCCCGTTCCCTAATCAGCCGCTGATTCTTGTGTTCTTTTAGGGCATCCAAATCAATACCCCTCAAATCACAAGTGGCCATCCCGCATGAATGACACGACTTTTCCTCCCGACGATTCACAGCCCCACAGACGCAATGCCACAAATCTTTCTGCTCCAGAAAGAAATTTTTAGCCCCACTTCCGCATTCAATCCGGAACTGCTTGACCATTTCGCTGTCCAGTCGGGAAGTCAGAGTTTCCGGGTTTTTCAATGTTTCCCATGTTGCGCCATTGGCATTCCAAACAGAATTGTCCGCGAATATAACTTCCGCCACAGCAACGCTAAAAGATCGGGTAGAAGCATCCGGAAGTGGAATGGCTGATTTACTGCCAAAGTCTGTATCTCTGGCGCTGCTCAAATCCAGATACTCGTAACGAATAGCCTCTCCCAAAGGTTTACCTACCGTGTTCATAGGGGACAAGGAAACAGTAGCAGCCTTAATGGTTTTAGAGCTTATGTTGCGCAATTTCAGCTGAGCAACAACCCGCCCGGTCTGGTTGTCCTTCAGCAAAGCCCCCGCAGCAATTATCACCGGTGAACCTTCAGTGTAGAGGTTTTCGG
>CAKRRH010000046.1 GCA_934394855.1 uncultured Eubacteriales bacterium
GCAGTATTCTTATCATACGCATGTCTTAATCGCAATTTATTATCATTATGGTGTTGTTGAGTCGGGCGTCCTAACAAAACATCTGTTTGTGCTTGAACAATATCATTTGGATTAATTCCATGTTCTAAATATGCCCATTGAGAATATCTATACAAATGGTCAAAATCTTCTAGCAAACCAAAGTTAAATGTTTCTTTCACATAACTATCCGTTTCATTTTGGGCTAACCATGCCGTCAAATCAACAGCGACCTGCTCATACCCTAATGTCGTTTCTAAAACAGATTGATCAGAAGGTGCAAGCCAATTTATAGTAGTTTGTTGCATATCTTCTATTCGCTTTGTTTCTGCTAAAAAAGATTTTAGTTCTTCATTATTAGTACATCTTGCAAGTTGATGTTTAAAATTCCAGGACTCAATTTCTATACCATTCATAAGAATTTGTCTTGTCCTAGAATAACCATCTACATCATTTTTATTAAACGGACGTCTTGCAATATCATGCCAACTTCGTAATTGTTTTTCTAAAGGTGTACCTTTTTCTTTTAGTGGATTAAATGTCATATTAATTTCCTTTCTCATTTATAAATTCAGAGAGTACGAGAATAACTCTCCAACTTTTGCGTTGTATTTTCTACCGTCATTTTGTGCAAAAAGATTTTCCCAATGACTCTTTGGTGTTTCATTTGTTGAATAAGATGGATTACACATCATCAAGTGATGTGTGTTCGTATCGTAACGTAACGGGAACAAGTCTTCCATTTGCATAAAACTAGCTAATTTATCACTTGGATATTCATAAGCAAACAATGCAGTATTTATTCGATTAAGTTTTTGTTCATAAGATAAGCCACCTGAATAATTATCATCTGAAACATCTACACCTGGAGCATATATCCTGTCATACTTTAATTGTTTTGAGTTATGTTTAACGACCTCGTACGAATCACCATTAAGAAAAGATGTTCCTGTTGTAAAACCTAAACTTTTAAACCGTTCAAAATCATTAGATGTTTTTTCACCAATAATACTTATATTTGTTTTCCCAGAACGCCTACGTATTTCATGAAACATATATTGTATCTGTTCAAAACTTGGTAATGCACCTATTCCTGTATAATTCTCCATATCATAATTTCCAATATGCTTTGCAGAATCTACAAAAATTGCTTCAAAACCTAAATTAATCAATTTTACAGTTTCATTTATCCAAAGCTCTAAATGTTCCTCATTATCCCAATCGAATCTGATATCATTTGAATTTGGTACTGAAATTTTTATTTGATCAGCAGAAATCACAGTTCTAAACCCAGTTTTTAACCCATGAAAATGTGCTATATCATTAAAGGCTCTAAATTGTTCTTCAGGAGAAACATTATCAGTAATATCAAAATCTATAATATTTTGACTATAACCAGAATTTAATTTTATCCCATAAATTGAATTTTCTTCATTAACTGATTTTACATATCCATCACCATAAATATTCGGAAATATTTGCGATAGAATAACACAATTAGCCCAACTCTTTGCAGATGGTGGAATCGCAGGCAAAAGTTTTATTGAACTTAATATCCCATTTTTACATCTATCACCATACATCTCAGCAATAGCTCGATTATTTATCTCTATATAATTTGCAAACCTTCCCCAATTATCACCATAATTTGGAGTCAAGATTACATCAGGGAATTCTTCATAAAACTGATAACATTCACACATAGTAACAATCGAAGATACTGCATCTTTTAGCGAACGGGATAAAACCTCTACGGGCAAAATATTTGATACCCATTTCTTTATTCCAGCTTGATAACATCTATCTAATGT
>CAKRRH010000047.1 GCA_934394855.1 uncultured Eubacteriales bacterium
GAAGCCCATCACCTTTACACGCCTCACATCTGCCTCCTTTTACATTAAAACTAAATCTTCCTGCTTTATAACCTCGCATTTTTGATTCATTAGTTTTTGCAAAAAGTTCTCTTATAGGTGTAAATACATCTGTATAAGTCGCTGGATTAGAACGAGGAGTTCTACCTATTGGAGATTGGTCTATCTCTATGATTTTGTCAATATGTTCAAACCCTAAAATATCATCAACACCTTGTGGTTTAGGTTTGTTACCTCTCAATTTATGAATAGCAAATTGGCATATAATATCACTCATCAAGGTTGACTTACCTGAACCTGAAACACCTGTCAAAACATTTATTTTACCCAAAGGTATATCTACATCAATATTTTTCAAATTATTCAGATGAGCATTCTTAACTCTCAAAAACTCTCCATTTCCTTCCCTTAATTTATCGGGTATAGGAATAAATCTTTCACCAGACAAGTATTTACCAGTCAAAGAGTCTTCTACAGACATAATATCTTCCATTGAACCTTGAGCAACAATTCTTCCACCTTTGCACCCAGCTTTTGGTCCAATATCTACGATATAATCAGCATTACGCATAGTGTCCTCATCATGCTCAACCACAATAAGAGTGTTGCCTAAATTCCGTAATCTTATTAAAGTTTTAATCAATCTATCATTATCTTTTTGATGTAAACCAATAGAAGGCTCATCTAAAACATAAAGAACACCTGACAATCCACTACCAATTTGTGTTGCTAATCTAATTCTTTGAGCTTCCCCACCAGATAAAGTTCCTGCAGTTCTTGCCAGATTAAGATAACTCAAACCTACATCAATAAGGAATTTTAACCTTGCTCGGACTTCATCAAGAACTTGTTTTGCAATCTTCATTTGAAAATCATTCAAAGATAAATAAAGTTCAGAGATAAATTCATAAGCTTCATCTATCGGCATTGTACAAAATTCATGAATATTAACTTCTTTTGTTGTACCTTTTAGTCTTACTGCTAAAGGAAACGGTTTTAACCTAGCACCGTGACAAGCTTCGCAAGGTGTTGTAACCATATATTTTTGGATTTCTTCTCTCCAATATTCTCCACCAGCCTCGTTATATCTTTTCATCAAAAATGGAATAACACCACTAAATCTTTTATATTTTGTTTGATACCTATGAGAGCCAAATTTCTTTACTGTCAGCCTATTATCAGAACCATATAAAATAATATCTTGATGTTCTTTTGGCAAATCTTGAAACGGTGTATCAAGATTTATTCCACATTCTTCTGATACCGAAGAAAGAATATCTTTATAATAATCAGTTGTACTCTTACTCCAAGGATAAATAGCACCTTGATTAATAGATTTTGTTTTATCAGGAACAACCAAATCTGGAGAAATTTGATAATCTACCCCAATCCCTGAACATTTTTCACAAGCTCCATAAGGATTATTAAAACTAAATATTCTAGGCGCAAGTTCTTCAAAACTAAGATTACAGTTTTCACATGCCAGTTTTTCGCTGAATAAGATTTCTTCCTTGCCTACAACATCAACAACTGTAACACCTTCTGCTTTTTTAAGAGCAGTTTGCACACTATCAGCTAGTCTTGAACGTGCAGACTCTTTTACAACAACTCTATCAACTACAACATAAATATCGTGTTTTTTTGTTTTAGCGAGCTTTATTTCATCTTCATCTAGGTTATAAATTTCACCGTCTATTTTTACCCTTACAAACCCTTCTTGACGAAGTTCTTCAAAAATTGAAGAAAATTCACCC
>CAKRRH010000048.1 GCA_934394855.1 uncultured Eubacteriales bacterium
TATTTGTACAATACTATCAGCTAAGAAATTCCTCATGGAGTAATAACCTCTCTTTTATCCTCATATTTTTCAGAAAGCATAATTCCATGGTCTTTATATTTTTTCAGAATAAAATGAGTTGCCGTACTTAACACACTATCTAAAGTTGAGAGTTTATCTGAAACAAAATTAGCAATCTCTTTTAATGATTTTTCTTCTAGAATAACCAACAAATCAAATCCACCTGAAATCAAATACACCGCTCTCACTTCAGGATATTTATAAATTCTCTCAGCAATAGTATCAAAGCCTTGTCCTCTCTGTGGAGTAACTCGAACTTCAATAAGAGCTGTAACTTTTTCGATATCTGTTTTTTCCCAGTTTATCAAAGTATGGAATCCACAAATAATACCTTCTTCTTGAAGTTTTTGAAGTTCATTTATTATATCTATTTCTTGCACACCTAATAAAACTGCAAGTTCTTTTGTATCAATTCTGCTATTTTTTTCTACAATAGCTAACAATTCATCTCTCATAATATCTCCTTTGATAATATTTTATTACAAACATTCTCTATTTGATACGCTTTAAAGAAGATATAAAGTTATTGTGTTCGACATCACCATCAACCTTAGTTAAGAATATTTGACAGTCTTTTTCAGGAACATCTAGTGGTGGTAATTGTTTAATCTCTGCTGAATAATAATTTGTTTCGTTTGAATTTCCTAAAGGTATTCTGTTTGCCAAAGCATTTAAGGAGATGTTTCTCAATACCCCATAAAAACCTTTATGCCTATTACTCATTTTCGTATAAATTCTTAAAATTGCATCTCTTGAATCTAAATCAAATCGCCCTACAATAAACGAACTTAGTTGAGGAGATTTTGAGCGAATTTTTATAAGTTCTATCACATTATTTTTTAAATGTAACTCACCTTTTATGTTATCAAAATTACCATCAGGAATATTTACTAAATCAACAAAAGTTGAAGGGCTAAGCATCGCCATTGGATTTCTAAATAAAGACGCAAATTTTAACACATACTCTAATAATCCAACTTTACCAATCGTACCGTTTTCTATAGCAAACAAGATTTGTCCGTTTAGTTTTAAAGAATCATCAGTATTAAGTTCAATAAGCCCTTTTGCTTTTCCTGATATTTCTTTACTCAAATTCAACAACGAAGAAGCTATTAAATCAGAATTAACATCTTTGACACCTAAGCGCACATAGTATTGATGTTTCATCAAATCACAACGAAGTTTAAGAGTGGATATCCCTTCTGCAAAATCAAACTTATTTGATTGCACTTGTAATAAACCATTTTTATCAAGGGTTAACAGAGCATGTAAATTACCCATTTTTATATCGTTAAAATTAGCTTTTACTAAGTTAAGGTTACAATCATTTACGATATTTAACCCTGTATTAAATACGAAAGCATCATCATTTGCATTGTCAGATTCTTTAGGCTGATTAGCAACAACTTCTGTATTTTGTTGATTAAATGATTCCAACAGTTTTGCTAAATCCATATTATCTATTGTAAGATTCACATGATTAACGATTATTGGGAACAACAAGCGATTCTCAATGTTTCCATGGAAGGTATATGCAGAACGTTTAAAACGACCGTTAGCATCTACATGAATATGATCATCATCAGTTTTTACAGTTGCTTTTGTTATTTTTAGTCTTTGACTAGGTATTCTTATACCTTCTGCAACCATATTTGACACTAATACAGGATACTTACC
>CAKRRH010000049.1 GCA_934394855.1 uncultured Eubacteriales bacterium
GTATTCTGCCTTTGCAGAAAGAATAACCTCAACAATGTCAATTTCAGAAGGACAAAAATCTGAACATTTACCACATTTTAAGCAAGTATCTAAATATTTGTTTATGTTTTTGTTCATTTTCAAATCGCCATTTATTACACCTCTAAGCATAATAAATTGCCCACGAGATACTGCACACTCGTTGCCAGTTGTTTGATAAGCAGGACAAACAGATTGACACAAGCCACATTTAGAACATTTGTGTATAATTTCTTTGTATTCGTCTAATTTTTTCATACTTAACTTATATGTTTTTTAACCCAATCAGCAAGAACTCTCATTGGAGAACGAGTAATTGCTAATGACCATTTTGGTACATCTTTAGTAATAACAGATAACGCACCTACATTTGCACCTTCTTCAATAGTGACAGGCGCAACCAATACAGAGTTTGAGCCAATTTTTACCTCATTACCGAGTGTTGTTTTTGTTTTAGCTTTGGTTAACGGATTATAGTTAGCAGTAATTGTACCAGCACCTATATTAACTCTTTCTCCGATTTCTGCATCTCCGATATAACTCAAGTGGCATGCATTAGTGTTTTTATGGATAATAGATTTTTTAACTTCTACAAAGTTACCTACTTTAACTCCGTCTTCTAGTATTACATCTCCTCTCAAATGAGCGAATGGTCCAATTTTGCAATCAGAACCGATTTTGTTTTTACCTGAAATATAACAGCTTGGATAAATTATTGTATCTGCACCAATTTCTGTATCTGCACTTATCCAAGTAGTTTCAGGGTCAACGATTGTAACACCGTTTTCCATGTGATGTTTTAGTATTCTTTGATTAAGCATTTTAGAAGCTTCTGCAAGGTTAACCTTAGAATTGATACCGTATATTTCTTCGTTGTTTTCAAGAGGGTGAGCATTAACATTCAAGTTATTTTCATTACCCCATTTTATAATATCGGTTAAATAATATTCACCTTGAGCATTATTTGTTTTGAGTTGAGAAAATGCAGGTTTAATTTTTGCCCAATTTAGACAATATATACCAGCATTAACTTCTTTTATAGCTTTTTGTTCAATAGTTGCATCTTTTTCTTCTACTATAGAATTTACTGAGTTATCTGAATTTCTAACAATTCTACCGTAGTTTGTTGGATTATCAAAAATTGCACTCATAACAGTTATATCAGAATTTACAGAGTGATGATATTCAACAAACTTTTTCAAAGTATCCGAAGTTACAAGTGGAGTATCGCCACATAATATAATAACTTCGCCATCAAAATCTTCTAAATAAGGACAAACCATACTAACTGCGTGACCTGTTCCTAACTGAGGTGTTTGAAGTACGGTTCTTGCATTGGTGTAGTTTGTTTTGATATATTCTTCTACTCTTTCTGCTTGATGTCCAACAATAACAAAAGATTCATCAACAAATCCAGTATTATTAACTGCATCAAGAACATAACCTACAAGAGTTTTATCAAAAATTTGGTGCAAGACTTTTGGAGTCTTAGACTTCATTCTTGTTCCTTTACCTGCTGCTAAAATAACCGACTTAATCATTTTTCCCTCCATTCTCAAGCTATATTTTAGCATAAAATGAATGTGAGGAAAGTTTTAAGCATTGTTTTTATTAAATAAGGCATTATTATAT